>DATBGO010000359.1:0-2207 GCA_036558005.1 Streptosporangiaceae bacterium | reverse complement strand
GCGCCGCTGCGAGGTCCTCGGGCTGCGGCTGGGCGATCTGCGGTTCGGCGAGAGGCGGCTGTTCGTCGCCGAGGGCAAGGGCGGCCACCAGCGGCTGATCCCGGTCTCGGCGCGGTTCTTCACCGAGGTCAGCGCCTACCTTGATGCCGAGCGCCCCGCCGATGCCAGCACCGACCGGGTGTTCGTGGTGCTCCAGGGGCCGCGGCGTGGCCGGCCGCTGTCGGCGGACGGGCTGGATGAGGTTCTCGACGGTGCCCGCAGCCGGGCAGGGCTGGAGCACGCGACCTGTCACCAGTTGCGGCACACCTGCCTGACCCAGCTGCGCAAGGCTGGGATGAGCCTGGAAGCGGTGCAGGCCCAGGCCGGGCACGCCTCGATCGAGTCCACCCGCATCTACCTGCACCTGGGCGATGACTGGCTGGCCTCCCAGTACCGCAAGGCCGCCGAGGCCATCGACGCCCAGGTGCTGGCGGGCAGCATCGCCGCGGGTGCCCGATGAGCGGGCCGCTGCTGCTGCCGTCCTGGGACCAGCTGGCTGCCGAAGTCCCGGGCGTCACCGGGCCGATGCGCCGCTACCTGGAGCAGATCGCCTGCGTGCTGCGGCCGGGCAGCGTGGTGAACACCGACCAGACGTTGCGGTGCTTTGCCGCGTTCCTGGCCGAGGCCGCCCCCGGCGTCACCGGCCTGGCCCAGATCACCCGCCGCCATGTCGAGGCGTTCAAGCCCTGGCTGGCAGCCCGGCCCGGGCAGAACAAGCCGGCCGTGACCCCGTCCACGATCGCGCACCGGCTCGGCACGCTGCGGATGTTCTTCATCCGCATCGACGAATGGGGCTGGGACGACGCCCCGGCCCGGGTGCCGATGTTCCCCGGCGACCTGCCCCGCCTGGACCGCCCGCTGCCCAAGGCCCTCGGCGACGCCGCAGCCGCGAAACTGCTGCGCGCCGCCCAGCAAGACCGCCGGATGCTGGTGCGCGTCACCGTGGAAATGCTGCTGCGCACCGGGCTGCGGGTCAGCGAATACACCAGCCTCCCGGCCAGCGCCGTGGTCCTGATCGGCGCCGGGCCGTGGCTGCACGTCCCGGTCGGCAAGCTCGGCCAGGACCGCTACCTGCCGCTGCATCCCCAGCTGGTCACCCTCATCGACACCTACCGCACCGCCCACGTCCCGCCCGGCCACCCGCTGCTGCTGCCCCGCGAAAACGGCCGCCCACTGGACCGGCACACCGTCACCCGCATGATCAACCGGGCCGGCGCCGCCGCCGGCCTGCCGCACATCCACCCCCACCAGCTCCGCCACACACTGGCCACCCAGGCCATCAACCGCGGCATGAGCCTGGAAGCTATCGCCGCCCTGCTGGGCCACCGCAGCCTGGACATGACCCTGCGCTACGCCAAGATCGCCAGCCGCACCGTGGCGGATGAGTACTTCGCCGTCAGCGAGAAAGTCGAAGCGCTCTACGGCCAACCCGCCCAGCTCCCCGCCGACGCGATCGGTCCCAGAATGGCCCGGCTGCGCCGCGAGCACCACCGCCTGCCCGGCAACGGCTACTGCACCCGCCCGCCCCAGCTGGACTGCGCCTTCGAATCGATCTGCGAGACCTGCAGCTACTTCCAGACCAGCATCGAGTTCCGCCCCACCCTGCAAGCCCAGCACGACCACGCCGCCGCCCACAGCCAAGACCACCGCCAGCAACTGTTCGCCTCGCTGCTCGCCCAAGTAGACCAGGACGCCTCATGAACCGCCCGCCCCTGCGCCTGGCCCGCCCCGGCCAGCTGCCCGCCCCCACCACCGGCGAGGACAGTCTCGCCGTCCTCAACAACGCGGTCGACCAGCTCGCCCGCCTGCGCACCGCCTACTGGCTTGGCGACTCCGCCGTCCGCCTGCACGCCCTGACTAGCCTCATCACCCAAGCCACACAACTCCTGCCCCAGGCCGTCCACGACGCCCGCGACCAGGAACTCACCTGGGCCCAGATCGGCGAACTCCTCGGCACCGCCGCCGCCACAGCAGCACGCCGCTACCGGAACAACCCGTGATCAGCTTGACAACGATCACCCGCATAATGCCGCTACCCGCGCGTTGGGTTCCTGTTGAGACGGAGCCTCGGCTCCGTGCCTGGGCGGTCAGGCTGATACGCACGGCCCCCGATCGCCCCAGCCCACACTCCTTGGATCCTGGCCGGATGCGGTCATATCAGCGACTGC
>DATBGO010000358.1:0-32748 GCA_036558005.1 Streptosporangiaceae bacterium | reverse complement strand
CAACTCGTTCGGATTCGGCGGGCACAACGCCACGCTGGCCTTCCGCCCGGCCTAAGGAGCCAGATGACCAGCATCCTGCTGACCGGGGCGACCGGCATCGTCGGGAGCCAGGTGCGCCGCCTGCTCGGCCAGCCGGGCCAGGCCGTGGTGCCGGTGACCCGGCGGGAGCCGGACGGGCCGGGCACGATCCGGTGGAACATGGGCCAGGAGCCGCCGCCCCCGGCGCTGCGCCGCGACTGGGACGTGATCATTCACGCGGCGGCCTCGACCCGGTGGACGATGACCCGCGCGGAGGCGACGGCAGAGAACATCGAACCCGCCCGGGCAATCCTGGACCTGGCCGGCGACGCGACCCACGTGATCCACGTCTCGACGGCCTACGCCGGGCACGCCGGCACGCTGGCCGGGCCGTTCGGCGGATACCGCAACGGATATGAGTGGTCGAAGGCCCGGTGCGAGGAACTGATGCTGGCCAGGGAGGGCCCGGTGACGATCGTCGCGCCCCCGCTCATCCTCGGCAGCCGGGCCGACGGGGCGATCGCCCGGTTCAGCGGGCCGTACACCCTGCTGCAGGCGCTGGTGTCGGGCCTGGCCGCGGTCATCGTGGGCGACCCGGACGGCTACGCCGAGATCGCGCCGGTGGACCAGGTGGCCGAGGTGATCGCGGCCGCGGCGGCCGGGCCCGCCAGGGCGGGGCGGCGGACCGAGGTGATCGCGGCGGGCCCGCGGTGCCTGCGGCTGCACGAGATGGTGGACATCATCCTGGGCGAGCTGAACCAGTGGCGGGCCACCCAGCGGCTCGCGCCGGTGCAGCCGCCGCCCACCCTGTCACTGGACCGCTGGCACCGGTTCTACCTGCCGCTGGCCCGCGAGTACCTGTCCGCGGTGCAGAACCAGACCGTGCAGCTGCTCGGCATGTTCGAGGCCTACACCAGCATGCCGGCCCCGTTCGCGCCCACCTGCCCGGTTCAGGACCCGGCCGCGGTGCTGGCCAGCTCGGTGCGGTACTGGATCAGCGCCAAGCCCCGGCTGGCCAGGCGCACCCCGCAGCCCTGGGCGCTGGTCGAGGGCCGCGGCGCGCTGGCCGGGCTGCGGGCCTGACCAGGCGGCCGGGGCGGGCGACGGCAGCGCCCGCCATTTCAGCGGCCCGCCATTTTCTTTAACGCTATCCATTGACTGCCTCAGGCCGCTATCTGACCCACGCCTGCCGCTTTAAGAACCGTCAGTGCTCATCCGGTAATAACTCTTGACCGACCGTCGGTCAGCGATCTAATTTTGGCGCCATGAGAACGGAGCAGAATCCCATGACGAAAACCAGCGACCGCGCGCCTCACGATCCATTCAAGGAACGCAGCACGGCGGAGGAACGCTCGTATCGCAAGCAGCGCCTGGCCGCCGCTTTCCGCATCTTCGGCCATTTCGGATTTGACGAGGGAGCGGCCGGGTACATGACCGTCCGCGATCCCGAGCGGACCGATTGCTTCTGGGTGAACCCGTTCGCCATGAGCTTCCGCCAGATCCGGGCGCGCGACCTGCTGCTGGTGGACGCGGCCGGCGCCGTGCTGGCGGGATCCTGGCCGGTGAGCCGGTCGGCCGTGCTGATCCACTCGCAGATCCACGCGGCCCGCTCGGACGTGGCCTGCGTCGCGCACGCGCACGCGATGTACAGCAAGACGTTCGCCTCCTACCGGCGGCTGCTGCGCCCGATCACCCAGGACGCCTGCATCTTCTTCGAGGACCTCGGGCTGGGCGAGGCCAACGGGCGGGTCGCCAGCCACGAGGAAGTGGGCAAGGAGCTGACCGTCGCGCTCGGCAGCTACAAGGCCGTGATCAACGCCAACGAGGGCACGTTCACGGTGGGCCAGTCCGTCGAGGAGGCGGTCTGGTGGTTCATCACCCTGGAGCACTCCTGCCAGGCCGAGATCATGGCGTGCGCGGGCGGCGAGCCGACCCTGATCCCCGCTGAGTACGCCAGGGAGATCCGCGGCCAGAACGGCTTCCCGCTGGCCGGCTGGTACAGCGCCCAGCCGATGTTCGACTGGATCATGGCCGAGCAGCCCGACTGCCTGGACGAGGGATGACGACCGGTCCCGGGGCCAACGGCGAGGCCATGACCCTGGACCGGGCCGCGGCGGGCCTGCTGGCCCCCGGCCGCCCGGCCGCCTGGTCCCGGCTCACCCGCGACCCGCGCAAATGGCAGCTGTACAGCCAGGAGCCCGGGTTCATGGTCGCGCACGCCGGGCTGCTGGCCGAGCTCGGGCCCGGCGTCATCGACTGGCTGGCCGGTCACGCCCTGCTGCTGGTGAAGCCGGAAGGCTGGATCGACGGGGTCCTGCCGCGGGTGCTGCGGTTCCTGGCCGGCCGCGGCTTCGAGGTGGCCGCGGTCTTCCGGGCCGGGCTGACCCCGGTCGCCATCCACGACATCTGGCGTTACTCGTGGAACATCGGCCCGGTCGAGCGGATCGAGCTCAGCGAGCTGCTGCTGGCCCTCGGCCCGGCCTACGGCCTCATCCTGGCCGACCGCGAGCGGGCCGCCGGCCAGTGGGCGACCACCCGGCTGGCCCAGATGAAGGGCCCGTCCCGGCCCGACCAGCAGCGGCCTGGCCAGCTGCGGCACGAGCTGGGGTCGCCGTGCCGGGTCATGTCCTACGTGCACATCCCGGACGAGCCCGCCGACATCGTCAGGGACCTGTCCCTGCTGCTCGACCGGCCGGAAATGACCGCGCTGATCGGGCGGTCGATGGCCGGCCCGGATATCCCGGCCGCGGTCAGCCCGGCTGACTTCAGCGACGTGTCCTGCCTCGATCATTCGGGGTCTTACCAGCCCGGGCCGGAGTACCGGACCGCGTCGGTGCGGCAGCGGATAGCGTTCATGAAAGACGCCTTTGAACGCCGCAGGGAAGGCTGCCGTTACCGCATTCCCCCGGCGCTCTGGCAGCACCTGCTTGAGCTGAGCGCGGCGATATCAGAATTGCCGACCACCGGGACGAAGCTTATCGAGCCGCTGGCGGAGAGCTCATCATGAAAACATCAGCGAACAGCGACGCGCGGACCGCCCAGGGCGAATGCTGGGGCGAATTGCTCGCGGCGGGCTGGCACGACGTTCCCGACCCGCTGCCGCAGGCGCGGGACAGCACCGACCCGCGTGAGCGGATCATGGCCGCGGCGGCCGGCGACCTGGCGGTGCTGCCGATCCCGGCGCAGTTCGGCGGCGGTGACGGCGACCTGGTCACGACGGCCTCGGCGCAGCGCAGGCTCGGTCACCGTGACCCTTCGGTCGCGGTCGCGCTGAACATGCACATGCACTCGATCGGGCTGCTCGCCGAGCACTGGAAGCGCCACAGGGACGCGTCCTGGATGCTGATGGAGGCGATCGGGGCCGGCCACCAGCTGGTCGGCTCGGCGTTCGCCGAGCCCGGCGGGAGCGCCAACATCCTGCGCAGCAAGACGCGCGCGGTGCGCACCCGCACCGGGTTCGCGCTGACCGGGACGAAGTTCCCCTGCTCGCTGTCCTCGACCGCCGAGCTGTTCTGCCTGTCAGCCCAGGTGGAGGACGAGGGCCTGGCGATCGTGGCGCTCTGCCCGGCCGCCTCGCCCGGCCTGAAGGTCGAGGGCGCCTGGAACTCGCTGGGCATGCGCGCCTCCGACACCGCCAGGGTCGAGCTCACCGAGGTGGAGATCGACCGGCGGCTGGTGTTCCACGAGGCGCCGGCCGGGTCCGTCGACGAGACCGTGATCGACGGGCTGATCTGGTTCGTCGTGCTGATCAGCGCGACCTACCACGGCGTGCTGAGCGCGCTGACCGAGCTCGCCGCGGCCGGGCCCGGCCGCTGCCCGGCGCAGCGCCGGGCCGCCGCGCTGGTAGCGGCCGCGACCGAGCTGAGCGTGCTGGGCGCCGCCTGCCGCAGCGTCGGCCACGGCTGGACCGAAGGGCGGCTGCGCGGCGACAGCGCGATGGCCGCGGCCGCGGCGCTGCGCATCCACCTGAGCACCGCGACGGACCGGGTCCTTGCCAGCCTGCGGCCGGTGCTCGGCGCCGCCGTCTACACCCAGGGCAGCCGCGCGTCCGGGCTGGTCATGGACGCGCTGGCCGCGCATCATCATCCGCCGTCGGTGCCGCTGTGCGAGGCGCTGATCGCCGCGGCCGGCGCGGGCCAGCCGCTGTCCCTGGACCTGGTCCGGTGACCGCCGGGCCCGGGCTGGCGGCGGCCGGCCAGGACGGCAGCGGGTTCGACCCGCTGATCGCCGAGCGGCGGTACCTGTCTCCCGGCCTGGCGCTGGCCCACCGGTTCGCCGGCGGCGGCGCGTGGGAGGTCAGCTCGGCCGGGGCGTGGGTCACGCTGTCGGACGGCCGGCGGCTGCTGGACTTCGGCAGCTACGGCGTCTGCCTGCTGGGGCATCGTCATCCCGCCGTGGTCGCCGCGGTCAGCGAGCAATTGCACCGCCTGCCCGCCAGCACCAGGTCGCTCGCCAGCGAGCCGGCGCCGCGGCTGGCCGAGCGGCTGACCGGGTACTTCGCGCCCGGCCCGCTGCGCCGGTGCTGGTTCGGGCTGAACGGGGCCGACGCGGTCGAGCTGGCGCTGAAGCTGGCCAGGGCGAGCACCGGGCGGCCGCGGGTGATCGCCGCGACCGGCGCCTTCCACGGCAAGACGCTCGGCGCGCTGAGCGTGACCTGGCACCCGCGCTACCGCGGCCTGGTCGAGGACTACCTGCCGCCCGCCACCCACGTCGACCCGGGCGACCTGGCCCGGCTGGAGCGGGAGCTGTCCGCCGGCGACGTCGCGGCGCTGATCCTCGAGCCGGTCCAGGGCGAGGGCGGGGTCGTCCCCGTCCCGCCGGACGTGGTGATCGCCTGGGGCGAGCTGGCGGCCCGGCACGGCGCGCACTTCATCGCCGACGAGATCCAGGCCGGCCTGTACCGGGCCGGGGCGATGTCGCTGGCGCACGAGTTCGGCGCGCCGCTGTCCGCGGTGCTGCTCGGCAAGGCGCTGGGCGGCGGGGTCGCCCCGATCTCGGCGGTCATCGGCACCGAGGAGCTGTTCGCGCCGCTGCTGCGCGACCCGTTCTGGCACTCCATGACCTTCGGCGGGCACCCGCTGTCCGCCGCCGCGGCGCTGGGCGCGCTGGACGCCCTCGACGCGCTGCCCGGCCGGGAGGCCAGGGCGGCGGCCGTCGCCGGGCTGCTGGCAGAGCTGGCCGCCGAGCATCCGGGAATGATCAAGGAGGTCCGCGGTCGCGGATTCATGTGGGGGATCGAGCTGCGCTCCGCCCGCCAGGCCGGAAGCCTGCTCGCCGAGCTGCCGCTGGCCGGCCTGGTGGTGTCACCGTGCCTGGGCCAGCCCGAGGTGATCCGGCTGCTGCCCCCGGCGATCTTGTCCGACGACGAGCTGGGCACCGCCCGCGCCCGGCTGCGCGCGGCCCTGCAGGCCGCCTACACCGAATCCGCACCCGAGGGAGCACTGGTATGACTGTGCTATCAGACCGCCTATCCATCGGCGGCGCGCTATCCGCCGAGGTCATGACGGCGCTGGAGGTAGTCGGCGCCGACCCGGGCGAGCTCGGCGCGCTGCTCGCCGCCTACGACGGCGATGCCTACCTGACCGGCTCGCTGGCCGCCGGGCTCGGCGACCGCAGGTCCGACATCGACATCCAGGTCGTCTCCGCTGACCCGCGGGCCAGCGAGGGCTCAGCGCTGGCCTTCACCCGCGCCGGGACCTGCGTGGACGTGCGCTACCTGAGCCGCTACACGATCGAGCGGATGCTGGCGACCGAGCGGCCGGGCCAGCGGATCCGGCCCAGCGGCCGGTCCGGTCCCTGGCTGATGAGCCGGTGGCTGAACGCGGTGCCGCTGCGCGCGGGCGGCCCGCCGCTGCTCAGCGAGGAACAGCAGGGCCGGGCGCGCGGACTCATCCGGCTGTCGCTGGCCGGGGACCTGATCGCCCTGACCGCGTTCGCGCTGCTGGCAGAGCAGGCCGGCCTCGAGCGGTCCTGGTACCTGTGCCGCCGGGCCGGGGTCGCCGCCTGGGAACTCGCCGCGATCCTGGCCGGCCAGGATTACCTCGGCGAGCGCTGGCTGCCCCGCCGCTCCGGCGACCGGCGGGTGGCCGGCATCGCCGCGGCGGCCTGCCGGGCGGAGCGGACGGCCGACCTCGGCTGCCTGCTGCGGCAGCTCGGCCTGGACATGGACGAGGTACCGGTCCGGGTCCGGCTGTCGGCCAGTCCCGAAGCCGAGCGGTGGAGCGTCGCCGGCCAGAGCTTCGCCCTGGTGGGCAGCCGCCGGCTGGTGCCGCGGCTGCAACCGGTGCCGGTGCACGCCGCGGCCGCCGCGCAGCAGGACCCCGCCGCGGTCCTGGACGGGCTGGCCTGCGGCGCCCTGCGGTGGACCGTGGACCTGGCCGGCGTCCTGCCCAGCCTGGGCGGCCAGCGGTGAGCGCCGCGCTCGCGGCCGGCCAGGACCGCAAGACCGACGCGCACTGGTACGCCGCCGAGGGCACGACCGCCGCGGTCATCTACGCGATGCTGATCCAGCCCGCCCGGGTGGATATCGCCTCGGCGATCGAGGCGGACGACCCGGCCCGCGCCATGGCCTCGGCGATCGAGTGCCTGCGCTGGGCCACCGTGTGCCAGCAGGTGCTGAACGGGCACAGCACGGCCAGGACGGCGCTCGAACTGGACCTGATGATCACGACCGCCACGGCGCCTGGGCCGGCCGAGGAGCTGCGCGCCATCGTGGCGGACGGCCGCGCGAGCGCCGCCGACGCCCGCCGGGCGGCCGGCCTGGCCGAGGAAGCCATGACCTGGGTGGCCGGGCAGCTGCCGGTGCAGCTGCCGGTCCGCCGCACGCCGACCGGCTACCGGCCGGCCGTGGAGCTGGTCTCGCGGCTGGAGCAGCTGCGGCACCGGCTGGGGCTGCCGCCCTTCGACTGGGAGGCCTGGATCGGATGAGCGCACGAGACCACACGAGGCAGGGAGGCCCGGCATGCCGCAGGTACGCGTAGAGCTGGCCATCGAGGCGGACATCGACACCGTCTGGGAGACCGTCTGCGGGGTCGAGGCGTACCCCGCGTACATGGAGAACGTCCGGACCGTGACGATCGTGCACCGGGCCGGGCAGCAGCGGACGACCAGCTGGTCGGTCCTGCTCAAGGGCTCGATCCTGGAATGGACCGAGCGGGAACAGATCGACGACGACCGGCGCCGGATCGAGTTCTGCCAGGTCGACGGTGACCTGGACCGGTTCGAGGGGTACTGGCAGGTGTCGCGGGGCGGGGCCGGCGAGACCCAGGTCGTCCTCGACATCGACTTCGAGATCGGCCTGCCGCTGCTCGCGCAGATGCTCGACCCGGTCGCCTCCAGGGCGCTGCGCGACAACAGCGAGCAGATGCTGCGCCAGCTGGAGCGCAAGGCGCTGGTCGGCTGAGGGGCGGCGGTGAAACCCATGACCACGGGCACGAGGAAAGACACCATGACAATGCGAGCGACCACCCGCCTGCGCGAAGCCGTGCAGGACCGAACTGATATGCCGGTCACCCTGGTCGGCGTGCACAACGCGCTGGTCAGCCGGCTCGCCGAGCGGGCCGGATTCGACGGCGGCTGGGTGAGCAGCCTGGAAATATCGGCCGTGCACGGATTACCAGACCGCAACCTGCTGGGCTTCGCGGAGATGTGCGGCGCGGCCCGGTCCATCGCGCTCGCCTCCGACCTGCCGCTGGTCGTCGACGCCGACAACGGGTACGGCACGCTGGAAACGACGGTGCGGGCCGTCCGCGAGCTGAGCGGCAGCGGCATCGCCGGGGTGTGCATCGAGGACAACGCGTTCCCCAAGCGCAACAGCTTCCTGTCCGGCGGCACCAGGGACCTGGAGGAGCCCGGCGAGTTCGCCGCGAAGATCCGCCACGCCAAGCGGGCCCAGCTCGACCCGGACTTCCTGATCATCGCCAGGACCGAGGCGCTGATCGCGGGGGAGGGCATGGACGCGGCGCTGGCCAGGGCGGCCAGCTACGCCGACGCCGGGGCCGACCTCATCCTGGTGCACTCCCGCGCCGCCGACGGGGCCGAGGCGGTGGAGGTGGCCAGGCGCTGGGCGCACGAGGTGCCGCTGGTGAGCATTCCCACCGCGTTCCCGCAGCTGTCGCTGCGGACGCTGGGGCGGCTGGGGTACCGGATGGCGATCTACGCCAACCAGCTGCTGCGCGCCACGGTGTGGGGCATCGACCAGGCCCTGGCCCAGCTGCGCAGCGGTGACGGGCTGGCGCACCTGGACCGGCGGATCGTGCCGATGAACGAGCTGCTCGAGCTGAGCGAGGACTTCCGCGCGGTCGGGCAGGCGAGATGACCGCCCGCGCCTACACCGGGGAGTTCCGCGCCGCGGTCAGGCTGACCGGGGTGACCCCGGAGCAGGTGGCCGGGGTGCTGGGCAGCTGCCTGGACGGCGAGGACACCTACCTGACCGGCTCGCTGTCCGCCGGGCTCGGGAACGCCGGCAGCGACATCGACCTGCATGTGTTCGTCGCCGGGCCGGCCAAAGGCGTGGTGCCGATGCTGTTCTTCGCCGGCCGGACCCGCCTCGACCTGGTGCACTACCAGGCCGGGGCGCCGGGCCGGGTGCTGGCGGCGGCGGGCCAGGACGGGGCGGGCGACGACGTGCCGCTGCTGGGCGGCCGGTGCGCCCTGGGCGTGCCGCCCGGCATGACCGACCTGAAACGGCTGAGCCGGTGGGCGACGTCGGTGCCGCTCTACGACGGCTCGCCGCCGCTGTTCGGCCCCGCTGAGCTGGCCCGGATCAGCGCGGTGCTGGTCCGCAGCGCGCTGGACCTGACGGTGCGGGCCGCGGCCATGGCGCTGGTGCTGCAGGCCGCCGGGTCCGCGCTGGCGCCGCTGGCCTGGTCCCGGGCCGCCGAGGCGGCCGTCGAGGTCGCGGTGCGCGCGGCGGGCCAGATCTTCATCGGCGAGAAGTGGCTGCCGGCGAAGGCGCGGCACGCGGGGCTGCCCGCCGCGGTGCTGGCGCGGGCCCGCGCGGTGGAGTCCGCGGCCGGATACGACGAGTTCGTGTCCGGGCTCGGGGTGCCGGCCGGGGACCCGGGTTCGCTGGTCACCCTGCACCGGGCCGACGCGCCCGAATTCACCTTCGTCGACCGCACCTACCGGCTGGCCGGCACCCGGCTGCTGGACGCGCCGGGACCGGCGGCCGGGTCACTGGCCGCCGCGCTGGCCGGCGGCGGCGCGGCCGGCCTCGGGGAGGCCATCAGCGCCGGGTCGGTCACGCTGAGCGCCGACCCCGGCCAGATCGACAGGAGGCTGAAGTGACCGGATGGGACGCCCGGTGGTTCGCCGACCAGGCCACGAGCGCGTCGTGGAGCCACCCGCTGCTGGTGCAGCCCGGGCTGGAGGACGCCGAGGCCGCCGCCGAGGCGGCGGACTGGGACACCTGCGTGCTGGCCTGCCTGCTGACCGTCGAGAAGCTGGTGTACTGCGAGCTCATGCTCGATGGCCGGCCGGCCTGCTCGCCGCGCGAGACGGACGTGCTGCTGGCGGCGGCCGCGGTCAGCAGCCCGGCCACCGACTCGCTGCAGCGGATCCAGCAGCTGCGGCAGGTGCCCGACCCCGGCCGGGCCACCGCGCACGCGGCGCTGGACTGCCTGGCCGCCGCCGATGGCTACGTCCGGGGCCGGATCCCGATCGAGGTCCTGCCGATGCGGACCCCGGAGGGGTTCTACCCGTCCCTGCGGGTCGCGGCGGAGCTGGAGCGGCTGCGCAAGGCGGTCGGCCTGGGACCGTTCCAGTGGAACTGGTGGGCGAACCTGCCATGACGACCACCGCGCCGCTCACCGCGCCCGGGCCGGCCGCCGGCCCGGTGACCGCCGCCGGCACCGTGCTCGCCGTGCTCGGGAACCTCGGCGTCGAGCGGGCCATCGGCGTGCCCGACTCTCAGCTCAGTGACGTGCTGGCCGCCATCGGCGGCCGGATGCCGGTTGACTTCACTGTCAGGGAAGACATCGCGGTCGCGATCGCGTTCGGCCTGGAACTGGCCGGGCACCGCGGCGCGGTGTTCATGAAGAACGCCGGCCTGGGCACCTCGCTGGACTCGCTGATCTCGCTGGCCATCGCCGCGCAGGTACCGGTGCTGCTGGTGATCGGCTGGGCCGGGTCGGGCCGGGACACCCTGGGCCACCACGTGGTCATGGGCGAGCGCAGCACCGCGCTGCTGGACGCGGCCGGGATCAGCTACGACATCGTGTGCCGCCGCGGCCAGCCCGGCGACGCGGCCAGGTTCAGCGCCAGGGCCGCGGCCGCCATCCAGCGCCGCTGCCCCTACGCGCTGCTGGTGCAGCCGTGACGCCCGGCAGCCGGCTCAGCCGGGCCGCGGTGGCCGCGGCCGTGCTGGCCTGGACGGCGCGCACCGGCCGGCCGCTGACCGTCGGCAACGGGTTCCTGGCCAGGGAGGTGGCGGCGGCCGGGGACGGCCCGCACGTCTTCTACCTGCTGGCCGGGATGGGGCTCGCGCCCGCCGTCGCGGCCGGGCTGGCCAGGGCCACCGGCCGCCCGGCGGCCGCGCTGGAGGGTGACGGCAACCACCTGATGGGCCTGCCGGGCACCGCGACCATCGCGCTGTCCGGGCTTGCGGTCACCCACGTCGTGCACTGGAACGGCGGCTGGGAGAGCACCGGCGGCCAGCGGCTGCTCCGGCCCGGATCGGTGACCGACGTCGGCGCCGCGCTCGGCTACGCCTGGAGCACCCGGGTGTGCACCGAGGACGGGCTGCGGGCCGCGCTGGCGCGGGCGGAGACGGCCGGCGGCCCGGTGCTGATCCACGCCGCCGGGGCGATGGGCGAGCCGCCGGCCCCGCGTACCGCGCTGTCGATGCCGGACAACGCCAGGCGGCTGCGGGACTGGATGACGCAGACTTTCGTTGACCGATCGTCGGTCAAGATTTAGGCTGAAGGCATGCTCAACGTCAAAGACCTTGATTTCCGCTACCCGGGAGGGTCCCCGGTCCTGCACGGGGCCTCCCTGCAACTAGAGGCCGGCCTGGTGACCGGGCTCCTCGGCGCCAACGGCAGCGGCAAGTCGACGCTGCTCGGCGCCATCACCAACACCATCGAGGGGGAGCGGCGGGGACTGATCGAGGCGGCCGCCGAGGCGCGGGGGCCGATCGGCTACGCCACCCAGGACACCGCCCTGTACCGCCACCTCACCGTGGCCGAGAACCTGGGCCACGCGGCCCGGCTGGCCACCCGCCGCTGGCGGGTGACCGACCTGGTCAGCAAGGCCGTCGACGACTTCCGGCTGGGTCACCTGGCCGGCCGCACCGCCCGCGACCTGTCCGGCGGCCAGCAGCGCATCGTCCACCTGGCCTGCGCGTTCGTGCACGGGCCCACGATCAGGCTGCTGGACGAGCCCACCACCGCGCTGGACTTCGAGACCCGGCAGATCCTGATCGACCTGGTCGCCCGGTGGCGCGGCGAGGGCATCGCCACGCTGGTCACCGCGCACTACCCCGAGGACGTCGAGGAACTGTGCTCGGTGATCACGGTGCTGGTCGAGGGCAAGACGTACCCGCTCGGCTCGCTGCGCGAGTACCTGGCCCGGCAGAGCCGGCTCGGGTATGCCGAGCGGCTGCGCGGCGACGGGAGCGTGCTCAGCACCGAGCTGCCCGGCCCGATCGGCTCGCTGGCCGAGATCGTGCGGGCGTCCGGTGAGGCGGGGATCGACCCGCGGCAGCCCTTGCACGCGATCGAGGTCAGGCCGCCGGCCCTGCGCGATCTGCTGCGGCGTGACCCGTCCTTGCGGGCGGCGGTCGAGGAGGAACTGAAATGATGGCAGTGATCGGCACGTTCTCGCTGACCGAGTGGCGGGCCCTGTACCGGGGGCGGTTTCCCTTCGTCTGGTTCGTGGTGCTGCCCGCCGTGGCCAGCGCGATCCTCGGGCCCGCCCTGGCGACCATCGGCCGCGGCGGCGCGACCGGCCGGGTGACCATCGGGTTCGGGATCATGTTCTGCTTCATGACCGTCAACTACGTGGGCCGGGCCCTGTACCGCGAGTTCGACTCGCACACCTGGCGGCGGACCGCCACCGCGGCGCCGGCCAGCAGCGGCTACCTGGCCGGCAAGTGCCTGGCCGTGCTGCTGATCGGGATCGCCCAGCTGGTCGTCTTCGTGATTTTCGCGCTGACGGCGCTGAACCTGCCGCTGAACGCCGGGGTCCTGACCGGGGCCGGCCAGCTCGCGGTGATCCTGGTGCCGTTCGCGCTGACCGGGGTCGCGACCGGCGTGCTGATGTTCACCCTGATCCGGCGGGCTGAGGTGTTCTTCTCCATCACCTACCTGGTGCTGCTGATGCTCGGCGCGCTGGGCGGGGCGCTGGTGCCCTCACCGCAGCTGCCGCACTGGGCCCAGGTGCTCGGCTGGTTCACCCCGCACCACTGGGCGATGCGGGCCATCGACGAGACGACCGTGGGGACCGCGCACTGGAGCGTGGTACTGGAAGGTTCCGGGCTGCTGGTGCTGTTCTCGGTGGTGCTCGCCGCCATCGCGCTGGCCCGGTTCGACTTCCGGAAGGAGCGCTACTCCGTCTGAGCACAGGCGGCTACCGGATCCGGTGAGGACGCTGCGACGATGACAGCCCTTGATGAGACCGCCAAGGCGGTCAGCGAGACCGAGTTCAGGCACGCGATCGGGCACTTCGCCACCGGCGTCACCGTGGTGACCTCCGTCGGGGCGGACGGCAGGCCGGTCGGCACCACGGCCAGCGCGGTCGCCTCGCTCTCGCTGGACCCGCCGCTGGTGCTGGTCTGCTTCGGGCGGGACAGCCTCACGCTGGTCGCGGTCCGCGAGCACGGCGCGTTCGTGATCAACGTGCTCGCCGCGCCGCAGCGGCACCTGTCGGCCAACTTCGCCCGGCGCGGGCTGGCCGCCGCCTGGGACAGCGTGCCGCACCACCGGGGCGAGACCGGCAGCCCGCGGCTGGACGGCGCGCTGGCCGCGCTCGAATGCACCGTGGACGACCGGCTGACCCGGGGCGATCACGAGATCGTCGTCGGCCGGGTGCGCGCGGTCGAGACCAGCGGCACCGACGCGGCCCCGCTGCTGTACTGGCGCGGCGGCTACGGGTCGCTGCGGCCGGTGATCCGCCCGCCCGCGGGCCTGCCGCCGGGACCCTGAGCCGGGTCAGGCCTGGCCAGGCCGGGCCCTGGCCGGTCAGGCCGCGGCCACCGAGCCGGTCACCGCGCGCGGGTCGGCCGCGCCCGCCAGCACCCGGCCGTCGCGCACGTCGATGAACTGCGCGTGCCCGAACACGTCGCCGGGCGTGCGGACCTCGTGCCCCAGCGCGGTCAGCTGGCCGGACCACTCCGGCGGCGCGCCCGGTTCCAGCTGCAGCACCAGGTCGCCGGGCGCGGTCCAGGTGTTGAAGCCGTCGAAGCCGCGGGCGGACAGTTCCCAGCGGGCCGCCGCCATCGCCGCGGCGGCTCCTGGCCGAACCGCAGCACCCGGGCGAGCAGCTGGAGCAGCAGCTGCGGCTGGCTGTCCCCGCCGCGGCTGCCCAGCACCGCCCGCAGCGAGCCGTCCGGGCGGGTGACGATCAGCGGCGAGAGGGTGTGCGGCGGCCGGCGGCCCGGAGCCAGCTGCGCCGGGTGCCCGTCGGCGAGCGCGAACCCGAGCCCGCGGTTGTGCAGGTTGATCCGGGTCGACGGCTCGAACAGCAGCGCGCCGAACCCGGCCGCGTTCGACTGCAGCAGCGACACGCCCATGCCGTCGCGGTCGACCGCGCAGACGCAGGTGGTGCCGCCGGGCGCGGTCGGCGCCCCGAACCGGCCCCGGCGGCCGGGCTGGATCCGGTCACGGCGGGCCGCCACCGCCTCGGGCCGCAGCAGCGGCCGCACGTCGGCGTCCTCGTGCAGCACCGCGGGACGGTCGCAGCCCGCCGCCGCGGCGGCCTCGGCCAGCAGGTGCACGCTGCCGGGGTCGTCGGGGCTGGCGGGGAAGCTCAGCCCGTCGGCGATCGCCGCGCCGAGCAGCGCCAGGTAACCCTGGGAGTTGGGCGGCGCGGTCCACAGCACGTGCCCCCAGGCCGGCCCCGAGATCGGCTCGGTCCAGGCGGCGTTCGGCCGCCTGAGGTCGGCCTCGGTGTACAGCCCGCCGCCGAGGCCGATCAGGCCGCGCCCGAACTCGCCCTGGTAGAAGCCGGCCCGCCCGTCCGCGGCGATCGCCGCCAGCGCCCGTGCCACCCCGGGACGGGTGAGCCGCTGGCCGCCGGCGGCCGGCTGGCCGCCGGGGAAGAAGTCGTCGTTGCCGGCCAGCCCGGCCAGCCCGGGCAGCGCTGAGGCCAGCAGCGGCGCCGCGGGGAACCCGGCTGCCGCGTATTCCCTGGCGGGCGCCAGCAGGTCGGGGAGCGGCAGCCGGGCGCAGCCGGCGTGCAGCGCGAGCCACCCGTCGACGCAGCCGGGTACCGGCACCGCGCGGATGTCGCCGGTGAACGGAACGGCCTGGTGGCCCTCCCGGCGCAGCGCGGCGGCGTCGGCACCGGAGCCAGCCCGGCCGGTCGCGTTGAGCGCGGCCAGCGGTCGGGCCGACCCCGGCTGGTACACCATCGCGAGCAGGTCGCCGCCCAGGCCGCACAGGTGCGGGCTGGTCACCGTGAGCACCGCGTTCGCTGCGATCACCGCGTCGGCGGCGTTGCCGCCGGACCGCAGCGCGGCGAGCCCGGCTTCGGAGGCCAGGTGGTCGGCGGAGCACACCATCCCGGCCGATACGCGCAGTGTCGAACTATTGCGGTCCATCCGCAAACGTTAGCGTGACCTTCGCCGCGGCCGCCCGGGACGTGCGGGTTCGCCGGGCAGCCGGGCGAAGAGCGGGAACGTGCTGCCGCTAAATGCACCCGCGCGGGATGAATACCCAGCTAAGGTCGGCGGCCGGGGCCCCGGGAGCGGTGAATTTGTATCCCGGTACCTTGCCCATCACCCACTGATCATTCTTGGTGATGTACCGGACGTCGAACGCCCAGCCCGCGGAAACAGTGCCGAGCGGATTGGCTCCGGCCGAGGACGCGGTGGCGCGATTAGGGCCGAAGAGCGCCGACCCGACGTTGCCGTAGGCGGTGCAATTCTGCACGGCGGTGACCTCGAGCACGGTCTGGTAGGCCCCGTAGCTGGGACACAGCGAGTCGCCGGAGCTGCAGAACAGGTCGGACTTGGCCATCCCGGCGGAGTACGGGGTGCAGTCGCCGCTGTGCGGGGTCCCGCTCTCCAGGTAGAAGTTCGTGAACTTGTACGCGTAGGCACACCCGTTGAACTGGCCGTATGCCCACCCGCGCGGGTAGGTGTAGCCGGGATTGAAGATGTCCATGTGGTCGGCCGCGTCACCGGGGGCGCTGTTGTCGTAGTAGAAGAGGTTGCCGATGATCGGGTCGTTGGTCCCGGGGCCGCTGAGCGCCACCCAGCCCAGCCCGTACCCCGTGCCCTCGGCCGACGCACCGGGCGAGGTGACCCGGTCGAAGCCGTATCCGCCGGTGGCGTGCGCCTGCGACGGAAAGGCCAGCACCGCGGTAATCACAACGGCAGCAGCAGGCGCTAGCTTTCTCCAGATCAATGGCTTCATGATGGCTTACTCACCTGGCCCCTTCGGTATGAATGGCTGCGGGATACCGGATTGACCCAATCATCGGTGCGGACACTGGGCAAGGCAAGAGCGAGCCATTTCGGCAGTACGGTTCGAAGCAGAACGGTCGTGTCGTCGCCGCAACTGCCGCACCGGGTGCCCAGGCCCGGACTGGTCTACCCGGCATACGGTAGGCGGGATCAGCGCCGGGCGGTATCGCCGCGGCCGGCCGCCGGAGCCGGCGGCGATTCACCCGCAGCGGCAGCTGATCCAGGCGTCGGCCCACAACTGGATCGTCCGCGCCCGGCGGGAATAGCGCTGTAGCGGATATTCCAGCGTGAACCCGATCGCCCCGACGACCTGATGACAGTCCCTGAGCGCGGCACAGCTGGCCGGCCCGGCGTAGGACAGCGCGTCAGCGCCGGGCTCCGCGCCGGCCAGCAGGCTGAGGCTGTCGGCGATCAGCGCCGCGCCGGCGAGCCGTTGCTGCACGCTGACCAGGCTCGACAACGGCGCGCCGAAAGCCTCGCGGTTGTTCGCGTGGGTCAGCGCGAGCTGCAGTGCGGCCGAGGTCAGGCCTGCCAGGTACCCGACCGTGGCGGCGATCCAGGCCCGCTCGGCCAGCGGGCCGACCTGCTCCTGCTGCCGCGGGTCGCCCGGCGCCGTGGATGCCCGGCGGGTGCCGATGCAATCGCCGTACGGGACGCAATCGGCGGCTGAGATCGGCACCCGGCGCACACCGCCGGGGGAGGGCAGCACGGCGAGCTCGCCAGCTGTCGCGTATCTGGTCAGCCCGCTCGCCAGCGGGCTGCCGCCGAGCAGGGTGTCAAGCTCGCGCAGCGCCACCAGCCCGCGACCGAGCTCGGCCGCGGCCGGGCCGACGAACGGCAGCGCATGCGCCGACTGGGCAAGGTCATACCAGCCGGCCGCAGCCAGTTGCCGCTGCAGCGCGGGGACCACGTCGTCGCATGCCGAGCCCGGCGACCAGCGGTCGGGCGTGGGATGGCCGGCGACCACTGAGCGGATGGACCCGGTGAAGGCCGTTATCTCGGCGGAGGTCATCGCTCAATCAGCTCCCGTGGCGGCGGCCGGATCCGGCCGGCGGGCGTTGTCTGCCGGCCGGAGGACTTCCCCGGTGTGCTCGCCCAGCGCTGGCGCGGGCCGCCCGGCGGCCGCCGGGGACCCGTCGATCTTGAAGAGCCCGCCTAGCAGGCCGACCGGGCCGGCGCCGGGCTGATCGAGGTACTGCACCAGGCCGTTCGCACGGGCCTGCCTATCGCCGAACATCTGGTCGAGCTGACGGACTTCGCTGGCGGGAACGTTCCGCGCCGTGAGCAGGGCGACCCATTCGGCGGTGGGCCTGGCCAGGAATGCCGACGCGAACCGGCGGTGCAGCAGGGAGCGCTGCGCCCGCTCGGCCGCCCCGGCTGGTGCGGACTGCGGGTTGCCCGCCCACGGGTCGGCGCAGCCGAGCAGGTCAAGCAGCTGCCGGCGCTGGGCGGTATTGAGACACGCCACCGCGACGAAGCCGTCGGCGCTCTGATAGCAGCGGTAGTAGGGCTCCAGTTCCTCGGCGGCAGCCGCCTGGCGCGCGATCGCGTCGAGGTCCGTCCGGGTGACCTGACCGCCCGCGGCCGGGCCGGGGCCGGCCGCCGGCCGCACGAACCGCTGCACTTGGGTGGCCAGCGCGGCGCCCAGCAGCGAGATCTCGATGCCCGGCGGGGGGCCGGCGCCGCGCTGGCGCAGGCCGGCCAGTACCGCGATGCACGCCAGCAGCCCGGAGGTGATGTCCGCGAACGGGATGCCGCCGGACCTGCGCGGTACCTCGTCCCCCGCGCGCGCGTCCGCGACCAGCAGGCCAGACAGTGCCTGCGCGATGAGGTCATAGCCCAGCCGGCCGGAATCTGGCCCGGTGCTGCCGAAAGCGGAGATCCATACGCACACCGCCTGCGAGCTGGCCCGCCGCACGCTGTCCTGATCGAGGCCGAACGAGAGTGCCCGGGCCGGGGGGAAGTTGTGCACGACCGCGTCCGCGGTGGCGATCAGCCGGTTGCTGGCGGCGCGCCCCGCGGGTGTCTTGAGGTCGAGGACAACCGAGCGCTTGCCGCGGTTGAGCGCGTAGAAGTACGTGCTCTCGCCCGGAGCGTGCGAGGCGTAGTGCCGCCAGGCGTCGCCGTGTGGCGGCTCGATCTTGATCACGTCGGCACCGAGATCGGCGAGCAGCATGGTGGCCAGCGGCCCGGCAACGTACTGGGCGTAGTCCAGGACGCGGATCCCGGTCAGCGGCAGGGCGCTCATCCAGCGCAGCCCAGTCCCCTGCGGGCGATGACCCGCCGCTGAACGTCGCTCGCCCCGCCGGCGATCGTCGCCGCGACGGCGGCGCGATGAAAGGCGGCGAACCTGCCCTGAGCTGGCCCGTCCCCGGCCGGCTCGATCAGGCCCGCCGGGCCCAGCATCTCGACCGCGGTCGCGGCCAGCCGCTGCAGCAGCAGCGCCGCCGACAGTTTCGCCATGGACGAGGCGGCGCTGGCGGGCCGCCCGGCAGCGAGCAGCTCGGTGGCCCGCAGGCCGTGCAGCCGGGCTGCCTGGCACTCGCCTCGCAGCCGGCGCAGGGCCCGCCGGGCTGCCGGGTCATCGCAGTGCTGGTCAAGCTGGTCGAGCAGGCGCTGGGCGACGCCGACCTTCTCACTGGTCACCCGCTCGTAGTCCAGGGTGCCCATCAGCACCGCCCAGCCGCCGTGCAGTTCGCCGACGAGCTGGCTCGCGGGGATCTCTACCTCGTCGAGCACCAGCTCGCCCAGCGTCCCGCCGCCCATCGTGCGGTGCGTGGTCACCTGGATACCCGGCGATCTGATGTCGGCGACCAGCACCGACAGGCCCCGGTGCCGTTGCCTGCCGGGGTCGGTGCGGACGGCGAGGTACACCCAGTCGGCGTATTCCGCGCTGGATGTCCACAGCTTCCGGCCAGAGACGATGAAGCGCCCGCCCGATAGCGTCGCCCTGGTTCTCAGGGCAGCCAGGTCAGAGCCGGCATCAGGCTCGGAGAAGCCCTGGCAGAACAGCAGCTCGCCGTGCGCGACCGGCGGCAGCAGGCGCTCGGCGAGACCGGGCTGCGCATAGCGGAGCAGGGCGTTCCCGATGGTCTTGACCGAGAGCAGGTAACCCGACAGCGGCAGCCAGTGGTAGCCGAATCGCTCTTCGGCGGCGATGGTCTGCTGCGGGGCCGCTCCCTGGCCGCCCAGCCTCGCGGGCCAGTGCAGGCCGATCAGGCCGGCCTCGCCCATCCGCCGGTAGCCGAACCGTGAATCGGCGTCCGAGGGCATGCCCTGGTATAGGTTCTCGCCCCTGGCAGCCAGGTCGGCGGCCAGCGCCGACGCGAATGCCTCCGCTCGCGACACCAGCTCGTCCGCCACGCCAGACTCCGGCACTTATTTCCGTTCAGATGAAGTCGATTCCGCCAACTGGAAGAGTACGAGGCCTGGTCAGCGGCGGTCAAGGCTCCGTTGGCGGTTCCTGCGGCACGACCCGCGCCAGCGCGGCGATCAGGCGCTCGATGTCGTCCTCGGTGTTGTAGGACTGGGCCGAGACGCGGACCAGGGCCTGGCCATTCCAGCTGCGAACCGGAACGTCGACCCCGTGCTCTGCCAGCAGGCGGGCGCGCACCCGTGCATCGTCGCAGGCGGGAACCCGGGCCGACACCATCTGCCTGAACCAGCCCGGCGAGTCGGGGGTGCACGGGGCGAGGCCGAACAGCTCGCTGACCGCGGTCCTGGCCGTCCGGGCGAGTTCGTGACAGCGCCGCCGCACCGCAGGCGAGTGGTGGCTCCGCTGGAAATCGATGGCGGCGGGCAGGGCCAGGAAGGCGCCCGGATCCCGGGTGCCCTGCCAGCGGAACCGCCCGGTGAAGGTGGATCCGGCGCCCGAGCCGTGGCTGACCAGCGGGGCCAGTACCGCTGCCTGATACTCGGGGCGGACGTGCAGGAAACCGGTGCCCCGGGGCGCGCAGAGCCACTTGTGCGCGCTGGCGGCGTAGGCGTCCGCGCCGAGCGCGTCCAGGCTGAGCGGGATGTGGCCAGGCGCGTGGGCGCCGTCGACGATCGTCATGATGCCCTGGGCGCGGGCCCGCCGGCAGATCTCGGCCACCGGCATCAGGAAGGCGGTCACGGACGTGATGTGGCTGATGAAGATCACCCGGGTGGCCGGGGTGACGGCGCTGAACAGCGAGTCGGCGACGTCACTGCCCGGCCGCGGGGAACCGGCCGCGAGGTCGGCCGGGAGCGGGATCGGGTGCCGGATGTAGCTGGCACCGGCCTGCCCGCACACCTGCGCCCACAGCAGGTCCGCCGCCGGGTATTCATGGTCGGTCGCCAGCACCTGATCGCCGGCCCGCAACGGCACTGACCGGGCCACCGCGTTCAGCCCCGAGGTCGCGTTCGGCACCAGTACCAGGCTGGCGGGCGGGCAGCCGGCGTAGCTGGCCAGCCGGTCTCGCACCTCCGCCATGAGCTGGTCGTAGTCGCGTGACAAGAACGCTGAAGGGTGCGCCTCGATGTCACGCTGGGCCTGCTGGTAGGCCAGGAAAACCGGGCGCGGGCAGGCGCCGAAGCCGCCGTGGTTGAGATGGGCGATGCCCGGCGCGAGGAGAAAGCCGCCGCGCAGGTCAGCCGGGACGACCGGGACGGGCATCACTGCCGGCCGGGAGAGATTCCCTGCGCGCGGGCGATGGCGTCGGCGGTCGAGCGGAGCCGGGGCACGAACCGGGCCACCAGCTCATCAGGCGGCACCCGGGAGGCGACCGCGGCCACGTTGATCGCGGCCGGCGCCCGGTCGGCGGTGGGCACGCCGACCGCGCAGGAGTTGAGGCCGAGCTCGTACTCCTCCAGCGAGAGCGCGAATCCCCTGGCGCGCACGCCGTCGAGCTGGTGCGCGAGCTGATCCCAGGACTTGAGCGAGTGCTGGGTCCGTGCCGCATAAGGCCCCGGGCCCAGCCGCTGCGCGGCGTCGGCGGGATCGAGCTGGGCCAGCATGCACTTGCCGAGCGCCGTGCAGTGGGCGGGAATCCGCAGGCCAGGCGGAGTCTCGGCGCGCAGCAGCGAGCCGCCCGCCGCGGAGGCGATGTAGAGCGTGTCGGCGCCGTCGAGGACGGCCAGGTTGACCGTCTCGCCCATCTCGCTGGCCAGCCGGTGCAGGTGCGGCTGGGCCACGTCGGGCAGCGACATCCCCGAGATCAGCGGCGCCACCAGCCGCATGACGCTGGTGCCCAGCCGCAGCCGCCTGGACCCGGGATCGCGGATCAGGAACTTGCGGGCCAGCAGCGTGTTGACCACGCGGTGCGCGGTCGGGGTGGGCCAGCCGAGCCGCTCCGCGATCATGGTCAGCGTGAGCTCAGGCGCCTCAGCGGTGAAGAGCTCGAGAACATCCAGTACCCGGCCGAGAGACTCGACGGGTTGACTTTCGCTGTTCGGATCTGATTTCATCTCAGCGAAAATCTTCTGAGCCAGGCTCCTGTCTTGTCAACCCCAGCCGGCCCGGCGGCAAGCCGGGGCGGCGGGATGAAGGGTGCCAGGATGCCGGCAGCTGCCAGGGTTAGGACGCAGTTCGAGCGGCCCGTCGTGACCGTGGAACACGTCTGGGTCCCGATGTCCGACGGCACCCGGCTGTCGGCCCGGATCTGGCTGCCCGCGGACGCCGTCAGGGAGCCCGTTCCGGCGATCCTGGAGTACATCCCGTACCGCAAGGGCGACGGCACGGTGCTGCGGGACGCGCAGATGCACCCGTACTTCGCCGGGCACGGTTACGCGGCCGTGCGCGTCGACCTGCGCGGAAGCGGTGACTCCGAGGGGGTGCTGCGTGATGAGTACCTCACCCAGGAGCACGACGATGCCCTTGAGGTGCTCGCCTGGCTGGAGCGCCAGCCGTGGTGCAGCGGGAGAGCCGGGATCATCGGCAAGTCGTGGGGCGGGTTCAACGGACTGCAGATCGCTGCCCGCAGGCCGCCCCAGCTCGCGGCCGTGATCAGCGTCTGCTCGACCGACGACAGGTACACCGACGACGTTCACTACCTCGGCGGCGCCGTGCTCGCCGCGAAAATGCTGCCGTGGGCAGCCACCATGCTGGGCTTCAACGCGCTGCCGCCCGACCCGGCCGTCGTCGGCGAGGCGTGGCGCGCGATGTGGCAGCAGCGGCTCGAGGGGAGCCCGCCGTTCGCTGAGGAGTGGCTCGCCCACCAGCGCCGGGACGAGTACTGGAAACACGGCTCGGTCCGGACGGACTACTCCGCGATCAGCTGCCCGGTCTACGCGGTAGGCGGGTGGGCGGACGCCTACTCGAACGCGATCCCGCGGCTGCTGGCCGGGCTGGCCGGCCCGCGCAAGGGCCTGATCGGCCCGTGGGGCCACCAGTACCCGCACTCAGGGATACCAGGGCCGGCGATCGGGTTCCTGCAGGAGTGCCTGCGCTGGTGGGATCACTGGCTGAAGGGCGCCGACACCGGCATCATGGCCGAGCCGATGCTCCGCGCGTGGCTGCAGGGCTGGACCGGGCCGGACGACGACCGGAGCTTCCAGCCGGGCCGGTGGGTGGCCGAGCCGTCGTGGCCGATGCCGGACATGCCCAGGGAGTACCGGCTCGGCGCTGGCGAGCTGACCGACGACCCCGGGCCGGACCGGCGCCTGCCGGTGCCCGGCGGGGCCGAGGCCGGCCTGTCGGCCGGTGACTGGTGCCCGGCCGCCGCCGGCCCCGGCGACCTGCCGGCCGATCAGCGGGACGCCGACGCCGAGTCGCTGTGCTTCGATTCCCGGCCGCTGGCTGAGCCTGTGGACCTGCTCGGCTTCACCGCGGCCGTGCTCCGGGTGGCATCGTCGGGGCCGTCGGGGAACCTCATCGTCCGGCTCTGCGATGTCGCGCCCGATAACTCGTCGCTGCTGATCACCAGGGGCGTGCTCAACCTCTGTCACGCCGGCGGCCACCAGAGCCCGGCCGCGCTCCGGCCCGGCCAGTGGCAGGAGGTAACGGTGACGCTGAACGCGATCGCCGCGCAGATCCCGGCCGGCCACCGGCTCCGGCTCGCGGTGTCGGCTGGCTACTGGCCCTGGGTGTGGCCGCCGGCCCAGCCGGTCACGCTCGCCCTGCTGGCCGGCGGCCGCAGCCGCCTCATCCTGCCGGTGCGCGGGCCCAGGGCCGGGGACGCCTCGCTGCCGCCGTTCGGGCAGCCGGAAGTCGCCCCGTCCGCCCATCTGGCCGAGATCGCGGCCAGCCCGACGCTGCGCAGCGTCCGCAGGGACGCGGCAACCGGCGCGGTCGAGGTGGTCCGCAGCTCCCGCGAGGTCACCAGGCTGCCCGGCAGCGGGCTGGTGAAGAAACGTGAGCGCACCGAGACCTGCACGCTGCGGCCCGGCGATCCGCTCTCCGCCGCGGTACGCACCGCGAGCAGCCATGAGCTGGCCAGGGACGGATGGCAGGTCCGGATCGAGACAAGCAGCGCGATGACCGCCGACGCGACGTCCTTTCACCTGATGAGCAAAGTGGAAGCCTTCGAGGGCCAGGCGCGGGTATACAGCCGGACCCGCGAGACCGCGATCCCGAGAGACCACTGCTGACCGAGATGACGAGGCATTGACTTCCGTTCAGTAGAAGTGCTTTCATTTCAATGGAATTCACCTGCCAGGTAGCCGTCTAGCTCGTGACGCTGGGCGGGCTCCCGTCCGCTGTCCGGCCGGTCCTGCCCGGCCGCCCCCCAATGCCGGAGTCCTGGTCTCGGAGGACCATCGATGGAAACGCACAGCACGACGAGCGGCGCGGTGCCCCCCGGGCTCAGCCGCCGCAGCTTCTTCCAGTACTCAACGCTGGCCGGCCTGTCCGCCGCCGGCGCCGCCTCGGTGCTCACCGCCTGCGGCAGCTCGGCGAAGTCGGCGACCGGCACTCAGGTGCTGCGGCTGAACCTGGACGCGGACATCTCCAACCTGGACCCGGCGTTCGACGCCGGGCACACCGACACGACCGTGCGCGCCAGCATCTTCCAGCACCTGGTCACCTACCGGCCCGACGGCTGGGGAATGGTCAACGAGCTGGCCCAGACGTTCAAGCCGTCCAGCGACGGCCTGTCATACGACTTCACCCTCAAGAAGGGGGTGAAGTTCCACGGCGGGTACGGCGAGCTGACCGCCGACGACGTCAAGTTCTCGTTCGAGCGGATAGCGGGCCTCACCAAGCCCAAGATCGACTCCCCGAACAGCTCCGACTGGGCCACCCTGAAGGAAGTCCGGGTGCACGACCGCTACAGCGGCACCATCGTGCTGTCGCAGCCGTTCGCGCCGCTGATGACGACGACCATCCCGATCATCTCCGGGGAAATCGTGTCCAAGAAGGCCGTGCTGGCGAAGGGCAAGGC
The DNA here is from genome assembly GCA_036558005.1 of Streptosporangiaceae bacterium. Classification (GTDB taxonomy): domain Bacteria; phylum Actinomycetota; class Actinomycetes; order Streptosporangiales; family Streptosporangiaceae; genus DATBGO01. The sequence continues at coordinate 8,766 of DATBGO010000358.1, read as the reverse complement.
GTTCGCCACTCACCCCATCGGCACCGGGCCGTACGAGTTCGTTTCCTGGACCCGCAACCAGTCGGTCGTGCTCAGCAGGTTCGCCGGGTACAGCGGGGCGGCGAGCTACGCCCCGAAGCCGGCCTGGGACCAGATTCACTTCACCGTCACCGCGGACGAGAACGCGGCGCTCATCGCGCTCAAGTCGGGCGCGCTCGATTTCGCCGTGCTCGGCCCGGAGACGATCGGCCAGGTCAGCCGCAACCCCGGGTTCAAGCCGATCGAGCGGACCACGCTGAACTACAGCTGGATCGGCATCAACTCCGCGCACCCGAACTTCCGCGACAAGAACGCGCGGCTCGCGGTGATCCACGGAATCGACGTGCCGTCCATCATCAGCGCCGCGTTCAACGGCAAGTGGACGAGGGCGACGGCCGTCCTCGCGCCCGGCATGCCGATCGGCTACTGGAAGGGCGCCCCGGTGTACAACCGCGACGTCGCCGCCGCGAAGTCCTACCTGTCCAGGGCCGGGGCCGGGGGCAGGAAGATCCAGATGGCGGTGGCGAGCTCGGTCGCGGGCGCGAGCACCCTGGCTCAGATCGTGCAGTCGAATCTCAACGAGGTCGGCTTCCACGTCGACGTGGCCGTGCAGGAGAGCGGCGTCTTCAACCAGGCCACCCCGAAGGCGAACGCCCAGAAGCAGCTCTTCTATACCGGTTTCTCCTCCAAGCCGGATCCGTCCTGGTCAACGAAGTGGTTCACTTCCGATCAGGTGGGCGTGTGGAACTGGATGTCCTGGTCGAGCGCTGAGTACACGCGCCTGAACAGCCAGGCGATCCAGGTGACCGACTCCGCCCAGCGCAACCAGATGTACATCAGAATGCAGCAGCTCATGGACGAGGCGGCGATCGCTTCCTGGGTGGCCTGGCCAACGGCGTTCATGGCGGCGCGCCAGGGCATCAGGGCACCGGTCCGGCCGGACGGCACGTTCCTGCCCTGGGCGTTCCGCGCCGCCTAGGCCCGGCGGCGGACCGGTTCGGAGAGTGGAATGACGTGGTACCTGGTCAAGCGGCTGGTCATGACGGTCATCGTCGTCCTGGCGGTGATGACTTTCCTGTCCGTCCTGGTGCACCTGGTACCCGGCGATCCGGTGCAGATCGTGCTCGGGCCGCAGGCATCCCCGTCCCAGATCGCGTTCGTCCGGCACGAGATGCGGCTCGACCAGCCGGTCCCGGTGCAGGTATGGGACTTCGTCACCAGTGCCCTGCACGGGAACCTCGGCCAGGATTTCCTGTCCCACCAGCCGGTCGCGCAGATCATCTGGCAGGCCCTGCCGGAGACGCTGGTGCTCGCGCTGACCGCCCTCGGGCTGGCGGCGCTCGCGGGCGTCCCGCTCGGCGTGCTCGCCGCGCGCCGGGCGGGCTCGCTCGCCGACCGGGTGCTGGGGGTGGTGTCGGTCAGCTTCATCACCATCCCGTCCTACGTGGCCGGGATGGGCCTGCTGCTGCTGTTCGCGGTCACGCTGCGGGTCCTGCCGGCGGTGGGCACCGGGAGCCTGTCCGACCCGGCGGACTACGCACGGCACCTGGTGATGCCCGCGACCGCGCTGGCGCTGGCGTGGATCGGCTACATCGCCCGCCTGGTCCGGACCAGCATGCTCACGGTACTGGACTCGGGCTTCATCAGGACCGCGCGCGCCTTCGGGCTCCCCAGCCGGGTGATCTTCTACAAGTGGGCGCTGAAGAACGCGATCATTCCCACGGTCGCCGTGCTGTCCACCGGCCTGGCGGACATGTTCGGCGGGGCAGTCCTGGTGGAGGTCATCTTCACCCGCCCCGGCCTCGGGCTGACCATCGTCCAGGCGATCACCGAGCGAAACTTTCCCATCGTCCAGGGGGGCGCGCTGGTGATCGCGGTGTTCTACGTCCTGGTCAACCTGATCGCCGATCTGTCCTACCGGTTCCTTGACCCGCGGATCAGGGTCGAGGAATCCGCGCTGGGAGCGATATGACAGCAGCAGCCGCCGCCACCCGCGTGCCCGCGACCGGGCCAGCGGGGCGCTCGGCGCTCGCCCGGCTGACCCGCCGGCCGGCCGGGACGATCAGCCTGGGACTGGTGACCCTCCTGGTCCTGGTCGCCGTCTTCGCCCCGTACCTCGCGCCCTACGACGGCGCCGCCCAGCACATTCCGCAGCGGCTGCAGGGCCCGTCTCGGGCGCACCTGCTCGGCACCGATCAGCTCGGGCGCGACCTGCTCAGCCGGATCATGCTGGGGCTGCGGATCGAGCTGTCAGTGGCGATCCCCGGGGTGGCCATCGCGCTCGCGCTCGGGCTGATCCTCGGCCTGGCGGCCGGCTACCTCGGCGGGCGGTCGGACAACGTCGTGGTCGTCTGCCTCGACACGATCCAGGCGTTCCCCTCGATGGTGCTGGCCCTGGTGCTGGTGGCGGTGCTCGGGCCGTCGCTCCCTGACCTGGTCGCGGTCCTCGCGATCACGTTCGCGCCGCAGTCGGCCCGGGCGACCAGGGCATCGGTGCTCGCCCTGCGCCGGCAGCCGTTCATTGAGGCCGAGCGGTCGCTGGGCGTGCGAACCCCGCGGATCCTGGCTGTGCACGTAGTCCCGAACATCATCGCCCCGCTGCTGATCCTGCTCACCATGAACATCCCCAGCGCCATCACGGTGGAGGCCGGCCTGTCGTTCCTCGGGCTCGGGGTGCAGCCGCCGACCCCGTCCTGGGGCGTCATCCTCAGTGACGGCTTCGCCAACGTGTACCAGGCGCCGTGGGCGGTGATCTGGGTCGGGCTGGCGCTCGTGATCACCACCGTCGGGTTCACCACGCTGGGGGAGACGCTGCGCGATGTCTGCGACCCGCACCGGGTGATACCAGCCAGGACGCGCCGTGGCCGCTGACGCCAGCGCCACCCCGGCCGTGGCCCCCCGGGCTCCGGGCCGCTCGCCGCTGCTGCGGGTTGAGGGCCTCGATGTCACCTTCGGATCCGGCGGCCTGGCGCTGCCCGCCCTCCGCGGTGTCAGCCTCCGCGCCGAGGCCGGGGAGGTCGTCGGCATCGTGGGGGAGTCGGGCTGCGGCAAGTCGACACTGTCGGCGGCGCTGCTCGGGCTGCTGCCGCGCAACGGGGAGATCACCGGCGGCCGGGTGCTCTACCAGGGCGGTGACCTCACGGCGTTCAGTCCGCAGCAGTGGCGCGAGCTGCGCGGCGCGCAGCTGGCGATGGTGTTCCAGGACCCGCTGTCGAGCCTGAACCCCACGCTCACCGTCGGCAGCCAGATGCTCGACGTGCTCCGGGCACACCGGCGGGGTCGCTGGGACCGCGCGGCAGCGCGGCAGCGCGTCGTCGCCATGCTGGAGCGGGTCGGGATCCCGGACGCCGCTGACCGCTCCCGTTCGTATCCGCACGAGTTCTCCGGCGGCCAGCGACAGCGGATCATGATCGCGATGGGGCTGCTGCTGGAACCAGCGCTGCTGATCGCCGACGAGGTGACATCGGCGCTGGACGTGACGCTCGAAGCGCAGATCCTCCGGCTGCTGGCCGGGCTGCGGGACGAGCACGGCACCGCGATCCTCCTCATCACCCACGACCTCGGCGTGGTCGCCCAGGCCTGTGACCGGGTCGTCGTGATGTACGCCGGCCGGGCCGTGAACGAAGCCGGGGTGACCGAGCTGTTCGACCGGCCATTGCACCCCTACACGCAGGCCCTGCTCGCCGCTGCCCCCACCCTGCGCTCACGCGGCGGTGAGCTGCCCGCTATCCCCGGGCGGGTGCCGTCGCTGGCAGAACTGCCGGCCGGGTGCGCGTTCGCGAACCGGTGCCCGTTCGCTCAGCCGGTGTGCGGCCAGCGGGTGCCGCGCTATCTCACGATCGGAGGCCAGCGAGTGGCCTGCCACCGTCATGATCCTGATTCTGGCTACCCGGCCTGGTCGCCGGCCGCCGGCCCGGCGGGACGGCCGGGCCCGTGACGGGCGCCGGGTCAGGCGGCGGCCGCGATGTCATCGTGAGCATCCAGGGCCTGCGCAGTCACTATCTGAGCCGGCCGTGGTGGCCGGGCCGGCGGCCCGGCGGCGAGCGTGCCGCCGCGGTGCGCGCGGTCGACGGCGTGGACCTGGAGATCGGGCGGGGCCAGGTGGTCTGCCTGGTGGGGGAGTCCGGCTCCGGCAAGACCACGCTCGGCCGGGCCATCCTCGGCCTCGCGCCGATCACGGGCGGCCAGATCCTGTTCGACGGCCAGGACATCGCCGGGATGCGCGGCGGCCAGATCCGCCGGCTCCGGCCGAAGATGCAAATGATCTTCCAGGATCCGCACGGGAGCCTCTCGCCGAGGCGCCGGGTCGCGCAGCTGCTCGCCGAGCCCTACCGGGTCCACCAGGTGCCCGCAAGCCAGCGTTACTCGGTAGCCGACCTGCTGGAGATGGTGGAGTTGTCGCCCAAGCTCGGCGAGCGGTACCCGCATGAGCTCTCCGGCGGCCAGGCCCGCCGGGTCGGGATCGCCCGCGCGCTGGCGCTGCACCCAGACTTCCTGGTGGCCGACGAGCCGACGGCCGGCATCGATGTCTCGGGTGCCGCCAAGATCCTGCGCCTGCTCCGGTCGCTGCGCGCCGCGCACCAGCTCAGCTACCTCGTCATCACGCACAACCTGCGGATCGTGGACCACATCGCGGACCGGCTGGCGGTGATGTACCTGGGGAAGATCGCCGAGGAGGGGCCGGCCGGCCAGGTTCTCGACGCACCCGGGCATCCGTACACCAGGGCGCTGCTCGAATCGGTCAGCGAGCCCGATCCGCATCAGCGCGGTGCGGGCCGGCCGCTCTTGCCAGGAGAGATCCCCAGCCCCAGGAATCCGCCGCAGGGGTGCGCGTTCCATCCGCGCTGCCGCTACCGCGAGCCGGCCTGCGAGAGCGAGCCGCCGGTCACCGAGGTGGCCGCGGGGCACCGGGTCAGCTGTCACTTCGCGGGCCAGCTTGCCGCCAGGACGCCATCGGGCGGGCCCGCTGGTCCGGCCAGGGGCACCAGCCGGTGAGCGGGAGGGCCGGGCGCGGATGCTGGTGACCGGCATGGGCAGCGGCATCTACCGGCTGCCGATGACCTCGCCGTGGGGGCCGTCACAGACCTGCCAGTACCTGATCGCCGCCACCCTGGAAACTCAGGAAGGCGTCGTCGGCCAGGGTTTCAGCTGGACCCCGCAGGTTGGCGCGTCCGCCATCCGCGCGATGTTCGAGAAGGACTGCCGGCCATTCGTGCTGGGCGGGCCGGCCGCTCCCGGCCCGTTGTGGGACCGGCTGTGGTGGCACCTGCGCGAGGCCGGGGCTGGCGGGGTAACGAGCCTGGCCATCGCGGCCGTCGATACCGGCCTGTGGGATCTGCGGGCCAAGGCAGCCGGGCTGAGCCTGGTTGACCTGATCGGGCGGCGGCACGCCGAGGTGCCGGCCTACGCCAGCGGGGTCAACCGGCACCTGCCGCTGGATGAGCTGACGGACCAGGTGCGCCGGTGGGTCGCGGCTGGCCATTCCCGGTTCAAGATCAAGGTTGGCCTGCCCGGCCTGGAGCAGGACCTCGAGCGGGTCGCCGCGGTGCGCACCATCATCGGGCCGCGGCGGGCGCTGATGGTGGACGCCAACCAGCTGTGGGACTACCCGGCCGCGCTCCGGGCGGCCCGCGCGCTGTCGGCGTATGACATCTTCTGGCTGGAAGAGCCGCTGCCCGCCGACGACATCGCGGCCTACCAGCGGCTGCGGGCCAGGATCGACATCCCGGTCGCGACCGGTGAGAGCCTGGCCAGCCAGGCCCAGTTCCGGGACCTGCTGGTGGCCGGCGGCTGCGATTACCTGCAGCCGAACGTGTGCCGGGTCGGCGGGATCACCCCGTTCCTGCGCATCGCCGCGCTGGCGGCCTCGTTCGGCGTCCCGGTGATGCCGCACCTGCTGCCCGACATCGCCGGGCAGCTCGCGCTGTGCCTGCCCGGGCCGACGCTGGTCGAGGACATCGACGAGGCGTCGTTCGCGTCGCTGGGCGCCCTGGCCCGCCCTAGCGGCGTCACCATCGCCGGCGGGGTGCTGCGCGCTGACACCGCGGCCGGCCACGGACTGCTTTTCGCCACCGATCAGCTGGAGGAGATCACCGAGTGACCGCGACGCTGGCGCACCAACTCGACCCCGAGGCCGTCACCGATGAGCTAGCCGGGTGCGGCGTCACCCACGTGGTGACTGTTCCTGACTACGTCATGATGTCGGTCTACCGGTCCATCGAAGCCCGCGCCACGCCGCGGCTTGTCTACAGCAGCACCGAGGACGAGGCGATCGCGGTCACCGCCGGGCTGCACATCGGCGGCGCGCGGCCGATGGTGATGATGCAGAACCAGGGGCTGTATGCCTCCCTGAACGCCATCAGGGCGCTGGCCGTCGACGCCCGGCTGCCGGTCTTCATGCTGATCGGCCAGTTCGGCCGTGAGTACGCCAATCTCGGCCGCCCGGCGAGGCAGTCCGCGCGCCCGCTGGTGCGCAACTGTGAGCGGATCCTGGACGCGCTCGACATCCCCTACGCGCGCTGCGAGGCCGCTGGCGACGTGAGCAAGATCGCGGCCGCCTACCGCCTGGCCCACCAGCGGGAGGGGGCCGCTGCGGCCTTGGTCGGAACCTACACGGCCTGGCCCGGGTTCCGGCCGGCCGCCGGGGAGGTGCCGGCATGACGATGAGCACCGCGGAGGCGGCCGAGGTCATCGCCGCGCACCGGCCAGGCGGCGCCGTCGCCATCGCCACCATGTCGTCGCTGCGGCTGTTCCCCCGGCTGTCCCCCAGCCCGCTGAACCTGAGCTGCGTCCCGCTGATGGGCGGCGCGTCCGCGCTCGGCCTCGGCATCGCCCTGGCTCAGCCGGCCCGGCCGGTGCTGGTGCTCGACGGTGACGGCAGCCTGCTGATGCAGCTCGGCTCCCTGGCGACCGTGGCCGGAGCCGCCCCGGCGAACCTTTATCACTTCGTCTTCGACAACGGCGTGTGGTTCGAGGGCGGCGCGGATGTGCCGCTGCCGGCCGCCGGCAAGCTGGACTGGACGGCGCTGGCGCTCGCGGCGGGCTACCCGCAGGCGCACAGTTTCGAGACGCCAGCTGGCCTCGCCGCCGGCCTTGGCGGCCTGCTGGCAGCGGCAGGCCCCTGCCTCATCAGGCTGGCGATCGACCCGGCCGGAGCCGACCGGGTGCACTGGGATGGCGCGAACACGCAGGGGGAGACCCCGGACTCGCAGTTCACCCGGATGGGCGAGGAGGCCAGGCTGGTCCGGCGGGAGCTGGTCAGCTCGCGACCTGGACCTTGATGCTGCCCGAACCGGGATCGGCCAGGGTGCGGACCGCCTGGTCAGCCTCGGCCAGGAGAACTTCGTGCAGGTGGCCCAGCTGCGCGCGGTTGACCTGCGGCTAGTCCGGCCGCCGGGGAGCCTGCTCGCTGCTCTCGCTCATCTTGCGCAGCGCGGCAGCCCTGACCGCGGTGGTGATCGGATTGTCCGGCGCGAGCGCCAGGGCCTGGTCGAACGCCGCGAGCGCGGCCTCGCTCTGGCCCAGGTCGGCGAGAGTCCAGCCGCGCATGGTGTGGGCCAGCGCGCTGGCCGGGTCCAGCGCGATGGCCTGGTCGTGGGCGGCCAGCGCTTCGCCGGGCCGCCGCATCTCGTCGAGCACCATGCCGCGGCCCGTGTGTGCCAGGGCAGAGCGCGGGTCCAGTTCGAGCGCCCGTTCGTGGGCGGCCAGCGCCTCGCTGTCGCGGCTCAGGCTGTGCAGCGCGAGCCCGCGGCCTGCGTGCGCCATGGCCCAGTGCGGATTGAGGCCGAGTGCCTGGTCGTGGGCGGCCAGCGCGTCGCCGAGACGGTCCATGAAGTGCAGGGTGAAGCCGCGGCCGGTGTGCGCCTGCGCCGAGCGGGGGTCGATCGCAATGGCCTTGTCATGCTCAGCCAGCGCCTCATCCAGCCGGCCCAGCGCGCGCAGCACGTCACCGCGGCTGTTGTGCGCGGGAGCGCGCCGCGGATCCAGGGTGAGAGCCTGTTCGTGCGCCGCTAGTGCCTCGTCAAGCCGGCCGGCCGCCGCTAGCGTCGTGCCGCGGGAATTGATGGCCCGGACGTCCCCCGGGTTCAGCTCGAGCGCGCGGTCCTGGGCGGCGAGGGCTTCCTCGATCCGGCCGAGATGACGCAGTGCGTCGCCGCGGTCCCGGTGTGCATCGGCGTACCCGGGATCAATGACGATCGCCTGGTCGTAGGCGGCGAGCGCCTCCTCGAACCGGCCGAGGTCATGCAGCGCGACCCCGCGGTCGCAGTGCGCGATGGCGTACTCCCTGTCGATCGCGACGGCCTGGTCGTAGGCGGTCAGCGCATCCTCGTACCGCTTGAGGCTATGAAACGCGACCCCGCGGTCGCGGTGCGCGATGGCGTACCGCGGGTCGATGTCAAGCGCCTGGTCATACGCGGCTACCGCCTCCTCGAACCGGCCGAGGTTATGCAAGGTGACGCCGCGGCTGTGGTGCACCGAGGCGTACCGGGGATGGAGGGCGAGCGCTTCGCCGAAGTCGGCCATCGCGTCCTCAGCCCGCCCCATGACGCGCAGCAGGTTCCCGCGGTTGTGATACACCGCCGCCGCCGGTTCCACCGTGAGCGCCTGGTCGTAGGCGGCGAGCGCGTCTTCGCGGCGCCCCGCCGTGTCCAGGGCGACCGCGTAGGTATGCCAGGCTCGTGCGTTGTCCGCGGTCAGGCCGGTCGCGAGCTCAGCTGCCGCCAGGCCCGTTGCCGAGGACACGGCGGT
>DATBGO010000357.1:0-3059 GCA_036558005.1 Streptosporangiaceae bacterium | reverse complement strand
CATTGCCGTAGTAATAGGGCGACGCGCTAGGGGTGGTTGTCCTGTGGTGGTGTGGCTGGTATAGGAACGTCCTCCTGGTGCGGTAGTACGGGCTTGGTGTCCCAGACGCAGCGAGGAGGACGTTCTGTGGGTAAGGGTAGCGGGGGGAACGGGATGACGCGGGGTGACCGGCGGCGGAACGCGCGGCGGGAGCGGCTGCGGTCGCTGCTGCCGCGTGGTGGCGCGGTGATCGGGATCGACCTAGGTGAGGATAAGCAGGCGATCGCGGTGGTTGATCATGATGTGCGGGTGCTGGCGCGTAAGACGGTGCGGGTGAAGGCGTTCCGGCTGGGTGAGGCGCTGGACTGGGCGGTGGCGCAGGCGCGGGCGAAGGGGTTCGCGTCGGTGGCGGTGGCGTGCGAGCCGACCGGTGCGCGGTGGATGCAGGTGCAGCGGCTGTGCGATGAGCGGGGGCTGGCTTTGGTGTGCATCCAGCCGCTGGTATCTCATATCGCCCGGGAGCAGCAGGACTTCACGGCGCATAAGACCGATGAGGCCGACTGCGTGATGATCGCCCGGCTGGCGATCGAGCTGCACTGCTATGTCCCGGAGGTGCTGGATGAGACGTGGGCGCACCTGCGGCACCTGGGACGGCGCCGTGCCCGGCTGATCACGGCCGGGACGGCGTCGGTGCAGCGGATCGCCGATTTCCTGTCGGTGGCCTGGCCGGTGGTGACCGAGGCGTGCGTGCATCCGTTCGACTCGGTGACCTGGCTGGCGGCGGTGCAGGTGGTGACCAGCCGGTGCGGCGGGGACCCGGCCCGGCTGGCCGGCCTGGGCCCGGAGGAATTCACCGGGCTGGCCCGGTCCGCCGTGGGCGGCTGGGGCGGGCAGCGGCCCGTGGCCGCGATCTGCCGCCGGGTGCTGGCCGCGGCCGGCGACGCCGGCGGGGCAGTGGCCTGGTCCCGGCGGGGCCTGTTCCGCCGGGTCGCCGATGAGCTGGGCGACCTGGCCCGGACCCGGGCCCAGCTGCGGGCCGTCGAAGCCGACATGGTGACCGTCCTGGGCGAGCTGGGCCTGTCCCGGCTGGGGGACATTCCCGGGCTGACCGCCCTCGGCGCGGCGTCGATCCTGGCCGAGACCGGTGACCCGCGCCGCTATGGCAGTTCCTCGGCCCTGGTCAAGCATGCCGGGCTGGCCCCGGCCGGCAACGCCTCGGGCGCCTTCGACGGGCAGGCGCACATCTCCCGGCGGGGACGGCCCGCGCTGCGGCTGGCGGCCTGGCGCGCTATCTGGCCGCTGCTGCGGCACAACCCGGTGATGGCCGCCAAGTACGCCGCGCTGACCGCCGCGGCCGGCCCGGGCAGCCGGCAGGCCCGCGCGGCGGCCGCGGCCCGCGCCCGGGTCGCCTGCGCGGCCTCGCTGCTGCGCTGGATCTACTTCATGACCGTCCACGACGCCGCCTGGGACGCCGCCGCGGCCTCTGGCGGCCGCCACCCGGAGGCCGCCTGACCAGCTACTGCCGTCCCGCGCCTGCCGCGGGCGCCCTGAGCCATCCTCCCCGGGCACCGGGGACAGCGAGCCCGCATTGCCGTCGGGGCCTGACCCCGCTGACCACCCTGGGCAGCTGTCCCCGGCCCCCGGCCCTTCTCACCAGCCCGGTTGAACGCTGTCGGGGCAGGCCTGCCGCACCTCCGCGGACAGGCCGAGCCCGCTTGCACTACGTAGGGCGAGAAGGACCCGGGGCCAGCCGGGCACCCCGACCCGCGCCGCAGCCCGCGGCGACGCGGGACAAAGCCATGCCCTCAGCCCGCCATGCCTCACCCAGACCACTCTCACCAGCGCCAGCAGTAACCAGGCAAACAACCAGAACCAGTTGACAAACATCCTCTTACGCTGGTGGTCAGGACCACGACGATGTGGCATTGCCGTGGTTCTTTTCGAGCGGGCGGGCCGGATCGACGATGCCCTTGCGTTCCGCGATGCTGATGGGAGGTGTGGCGAAGCTAGCGGGATACGCGGATGTCGTACCAGAAGCCGCCGTTGAGGTCTAGGTCGTTGCCGTTGGCCTGGCCGGGGCCGCGATCGCCGATGTAGGTGTAGAGGGGGTGGCCGTCGTAGGTGGCTTGCAGGCCGCCGCCGGGGCGCTTGATCGTACCGAGCTTGCCGGTGACGCCGGGGCCGGCGGCGGGGCTGCCGGAGACCGGTGGCCAGTAGACGGCGCACGAGCCGAAGCACTTGGAACTGGTCGAGGTGTCGGGGGCGAACCAGTAGAGGGTGAGGCCGTCGGCGTTGACGAGGACGTCGACGCCGCCGATCTTGACGGTCCTCAAGGTGGCCCCGACGTCGGCCGCGGCCACGGGTGACCCGCCCGCGCTGACCACCGCGACGCCGAGCAGGGCCAGGGCGGCCACCGAGACGGCGCTGACCGCGCCGACCACCACGGACATGGCGCTCTGGGCCCGGGCCCGTGCCCGGCGGCCGCGGCCGACGCCGGCAAACGTGCCGGCGAACGCGGCAGCGGGCCCGCCGCCGGGTGCGGCCGCGCGACGCGCGGAATCGGCGGTGACCGCGGCCAGCGCCAGCGTGGCGAAGGCCGCCACCTCGATGAGGCCGGCCGCGAGCCCCGCTCTCGTCCGGATCTCCTTGAAGCCGAACAGCCCGATCCAGACCGCCAGCAGGTAGGCGGCGAGGGTGGACAGCGCGAGCGCCGCGCTCGCGGCGGCGGCCAGCCGGCTGCGGGTCACCAGCGCCGCTATCGTCAGCATGAATCCCACGATGACCTGAAGCAGGAACAGCCAGCCGATGGTGGGGATCTTCCGGTACCCGGTCAGGTACAGGTCGAGGTGAATACCGGCCGATACGGCCAGCAATACCGCCCCCGAGATTCGCAGTCCCAGTTGCGGCGTGATCCCGTGATTTCCACGCACGACCACCACGTCCCCTCCCGCAGGCCGGCCGTGCGAACGCCGGCGCTGCGGATGCCCGCCCGAACCACGTCTCCCTCACCCACTACGGGGCTCAGCCTGCCACGGTTCGAAGATCAGGAAGGCCGTTCGGCCCTAAAGATCTTGGTATGC
>DATBGO010000356.1:0-19501 GCA_036558005.1 Streptosporangiaceae bacterium | reverse complement strand
TCGGGTCGCGCGGACTTCGACGGACGGGATCTGCTGACGCTCTCCCAGCGCGATCTCCGCAAGGTGCGCGGCCGCCAGATCGCCATGATCTTCCAGGACCCGATGACCAGCCTCAACCCGACGATGACCGTCGGCAAGCAGATCGCCGGCCCGGTCCGGATCCACCGGGGAGTATCCAGGGAGGACGCCTGGAAGCGGGCCGAGGAGGTGCTCGGGCTGGTCGGCATGCCCAGGCCCGCCGAGCGGCTGAACGCCTACCCGCACCAGCTGTCGGGCGGGCTGCGCCAGCGCGTCATGATCGCGATGGCGCTGGCCTGCGAGCCGAAGCTGCTGATCGCCGACGAGCCGACCACGGCGCTGGACGTGACCATCCAGGCCCAGATCCTCGAGCTGCTCGACGAGCTCAAGGCGCGGTTCGACATGGGCATGCTGCTGGTCACCCACGACATGGGGGTGATCGCGGGGCGGGCCGACCGGGTGATGGTGATGTACGCCGGGCGGATCGTGGAATCTGCCAGCACCCAGACGCTGTTCGCCAGCCCGCGCCATCCCTACACCGAGGCCCTGCTCGGCGCCATTCCCCGGATGAACCAGGCCAGGGACCAGGAACTGTACTCCATCCCCGGACTGCCGCCTGACCTGTCCCGGCCGCCGGCCGGGTGCCGGTTCGCGGCCCGCTGCCGGTACGCGACGCAGCTCTGCCGCGACAGCGACCCGGTGCTCACCGAGCACGAGCCCGGTCACCAGTTCGCCTGCTTCCACCCGCGACCCGACCCCGAGCGGGACCGCGGCCCGGCGCAGCTGCGCGAAGCGGCCCGCCAGGGGTTCGCCCGGCCCCGCCCGGACGCGCCGCTGCTCGACCTGTCCGGGGTGCACAAGGAGTTCGCGGTCAGGTCGGGTGTCCTGCAGCGCAAGGTGGCCTCGGTCAAGGCGGTCTCCGGGGTGTCGTTCTCGGTCGCGCCCGGCGAGACGTTCGGGCTGGTCGGCGAGTCAGGCTCGGGCAAGACCACGGTGGGCAGGCTGATCGCCGCGCTGGAGCAGGCCGACTCCGGCACGATCACCTTCGACGGGGTGCAGCTGGGCTCGCTGAAGGGCAGCAGGCTGCGCCGGGCGCGCAGGGACGTGCAGCTGATGTTCCAGGACGCGTACGCCTCGCTGGACCCGCGGATGCAGGTGGGCGCGTCGCTGCGGGAACCGCTGATCGTCCAGGGCATCGGCGACCGGGCCAGCCGGCTGGCCCGGGTGAACGAGCTGGTCGACGGCGTCGGCCTGCCCCGGTCGTCGCTCCAGCGGTACCCGCACGAGTTCTCCGGCGGCCAGCGCCAGCGGATCGGGCTGGCCAGGGCGCTGGCGCTGAGCCCGCGCCTGATCGTGGCGGACGAGCCGGTCTCGGCGCTGGACGTCTCGATCCAGTCCCAGGTGCTGAACCTGATGAAGAGCATCCAGTCCGAGTTCGGGCTGACCTACATCGTGATCTCGCACGACCTGTCGGTGGTGAAGTACCTGGCCGACCGGATCGGGGTGATGTACCTGGGCAAGCTCGTCGAGATCGGGCCGTCAGAGGCCATCTACGCCCAGCCGGTGCACCCCTACACCGCCGGGCTGCTCGAGGCCATCCCGGAACCCGACCCGGTGCTGGAGCGGGCGAAGAAGTCCGCGGTGATCGCCGGCGAGCTGCCCTCGTCGCTGGACCCGCCGTCGGGCTGCCGGTTCCGCACCCGCTGCCCGCGCGCGCAGGACCGGTGCGCCGTCGAGGAGCCGATGCCGGCCCTGTTCGGCCCCGGCCACCTCGCCGCCTGCCACTTCCCGCTGCAGCCGGTGGTCGCATCACCGCCGCCGCCCGCCGCCGCCAGCAGCGCGAGTTCAGATGTAACGGCAAGCTGACCGCTGGTCCCGCACGCCAGGGCAGGCCCGCCCCACGGCCGGCCGCCCTGGCGCCCCGGTCCGCGATTCCCCGGGTCTTAGCTGCTGAACAGGTCGAGCGCGTTGGTGCCGTCGTTGACGAACAGCAGGCCGCGGCCGGTGCTGTAGGGCGTCACGCCGAACAGGTCACCGGCGCCGCCGGGAACCAGCGTCACCACCGCGGCCTGATGCCCGCTGGGCGTGACCTCCACCGCGTTGCCGTTGTTGCCGTTGACGGCGATCAGGTGCCCGTTCGGCGCCATGGTCAGCCCCAGCGGCCCGTTCAGCCCGCCGCCCTTGGTCAGCACGCTGCTGGCCGCCGTGACGGGCGATGTCCTGGTGAGCGCGTTCGGGATCACGGAGATGCTGTTGCCGACCGTCGACGCGGCGTACAGCGTCCCGCCGCTGCTCAGCGCCAGCCCGGTCGGGCCCTGGATGAGCGCCGCCTTGTCCTGCCGCCAGGGGAAGTCACGGCCGACCGTCGTCAGCCGGGTCAGCCGGGGCTTCGCGCCCGGGGTCAGGGTGATGTCCGCGCGCACGACGGCGCAAAGCCCGGTGGCCGGCGGGGCGCCGCCAGCGCTGGCCGGCCTGGACAGCACGCTGGACACGAACAGGGCCGCGTGCCCCTGCTGGGCGTGCAGGGCCATGTCCCATGGCCCGTTGATGTCCGGGCTGTGCCAGGTCTCCGCGGGCTTGCCGTGGCTGTTCAGCACGACGAGGCAGCCAACCGGGTTCACCGCGGGCAGCTTGCCGCCGCTGGTGGGCAGGCTGCCCACCACGACCCATCCGCCCGGCAGCACCTCCAGCGCCGTGGTAAGGCCGACGCCGCCCGGGCATTTGGCGCCCGAGGGCAGCGACCCGAGCTGGGCGAATTGCCGCCTCGTCCCGTCCGGGGAGATCTGGACAATGGTCGTTCCGGTGCCCTGCACATTGGCCTTGTCATTGAAATTGCTCACCAGGACGTTGCCCCGGACCAGGCTGCCGGTCGTCTGCGGCACGACGGCGACACCGTAGGGGTTGACGTCCTTGTTCGCGGGCACGGTGGCGGCGACCTGGCTCACGATGTGGAATTGCCGCAGGTAGGGCGTGGCCGCAGCCTGCTGCGCTGGCATGGGACTCGAGCTGGCGGTGGCGCTGCCCGACGAGCAGGCGGCCGCGCCGGCCATGATGGCGCCGATTCCCAGCAGGGCCCGGCTGCGGCGCGCCGCGCTGCCGCGCCGGGCGGATTTGACTATCACGATAACCCCCCGTTGTTGTCTGTGCGCGTAATGTAGTTTCCTGCGCACGGAGAGTTAACGAGATGTGCGCTGCACCGGTTCACCAGTTCACCGGCCCGGGTACCCGCCCGGGCCGTCAGGCAGCACATGAGGGGGTTCAGTGAAGACACGGCTGTTAACCGCCGGGGTGGTGGCGCTCAGCCTGGCCGCCGCGCCGGCGGCGGCGTCCGCGAGCACGCAGGCCGGGGCGGCCTACCCGCGGCCGGCGGCAGGGTTAGCCACGGCGACGGTGCCGCTCAACTGCGCGCAGCATCCCAGCGCATGCGGGTATCCGGACGGCACCAACACCGGGCTGCCGCCGGAGCTGGTGCTCAAGCGGGTGCCCGAGCAGGTATCGAGCGGCCCCGGCTGGAAATTCGACTCCCGCGGCTGGGTCACGGTCAGCGGCAACGGGGCGGTGCTCAGCGGGCTCTACATTCCCTGGAACGTCAACGTGACCGCGTCAGACGTGACGATCAAGGACGACCGGATCACGCACCCGGTGACCGGCCTGGAGAACCCGAAATACGACGACATCGCGATCACGCTGCGGCATACCAGCAATGTCACGGTCGAGCACGACCTGATCACCGGCCTGAACCCGGGCGAGCACCGGCTCGCATCCGGGGTCAAGGACGTCTTCGGCGACTCGACCGGGATAAAGGTCCTGCACAACAACATCTTCAACTGCGCCACCTCGGTGCAGCTCGAATCCGGCCTGGTCTCCGACAACTACATCCACGACACCGGCTTCCACACCGGCGACCACGTCAACGGGGTCACCTCCAACGGAGGCAAGACCGGGCTGCTGACCGTGCAGCACAACACGATCCTGGTCGACCGTGACCAGACCGACGCGGTCGGCCTGTTCGAGGACTTCGGCATCCAGGCCAACCGGGTCATCACCAACAACCTGCTGGCCGGCGGCGGGTACGCGGTCTACGGCGGGGAGAAGGCCGGCGGTCCGGTCACCAACCACATCGTGATCTCGCACAACCGGTTCAGCCGGATCTTCTTCCCGAACGGCGGCCGGTACGGGCCCGTCGCCTACTTCAACCCGGCAGGCACCGGCAACTCCTGGACCGGCAACTTCTGGGACGACACCGGCCAGGTCATCCCCAGTCCGTGAGGTGTAGTGCTTGTGTGGGGGAGGTAATGCTCGTGCGGGGGGCCTAGTTCGCCCCCCGCGCCGTCAGCGTCAGCGTTGGGTGTCAGTCGGCGGTTCGCTGAAGTTGCCAGGCTGCCTCGAGTGCGTCCTCGATGGCACCAGCGTCGCCGCTGGCGAGATCAGCGACGACCATCATGTGCTTGGCGTACCGGGCCGGGACGCTGAAGGTCCCGGGAAACTGCCGCAGCAGGGAGTCGCGGTAGTCGAAGTCGGCGCGGATCACCAGATGCGCGTCGTCAAGCTGGCGCGCTACCAGCCTGCCGTGGTACCGCCACTGAGCCAGTCCCGCTGGCGCGGTACGGCGGACACCCGCCAGGGCCCCGGCCAGGCGTGCTACGTCACTGATCTCCACGAACGCGGACTTTAGCGTGGCTGTGCTTGTGTAGGGGCTGGAGCCCGCCCCACACAAGGACAGCCGCCCGCATGCTGTGTGGAGTTGCCGCGTCGTCTACCGGCCAGCCGGGGGGCGCCCGGCCTGGCTCTTGGCTAGCCGAGCTGGGTGATCCGGCGGATTGTTTCGTCGGCGGACCCTTCGCTGGTGAGGTTGATGTCGTCGGTGACCGCCCCGTCGCGCAGCCGGATCAGCCGGTCGCAGCGGGCGGCGATCTGCGGGTCGTGGGTGGCCAGGATGATGGTCATCTGGTTCTCCTGCCCGAGCCTGGTCAGCAGCTGCAGGATGTCGGCGGCATTGCGGGAGTCCAGGTTGCCGGTGGGCTCGTCGGCCAGCAGGAGCGCGGGGGTGTTGATGAGCGCCCGGGCGATGGCGACCCGCTGCTGTTCGCCCCCGGACAGGCGGGAGGGCAGTGAGTGCTCACGGCCGGCCAGGCCGACCGAGGCCAGCAGGCTCCGGCCGCGGGCTCGCTTGTCCCAGCCTGTGCGGTAGGGGAGTACGGGGGCGATCACGTTGTCCAGGCCGGTGAGCGCGGGCAGCAGGTTGTAGCGCTGGAACACGAATCCCACCGTGCGGCGGTATTCAGCCAGCCGGGCCCCGCGCAGTGCGGTCACCTCGGTGCCGGCGCAGACAATGGTGCCGGAGTCGGGCCGGTCGATGGCCCCGATCAGCTGTAGCAGCGTGGACTTGCCCGACCCTGATGGCCCGGTCATGGCGGTGAGCCCGCCGGATGCGATGCGGAGGCTGACGTCGTCGGCTGCGGCGACCTGCTGGTCCTGGCTGAGGCCATAGTGCTTGCTGACGTGGCGCAGCTCGACGGCGGGCGGAGTTTCGTGCTCGGGCATGGTCACTCCTCAGCGAGCAGGCGGGCGGTCGGCAGGCGCCGCAGCAGCTGGGCGGGCAGCAGCGCGGCCACGATGGTCACCAGCGTTCCGGTCCCCGCGGTGGCGGCCGCGGCCAGGATCACCCGGCCGGGGAGCTGGCCGGCGAACTGGGCGGCGGCAGCCAGGCCGAGCGCGGCTCCGGCGGCTGAGCCGGCCAGCCCGATGATGGTGCCCTCGGCGACGATCAGGCGGGTGAGCGCGGGCTCGCCCCAGCCGAAGGCCCGCATGGTGGCGAGCTCGGCCGACCGTTCGCGGATATTCAGGAACAGCACGTCGGCCACGGCCAGGACGCCGAGCACGACGGTGGCGGCGACCGCGACGTAGTCGACGCCGCGGACCTGCACCGCGACGGCATCGCCGAGCAGCGAGCCGACGATGGCGCCGCGGAACGCCACCGTTATCGCGGCGATCAGGGTCAGCGCGGCGGTGCCGGCCGCCAGGCTGATCGCGCCGATCAGGCTGCGCCCTGGCGTGCGCAGCACATTGATCAGGGCCAGGCCGGTGACCGTGCGGGCGCGGTGCCCGCGTCGTGCCATCCGCACCGGCGGCTGGATTGACGCCGCCGGTTCGGCGCGGGCGGCGAGCCAGGCCGGGACCGCGCCGGCCGCCACCGCCAGCACGACAGCGGCGGGAACAGCAAGCAGGGCGCGGACGGCCGAGACGGGCAGGCCCAGGGCGGCTGAAAGCGGCAGGGAGGCCAGGCCGCCCAGGACGCCGGCGGTGAGGCCGATGGAGGCGAGTTCGCCGAGCACGGTGCCGAACAGCCGGGGCCTGGTCCACCCGGCACCGGCCAGGACACCCAGTTCTGAGCGCCGGCCGCGGACCGCGGCGGTCGCCGAGTTAGCCACGAAGAGCGCGCACACCACCAGGATGAGCAGGAACAGCACCACGCTCTTCTTGTCGACCGCGGTCAGGATCGCGACTGCGACGCCTTTTTTCACCCAGCCCTCGGTCAGCTGGAGTGGCGGCTGGCCATACCGGCCCATCGGCAAGCTGATCACGGTGGGGCGCGGAGATGACCCGGCCACGATGTCGACGTCCAGCCTGGTGCGCACCGCGATCTGCTGGGCGACCTCCTTGATCCGCTCCAGCGAGACCGGGTCCGGGCCGGTCACCCCGGCCACCCGGACCCGGATCACGCTGATCGGGTCGCGGGCGTGCACGTCGCCGCTAAAGATGCTGTTTTCCAGGACCGGGAGCGCCTTGAGCGTGGTGATCAGCTGGGCCGGCTGGCTGACGTACCCGCCGAGGTTCAGCGTGGGCAGCAGATCAGCGCCGCCCAGGGCCTGCCTGCTGGCGGGATCGGCCGGTGCCTCGGCGGCGCGCTGATAGACACCCAGCGGGACCCGGGACAGCCGGTCGAACGGCAGGATCCTGGCCGGGTCGAACACACCCACCAGGCGAGGTGCCGGGATCTGGAAGATGCCGTCATCGGTTTCCTCGCTGGCCGGGATGTGCTTGACCAGCGCCCGGTACTGGCGGTCGGCGTTGTCCATGCCCGCGTACCTTTCGGTCTGCCCCTGCCGCCAGACAGCGGCGGGATTGCCCACCGGCAGCGGGGTGAGCCGCCCCTGGCCGGCCCGCCGGTATCTGGTGGGGCCGGCGCTCCAGTAAGCCCCGATGAGGGTGTGGACGTAGGGGTCGACCTTGTTGCGCATCTGCGCCAGCAACTGCTGGTAGGCCTGATCGGCGGAGACGGTCGTGGTGAGCACCGTGCGGCCCGGCGCGGTCGCGTCGCGGCGCAGCTGGGCCAGGCTTAGCTCGGGCGGCCTGGCTGGGTCAGCCAGCTGCTGAACCTGCGTGCTGGCCGACTCGCCGATGTCCGTGCCGGACGCGGCCAGGACCGGGAACGAGATGACCCGGGAGCCGCCGGCAAAAGGAACAGTGCCCGGGCCGTCGTCCTGGTTGAGGTAGCGGCCTGCGGTCACCGCGTGGCCGAGCCCGTCCAGCCTGGCCTCGGCGACCGGATCGACCGCGGCGATGAGCATGGGAAACGGCCAATCCACGATGAGGCCAGGATGCCGGGGCGTCAGGGTCAGAGTGTCCTCATTTCCCGGCCCGCCGCCATTCACCCGTGACCAGCAGCTGATGGCAGACTGGCCCGCCAGGCTGAAAGGGCTGCCGTCTGGGGCCAGGGTCCCGTCGCAGGCCGGTACCTGCCGGCCGCCCGCCAGCACTTCGGTCGTCGCGCCCGTCCTGGTCTCGCCCAGCCGGCTGGGCGTGGTGTAAAGAAACGATGCGGGCTGCGGGATGCGCGTCCGGCCGCCGGCGCTCACCCAGGTCGTGCTGTACCGGTAAAGCTGACGGCCGGGCCGCGCCGCTTCGGCGGCCGGCAGCCGCACCGGGACCGGCGCGTCGAGCAGGGCGAAGCCCACCATCGCGACCGGCGCGGCCACCTGCACGCCAGAGATCTGCTGGATCTGGTGATACTGAGCCAGGGTGATGCCGCCGTAGATGCCAGACAGGAAGTTCGGCTGGACCGTGCCGGTCGCGGATTCCAGCTGGGTGCGGGTGCCCCGGGGGCGGACCAGGATGTCGTAGGCGGGCCGGAAGTTCGCGGTCACGGTGCCAACCGTGCGCAGCTGCGAAGTGCGGGAGGCAGCGGTCAGCACGGTGAACGCGGTCACCGCGAGGATGATCCCGAGCAGCAGCGCGACCGACCGCCCGACCCGGAAGCGTAGCTGTGACCAGGCCAGCGTTCGCACGGTCGTCACCTCCGGTCGCGGCGCGGATGGGTCCTGGTCTGAGTATGGGACCGGGACTTGCCTCTTACCTAGCTACAATGCAAGGATGAAATCACACTGTTACCTAGTAACAATGCAAGACCGCCAGGGAGGCTGACGAGATGCCCCTGCACCATGCCGTGCTGGCGTTGCTGGCCACCAAGCCGGCCCACGGCTACGAGCTCAAGGGCAGCTTCGAGCAGGCGGTGGGGGAGCAGTGGGGCGGGCTCAACATCGGGCATCTGTACCAGATCCTGGACCGGCTCAGCCGGGACGGCCTGATCGAGTCGCAACGACAACCGCAGCCGATCAAGCCTGACCGGGTGGTCCACCACATCACCCCGGCGGGCCGCGCTGAGCTGGACCGGTGGCTGGATGAGCCAAGCCCGCGCACCCGCGGCTACCGTGATGACTTTTTCCTCAAGGTGATGGCCGCGGCGCAAGCTGGTGACGCGGCCGCGCTAACCCGGGTGATCACCCAGCAGCGCACTCACCTGCTGACCGAACTGCGCGCTCTGGCCGAGGCCAGGGCGGCCGGGACCCCGCCGGCGGTGGTCTCGCTGCTGCTCACCGCGGCCGAACTGCACGCGCGGGCTGATCTCGGGGTCACCGACGCGGCCGAGGAATTCCTGTATCCCGATGTCCTGGCCGCGCTGGCCGTTAAGCAGGGGCCGGGCGGGCGAGGCCAGCCGGTGCCTGGCGAGTCGGGGCCGCTCACGCAGCAGCATCCCGTGGCGCAGTTGCCTGCGGCGCAGCCGAGAGCCAGCGGCTGACCCTGTCCCAGGTGAAGAGGCGACGGGCTCAGCCCCCGGCCGCAGGAACCGTTGCCTGGCGGGTGGCGCGCCGGGCCGGCGGAGGACCGGCGTGGCTGGCTGCGCTGCTGGTGTCGCGGGCGGGTCAGCGTTCCTGGAGGACTGACAGGATGTTGCCGGCCGGGTCCTTGAACCAGGCGATGTACGGGCCGCCCGCGCGGTTGATTCCCTTATCGTCCTGGCCGGCCCCGGGATAGCGTTCAAACTGGACTCCGCGCGCCGTCAGCTGGTCGACCGTCGTCTCGATGTCGTCCACCCGGAAATTCAGGATGGTGTAGGTCGCGGGGATGAAGTCCGTTTTGGGGTAGATGAGGGTGTCCCGCCCGCCGGCCAGGTGCAAGGTCATCAGCCCGTACTGCTCGGATGTCTTGATGCCCAGGACATCGCCGTAGAACTGGCGGGCCCGCTCCAGGTCGTCGACGGCGAACCCGCTGAAGGCGGTGGTGTTGGCGAACATGCGCGTGCTCCTTCCGGCCCGGCATCCTGGCCGGGTCCGACAGGTAGGACGGCCGGCCGCGCCCGAACTCATCGCTACCCTCCCCGCTGGCCAGGATTAGCCGGGTCAGCCTGGGTAGGAACGGTGTGACGGGACAGGGGGGACCACCGATGTTCGAGGCGGGCGACATCCGGGAGTGGCGCGGCGAGGACGTCGTTGACGGCGCCGGCCACAAGATCGGGAAGCTCGAAGCGGTCTACGTGGACACCGGGACCGACCAGCCGGCTTTCGCCACGGTGACCGTGGGCATGCCGACCCGGCACCGGCTGGTCTTCGTGCCTGTCGGCGGGGCGACGGTGGGCCCCGGCTACCTCAAGGTCACCTATCCCAAGCGCCAGGTGCGGACGGCGCCGTCCATCGACACCGACGGGGAACTGCCCGCGAACGCGGAAGAGGCGGTTTTCCGGCACTACGACCTGAGCTACCAGCCTGGCGGTGGCGGCGAACGGCGGCTGGCGCGGCGCTGATGCCGCCAGAACGGGGGGCGCGGCATGGTGCTGGTCCTGTTGCTGATCATTGCGGCGATCGTGCTGGGAATCATCGGCGCGGTCGTCAAGGGCCTGTTCTACCTGCTGATCATCGGTATCGTGATCTTCGTGCTGGCGCTGTTGGTCGCTGGCGTCAGGATCGGGCGGCGGGGCAGCCGGCCGACCCGGTGAGCTAGCTGTCAGAGGGCGGCGGCAGGTGCAGCGCCCGGCGGATGCGCCGCACCTGATCCTCCACGGCGGCATCGGCAGCCCGGTGGCTGCGGCTGAAGGAGCGCAGCTCAGCGAGCGAGGCCGAGCTCGCCTGCAGGTCGGTCATCGTGATCCGGCTCTGGTTGGCCTTGATCAGGGCCTGCGCCATGGCCGCGATCGGGGGCGGGAACGGGATCCGCGCGAGCTGCCGGTCGAACCGGCGCTCGGTCGCTACCTCCGCCCGCAGGTCCGACCTGGCCGCGGCCAGGTCGTCGCGGGCGTGATCCTCGAAGCCGTCGTTGGCGGTGTCCAGGCGGCGGTTGGCCGGGACCGCGATCGCCATGTACCGCTTGGCCAGCGTCTTGAGCTGCGGGCTGGGCCCGGCGGCAGGGCGCTGCCCGGCCGCCGCGGGAGTGTCCGGCGACCTGGATGGCGCGGCCGGGCCGCCCCCGGCGCAGCCGGCGATCAGGATCAGCAGCACGGCGGTCACGGCGAGATGCCCGGTGGACCTGGCGATTCGTCCCATCCGGCTCACCGGTTCCTTCCGTCGCGCAGCACGCAAATGAACCACCGCCGGCTGCGGACCGTGACACATTAGGGGATCGATGCGCTCCACTCCCACCTAGAGCGGAGGTCTGGCGTAGTCATGGCCGCTGAGTCAGCGTACATCGACTCCTCCGCGGCGCCGGCCCGCGACAAGACAACTGAAAGCGGGCGAGCCCGGCGGCTGCAGGTACCCACCGTCATCGTCGCCGGGCTGGCCGCGTGGCTGGGCTGGCTTGGCTGGGCGGAGCTGAGCCAAGCCAGCCCAGTCCGGTCCATCCAGGCGGGCCAGCTGCAGCTGGCCGGGCCGGTGGTGCTCGGATTCGTGCTCACCGTGTTCGTGATCGAGCAGATATGGCCCGCGCAGCGGCGCGCGGTGCTGGCCCGCGGGCACCTGCTCGACCTGACCTACCTGCTGACGTACGCATTAGTGGTCGTGCCGCTGATCGTGCTCATCGGGGCGGGATTCGCCGCGGAGCTGGGCAGGCTCGCGCCCTGGCTGGTGCTGCCGCGCCTGCCCGCGGTGCCCGGCTGGCTCTTCGTGGTGGCCGCCGTGCTGGCCATCGACGCGCTGGACTGGCTCGCCCACCTGGGCAACCACCTGGTTACGGCGCTGTGGCGGCTGCACGCGGTGCATCACTCCCAGGAGGAGCTGAGCATCCTGACGACGTTCCGCGCCCACCCGCTGGTGCACGTCAGTTTCCTGATCGCCTCGATCCCCGTGCTCACCATCGGGGCCAACGCGGTCACCCCGACGGTGGTGTTCACCGTCTACGCCTGCCTGGGCGCGCTGCCGCACGCCAACGTGCGGTGGACCTACCGGAAAGCGGGCCTGGTGCTGATCAGCCCGGCCTATCACCGGCTGCATCACGCGGCGGCCGGCCGGCTGGACATCAATCTCGGCACCATCTTCACCTTCTGGGACGCCGCGTCGCGGCGCGCGGTGTTCCCCGTCGCGGGGAAGCCGGCCGGGCCGACCGGGCTGGCCGGGCGGCCATTGCCGGTCGAGCAGGCCGGCCCGCGGCCGCGCTACGCGCGCACCTTCCTGACGCAATGGGCTGAGCCCTTCATCACAAGCGAGGAACTGAAGCTGTGACTACCACCCGTGAACGGCAATCCGCCACCCGCAGCCAGGGGCTGATGTGGGTGCTCTATATCTGCGACGCCGGCCTGCTCGTCGCCTCCGGCCTCATCCACCTGCACTTCTGGGACATCGCCTACCGCGATGTGAAGACGCTCAAGGTGCTGTTCCTGATCCAGGTCGCGCTGGCTCTGCTGGCCGCGCTGACCCTGCTGGTGACCCGGCACCTGCTGGTGATCGCGGGCAGCATGGCGCTGCTGGCCGGCACCATCGTGGGCTTCATCCTGGTCCGCACCGTGGGGCTGTTCGGGTTCAAGCTCACGTTCACCTCCGGGCTGGCCGCCACGGTGCTGGTGATCGAGATCGTGGCCATCGTCCTGCTGGCCATCACCGCCCTGCTGAAGCTGCGGCCCGCGGGCGGGCGCCAGTAGGCGGCGGGCACCAGCAGGCCCGGGTCAGCTGGTCGTAGCGGTCAGCCGCCTGGCGGCCCGCGCCTGGCCGAGCAGTATCAGGGCGAGTACCGCCCCGACCCCTTCGCCAGCCCGCAGCCGCAGGTCAAGCAGCGGTTCCAGGCCGAGTGCGTCCAGCACGAGCCGGTGCGCGGGCTCGGCGCTCAGCTGGCCGGCGATCAGGTGGGCCTGCACCTCGGCCCGGTGCCGGACGGCGATCAGCGCGCTGACGCTGGTCAGCAGCCCGTCCAGCAGCACCAGCCCGCCCGCGTCGGCGGCGCCAAGGCACACCCCGGTGAGGAACGCCTGCTCCGGCCCGCCGACCGCGCTGATCAGGTCCACCAGGCCGGGCCAGCTGAGCGGTCCCGGTGCGGGCAGCCGCGCGCTCACCCGGGCGAGGGCCCGGGTGATGACCTGCTGCTTGCGGGTCACCAGCGCGGTGTCGCTGCCCGCGCCGCGGCCGGCCGCCGCGCCGGCGGGCACGGCCAGCAGCGCGGCGGCGAGCGCGGCCGCGACCGTGGTGTTGCCGATGCCCACCTCGCCCAGCGCCACCGGCCCGGCCGCGGCCAGCCTGCCGCCCAGCTCGCGGCCGGCCGCGAGCAGGTGAGTGACCGCGCCGGGCTGCAGCGCGTCCGCCGCGGCCAGGTCACCGCGCCGCCCGCCGGGCCAGACCTGCTGCCAGCCGGGCAGCGGGTCGCCGTCGATGCCGCAGTCAGCCAGCCAGATCGCCGCGCCCGCCGCGCGGGCCATCGCGGCGCCCTGGCCCTCGCCTGCCGCCAGCGCCCGGGCGACCAGGCGGGTGGTGCTCGGCGGGAACGCGCTGACCCGCAGCGCGGTGACCGGGTGGTCGGCGGCGGCGATGACCAGGCTGCCCGCGCCGGGCGCCGGGCTGGCCGCCTCGGCCCGGATCAGGATGTCGCCGAGCAGGCCCAGTGACCCCGGCGCGGCCAGCAGCCGGTCCTCGGCGTCGCGCGCCCGCACCCGCCCGCCGTCCACCGCGTGCCGCGCCGCTGACGGCGGTGTCGTGGCCGGCGCGGCAGGCCCGGATGGCGGTACGGCCGGGGTGGCTGGCGGTACGGCCGGCCCTGATGGCGGTGCGGCCGGGGTGGCTGCCGGTATGGCCGGGGTGGCTGGCGGCGCGGACCGGTCGCGCGGCGGCGGCGGCGCGTCGGCGGGCCACCGGTCCCGCAGCGTCACCCGGGCCAGCGGGAGCCGCTGCGACCAGCCGTGCCGTTCCAGGCCGGGGGCGGGCAGCCGCTCATCGGGCCAGCCGACGCACAGCCAGCCGAGCGTCACCACGCCGCCGGGCAGGCCGAGCAGGGCGTGCAGCTCAGCGGGCTCGAACAGGGTGACCCAGCCCAGCCCCAGGCCGCGGGCCCTGGCGGTCAGCCAGATGTTCTGCACCGCGCACGCGCACGACCACAGGTCCGCGTCGGGGAAGGTGGCCCGGCCCAGCACGCCCGCGGGCCTGGCCCGCCGGTCGCAGCAGACCACGATGCCGACCGGGGCTTCCCTGATGCCTTCCAGCTGCAGGCTGCGCAGGTGCCGGGCGCTGTCGGGGTCCAGCTGCCTGGCCTGGGCCAGCCGGGCCTGGTCGGCGAGCACCGCGGCGCTGGCCCGCCGCATCGGGTCGCGCACCACGATGAACCGCCACGGCTGCGAATGGCCGATGCTCGGCGCGGCGTGCCCGGCCGCCAGCAACTCGGTCACCAGCTCGTCGCTGACCGGGTCGGGGCGGAACCGGCGCACGTCCCTGCGGGCGGCGATGACCTCAGCGAGCGCGGCCTGGGTGCTGCCGGGCAGCGCCCAGCTGGCCGGGTCAGCGGCTCGCTCAGCGCTGCTGGTGGTGTCCCCGATCAGCGGCCGCGGCCGCGGCCAGGGCGTTGCTGCCATCGCTCCCCGGTGACTGTGGCGGAGTGGTCGTGACGAGACTGCCCGCCGCTGCCTGGCCCGTCAAGTTCGGCGCCATCGGCCCGGCGCGGCCTCAGCGGATCGCGGTGACCAGCAGCGCGGCCAGCACCGCCAGCTCGCAGATGGCGCCCAGGACGTCGCCGGTGATGCCGCCGAGCCGGCGCACCGCGTGCCGCCGCAGCGCCACGCCCGCGGCCAGCGCGGCGGCCAGCGCGGCGGTCAGCCGCAGCGCGGTCCAGCCGGCCCCGAAAGCGGCCGGCGCCAGCGTCCCCGCCACCGCCAGGCCGGTCCAGGCCAGCGCCGCCGGGCGGGGGACCGACCCGGCCACCCAGGCGCCCAGCCCGTCCGGCCGGGCGGCCGGCACCCCGGGCACGCCCGCCCACGTCATCGCCAGCCGCCCGGCCACGACCGCGACCAGCACGCTGGCGAAACCCCGGCCCAGGGTGATGTCACGGGCCAGCGCGGCGCACTGGATGACCAGGATCAGCACCAGCGCGACGACACCGAACGGGCCGATGTCCGGCCGCCGCATCGCGGCCAGGCCGGCCGCCGGCCCGCCCAGCGGGCCGAGCCCGTCGGCGGTGTCAGCCAGGCCGTCCAGGTGCAGGCCCCTGGTCAGCAGCGCGAGCCCGCCAATGGTCAGCGCGGCGGCCAGCAGCGCGCCCGCCGAATCGGGGAACAGCCAGTGCCCGCCCGCCGCGGCGCCGCCGGCCAGCAGGCCGAGCAGCACCCCTGCCACCGGGGCCAGCCCCAGCGTCGCGGCCCGCCGCCGCGGCTGCCTGGCCACCGGGATCGCGGTGAGCACGCCGATGCTCGCCAGCAGGTCACTGACGATGCCGCGCTGGCCGGCCTGGTGGCTCATCTGACCCGCACCGGCAAGCCGGCCACCAGCAGCCAGACGTGGTCACTGGCCGCCGCCAGCTGCTGGTTCAGCAGCCCGAGCTGGTCCCGGAAGGCACGGCCTGACCAGGTGTCCGGCACCACGCCCATGCCCGTCTCGTTGCTGACCGCCACCGCCGTCACCGGGCAGGCCCGCCAGGCTTCGACCGCCGCCGCGATCTCGCCGGCCAGGCCGGCCGGGGTGCGCTGCGCCCGCCAGCAGTCATGCTTGTCCATCAGCCGGGCCAGCCACACCGAGAAGCAGTCGATGAGCAGCGGGGGACCGGGCTGGGCGAGCACCGGCGGCAGGTCGTCGGTCTCGATCGTCTGCCAGGTCGGGGGCCGCTGCGCCGCGTGCCTGCGGACCCGCTCAGCCCACTCCGGGTCACCGTCGCCTGGCGGGTAGCCGGTCGCCACGTACCTGACCCGCTCCTGCGCCGCCAGCAGCGCCTGGGCGTAGCCGGACTTGCCGGACCGGGCGCCGCCGAGGACCAGGGTCCGTCCGTCAGCGCTCAACCCGGGGATCATTTACCGGAGCCTAGTGCGGGCTGCCTATCGTGGTCTCCCGTGACCCGATCTCGCCGCCTGGCCGAGGCCGGCCACGGCCAGGCCAGGTCGGCGCCGGGCTGGCCGGCGGCCGCCGGGCTGGTCGCCGGGGCCGCCGCGGATGCGCTGCTCGGCGACCCGCGGCGCGGCCACCCGGTCGCCGCGTTCGGCCGGGCCGCGCAGGCCGCCGTGGCCCGCTGCTACGCCGACAGCACCCGCCGCGGGACCGGCTTCACGGCCGGCTGCGTGCTCGCGGTGGTGCTGCCCGCCGCGGCCGCGCAGCGGCTGACCAGGGGCCGGCCCTGGCTGCGGTTCGCGGCGGTGGCGGCGTCGGCCTGGACGGTGACCGCGGCGGCCTCGCTCACCGCCGAGGCCAACCGGATCGGCCAGGCGCTGGCCGGCGGCGACCTGGACGCGGCCCGGGCGGCGCTGCCCAGCCTGTGCGGGCGTGACCCGGCGGGCCTCGGGGAGCGGGAACTGGCCCGCGCGGTGGTCGAGTCGGTCGCCGAGAACACCAGCGACGCGGTGGTGGCACCGCTGCTGTGGGGCGCGCTCGCGGGCCTGCCCGGACTGCTGGGGTACCGGGCGGTCAACACGCTGGACGCGATGGTCGGCTACCGGTCGGCCAGGTACCGGCGGTTCGGCTGGGCGTCGGCCCGGCTTGACGACGTGCTGAACTGGGCGCCGTCCCGGCTGACCGGGGTGCTGGCCTGCGCGCTTGCGCCGGCCGCGGCCGGGCGGCCCGCGGCGGCCTGGGCGGTGATGCGGCGCTGCGGGGCGCGTCACCCCAGCCCGAACGCCGGGTGGTGCGAGGCGGCGTTCGCCGGCGCGCTCGGCGTCCGGCTCGGCGGGGAAAGCAGCTACGCCGGGGTGCGCGAGTTCCGGCCGGTCCTGGGCGACGGCCCGGCGCCGGGCCCGGCCGATATCGCCAGGGCGGTCCGGCTGTGCCGGGTCATCACCGCCGCCGCGGCGCTCGGCTGCGCGGCGGTGGCGGCGGCCGCCGGGCGTGATCAGCCTCCGGCCAGGCCCGGCAGGCTGGCACGGAAGGCGCGGGCGTCGGGGTGATCAGCGCCGAGCACCCGGTCGTAGCCGGCGCAGGCCTCGCCGTAGAGCTGCTGCGCTGAGGCCGCCCGGCCAGCGGCCCGGTAGGCGGCGGCGAGCTGGCCGCGAGCCGCGATGGTGGCCAGGTCATCGTGGCCGAGCACTCGCTCGCGGTCGGCCAGCACCGTCTTGTACTGCGTGATCGCTTCCTTCACCCGGTCGCTGGCCAGCAGCGCGGCGGCGAGGGTCGCCCGGCTGGCGATGCTGTCGGGATGCTGGCCGCCCTGCAGCCGCTCGCGGTCAGCCAGCGTCCGCTGGCTCAGCCTGATCGCGTCGGCGGGCTGCCCGGCGGCCAGGTACGCGGCCGCCAGCTCGTCCCTGGCGCTGAGCGTGTCCGGGTGCCCGGCCCCGCGGATTCGCTCGTAGCCCGCCGCCGCCTCGGTCAGCGTGGTGACCGCCGCGACGTGCTGGCCCGCGCTCACCAGGGCATGGCCGAGGCGGTGCCGGGCCCCGACGGTGTCCTGGTGATCTGCCCCGGCCCGGCGGATCCGGTCCGCCAGCACCCACTGGTACCAGGCCGCCGCCTCGGCCGCCTGCCCGGCGGCCAGGTAGGCGTCGGCCAGCCGCTGGCCGGCCTGCAGCGTGTCCGGGTGCCGCTCGCCGAGCTGCCTGCTGCTCGCCCCGGCCAGCTCCGACCAGTACTCCAGCGCCGGGCCGGTCAGCCCGGCGCTGTCCAGGCTCTCCCCCGCGCGCGACAGCAGCCGGTGGCAGCCGCCCGCCCACAGCAGATCGCCGGTCACCTGCCGGAGCCGGATCGCGCAGGACCGCAGCCGCCCCGCCAGCCACCCCCGCGGCGCGTCATCCGGCCACACCTCCAGCAGCGCCGCGGCGGCCGCCCTGGCCGCCCGGTCCCGCACCCCGCCGGGCATCGTGGCCAGCACCGCTGCCTGCACCGCCGGGCTGATCCAGGTGGTGGCTGGCGGCCCGGCCAGGTCGAGCCCGATCAGGCCCGCCCGTTCCAGCACCAGCAGCGCGCTCTGCACGGTCTCCCGGTCCGCCAGGTGCCCGGGGCGCCCGCCGGCCACGTAGGCGCACACCGCCGAGGTGGCGAACACCGAGACGGGAATCCCGTGCCCGTCCAGCAGCGCCGCGACGGCCAGCAGGGACTGCGCCGCGCCGTCCGGCGACAGCCGGTTGGCCAGCTCGAACGAGACGGTCCAGGTGACCGCGGCGGCCGAGGGCTGGCTCCGGCCCGCCGCGGCCAGCTGGTCACGGCGGCGGGCGAACACATCCCGGTACTCCCGGCAGGACACCGACGAGCTGGTGATCACCGCGGCGGCGTGGCCGAGCGCGATCGGCTCGTAGCCGAGATCCTTGACCAGGTCGATCGCGCCGAACCGGAGGTCCGGGTCGGCGCTCAGCCGCCCGGTCAGGTAGTGCATCGCTTCCCGCGGGCTGTACCCGCCGACCGGCAGCACCAGCGCGTGCTGCCCGGGCATCACCGCCGACGCCGTGGTCGTGATCAGCACCCGGCCGGCCGGCCCGTGCGGCCACAGCCCGTTCAGGCCGGCCAGGTCCGGCACGTCCTGCAGCACCAGCAGCCAGTTGCGGCTGGTGCTGCCCAGCCAGCTGACGAACCGCGCGGCGACCGACTCGGCGTCACCGGCGGGCTCGGCCCCCCAGGCCGCCGCGGCGGCCTGCAGGTAGCCCGACAGCACCGCCTCACGGCTGGTGGCCACCACCCAGGCCAGCAGGTCCACGCCGGGCGAGCGCCACAATAACTCCGCCAGGTAGGCGGCCAGCTGCGTCTTGCCGGACGAGCCGAGCCAGCCGCCAGCCACCGTGTCGCTGCGGCCCGGCTCTAAGATCACCACCGCGCCGGGTGCCAGCGCCGGGACCAGGCCAGGCGCGGTCTCCGGGCGGGCGCTGAAAGCGTCGGCGAGCGGGGGTACCAGGCCCGAACGGACCGGCCAGGGCACGCTGCTTCCGGCCGTCCTGACCGGCTCCTGAGCCATTGTCCTGTTAATCAATGCCCGCTACCCGAATTTCGTCACCAGCGCACGCGATCGCTGGCCATCGCCTCGCACCATCCTGCCCTATTGGCAGGCATTATTCCTAGACCCGCGCAATCTGGGCAGGCCGTCGCGCGGCATCCGCGACGACGCCGGCACCTCGCCCGCGGACTCCCGTGCGGAGGGCTATCCCTGGCCCGGTTCCGCCGCGCCGGGCCGCAAGCCTGGCGCTCCGGGCTGGCCGCCCCCAGCCTGGCGCCGGCTTGGGTCGCGGTAGGCGCCGGGTGAGACACCGAAGTGACGCTTGAAGGCGGGGAGCAGATGATGGCCGCGTTCCAGGCATGGGCGGCCAGCGTGGGCGACGCCATGATACCCCGGCTCGCCGC
Organism: Streptosporangiaceae bacterium; assembly: GCA_036558005.1. Classification (GTDB taxonomy): domain Bacteria; phylum Actinomycetota; class Actinomycetes; order Streptosporangiales; family Streptosporangiaceae; genus DATBGO01. The sequence goes on along the minus strand of DATBGO010000356.1, from coordinate 344 downwards.
TGGGCCCCGCAAAACCGTCACCAGCAACGGCATCTCGGACGCGCCAGCCGACTCCGCCCTGGGCGGCTACACCCTTATCAGCGCCGCATCGCTGGATGACGCGGTCAAGGCGGTCATGGGCCACCCCTTCGTCGGCCGCGGCGGCACGCTCCAGGTCAGCCAGGCCATGGCCCCGTAGCCCGCGGTGCGGCGCCGCAACCGGGGCCCTGCCCGCGCGGGCCGAGGGCGGCACCGGATGGCCCCGCGCCAGGTCAAAGCGCGGTCAGGAAAGGCCAGGCGGCGGCCCCCGGGCCGGGGCAGCCTTCCCAGCCCGGCCGGACCAGCCCCGCCGGGTAGGCGAACAC
>DATBGO010000355.1:0-2484 GCA_036558005.1 Streptosporangiaceae bacterium | reverse complement strand
AACGGGAGTGGGCCTAGCGCTGATCGCCGTCGGGGCGATCCTCGCCTTCGCCGTGACCACGAATACATCGGTCTTCAACCTGCACACGGCCGGCTGGGTGCTCATCATCGTCGGCATCATCGGGATCGCCATCCCGCGGCGCGGTTACGGCTGGGTCGGCCGCCGCGTGTTCACCCGGCAGACCCGCTGGCGGCGGGGGGCCCGGGTCGAGGAGGTCACCTACCCGACCTACGTGAACCGGAACCCGGCCAACACCCGCGTCCAGGCGGGCCTGCCCGCGCCAGGCGCGCTGGGCAGCCCGGAGGCGGCCAGCCACATCGATAACAGCTCCAGTACCCGCGACCTCACCCCCGAGGTGCGGCCCGCTGGTCAGACGGAGGTCATCGAGGACGTCTATGAGGAGTGACGCCGGCACCACGAGGCGAACCCAACCGGAATAATCCAACAGGAGAGGTCATGGTCATCACGCTTTCCGTCATCATCTGGTGGATCCTCATAGGACTTGTGGTCGGCGCGGTAGCCCGCCTGGTTATACCCGGCCGCCAGCACATCGGGATCATCCTGACGATCCTCATCGGGATTGTGGCCGCCATCGTCGGCGGCATCTTGACGGCCGCGTTGCTCGGCGCCGGGCACACAGTGATCACGTTCATCGTGGCCGTGCTGCTCGCGGCGCTCGCCGTCAGCGCGTTCACCACGCGCGGGTACGGCCGGTACCGCAGCCGCCGCCGGACGGCCTGGCGCCGCTGATAGCCAGCCGCTGGCCGATAGATCACCGGTCCGCCGGGGCGGGTCCCGCCCCGGCGGATCATTGCGTCTGGAGGACATCACCGCCGGTAGGATTAGGTGGCCGGGACCGCCATCCCACCGTTCACCGCCCGCGGGTCTGCGGGCGTTTCCGTAAGCACGATGGTCTGGAGAGATGTCGCAGGACACCTGGCCGAATGACTCTTCCGCCGAACTCGCCGACCTGGCCGGACGGTGTGACGCGCTCCGCCAGGCCGCGGAGCTGCCCGGCGCGGATCCGCGCGCGCTCCTCGACGCCGCGTTCGCCGAACTCGACGCCGCGGTCGAGGTGCTGACCAAGCTGGTCCAGGCCGAGGCGGGGGAGCCGGACCCCGCGGCGGGGAACCCCGCTCCGTCGGCCTCGCTCAGCGCGGAGAGAAGCCTGCTGCGCGCGGTGTTCCAGCAGGCGCCCGTGGCCCTGTTCCTGCTCGAGCCCGACAGCACGATCCGGCGGGCGAACAACCGGGCCGGCGACCTGATCGGCGCTCCGCCCGGTTACGCGACCGGCAAGCCGCTGACGTCGTTCGTCGACCTCCCCTCGCGTGCGGCGGTGCAGAGCCAGCTGGCCGCGGCGGCCAGGACGGGCGCGGCCAGGCAGGCTGATTGCACGCTGCTCGGACCGGACGGGCCGGTGCCCGCGACCCTGACCGCCAGCGTTCTCACGGACGGCGCCCGCCTGCTCGTGGTCACCGCCGGTGCCGCCGTCCCCCCGGAGGGGGGCCCAGGGGGGTCTGGGAGGCCAGGGGGGTCTGGGGAGGCGGGCAGCCCCCCCAGGACCGGGGGGTCACCGGGGGGTCGCCCCCCGGGGGAAATAAGGTCCATAACTCAGCGGATGGACATGATTACCGCGGTGACCAGGCTGCTCCTGGACAACAGCACGTTCAGCGAGGCCGTCACGCTGCAACGCTGCGCCCGGCTGCTGGCGGGCGACATCGCCAGCTGGGTCATCGTCGACGTCGAGCGGTCGGGCGAGCTCCGCCGCCAGTTCGTGGTCGGCCCGCACGGCGAGCGGACGGACGAGCTGGCCAGGACGGTACGCGGCGTCAACCCCGCGCCCGAGTCGGTGCCCGCCCAGGTCCACGCCACGGGCCGGTCCGTGGTGCTGGCCCACGCGGACGATACCGGCGTGCTCGGCACCGCCCCGGACGGGACACCGCTGCTGATGCTGCTCGGCGCGGCGTCGCTGCTGATCGTCCCGATCTCGGATGGCGTCACCGGCTATGGCGTGCTGACCCTGGCGCGGCGGGCGGCCGAGGGCCGCTTCACCCTCGCCGACCTGGCCCTGGCCAGGGAGCTTGGCGAGCACCTGGGCGTCGCGATCCGGGTCGACCGGATGTTCCGGCATCGTTCAGCCGTGGCCGAGGCGCTGCAGAGCAGCCTGCTGCCGGCCAGGCTGCCCGAGGTGCCCGGGCTCGAACTGTCCGCGGCCTACGTCCCGGCCAGCGAGGGAGTCGAGGTCAGCGGGGACTTCTACGACGTCTTCCCGGTCCAGGGCGGCTGGGCCCTCGTGGTCGGCGACGTGTGCGGCAAGGGCCAGGAAGCCGGCGCGGCCGGCCACTCCGCGGCGGAGACCACCCGGATGATCCAGGGCCTGGTCGCCAGTTTCTCCGCTGATGACCTGCGCGACGACATGACGATCCTGGTCGCCAGGGTCCGCGCCGGAGACTAACGCCCGGCCGCTTCGCCGCCGTAGGCGGC
>DATBGO010000354.1:0-2134 GCA_036558005.1 Streptosporangiaceae bacterium | reverse complement strand
GCCGGAGCCGCCGCCCTCCCGGGCGGCGCGGTGATCTCCAGCGTCCGGCGGCAGGTCCTGACCGCCGCATCCAGCCGGCCCTGAGCCCGCTGCGCCTGGCCGAGGACATGGCAGATCCAGGCGGCGAGGAAGCCCTCGCCGGCGGCCGAACGCTGGCCGACGGCCGGCGAGAGCAATCGCTCGGCTTCGGCCGACCGGCCTCGCAGCCACTCGGCCATGCCCGCGTACCACCCGATGATGGTGCCGAGCATTACTTCGCCTTCGCGCCTGGCGGCCATGGCCCGTGAGACGAGATCGACCGTGGCCTCGGCGTCACCGCGAAGCTCGGCGAGATACACGCGAAGGAGCGTGACCGCCGCCGGGACGTTCACCAGCAGGCTCGAAGCCCTCCCGGCGGACGGCTCGAACTCCTCGTCGGCGTCCGCCGGCCTGCGCCCAGCCAGGTCCAGGAGCCTCCCGGCCTCCTCCGGGGCGCCGTCGAGAAGGGCCAGCCGGGCCCGGATCAGCAGCAGGCGAGGCCGCGAGCCGGTCAGTTCCGGCGGCAGCCCGGCCAGCCACCGCCGCACCGTCGATACCTCTCCGTGGAGGTAGAAGCGCTCATCGAAGTGCTCCTCGATGAGCCGGGCGGCCCAGCGCATCTCCCCGGCGGCTACGGCGTGGCCGATGGCGTCATCGGCCAGCCCGTGACCGGCGTACCAGGCCGCCGCGTTACGGTGCAACGGCACGGCGCGGTCTGGCTGCTGCTCCAGCCGGGCACGCAACAGGTCGGCGAACAACTGGTGGTAGCGCCACCAGCCGCGCACCTCATCCAGCGGCAGCAGGAACAGCCCGGCTCGCTCCACCTGCTCGAGCAGGGCCTGGCTGCCGGTCCGGCCGGTGACCGCGTCGCACAGCGGTCCGTTGAGCCGCTGCAGCACGGAGGTCTCGAGGAGGAAGGCGCGCGTCTGCTCCGACTGGTGTTCGAGCACCTCCTCGGTCAGGTAATCGAGCACAAAGCGGTGGCTGCCGGTGAACGCGGCCACGAACCGGTCGACATCGGGCTGCCCGCGCAACGACAGGGCCGCCAGCTGCAGCCCTGCCGCCCAGCCCTCGGTGCGGGCCGCCAGCGCGGCCACCGCGGCATCGGGCAGGTCGGCGCCGGCTGTCTCGCGCAGGAAGGCCGCCGCCTCGTCGGCGGTGAAGCGCAGCTCGGCATCCCGCAGCTCGGTGAGCTGCCCACGGGCCCGCAGCCGCGCCAGGGCAAGCGGCGGGTCGGCGCGGCTGGCCAGGACGGGATGCAGGCCAGGTGGCAGGTGGTCGAGCAGGAAACCTAGGGAAGCATGCACCGGCTGGGAGCCGACCAGATGGTAGTCATCGAGCACCAGCGGCACGTCACTGGGCCCCGACCGGGCGGCCAGCTCGTTGATCAGAGCCGTGACCAGCCCTTCGAATGACTGCGGGACCGGCGGCCCGAGCAGCGGCCCCACCCGCTCGCCGATCCCGGGACAGACCGCGTCCAGCGCGGCCACCGCGTGGCGCCAGAAGCGGGCCGGGTCGTTGTCGCTGGTATCCAGCGACAGCCACGCCACCGGCTGCGGGGAGTGCCGGGCCCAGCTGGCCAGCAGCGACGTCTTGCCGTAACCGGCGGGCGCGCAGACCAGGACCAGGCCATGCCCCAGGGCCTCATCGAGCCGTTCCGCCAGCCGGGGGCGGGGCAGGAAATCCGGGCGCGGCCCAGGCGGGCGCAGCTTGGTCAGCAGCAAGGCCCCCTGCTCAGCCAATTCGGGCTCACCCAACTCGGACACGGCCACCTCGGACACGGCCACGTGGGACACGGTCGCCACAGGCCGCTCAGCCATCGCTGACCTGCACGCTCGCTGATCTCCAGAGATTTGTCATGCCGCCCGCTGCCTCAAGGACGATCGTCGCCGGGCGCCACAGGCCCCTGCCCGGCCTCGCGAAACATCGTATACCGGGGCAATTTTCGCCCGGAAGGTCTATCACCGCGCCCGGCCGGGCGACGGGGACAGCGGCGTGCGGACCACCCTGGCTGGCCAGCGAGTTCCCCTGCGCCGCGGAAGATTCCACCCGACATATCCACTTTCGGGTGACGCACCGGCCCGGGGTGCCTTCGTAGTGTTCCCAGCGTGCCCAT
>DATBGO010000353.1:0-45441 GCA_036558005.1 Streptosporangiaceae bacterium | reverse complement strand
CCACCTGCTGAGCCAGCTCGACCCGGACGAGGTGCTGCGCGCTCACCCCGCCACCCGTCAGGTCACGCTGGCCATCACCGGGCACGGCACGCTGAGCCAGCTGGTCCCCCCGCTGACCGCCGAGCTGGCCAGGCACGGCCTGCTCGCCCGCGTCCACAGCTCGGCCTTTGACAGCTACGTCGCGGACCTGCTCGACCCCGGCAGCGACCTCTACCGGGCCGAGCCTGACCTGATCGTCTGCGTGCTGGACCCGCTGATGATCTTCGACGAGGTCCCGGTGCCGTGGCGGCCCGGGGACGTGCAGCGCGTCCTCGGCCAGAAGATCGGCCTGGTGTCCCAGCTCGCGGCCCGCTGCGCCAGCGCCAGCCGGGCCACCCTGGTCCTCAACACCCTGCCGCTCCCCCGCCGGTTCACCGCCCAGCTGATCGACCACAAGGCCAGGGCACGGCTCGGCGCGATCTGGCGGCAGGCCAACATCGCGCTGCTTGACCTGGCCGCCAGCCAGCCCGCGGTGGTCGTGATCGACCTCGACCCGCTGATCGCCGAGGGCGTGCCCGCACAGGACGCCCGGCTGAGCGTCTACGTGTCGGCTCACCTGTCCGCCGAGTTGCTCACCCGGTACGCGCGCGAGCTCGGGCACCTGGCCAGGCACCTGACCGGGCAGGCCAGCAAGGCGCTCGCGCTGGACCTGGACGGCACCGTGTGGGGCGGCGTGCTCGGCGAGGCCGGGCCCGAGGGCATCGAGGTCGCCGACGGCTACCGCGGCGCCGCGTTCACCGCCTTCCAGCGCGTGCTCAGGCAGCTCGGCGCGCAGGGCGTGCTGCTGTCGGCCATCAGCAAGAACGACCCAGGGCCGGTCGCGCAGGTGCTCCGCGACCACCCGCGGATGACGCTGCGCGAGGAGGACTTCGTCCGGGTCGCCGCCAACTGGCTGCCCAAGCACGACAACCTCACCCAGATCGCCGCCAGCCTCAACATCGGCGCGGACAGCTTCGTCTTCGTCGACGACAGCGCGCACGAATGCGGGCTGATCCGCCGCGCCGAGCCGGGCCTGCCGGTCATCCAGGTCAGCGAGGAACCCGCCTGGCACGTGACCCGGCTGCTGGCCGACGGGTGGTTCGACACGCTGGACCTGACCGCGGAGGACCGGGAACGTCCGGCCAGGTACCGCGCGGAAGCGGCCCGCCAGGAGTTCATCGGGCGGTTCGACTCGGTGGCGGACTACGTCCGCCAGCTGGGGGTGAAGGTCAGGATCGCCCCCGTCACCGGCGCTGAGGTCGCCCGGGTGTCGCAGCTCACGCTGCGCACCAACCAGTTCAACCTGACCACCGCCAGGCTCCAGCCGGCCCAGGTGCGCGAGCTGATGACCGACCCCGCCGCGCAGGTCTTGGCCATCTACGCCAGCGACATGTTCGGCGACAGCGGGCTGGTCGGCGCGGTGTTCACCCGCCGCGACGCTGACGTCGTCCAGATCGTCAACTTCGTGCTGAGCTGCCGGGTGTTCTCCCGCGGCATCGAGCAGGCGTGCCTGGCCAGCGTGCTGGCGGACGCGCGCGCCGCCGGTGCCAGCGCCGTGCTCGCGGGGTTCCGGCCGTCGAAGAAGAACGCCAAAGTCAGGGATTTCTATCCGGACAACGGCTTCGTCCTGGTCAGCAGCGACCCGCGGGAGACCGTCTATCGCCACGACCTGGCCGCCATCGGCGCGGTGGACCACATCGAGCTGATCCGCGATCGCGAGGAGGACAGATGGTGAACAGCGTCGGGGACCTGGTGACGCTGGTCCGGGACGAGCTGGGCCTTCCGGCCACGGCCGAAAGCGCTGACCTGCGGCTAGACCAGATCGAAGGCTGGGATTCGGTGCACATGCTGTCGCTGATCACGGTGATCGAGCGGCGCACCGGGTGCAGCCTCGCCCTCGCCGACGTGCTGTCCGCGCAGAGCCTGCACGAGATCTACGAGCTCACCGCGGCGCGGGGCCGGTAGTGAATGACGTCGCGGAACTGAAGGAGTACGTGCGGGTGCACGCCCGCGGCCAGGGTGTCGGGGAGTACCGCGCGGTCCTGCGCGAGATCCGGTCCGACCAGGCGTGCGTGCCAGGGTCCTGGGTGGCGCAGTGGTGCCAGGCCGCGCAGCGGCAGGAGGCACGCGGCCGGGATCTGCACGCCGCCAGGCGCTACGCCCTGGCGGCGTTCCCGTTCATCGACGGGCCCGCCCGGCTGGAGGCGCACGAACGCTGCGTGGCCGCGCTGGGCCGGTGGGCGGGCCAGCAGCGGGACGTCGAGCCGGTCGAGGTCAAGCTGGACGACGGCGTGGTCCGGTGCTGGGGGTCCGGCCTCGGGCAGCGCCGCCCGCGCCCGCTGGTGCTGGTCATGGGCGGCATCGTCACCGTCAAGGAGCAATGGGCGGCGGTGCTGCCCGGGCTGCGGCGGCTGGGCCTGGCCGCGGTGGTCACCGAGCTGCCCTCGGTGGGCGAGAACCAGATCCGTTACGGCCCCGGCAGCGAGCGCATGCTGTCCGGGCTGCTCGACGCGCTGGACGGCCGGGCCGACGTGTCCCGCACTCACCTCATCGCGCTCAGCTTCAGCGGTCACCTGGCGCTGCGCTGCGCCGCCGCCGACCGCCGGATCGCCACGGTCATCACCGCGGGCGCCCCGGTCGGGCCGTTCTTCACCGACCAGGCCTGGCACCGGCAGCTGCCCGGGATCACCCTCGACACCCTCGCGCACCTGACCGGGACCGGCCGCGACGAGGTCGCCGCGGGCCTGCGCGGCTGGGCGCTGACCCCCGCCGAGTTGCGCGCGCTCGACATCGACGTCTTCTACGCGGCCAGCCGCAGGGACGACATCATCCCGCCCGGTGACACCCGCATGCTGCGGGAGAACCTCAGCAGGCTGCACCTGATCGAGCACGACGACCTGCACGGATCGCCGCGGCACGTGCGGGAGACGCAGCTGTGGACGCTGGCGTCGCTGCTGCGGTCCTGCGGTGGCCGCACTGTCCAGGCCGCTGCCTGCCACGGGCTGATGCGGCTCGAGCAAGCTCGCAGGAGGCTCACGTGACGGAGGTCATGGCCCCGCCCCTGGACTGGGGCGCGAAGCTCACGCTGGATCCGCGCGATCCGGTGGCCCGGCTGTCGGCGCTGCTCGATCCCGGCTCCCTGGAGCTGATGCACGAGCCCGACGACATCCGCAGCGTCAGCGCCCGCGGCCGGCTGCTCGGCACCGGGGTGGTCGCGTTCTGCACCGACGCCACCACCAAGGGCGGCGCGATCGGCAACGCGGAGTGCCGGCGGATCGCCGAGGCGATCGACTGGGCGGCCAGCCACGGCCGCCCGGCGGTGGGGCTGTGGCACTCCGGCGGCGCCCGGCTGCAGGAGGGCGTCGAGGCGATGGACGGGATCGGCCGCATCTTCGCGGCCATGGTCCGGGCCTCCGGTAAGGTGCCGCAGATCTCGGTGGTGCTGGGGCCCGCGGCCGGCGGTGCCGCCTACGGGCCTGGCCTCACCGACCTGGTGATCATCGCGCCGGAGGGCCGGGTGTTCATCACCGGTCCCGACGTCATCCGCAGCGTGACCGGCGAGCAGATCGGGATGGAAGAGCTCGGCGGCAGCGCGGCGCACGCGCGCCGGTCCGGGGTGATCCACGTCGCCGCCGACTCCGAAGCCGACGCCTACGCCAGGACCGGGCGGCTGATCCAGCTGCTCACCCGGCCCGGCCGCTTCGACCCGGCCGCGGCCGCGGAGCCCAGGGACCTGGCTGCCCTGCTGCCCCCGTCGCCGCGCCGCGCCTACGACGTGCGGCCGCTGGTCCGGGCGATCCTCGACGAGCAGTCGCTGGAGGAACTCCAGCCGCACTGGGCGCCCAACATGGTGACCGGGCTTGGCCGGCTGGCCGGCGGCACGGTGGGCGTGCTGGCGAACAACCCGATCCGCAAGGGCGGCTGCCTGGACTCGCGCAGCGCGGAGAAAGCGGCCAGGTTCGTCCGCATGTGCGACGCGTTCGGCATCCCGTTGCTGGTCATCGTCGACGTGCCCGGCTACCTGCCGGGGGTGCGCGAGGAATGGGACGGGGTGGTCCGGAGCGGCGCCAAGCTGCTGCACGCCTTCGCCGAGGCCTGCGTGCCGCGGGTGACCCTGGTCACCAGGAAGTCCTACGGCGGCGCGTACATCGCGATGAACTCGCGCTCGCTGGGCGCCACCAGGGTGTTCGCCTGGCCGCAGGCTGAGGTCGCGGTGATGGGCGCGGAGTCGGCGGTGCGGATCCTGCACCGGCGGCCGCTGGCCGCGGTGACCGGCGCGGAGCGGGACGCGCTGGAAGCGCGGCTGATCGAGGAGCACCGGGTGCTGGCCGGCGGGGTGGAGCGCGGCATGACGTCCGGGGTGATCGACGCGGTGGTGCCGCCAGACCAGACCGCGCACCGGCTGGCGGTGGCGTTCGCGCAGGCCAGGCCTGGCCGCGGCCGGCACAAGAACATCCCGCTGTGATCAGCGGGGACCGCCCGGCGGCCGGGCGGCCTGGCCGGGCGCCGGCTCGCGTTTGGCCGCGGGCAAGGGCCTCTTAAGACCTCCCGCCCACCATGAGAAGCCCGAGCGAAAGGCCGCGGCGTGCGAATACCTGACATCTTCATCAGCGGCGTCGGTGCTCATATCCCGGAAATGAAGAGCATCGAATGGGCCGTCGAGAAGGGCTACTATCCCGCCGACGAAGTCGATCTGCACGAGCTCGCCGGCGCCGCGGTAGCCGGGGACACCCCGGCCTGCGAGATGGCGCTGAAGGCCGCGCGCGAGGCGGTCGGCCGGTCCGGGGCCGACCCGCTCAGCCTGGACCTGCTGCTGTACTGCTGCACCTGGCACCAGGGTCCTGACGGCTGGCTGCCGCACTCCTACCTGCAGCGGCACCTGGTCGGCGGCCAGTGCCCGGCGATCGAGGTCCGGCAGGGCTGCAACAGCATGTTCAGCGCGCTCGAACTGGCCGCGAGCTACCTGCGCGCCGAGCCCGGGCGCCGCCACGCGCTGCTGGTGGCGGCCGACAACTATGGCACCCCGCTGATGGACCGCTGGCGGATGGGCCCTGGCTACGTCGGCGGCGACGCGGCCAGCGCGATCGTGCTGACCAAGGACCAGGGATTCGCCCGGCTGCGGTCGGTCGCCTCGGTCACCGTGCCCGAGGCCGAGGAACTGCACCGCGGTTCCGAACCGCTGTTCCCGCCCGGCGTGACGGTCCGCCGCCGGATGGACTTCACCACCCGCAACGAGCAGTTCCGGCAGAACTCGGCGACCCGCAGTGAGGGCACGACGGCTCTGATCAAGATCCAGCAGGAACTGCTGAGCGTCATCGAGCAGGCCGTGGACGAGGCGGAGATCACCTTCGCCGACATCGCCAGGGTCGCCTTCATGAACTACTCCAGGGAGATCGTCGACCAGCGGTGCATGTCCGCGCTGGAAATGCCCATGTCGAAGTCGACCTGGGAATTCGGCCGGACGATCGGGCACTGCGGGGCCAGCGACCAGACCCTCTCATTCGACCACCTGGTCATGACCGGGCAGCTTCGCCCGGGCGACCACATGCTGATGCTGGGCACCGGTCCCGGCGTCACCATCTCCTGTGCCATCACCCAGCTGCTGCAGGGCCCGCCCTGGTGCAACTGAGGGCACCGCAAGCCCCACCCGATCCCCAGAAGGGAATGAACGGTCCATGACCGAGGGACAGCGATCAGGCCCGCCGTGGCCGGCGGAGGCCGCAGAGCCGGTCGCCATCATCGGCATCGGCTGCCGGTTCCCCGGCGACGCCGGCTCACCAGAGGAATTCTGGGAGCTGCTGCGCCAGGGCAGGAACACCACCACCGAGGTCCCGGCGGACCGGTGGGACTGGTACCGGGACCTTGGCCCCGACTATGTGGCGGCGCTGCGGCGGGCCATCACCTACGGCAGCTTCCTGTCGGGGATCGAGGACTTCGACGCCGAGTTCTTCGGCGTCACCCCCCGCGAGGCCGAGCTCATGGACCCCATGCAGCGGATCCTGCTCGAGGTCGCCTGGGAGGCGCTGGAGCACGCCGGCCTGCCGCCGCATGACCTCGCCGCCAGTGACGCCGGGGTTTTCGTCGGCGTCTGCACCGACGACTACGCCCGCAGGCAGCTAGAGAACCTGCCCGACATCGAGGCGTGGACCGGTATCGGCGCGGCCACCTGCGCGGTGGCCAACCGCATCTCGTACGCGCTCGACCTGCGCGGCCCCAGCTTCGCGGTGGACACCGCCTGCTCGGCGTCGCTCGTCGCGATCCACCTCGCCTGCCAGAGCCTGCGCGACGGCGAGAGCCCGCTGGCCCTGGTCGGCGGGATCAACCTGGTCGTCTCCCCCGGCGAGACGCTGTCCCTGGGCGAGGCGGGCGCGCTCGCGCCCGACGGCAGGTCCAAGTCGTTCGACGCGTCCGCCGACGGCTACGGCCGCGGCGAGGGGTGCGGCGTGCTGGTGCTCAAGCGGCTGCCGGACGCCGAGCGCGACGGTGACCGCATCCTGGCGCTCATCCGGGGCAGCGCGGTGAACCAGGACGGCCGGACCAACGGCATCATGGCGCCGTGCGGGAAAGCGCAGGCGCACGTCATGGAGCGGGCCTGCCGCAACGGCGCGGTCGACCCCGGCACGGTCAGCTACATCGAGGCGCACGGCACCGGCACCAGGCTCGGCGACCCGCTGGAGGTGTCGGCGCTCAGCGAGGTGTACGGGCGCGATCGCGCGCCCGGCGGCGAGTGCGTCATCGGGTCGGTGAAGTCGAACATCGGCCACCTGGAGGGCGCCGCGGGCGTGGCCGGGATGATCAAGGCGGTGCTGGCGCTGTACCACGCCCAGATCCCCGCCAACCCGCTGGTCACCGTGCTGAACCCGGACATCCCCTGGGCCGGGTCAGGGCTGCGGGTGGCGACGGAGCCGCAGCCGTGGCGGACCGCGGGCCAGCCGCGGCGGGCCGGGGTGTCCGGCTTCGGGTACGGCGGGACGATCGCGCACGTGGTGCTCGAGCAGGCTCCGGCGGCGGCTGAGCAGCCGCGGCCGGTCCCGGTCAGCAAGCACGGCCAGCCCCGGCTGTTCCCCGTCTCGGCCGGGTCAGCCGATGCGCTGGCCCGCCAGGCCGGGCGGGTGGCCGGCTGGCTGTCCGGCCCGGGAGCGGGCGAAACGCTGCACAGCGCCGGCCACACGCTGGCGCTGCGGCGCTCGCACCTGGACTGCCGCGCGGCCGTCGTCGCGGCCAGCAGGGACGAGCTGTGCCAGCGGCTGGGCGCGCTCGCGGCCGGCGAGGCGGCCGAGTACGTCGTCACCGGGTCCCCGCTCCCCGATCAGGGCAGCGGCCTGGTGTGGGTGTTCTCCGGCCACGGCTCCCAGTGGGCGGGCATGGGCCAGGACCTGCTGGCCAGCTCACCCGAGTTCGCCGCGGTGATCGACGAGCTGGAGCCCGTCTTCGCCGAGGAGATCGGCTTCTCCCCGCGGCAGGCGCTCCAGGACGGCGACTTCCCCGGCGTGGACCGCATCCAGACCCTGATCTTCGCTATGCAGGTCGGCCTGGCCGCGGTGTGGCGCGCCAGCGGCGTCGAGCCGGCCGCCGTCATCGGGCACTCGGTCGGCGAGATCGCCGCCGCGGTCACCTGCGGAGCGCTGTCGCTGCAAGACGGCGCCCGGCTGATCTGCCGCAGGTCGAAGCTGCTGCGCCGGGTGGCGGGCAAGGGCGCGATGGCCATGGTGAGCCTCCCGTTCCCGGACGTCGAAGCCCGGCTGGCCAGCCGGCCAGGCCTGTCCGCGGCGATCTGGGCGTCGCCGGTGTCCACCGTGGTGGCCGGGGACCCGGCCGCGGTGGAGGAGCTGATCACCTCCTGGCAGGCCGAGGGCATCGTCATCCGCCGGGTGGCTTCCGACGTCGCCTTCCACAGCCCGCACATGGACCCGCTGCTGGACGAGCTGGCCGAGGCGGCCGCCAGCCTGGACTACCGGCCGCCGCGGGTGCCCATGTACAGCACCGCGCTGGCCGACCCGCGGGACAAGCCGGCCGCCGCGGGCCGTTACTGGGCCGCCAACCTGCGCAACCCGGTCCGGCTGGCCGCCGCGGTGGTCGCCGCCGTGCAGGACGGGTACCGGGCCTTCCTGGAGGTCTCGCCGCACCCGGTGGTCGCCCACTCGGTCAACGAGACGCTGGCCGAGGAGAACATCGAGGACGTCTTCGTCGGCTCGACGCTGCGCCGCGACCGGCCCGAGCTCGCCGCCGTGCTGGAGAGCGCGGGCGACCTGCACTGCCACGGCTTCCTGGCCAGCTGGGACCGGCTGCAGCCAGCCGGGGAACTGGTCAGCGTGCCCACGACCGCCTGGCAGCACCGGCGGCACTGGCGGGACCGGGCGACCGCCCCGGCCGCCGGGCAGCAGCACGACCCCGGCTCCTACGCCCTGCTGGGCGGGCCGGTCACGGTCGCGGGCAGCGGGATCCGGCTCTGGCACACCAGCCTGGACGACTCCAACCGCCCCTACCCGGGCAGCCACGCGCTGAACGGGGTCGAGATCGTGCCCGCCGCCGTCCTGGTCAACAGCTTCTACCTGGCGGTGGCCGGCGACGGCCCGCCGCCGGTCCTGACCGACCTGTCCATGCTGCAGCCGCTGATGACGGCCGAGCGCCGGCAGGTGCAGGTCGTGACCGCGGACGCCACCGCGAGGCTGGCCTCCCGCGACGACGGCCAGGACGCCGCCGCGCCCTGGCTCACCCACGCGACCGCGGGCATCGCGACCGCGGCGGCGCCGCTCCCGGCGAGCCTGCCGGCCGAGGATGACCGGCTGCGGCGCGCCGAGCCCGGACTGGTACACCAGCGGCTCGCGCAGGTAGGCGTGCCGGAGACCGGGTTCACCTGGACCGTCGAAGAGCTCATGCGCGCGGACGGGCTGATCCGCGGCACGGTGTGGATCGAGGGCGAGCCGGACTCCTGGGCGCCGCTGCTCGACGCGGTCATGTCGCTGGCACCCGCGGCCTACCCGGGCGAGCCAGTGCTGCGCATGGTGGTGCACGCCGAAGAGATCGTGGTGTCGGCCAGGCCGCCCGAGCTCGCCGTCATCGACATCGTGCTGCGCGAGGACCGGGACGACACCGTCGACGTGCTGGTCGCCGACGCCGACGGCCAGGTGGTGGCGCGGGTCACCGGCCTGCGCTACGCGGTGATCGGCCAGCAGGCGGCCGACACCGACCCGCGCCGCCTGGCGCACGAGCTGGCCTGGCGCCCGCTCGAGCTGACGGCCGCCGGCCCGCAGCCCGGCGAGCTGGTGCTGATCGGCGCCGGGGCGGACCTGGACAGGCTGCGTGACCAGCTCCAGGACCGCGGGCTGGCCTGCCGGATCGCGGCGGGCCTGCCGGAAGCCGGCGAGCTCGGCGGGGTCAGCGACATCGCCGTCATGGCCGCGGGCCGCGAATCCGGTGAACCGCTCTGGCAGGCTGCCGCGCGCGCCGCCGCCACGCTCGCTGACACCGCCCGCGAGCTGGGCGGCGCCGCCGGGCCGCGGCTGTGGTGCCTGACCACCGGGGTGCGTGACGGCACGGACGAGCTGAGCCTGGTGCAGGCCCCGCTGTGGGCGCTGGGCCGGGTGCTGGGCCGCGAGCACGGCAGCCGGTGGGGCGGCGTCATCGACCTGGACCCGCGCTATCCGGCCGGGCAGGCGGACGCGCTGCGGGCGCTGCTGCGGGCGGCGCCGGCCGAGGACATCGTGTCGGTCAGGGACACCGAGACCTTCGGGGCCCGGCTGGTCCGGGCCGGCGGGCAGCCGCGGCAGCCGCTGCCCGGATGCCGCGGCGACGGCACCTACCTGGTCACCGGGGGCCTGAGCGGCACCGGGATGGCGGCCGCGGCCTGGCTGGCCGACCGGGGCGCGAAGCGGATCGTGCTCTCCGTCCGGCAGCCGCTGCCGCCGCGCCGGCAATGGGACCAGGCCGCCGATGAGACGACGGCCCAGCGGATCGAGGCGATCCGCGGTCTTGAGGCCCGCGGCGTCACCGTCCGGGTGCTGCCCGCGGACCTCGCCAGCGGGCGGGACGCGGTGCTCGCTGACCTGGAGGCGCTGGACCTGCCGCCGGTCGCGGGGGTGGTGCACGCCGCCGGGCGCGGCGGCGGCCAGGACCACGGTGAGCTGGCTGGCGTCATCCGCGAGCAGGCGGGCCGGGCCGAGGCGGTGCACGAGCTGTTCCCGCCGGGCAGCGTCGACTTCATGGTGCTGCTGTCTTGCTGCGGCTACCTGGAGGCCGGGCCAGGCCAGGCGGCCGCGGCGGCCTTCCTGGACGCGCTCGCCGCCGCCCGGGGCGCCGCGTCGCCCGGGCACACCATGAGCATCAGCTGGGATCCCGCGCTGCGCCTGCCGGACATGACGCCGGCCTGGGAGTTCGCGGCCCGCCTCGGCGCGCCGGGCCTGGCGGTGCTGCGGCCCGACCCGCAGGACCAGTCCGCGCTGCTGCGCGAGGCGGTCGAGGAGATCACCGCCGCGGACGAGGATGCCGACACCGGCGCCGCGCCGTCACTGACCGAGCTGGCCCCCGCCGAGCTGCGCGACTACCTGGTCACCGAGGTCCGCGGCCAGGTGGCGGCCGAGATGAAGCTGGCGGTGGCCGACCTCAACCCGCGCCGCTCGCTCGCCGAGCAGGGCCTCGACTCGGTGATGACGCTGAAGGTCAGGCGCCGCCTGGAGAAGCGGTTCGGGCAGTCGCTGCCCACCACGCTGCTGTGGCAGAAGCCGACCGTGGCCGGGATCGCCGAGCACCTGGCCGAGGCGCTCGGCGCCGCCGGCGGCGCGGCGGACCCTGGCCAGGACGCCGCGGCCGCGCCGGACAGCGTCCCGGTGGTCGTCGGGTAGCCCGGCGGCCGGCTCGCCGCGACATGGCAGCGGGCGAGGGCGGCTGCCCTCGCCCGCATCCGGATATCAGCAGAGCTTCTCGAGGTCGCGGGCCACGTCGGCGGGCGAGGGCTGGCCGAGGATCTCCTGCTGCAGCTTGCCCGCGGCCCGGCGGATGTCAGCTGACTCCAGGACGGCGCTGACCGCGGCCCGCACCGCGTCGCCGTCAGCCTGCCCGGGCAGCAGGATCCCTGACCCGGTGGCTGCCAGCTGCTGGCCGCAGAAGGCCTGGTCGAGGACCTGGGGCACGATGACCTGCGGCAGGCCGTAGCCAGCCGCGGTGAGCATGGTGCCCGCGCCGCCCTGGTTGACGATCACGTCGCAGCCGGGCATCAGGACGTGCAGCGGGTATCCCTCGGCGACGGTCACGTTCGCCGGGAGCGACGCGGGGATGCCGCTGTCCTCCCTGGACAGGACCGCGATGACCACCTCGGCGTCCAGCCGGGCGAGCGCTTGCGCGACGGCCGAAATCGGGAAGCCGGACTCCCCGCCCAGGTGGGTGGCGCCCTTCCCCCAGCTCACGCACACCCGCGTGCGGGCGGCCGGCTCGCTGACCCACGACGGCGCGACACCGGGCCCGCTGTAGGGGACGTAGCGCATCGGGATCCGGCCCGCCATGTCCGGGATCTGCAGGCTCGCCGGGGTGGGGTCCACGGTGCCCGCCGCGAGGTCGGGCGCGGTCGCGGCGCCATGCCGCTCGAAGATCGCCCGCAGCCCGGCCGGCCAGGGCTCCGGCGGCCCGCCCGGCATGCCGAACCCAGGGAAGAAGCCGATGCTGCGCAGCCAGTCCGGCCCCATCAGGTGGCGGACCAGCGGCGCGCCCGCGGCCTGCGCCGCGATGCTCGCGGCGTACACGAAGGCGTCGCCGACGACCAGGTCAGGCCGCCAGCTCCGGGCGAAGCTGACCAGGTCCCCGGCCATCGCCTCGGTCATCCTCGCGTACGGCTCGAACCGCAGCTCGTAGGCCTCCAGCCGGGCCTGCTCGGGCAGCGGCTGGCCAAGCTGCACCTTGAACTTGTCCTGGAGCAGCGAGCTGATCTTGACCGGCAGCTGGCTGCTGTCGGTCACGAAGTCGTAGTCGTGGCCGACCGGCACGCCGATCATCGCGGACTGCTCGATGACCGGCATCAGGCCGGGCTGGCCGGCGACCCGGACCTCGTGACCAGCCGCCCGGCAGGCCCAGGCCAGCGGCGTCATGCAGAAATAGTGTGAGTACCAGGCCATGGGCACGAAGAGAATGCGCATCAGATGTCTCCCATAAAAGGCTGCCAGTCTTTCCGGTATAGAGAATGCTGTCCGCAGCAGCTCATCAGGCCGCCATAAAGAGTCACCAAAGCGCCGCCAGCACCGGGTGCCTGATATGACACAAGATGTCCTTAAGTCGGTGCTGAGACGATGCCCTGGCCAAGGAGGTGACTCGTGCCCAGAGAACAGTTGTTCATCCGTGGAATAGGCGCCTACCTGCCCGGCCGGGTCGACGCACAGTGGGCCGTCCGGCAAGGGTTGTATCCCGCCGAGGAGGCAGCCACATCGGAGCTAACCGGAGCGCTGGTGGCTGGCGACATGCCGGCCCCGGAAATGGCGCTGCACGCCGCCAGGGACGCGGTCAAGCGCGCGGGCCAGCACCCGGAAGACCTCGACCTGCTGCTCTACGTCGATACCTGGCTGCAGGGGCCTGAAGGCTGGCTGCCCTGCACCTACCTGCAGCATCACCTGACCGGCGGCGGGGTTCCCGCGTTCGAGATGCGGCAGGGCTGCGGCGGGATGTTCGTGGCCATGGAACTGGCCGCCGGGTACCTGGCCGCCGACCCGGCCCGGTCCGCCGCGCTGCTGGTCTCGGCCGACAATTACGGCACGCCGCTGGTGGACCGGTGGACGGCCGGGCCCTACATCCTCGGCGACGCCGCCACCGCCATGGTGCTCAGCAAGGAAGAAGGGTTCGCCCGGGTCTGCTCGGTCCATTCCGCCACGGTGCTGGAGGAAGCCGAGCTGAACCGCGGCGGGCAGCCGATCTTCCCGCCCGCGGTCACCATCGGCGCGCCGGTCAAGTTCAACGCCAGGTTCATCGGCAACGGCAGCCAGCCGCCCGGGTACCGGGCCGAGCTGGCCGCCCGCATGATCAGGCTGCACGCGCAGTTCCAGGAACTGGTGGACGCCACGATGGCGGAGGCGGGGGTCACCGCCGCCGACATCACCCGGCTGGCGACCATCAACACCAGGCGCGAGGTCGTCACCAACCGCGGCATGGACACCCTCGGCGTCGACCTGGCCAAGTCCACCTGGGACTACGGCCGGACCATCGGCCACTGCGGGGCCAGCGACCAGCTGCTGTCCTTCGAGCACCTGCTGTCGAGCGGGGAGCTGCGTCCAGGCGACCACCTGATGATGCTGGCCACCGGACCGGGAATCATGCTGCACTGCGCCATTATCGAGATTCTCCGCCCGCCACCGTGGCTCGGCTGACGGCCGGCTTTATAGCACGCCTTTAGCGCAGATTAAGTAATGACCGGGAAGATGAACCGGAGACACGCTCATGTTTAACGGATCCGACCTTTACGAGGAGCTGGCCCGTGCGCACCCCTGACATTTATATCAAAGGACTCGGCACGTACCTGCCAGACCGGGTCAGCATCGAGCAGGCGGTCGAGCAGGGGCTCTACCCTGCCGGCGAGGTGGACCCGCTGGGGTTCACCGGGGCGGTGGTGGCCGGGGACACGCCGGCCCCGGAGATGGCCCTGCAGGCCGGCCGGGACGCGGTCAAGCGCTGCGGCCAGCAGCCCGACGAGCTCGACCTGCTGGTGTACGCCGACACCTGGCCGCAGGGCCCCGAAGGCTGGCTGCCGTGCTCCTACATTCAGCACCACCTGACCGGCGGCAGCCCGCTCGCGCTTGAGGTGAAGCAGGGCTGCAACGGCATGTTCGGCGCGATGCAGCTGGCCGCGGGCTACCTGCACGGCGATCCGGGCCGGCGCAACGCGCTGCTGGTCGCCTCGGACAACTTCGGCACCCCGCTGCTCGACCGCTGGCGGGGCGGCCCCTTCGTGCTCGGCGACGCCGCGTCGGCCGTGGTGCTCAGCAAGGACGAGGGCTTCGCCCGGCTGCACTCGGTGGGCGTGACCGCCATCCCGGAGGCAGAGGAGATGTCGCGCGGCGGCCAGCCGCTGTTCCCGCCCAGCATCACCGTGGGCCGGGGGCTGGACTTCCACGCGCTGCACCGCACCCCGCGGAACGCGGACCCGGCCACCAAGGCCCTGATGGCCGCGGGCATGATGCTGGTCCACCGCCGGATCACCGACCTGTTCGAGGGCGCGCTCGCCGACGCCGGGATCACCGCCGAGGACGTCAAGCGGATCGCCGTCGTCAACAACACCAGGGAGATGGTCGAGGAACGCCAGCTGGGCGTGCTCGGCTACGACCTGGCGAGGTCGACCTGGGATTACGGCCGGACCATCGGTCACTGCGGCGCCAGCGACCAGCTGCTCGCCCTTGATCACCTGCTGGCGCAGGGCGAGCTCAAGCCAGGCGACCACTTCGCGATGTTCGGCATGGCGCCTGGCGTCATCCTGGCCTGCGCGGTCATCGAGATCATCACCACCCCGCCCTGGCTCTCCTGACCACCCTCAGTCACCCAGATCAAGGACCAGTCAGATGTCATCTGTAGAAGTGCAGGCCACGGCCACCGGCCGGCTGGTCTCGTTCATCAAGGAGCGGTTCCTGCCCGCGGAGATCGCCGCCGACTTCGGCCCGGAGACGCCGCTGCTGGAGCTGGGGGTGCTGGACTCCCTGAAGGCGGCCAGGCTGCTGAACTTCATCCGCAAGGACCTGGGCACCACGGTGCCCACGTCCATGATCGACACGACCAACTTCAAGGACGTGCGCAGCATCATCGCGATGATCGCTGCCCTGAACTCGCCCGGCCAGGACGGGTGAGAGGGCCGGGCGCCGGCTGGCGGCCGGCGGTTCCCGCGACCTGGACCGCCGGCCGTTCTCGCGGGCCGGTGCCCGGCCCGCTGGCCACCACGAGCCGCAGCATCCGGAGGCGACGACATGACGGCAGATGACCAGGCAGGCGGCCGTGACAGGCTGGTGCCATCCCCGGTATTCGTGCTCTCCACGATGCGCTCGGGCTCGACCCTGCTGCGGATGATGCTGGACAGCCACTCGATGATCCGCGCCCCGCACGAACTGCACCTGCGCGCGCTGGAGGTCTCCTACCGGGAGTTCTACGCCCGGCGGGCGATGGAGAAGATCGGCGCGGACACCACCGAGCTGGAGTACCTGCTCTGGGACCGGCTGCTGCACCGCGAGCTGACCCGCAGCGGCAAGTCCATCATCGCCGAGAAGACCCCGGGCAACGTGCTGTGCTGGCGCCGCCTGCGGGAGGCCTGGCCCGAGGCGAGGTACATCTTCCTGCTCCGGCACCCGGTGTCGGTCCTGAGTTCCTGGCTCGACTCCTCCCAGTCCCAGTGGTCGGGCATGATGCAGGTCCTGCTCGGCCAGCCGCGGCCAGGCGGCCAGGAGGCCGGCGGCCAGCCCGGCGCGGACGCGGCGGCCCTGGGCCTGAAGCTGGTGTGCGAGTACGCCGAGGGCGTCGACGAGGCCAGGCGCGAGCTGCCTGGCCTGACCGTCCGCTACGAGGATCTCACCGCCGGCCCGGCCGAGCGCACCAGGCAGATCTGCGCGTTCCTCGGCGTGCCGTGGGAGGCGGGCATGCTGGAGTACGGCAAGCAGGACCACGGCGGCTTCGAGGTCTTCATGGGCGACTTCTCTGACAAGATCAAGTCCGGCATGGTGCAGGGCGGCCGGCCGCTGCCCCGCGCCGGTGAGATCCCCGCCGAGCTGGAGTCCGTCTGCCGGTCCTGGGGTTACCTCAGCTGACCGGCCGCAGGGCGGCAGCTCACCGCGTGGCAGGCCCCGCCGCCGGGGGCCTGCCAGTTATCGCGCCGTCGGCCAGCGGGCCAGGTCTATCTCGGGGAAGTCCGCGGCCAGCCGGGAGATCTCGGGCTGATAGGCGCGGCGCAGCGCGTCCAGGCTGGCCGCCGACAGCTGCGGCTTCGACTTGTGCACCACGCCCACCGGCTGGCTCAGCTGGCCGGGCGGCTGCCACTGGCCGAGGTCACAGCCGAGGAAGCCGAGCGTGCGCTCGGCCTGCCCGGCCGGATCAGCCTTGCACCGCTCGTACTGCAGCACCAGCACCTGGTCGCGCGGGAAGTAGCTGAGCAGCACCTGCAGCTGATGCCAGTACAGCCCGCGGCTGAACTGGTCGGCGAACAGCGGCTCGGCGGGCAGCCCCCAGCTGGTCCAGTGCGCCAGGCCGGACAGGAACCTGGCCACCGGGTCGCGCAGCAGCACGAGCAGCTTCGCCCGGGGCGCGACCTGGGCCAGCATCGGCGGGGTCCACAGGTCGTGCATATACCGCGGGGTCCACTCACCCGCTAGTTTCCCCGGTGGCCGCGGGAAATACCGGCTGTACAGCCCGGGGTCAATGTCCCGCACCCCGTCGTAATGGCCGAAGAAATGATATTCCTTGGCCTGGTACAGGCCATTGGCGGCCCCGTCGCCGCCGCCCGGGCAGGCGATCGCGGGATGGCTGCCGATCACCGACCACCACCAGGTGGTGCCCGACCGCTGGGTGCCGACGCCGACGAAGTCCGGCGGTCCGGTCACCCAGCCAGCAGGGATGTCAGGCGGCGGCCGCGGGGGCAGCCGCATCAGCCCGGGATGAAGTGCTTGAGCCATGCCGCCATGCAATCACCGGCCGCTAAAGCAGGCATTGAGCAGCCGTAATCAGGCCATTGCGGCAATGGATTGGCAAGGCCGACTTTAGCGGGCCCGGTCATCATGGAACTGCCAGCGGTCCCGGTCAGCGCTGGCCATGTTTCCGAACGGATGGGTGACCTATGACCACGAACCACGCGGGGCCTACCGCCACGCTTCCGCCGACCGTTCCCTTGCTGCCGCCTCCGCCGGTGCCGCCGGGCTGGGATGTCGCCCCCCCGGACTTCGTGGGCGTCGGCGCCCAGCGGTCCGGCACCACCTGGTGGTGGGGCCTGCTCGCCCGGCACCCGCGCATCGCGGAGGTGGAACTGCGCAACAAGGAACTGCATTTCTTCGACCGCTACCTGGGCGTGCGCGACATCGACCCGGCCGTCTACCACCGGTACTTCCCGCGGCCGCCGGGGAAGATCTGCGGTGAGTGGACGCCGCGGTACATGTACGACTTCTGGGTGCCGCCGATGCTGGCCCAGGCCGCGCCCCGGGCCAGGCTACTGGTGCTGCTGCGCGACCCGGTCGCGCGCTACCTGTCCGCGCTGTCCCTGGTCACCGGGCGCGGCTACCCGGTGACCGCGATGCTGCTGAACGAGCATCTCAAGCGGAGCCTGTACGCGCACCAGCTGAACATGCTGTTCAGGAACTTCCCGCGCGACCAGGTCCTGGTGCTGCAGTACGAGGCCTGCGTCGCAGACCCGGTCCGTCATCTGCGCCGGACGCTGGAGTTCCTCGACCTCGATCCGGGCCAGTGGCAGGGCGAATCCGCCCTGACGCGCCGGGTCAGCCTGAGCAACGCCGCCAGGCCCGATCTCGACCCGGCCACCTACGAAGCCCTGCTCGACGGCGTGCACCGGGACTTGTGCACCCTGTTCGACCTGGTCCCCAGCCTCGACCCGGGCTTGTGGCCGTCGGCGGCCACCTGGTCCAGGCCCGTCCGTGACTACTCCCTCATCTAAGGCAGGTCCGCTCATGACCGAGGACACCACTACCATCCAGCGCCCCGGCACCTTCCCGCCGGAGGTCAACCAGGCCGTTCCCAGCCGGGCCCGGATCCATGACTACCTGCTCGGCGGGGACGCCAGCTTCGAGGTAGACCGCTCAGCCGCGGACTTCGTCGCCATGGCCGTGCCGGGCGTGCGGGAGGGCATGCGGGCCAGCCGTGGCTTCCTGCAGCGGGCGGTCCGGTACCTGGCCGGCGAAGGCCAGGTCAGCCAGTTCCTCGACATCGGCTCCGGACTGCCGACGCAGGGGAACGTGCACGAGATCGCCCAGTCGGTCAACCCCCGGGCCCAGGTGGTGTATGCCGACAACGACCCGTCGGTCGTCTGCTACGCCCAGATCCTGCTGTCCGGGGCCCCGGACACGGTCAGCTACATCGAGGCCGACCTGCGCGAGCCCGCTGCCATCCTGGCGCACCCGTCGGTCACCCGGGCGCTCGACCTCAGCCGCCCCGCCGCGATCATCCTCACCGGCGTCCTGCAGTTCCTCGAGGACTCCGACCAGCCGCTGGAGAAGGTCGAGACGCTCAGGGCCGCGCTGGCGCCAGGCAGCTACCTGGTGCTGACTCAGGCGACGGCCGACCCGGCGGCCAGCCCGGAGACCGCGAGCGCGTTCGGCCAGGCCGTCACCGCGACCAGCACCCGCCAGCGCGAGCACATCCTGCGGTTCTTCGACGGCCTGGAGCTCCTGGAGCCGGGCCTGGTCGAGCCGGGCGACTGGCGCCCCGACGGCCAGCAGGGACAGCGGGCCGCGGGCGGCGCCGCCCGGCCGCTGGCCGGCGTCGCGATCCGGCGGTAACCACCACGTTCAACGGGCCGCCTCCCGCCGGTGAGCGGGAGGCGGCCCGTTTTGCCGCCGGGAGGCTTTTACTTCGACCGGCTGAACGAGATGGCCCCGGCGAGCAGCATGATCAGCCCGAAGCCGCCGATCAGCAGCAGTTCGAGGGAGGTCGGCACCCGGTAGCTCAGCCAGGTCACGCCCGGGCCGCTGTGGCTGGTCAGGGCCGCGCGCGGGCCCGGCGCCAGCTGGCTGAAGATGGTCCGCCGCAGCACGTCGACGATGTAGCTCGCCGGGTTGACGCGGGTCAGGACGGTGAGCCAGGGGGGCAGCCGGTCCAGCGGGAACACCGTGCCGGACAGGAAGATCATCGGCATCAGCGACATCTGCTGGACCGAGAAGAACGACTGCATGCTGGTCATCCGGGCCGCTACGGCCACGCCGAGCGCGGTGATCGCGAACGCCGCCAGGAAGATCTCCCCGGCCAGCTCGGCGAACAGCAGCGGCGAGTAGGGCACGCCGGCGAACCCGGCGAGGCTGAGGATCAGGAAACCCTGGGCCGTGGCCACCACCGCGCCGCCCAGGCACTTGCCGAGTATGAGCGACCCGCGGCTCACCGGTGCCACCAGGATCTCCCGCAGGAAGCCGAACTCCCTGTCCCACACCAGGTTGCCGGCCAGGAACGACGCGGTCATGATCACCGACATGGAGATGACCCCGGGGAACATGAACGTCCGCAGGTCGATGGTGGGCCCGTCGGAGGCCAGCAGCGCGGACAGCCCGGTGCCCAGCACGAACAGGTAGAGCACCGGCTGGGTGAACGAGGACACCATCCTGGCGTGGTTGCGCCCGACCCGGATCAGCTCGCGGACGACCATGATCCTGATCGCGCGCGCCTCGCGCCGCAGGCTGAATTTCCGGGTCCGGCGCAGCGTGACCCGCGGTGCAGTGACGATCTCAGCGGACATGTCTAGCCTTTCATCATCATCCGGCCACGGCGCAGCGCGTCGCGCGTGTCCCTGATCGAGGTTCCGGTGTGGGCCAGGAAGACGTCGTCCAGCGACGGGCGTGCCACCCGCACCGCGCGGATCGGAACGCCGAGCTTCTCGAACAGCTGGGGCACGAACCTCTCCCCGTCCGGCACGGTGATGGTGACCGTCCCGCCCGCCGTCACCGGCTCGAGGCCGAACCGGTCGCGCAGCACCTCGGCCGCGGCCTTGTCGTCGGCGGTCTCCAGGTGCACGCGGTCCTCGCCGACGCCGGCCTTCAGCGCCGAGGGCCGGTCCAGCGCGGCGATCCGGCCGTGATCGATGATCGCGATCCGGTCGCAGCACTCGGCCTCTTCGAGATAGTGCGTGGTCAGGAAGATGGTGATCTTCTCCCGCCGTTTCAGCTCGTCGATGTGCTTCCAGATGGCGGCGCGGGTCTGCGGGTCAAGGCCGATCGTGGGCTCGTCCAGGAACAGCACCCGCGGCGCGTGCATCAGGCCGCGCGCGATCTCCAGCCGCCGCCGCATGCCGCCCGAGTAGGTACGGACCAGGCTGTCGCGGCGGTCGGTCAGCCCGACCAGGTCGAGCACCCAGGCGATCCGCTCCGCGGCTTCGGCCGAAGGCACCCCGTACAGGTCGGCGTGGAATCGCAGGTTCTGCGCGCCGCTCAGGTAGCCGTCCAGCGTCGTTTCCTGGAATACCAGCCCGATATTGCGCCGGACCTCCGCGCGCTCCGACACGACGTCGTGGCCGGCCACCTTCGCGGTGCCCTCGGTGGGCCGTGTCAGCGTGCACAGCATGCTGATCGTCGTCGTCTTGCCCGCGCCATTAGGGCCCAGGAAGCCGAACGTCTCGCCCGGTGCGACATCAAGGTCGATACCCCGGACAGCCTCCACCTCGCCATAACGTTTCTTGAGCCCGCGCACCGTAATGACCGGCTGGTCATCTGACAGCGTCGCGGGAACTGCCTCGGACGTCTCCTTAACGGGGCTCACATGCTGCTCCTTCATCGGATTCGTGAAGGCCCGGCCAGCCGTCCCGGTAATGCGTCACCTGGCCGGCCGGATCTCATGCACCCGGCCGCGGGCGCGCCGTGACACCCGCCCGGCCAGGCAATCCGATGGTGGCGCGGATGCGCCGCTGCCGACACCCCTACCCGCCCCCTATGCCGGTACCGGAATAGGGGATGGGCCCCAGGCTCCCGTTAAGGGGCACATTAGGGGGTTCACCTCCGGGTCTGCGGCCTTAGATTCACTTCCGCGGTTGCCCGCCGCGCGGCAGTGCTAGCCAGCCACGGCTATCCAGCCGGCGGGCAATGGTTCTCAGCGGCCGAGGGAAGAAGGCATCAATGGCTAGTTCCGTAATAGATCAGAGCCGGTGGATCAGAACCTTCCGGCCCTCGCCTGGAAGCCCTCTGCGGCTGTTCTGCTTCCCGTTCGCAGGCGGATCGGCAAGTTACTTCCTGCCCTATTCCACGGCGCTGTCACCGCGGTTTGAGGTGCACGCGATCCAGTACCCCGGACGGCAGGAGCGCCGCCGGGAGCCCTGCATCGAGGACATCGGCGCCCTCGCCGACCGCGTCCTCGGCGCGATCGCGGAGGCGACCACCCGCCCGTATGCCTTCTTCGGCCACAGCATGGGCGCCGTCGTCGCCTACGAGGTGGCCCGCAGGCTGCGGCGCGACGGGCACCCCGCGCCGCGCTGGCTGTTCGTTTCAGGCCGCCGCGCGCCGTCGCGGCACCGGCCCGAGGCGGTGTACCGGCGCGACGACAGCGGCCTGGTCGCGGAGCTGCGCGAACTCGGCGGCACCGACCCGCGCTGGCTGGACGACGCCGAGCTGCTGGCCACCATCCTGCCGCCGATCCGCAGCGACTACCGGGCGATCGAGACCTACCGCCACGTCCCGGGGCCGCCGCTGGACTGCCCGGTCACGGCGATGACCGGCGACCGGGATCCGTACGCGACGGTCGCCGAGGTGGCCGCCTGGCAGGAGCACTCGAGCGCCAGCTTCGACCTGCGGCTCTTCGGCGGCGGCCATTTCTTCATCGACCCCTACCGGCAAGAGGTCATCGACATCATTTCCGGCACCCTCGACGAGGTGCTCACCCCCACGTTCGCGAACAGGAGTTAGCGATGCGATATGAGATTCTGGGTCCCCTGCGGGTGACCGACGGCGACCGGGCGTCATTCATCAGCGCGCCCAAGACCGAACAGCTGCTGGCCATTCTCCTGATCCGGTCCGGTCAGGTGGTCACCATTGACGAGCTCATCGCGGAGCTGTGGGGCGACCACGCGCCGCGCCGCGCGGTGGCCGGGCTTTATGTCTACATTTCGCAGCTGCGCAAGTTCCTGCTCGCGGCCGGGTGCCCGCAGGACCCGATCCTGACCAGGCCGTCGGGATACCTGATGCAGGTCGGCGCCGGCGAGCTCGACTTCCACCTGTTCCAGCAGCTGGTCAACACCGGGCGGCTGAACGTCAAGGAGCGGTGCTTCCAGGAGGCGGCCGGGTCCTTCGGCCGGGCGCTGTCGCTGTGCCGGGGCCCGCTGCTGGCCTCCCTCGCCAATGGCCCGATCGGGTACGGGTTCCACGCCTGGTTCTCCGAGGCCCGGCTGGAGTCAGAGGAGATGTTCATCGATGCCGAGCTGCAGCTCGGCCATCACCGCGAGGTGATCGGGCAGCTGTACTCGCTCACCTCGGAGAACTCGCTGCGTGAGGCGTTCTACCACCAGCTGATGCTCGCGCTGTACCGGTGCGACCGGCAGGCCGACGCGCTGGCGGTCTACCGCCGGGCCAGGCAGACGCTCAACGAGGAGCTCGGCCTTGAGCCCTGCCGGGCCCTGCAGGAGCTGCACAGCGGCATCCTGCGCGCCGACCCGTGGCTCGAGCTCGAGCAGACGGTGGCCTGACCGGTCACCGGCGGCGCCGCGGCCAGGCCGGCCCTCCGGGCGGAAATCTCCACCCTGGGGTGGAGATGCCGCAAGCGCCAGTTTCCATCCTGGCGCCGGCGATATGACCCCGGCCGCGGGCGCATGATAACCGCATAAGAATGGCAGAGGAGGAATAATGCTAGGCGGAGCCACCGGCGCGCTGTTCCGGGTACTGATCGGCGTAGCCGCGATTGTCATCGGGATCGCATTAGGAAAAGTGATCATCACCATCATCGGCGTGGTCCTGGTCGCGGTCTTCGGGCTGCGGGCCATGGCAGCCAGGAATGGCCCCAGCAGGAGGAAGCCCTGGTGAACGCCATCACCGTCGAGCACCTCGTCAAGCGGTACGGCCGGTTCACCGCCGTGCACGACGTCAGCTTCGAGGTGCCCGCCGGGCAGGTCACCGCGTTGCTGGGGCCTAACGGCGCCGGCAAGACGACCATCGTCGAGATCCTGGAGGGCTTCGCGCGGCCGACGTCCGGCTCGGTGCGGGTGCTCGGCAAGAACCCGCAGCGGGCCGGGCGGGCCTGGCGGGCCCGGATCGGCCTGGTGCTGCAGTCCACCAGCCTCGACGAGCAGCTCACCGTCGCGGAGGCCATCAGTCTTTTCGGCGCGCTCTACCCCCGCCCGGTCAAGGTGGGCGAGGTGCTGGAGATGACCGGGCTCCGCGACGACGCGGGCACCAAGGTCGGCGCGCTGTCCGGCGGCCAGCGCCGCCGCGCCGACGTGGCCCTGGGCATCGTGGGCCGGCCGGAACTGCTGTTCCTCGACGAGCCCACGACCGGCCTGGATCCCGAGGCGCGCCGGCACCTGTGGACGGTGATCGAGAACCTGACCGCGGCGGGCACCACGGTGCTGCTGACCACCCACTACATGGACGAGGCGCAGTACCTGGCCCGCTCGGTGATCGTGCTCGCCGGGGGACGGGTGGTCGCGGACGCGACGCCGGATCAGCTGCGGGCCCGCAGCGGCGCGCCGGTGATCCGGTTCCGGTTCCCGGCCGGGGTCCGCGCGGCTGACCTGCCGCCCCGGCTCGCCAGTCACCTGGAGCCCGGCGCCCGGCTGACCCTGCCATCCGGCGACGTCGCCGCTGACCTCGGCACGCTCATCAGCTGGGCCACGGCCAGCCAGGCCGACCTCACCGGGCTGGAGATCGGGCCGCCCAGCCTGGAAGACGCCTACCTGGCCCTGACCGGCCATCCTGACAAGGACGAGGTGACCGTCGATGGCTGAAGCCCTGGCCGCGCCCGCGGACGCCGCTGACCGTCTCCCCGGCCTGCTGCCCGTGCTGGCGGGCCAGGTCCGGTATCAGCTCCTGATCTTGATGCGCACTCCCCGCGCCCTGATCGCCAGCCTCATCCTGCCGGGGGCGCTGCTCGCGCTCCGGCTCGGCCGGGTGAGTCACGCCGCACGCGGGAGCGCTGGCGCGCTGTCGCTGACGGCCGTGGTCGCCGGCCTGGTCGTGTTCGGCTTGCTGGGGACCGCGTACATGACCCATGCCTCCGGGCTCGTCGCGGCCAGGGAGGACGGCGTGCTGCGCCGGTGGCGGGCGGCGCCGTTGCCGGCCGGCGGCTATTTCACCGGGCGGATGACCGCCACCGTCCTGCTCACCGACGCCTCGGCCATGATCCTGGTGCTGATCGGCATCACCATGGCCAGCCTGCACGTCACCGGCATGATGACGGTGAGCATCCTGGTCAACGCGACCATCGGGGCACTGGTCTTCGCCGGCATCGGGACCGCCGTCACGATCGTGGTTTCCACCGCCCAGGCGGCCAACCCGGTACTGATGATCACCTACCTGCCGCTGGTCATCCTCTCCGGCGCGCTCGGGTCGACGGCCGGTTTCCCGCACTGGCTGGTGACGGTGATGGACTACCTCCCGGCCCGCCCGCTGATCGAGACGATGACCCGGGTGCTGCAGCAGGCCGGGCAGGGATTGGTCGTCGTCTCCGGGCGAGACCTGGCGGTGCTCCTGGCCTGGGGGCTGGCAGGAGTCGCCGTCTCCGTGGCGTTCTTCCGCTGGGATCCGCACCGTCCCGCGCACGCCAGCCGCCCGGCCGGGCACCAGGACGGCGCAGCGCAGGGGTGAGCGCGGACGGCCAGGGCGCGAAGCTCAGGCCCGCCCGCCGTAGGAGACAGCGGCCATCGCCGGGCGGTGCCGGGCGGCCGGCCGGATCATCACCGGTTCGGTGATCAGGGCGGGCCCCGCGTGTCCGGGCCCGGCCCGCCACGCGTCCTGGCCGGGGAACCTGCCCGGCAGGTCGGCGCGGCTCTTGATGTCGAGCTTCTTGTAAATGCGGGTGAGGTGCTGCTCGACGGTGCTGACCGTGATGTACAGCTGGCCGGCGATCATCCGGTTGGTGTGTCCCTCGGCGGCCAGCGTGGCCACCCGCCGTTCGGCGTCACTGAGCCGGCTCACCTGGCCGGCAGGCGCGATGTCGCAGGCGGCCGGCTGGACCGCGGGGTACGGGTGACAGCGCAGCAGCCGCGCCCCGGTGGCCTGGCTCAGCTCGACGGCGCGCGCGGTCATGGCCGCGGCCTGCGCGACCTCGCCGGCCGCGTGCAGGGCGAGGCCGAGATCGGCCAGCGCGTGGGCCAGCTCGACCCGGTCGTCGGACCGCTCGAGCAACTCCACCGCCTCGGTCAGCAAGCTGGCCCGGCCCGGCTGCGAGGCCACCGTGGCGGCCAGCAGCCGCAGCGCGAGCCCGTGGCTGGCCGCGTCCAGGCGGCCCGCCCGCAGCTGCTCGCTGACCAGGCTGGACGCGGCCCCGGCCTGGCCGAGAGACAGGTGCGCACGGGCCATCTCCAGCCGCCAGGGCACCAGGACCGGCTGCTCGAGCCGGCGCCGGGTCATCAGGTCGGCGCAGGACTGGAAGTCGCTGAGCGCGGCCTGAGAGCGCCCGGTGGCCAGGTGGTACCGGCCGCGCGCCCGCAGGTACAGCAGCCCGATCGGGGTGTCGAGCATGGCTCGGGGGACGGGCACGGCCAGGTAGCGGGACGCTGCCGCGAAGTCTGCTTCTTCCGCCGCCGCCAGCAGGATGGTGGCCAGCGGAAGGCCGACCGCGACTCCCCAGGCCTGCGGCGGCATCGCGTCCAGGGCCGCGCTGGCCTGCTCGCGGGCGAGTGCGAGGTCACCGGCCCGGCGCGCGGCCTCGGCCCCGAGCGCGCCGAGGATCACGTGCCAGGCCGGGTATTCGCGCAGCACCGGCCGGCTCAGGAACAGCCCGGCCCAGTTCGCCGCGCGGCTGGGCTGCCCGGCGCAGATCAGCGCGGCCAGCGCGGCCGCGACCGGCCCGAAGGTGGCCCGTTCGAGCTCGCAGCGCTGCAGGATCTGCTCCGCGCCTCGGGTGTCGGCCCCGGCCGCCCCCAGCATGGCCCTGGCGAGCACCAGGACCGCCTGCCAGAGCGGGTCGATGCTGGCCGAGACACCGGAGTCGGGCAGGTCGGCCGCTGGCGGCCGGCCGCCGTCGCCGCCGTGTTCCAGGCTGAACCAGGAGGTAAGCACCTCGGCCGCCCGGCGCAGCGGCAGCCGCGGCGGGCGCGTGGTGTCGGCCAGGCTGAGGCACTCGACAGCGTCATCGAGCTGGCCGTGCCAGAGCAGGTAGGGGATGATGACCAGCGCCTCACGGGCTGGTACCGCATCGGCCCTGACCGCCTGGGCCAGCTCGCTGAGATGCCCGGCGACCGCGAGCGGGCTCACCTGCCACTGCGCTTTCACCAGCATCGCCGTCGTCTTCGCCCGGTCACGGCGGTTACCGCCCGAGCGCACGGCCAGCCGCAGGCACGCCGCGGCGACCCGATGCTGGCCCGCGGCCATGGCCCGGTCCGCGGCCTGCCGCAGCACCTGGACGGCCCACGGCGCGTCGCCGCAGTCCGCCTCGATCAGGTGGGTCGCTACCACGGCCGGCAGGGCGCCGTCGCGGTACAGCAGCTCGGCGGCCCGGCGGTGGAGCTGGCGGCGCTCGCCGGGCGGCATGTCGCTGACGACGGCGTGCCGGATCCGGTGGTGCCGCAGCCGCCCAGCGCTGACCAGGCCCGTCTCATCGAGCAGCCGGATCGCGCCGGCCGCGAGTTCCGGCGG
Organism: Streptosporangiaceae bacterium; assembly: GCA_036558005.1. Classification (GTDB taxonomy): domain Bacteria; phylum Actinomycetota; class Actinomycetes; order Streptosporangiales; family Streptosporangiaceae; genus DATBGO01. The sequence goes on along the minus strand of DATBGO010000353.1, from coordinate 18,994 downwards.
CATGTCCAGCAGCCCGGCGAGCAGCTGCGGGCTGGCCGTCTCGGCGCAGACCGCGAGCCCGCGGGCCACCTGCCGCACCACGTCGTCGTGGCGTTCGAGGCAGCTCAGCACGGCCTGGCTGAAGTGATCGCCGATGCGCAGCGGCTCAGCCGGGCCGCCGCCAGGGCCGGCCTGGTCTTCGACGATCGCCCGCACCAGCAGCGGGTTGCCGCCGGTCGCCGCGATGCATTCACCGGCGAGGCCGTCCGCGGCCGGGCCCAGCCGGGCGTCCAGGACGCGGCTGACCCCCCGGGCGGATAACGGCGGCAGCGTCAGCGACGAGTAGAACGGATGACGCAGCAGTTCGGCGTGGACGCACGGGTGGCCTGGCCGCAGCCGCGGTGAGTCCGTCAGGACCAGCGCGATCCTGGCCGTGCTCAGCCGCCGGGCCAGCTGCAGCAGGCAATGCAGCGACTCGGGGTCGGCGTGGCGGATGTCATCCACCGCCACCACCAGGTGCCGCGACCCGGCGAGGCGGAGCAGGGCAGCACAGCTTTGCTGCTGGATCAGCGCGCGCGCCTGGTCACCGGCCGGCCAGCTGCCCGTCAGCTGCCCGGCCAGCTGCTCTTCGGCCGGCAGCCCCTGGAAAAGCTGCGCCATGACCCCGAAAGGGACTTCGGCGTCGACGCGCGCCGCGGAGGCGAGCAGGAACCGGCCGCCGGACCCGGTGACGTGCTCGCCGAGCGCGGTGAGCAGCGCGCTCTTCCCGCCAGCCACGGCGCCGGTGACCAGCGCCACCTGGCCCTGGCCGCGGCGCGCCCGGGCGCACAGGTCCGTGAGGTGGGCCAGCTGCTCGTCCCGTTCGATGAGAACCATGCCTATCCCCGGAGTGTTGGTAACGGGCAGGTGCCGCGCCAACTGACCAGTTTGGACAGTTGGGACACGCGAGTTGCTAGCTGGATGGCGTTGTGTGCGCGCTGCCCGGGCGGGTGCGCACCACCCGCCGGGAGCGCCGGTCGAGTTCTTCGGCGAGGCCGGCCCACATGCCCGAGCAGGACCGGGCGAAGTCCGCCATGACGCCAACGCCGTGCGGGGGGAGCCTGTCCACCGCCTGCCGCAGCTGCTTCAGGCTGACCGTCTGCGCGCTGAGGCAGGCCAGGACCTGGCGGCCTTGCTCGTTGTAGCGCAGCGACGGATCGCGGCGCAGCTTCTCCAGGATCACCACCGGCTCCGGCGCGGCCCGTGGCCCGGGCTCAGGGTCAGCGGCGCCGCCGCGCGGCTTGTCCTGCGCCTTGCGCGGCGGCGGCACCGGGTCCTCGCCACGGCCTAGCCGCCTGCGCACGTCGAGCGCGGTCGTCACCGATATCCCGGCACTCGCGGCGATCTCCCGCAGTGACGCGCCGGGACGCTGCGCCATGAGCGCGCTGGCGGCCTGCCGTCCGGCGGCCCGGTCGACGGGGCGGACGCGGCCGTCCCGCCCGATCCTGGCCTCCGGCTGCGGGCGCAGGCCGGCGCACCGCTGCCGGATGCGCGCCACCGTGGCAGCCGCCAGGCCAGTCCGTACCCCGATCGAGCGATCGGACCACAGCGGGTGGCTGGCCAGGATCCGCTCTGCCGCGGCGGCGCGGTCGGCACGGGTCAGCGGGAGGCCGTGCACGATGTTCGCGCTGACCGCCAGGACGAAGGCCGCGCTCTCGTCGCCTTCGAAGAAGCGGACGGCTATCTCATGCTCGCCGCGCAACTGCGCGGCCCGCAGCCGGTGCATCCCGTCGATGACGCGCATCGTGCGGCGGTGCACCACGATCGGGGGGAGGATGTCTTCGACTTGCGCGAGGGCGGCGACATGCCCGGCGTCCTCACCCTGAAGGCGGGGTGAGTCAGCGGGAAGCAGCAGGCGGGCGGGCACCTTCTCGACCGAGCTGATCTCGGTGCTGAAAGGCAGCGTTGCCTGCGCCTGATTCATGCCGTCCGGCCCTTCGCGATAGCAGCTGGTGGGTCAGCCTGATGGCTGCCGCTTCAGCAGGTGCCGTCCCAGCCGGCCCCTTCGGGGCAGCCGTTGACGGTGAACGGGCTACTGGCGGCCGGCCTGGCGGCATTCCCTGGCACGCTCCGCGCTGCACCGGCTAGCATTATCCCGGTGATCGCGAAGATTGCTACAATCACGAGTGTCAGCGTCGTCCTTACGGCTTTCACTTTAGGCTCCTATGTGTAATCCGATGATGCCCTGCGGCTTTGCTACCAGCAGTACAACAGGGGCGCGATGCCACGAGAAGGGCAACAACCTGGCAGTATCGGTCGTTGGCACTTTAGTGTCAGGGCCCGGCCGCCGCGGCCAGGCATGATCGAATCCCGCGCCGCGCCATGCTCTTACCGCGTTCCGCGCCATTGATTCGTGCGCCCCGCTATCTTGACCGACCGTCAGCCACAGCCAAGTGGATCAGTGTCTGCCCAGCTCAGGACAGGCAGCGGGGCGACCTGACCCGCCAGCCGCACAGCACCGGGCTCACCTCGCACGCCGTCTGGCACAAAGCAACGGCGGCGGCATCTGCCGCGCCGACCGAGGCTGCGCCGCAGAACAACGCGATGTCTATCTCATCCGTCCGCACGGACACCCGGACGTGCTGAAGATCTACCAGGGAGGTCGCGAGATCGAGAATAAGATCCCGCAGGACGCTCGGCTCAGGCGGACTGATTCCATCGGACTCGGGGATGAGCGTCACGATGGTCAGATACACGATGCGCCTTTCGCCGAGATTGGCCCAGCCGGGCTTGATCCTCCCTGCACTTACTACGATGAATCACTTAGGCAGCTGAGGAAGGCCTTAAGCAGGGCATTGAAGTGCCGCGGCAACTTGATGCCAGACCTGGCGGCTGCTTACTGCGGAATCCACTGGCTGCGCGTGGCCAGGATGGCTGCCTGGAACCTGCTGCGCGCGCCCAGCCGCTGCATGAGGCTGGCCACCATCCGGCGCTCGGTGCGCAGCGACACGCCCAGCCGGCGGGCGGCGGCCTCGTCGGTGAGCCCGCGGGCCAGCAGCCGGAGCAGCTCGGCTTCCTGGCTGGTCAGGTCGCCCTCTTCCACCTGCGGCGGCTTGCCGGCCAGGACCACGCCGTTCTCCCAGACCTGCTCGAACAGCACGGTGAGGGCGACGATGACCGCGGAGAAGCTGATCTGCACCGCTCCCATCCGGGTGTTCTCCGGATCGGCGGGCAGCAGCGCCGTCTGCCGGTCGAACAGCACCATCCGCAGCGGGAGGGTCGGCGTGGTGCGTACCTCGCCGCCGTGCTCGGTGAGCCAGCAGGCGTAGTTGTAGGTCGGCATGTGATTGCGCACGCTGTCCAGGTACACCGTCTGGACCTTCACGCCACGCCGCATCATCAGCTCATCGAGCGGCTTGCTGGCCGCCAGGCTCTCCAGGGACTGGCCGCCGCCGGGCATGAACGACAGGCACACCGACCGGGTCCGCTGCGCGAGCTGCTCCAGCCGGTTCTGGATGCTGTCCATTCCCTCCAGCAGGAAGGCGTCCCTGCTGATGCTGCGCCGGTAGGCCGCGGTGTAGTCGGCGATCAGCTGGGCGGTGGCCGCCTGGCTCTCGGCCAGCCGCTGCTGTCGTTCGAGCAGCTGAGCCTGCTGTCGTTGCAGCAGGGCCTGCAGTCCCAGCTCGGGATGGACCGGCGCCAGCTTGCTGGGGGCTTCCCTGGACCGCCGCAGCAGCATCAGGTCGGCCAGCCGGTTCAGGGCATCCTCGACACACGCCTCCGGCCAGCCCAGCCCCTTGGCGATCTGAACTAATCCCAGGTCACGGTGAGTGAGCATGAACCGGTAGACTGCTTCCGCCTCCGGATCAAGACCGAGATCCTCGAGCACGTGACACCTCCGTGACCAATCCCGAATGGCTTGGCACCGCTCGGGACCGCAAATGATCTCGGGTTCACTTCGCCCTGACGGGTTGTCTGACGGACAAATCTCCTGCTTACTATAAAACTACGATAACCATGGTCAGCAGCGGGATCCGCGGTGGCCCAGCAGCCAGCCAGCCGATGACAGCAGCGCCCGCGGGCACTTACCGCGGGCGCTGCGAGACGGCCGGCGGATCCCGGCACCAGGCCCGGGCCGCCGGGCGGGTACTACTGCGCGAGCCTGATCGCCGCCGCCGGGCACAGCTCGATCGCCTCGTGCACCATCTGGTGGTGCTCGGCCGACGGCGTCTCATCCAGCAGCACCGAGACGCCATCCTCCTCACGCTGGTCGAAGACGTCCGGATCGATGGAAGCGCACCGCCCCGAACCGATGCACTTGCCGGTGTTCACGATGATGCGCACCGTGCTCCTCCTTGCCAGAGCGGGATTTTCAGGTAATCGGCACTTCGCAGATCCCGAAGAGCTGGATATTGAACGCGTCGGGCTGGCCGGACACCTCAGGGTCGCGGTCCACAAGGTTTCCCCATGATGGCGGGCGCGGCTAAAGCGCACCTTGCCCGCGCGCCGGAAATGCGGCCAGCCCGGCCCCGGCAAAGGCTGGCTTTAGCCGCGGGACGGATACTCGGCACCCAGATGGCCTGCCCGCCCACTAACCCGGAGCCGCCATATGGGGTCCGCACGCCTGGCCCGTGAGCGCTATCACACGCTGTATTTCCTGCGCTATATCCGCTCGTTCGCGCCGGTTTTCCTGGACACCGAGATCGACATGACACAGGTGACCGAGCACCGGGCGGCGCAGCGCCTGGCCGGCCGGAAGTACTCGGTGGTGAGCTACCTGCTGCTGACCGCGGGCCGGGTACTCAGTGCCCGCCCCGAGGCGAACGCCCTGATCAGCGGCAGGTTCCGGCGCCGCATCCGGCGGCCAGAAACGGTGAACGGCAAGCTCACCCTGGACAAGACGCTCCGCGGGCAGCGGGTCGTGCTGGCCACCGTGCTGACCGGGCTCGAACGGGCCAGCCTGGACCAGATCCAGGACCAGGTGGACCACTTCCGCGACGGCGACCCGGCGGTCATGCCAGAGTTCGCGCCGGTCCGGCTGCTGCACCGGCTGCCCGCGCCGGCCGGGGAACTGCTGTTCCGGCTCGGCGTCGGCAGCCTGCGGCGAAGGCCCGCGCTGCTGGGCACGTTCGCGCTGACCTCGCTCGGGCACCAGCCGGTCGACAGCTTCCACTCCGTCGGCGGGACCACGATCACGCTGGGCGCGGGCCAGATCACCCAGCGGCCGGTGGTCAGGGACGGCCAGGTCGTCGCCGCCCCGGTGATGCGGCTGAGCCTGGCCTTCGATCACCGGGTCATTGACGGCGCGGAAGCGGCGGAGGTGCTGGCGGGCCTGAAGTCCGGCCTGGAGCACTTCCGGGCCCGGGCCGGCCAGCGCCTGGCGGAGCCCGTCCCGTGACCGACATCGCCGAGCTCAAGCAGTACATGCTGCTGCACGCGCGGGTGCAGGGCATCTCCAGGGCCCGCTACAAGCAGATCGTCGGCGACGTGGACAGCGACCAGGCCTGGGTGCGGCGGTGGAGTGCGGAAGCCAGCGGCCATGAGGCGGCCGGCCGGCTCCTCGAGGCGTGCCGCTGCTTCAACCTGGCCAGGTTCCCGTTCGTGGACGGCCCGCCCCGGCAGCAGGCCCTGGACGACTGCGTGCGGGTCTTCGACCAGTGGCGCCGCGCCAGCACCGATATCGAGCGGCTGGACATCGACTGCCTGGGCGGCCGGGTCCGGTGCTGGACCGTGGGCCTGGGCACTGGCCAGCAGCGCCCGCTCGCCCTGATCACCGGCGGGACCGTGAGCATCAAGGAGCAGTGGGCGCCGCTGCTGCCAGAGATCAGCAAGCTGGGCCTGGCCGCGATCGCCGCCGAGATGCCCGGGGTCGGCGAGAACACCATCCGCTACGATCCGGGCAGCTGGCGGATGATCCCGGCGATCCTCGACGCGGTCGCCGGCCGCGCCGACACCAGCACCTGCTACGCCCTGTGCCCGAGCTTCAGCGGTCACCTGGCCATCCGGTGCGCGGCGCAGGACCCGCGGATCCGCGGCGTGGTCACCGCCAGCGCGCCGGTCAGCAGGTTCTTCCTGGACGCTGGCTGGCGGGAGCGGGTGCCGCGCATCGCGATCGACACCCTGGTCCACCTGACCGGCGAGCCGGCCGATGACATGACGGGCTGGGCGCTGGACGGCGAGCTGCTGTCCGCGGTCCGGGTGCCGGTCCACTACCTGGTCAGCCTCCGGGACGAGATCGTCCCGCCGGGCGAGGCCGACGTGCTGCGCGAGCACGTGCGGCAGCTGCATCTGATGGCGAACGACGATGTGCACGGGTCGCCGCGGCACACGCTGGAGTCGCGGCTGTGGGTCATGCTGTCGTTGCAGCGGCTGCGCGGGGGCGGCAGCGTCCAGGCCGGGCTGCTGCGCGGCCTGCTCGGCTTGCTGCGGGGCTGGTCCGCGCTGACCGCCGCTGGCCGCTAGCGCCCGCTAGCCCGCCAGCAGGTCCCGGACGGCCGCGGCGACCTCCAGGTCAGCGAGCATGCTGCCGTGGTCGGCGGCCACGTCGATCTCCCGTGCCACGCAGACATCGGTCCCGGCCAGCCGCATTCCCCGCAGCCCGCTCATCGGGCTGGACGAGCCGATGACCGTCGCCGACTTCCACTGGCTGAGCGGGTCGATCTGGCTGGCCGCGGCCAGGTAGCACAGGCACGAGTCGATGATGTCCAGCAGCTCGCCGCGCAGCCGCTGGTCCAGGCCGGCCAGCTCGAACGCGGCCGCGCCCTGCTCGCGCAGCAGCCGCGCCAGCGCGGCCTGCAGCCCGGCAATCTCCTGGTGCTGCTCGAAGGCTCGCTGGCCGGCTTCGCGCATCCCGCCCGCCGCGGCGGGCGGGATCGTCCCGGACATGAAGCTCACGATCTTGAGGTACTGCCACAGCAGGGTCTGCGGCACCGACAGCTCGGGGTCGAACAGCAGCAGCAGCGGGCTGGTGCCCTGCGCGGCGCTGATCCGATCGGCCAGCGCGGCGGCATAGACCGAGCCGGCGCAGAAGCCCAGCAGCGCCCGCACCGGCAGGCCGGCCTGCCCGATCCCGGCGGCCCAGTGGCCGACATAGCCGGCCCCGGTCCAGGCCTGCTGGGTGCGCACCGGCGGCGGAATCGTCTCCCAGACCGTGTAGCTGGTGTCCAGGTTCGCCACCAGGTCACTGAACCGTGCCTCGGCCCGCCCGGTGACGTCAAAGTCGACGGCGAGCACGATTCCCTGCGGGTCCTCACCCTTGGCGAGCATTCTCCAGGCTCCGGCGCCAGTCACCATAGCTCCTTATCGGGAATAGCTTTTCGGCGTGGTAGTTTGGCCCGATCGTAAGCTGGCTGCCTTACCGCCGGCATTGGGCCCGCCTAAAGCACCGCTTAAGCAGGCCGCGGTCGCTTCAATCCCCGGCACGGCGGTCAGTCACGCCCGCCGTTAACCAGCCGGTGCGGTCTTGTCCACCCCTAATTTTCAAGGGTTCAGGCCGCGCCAGCTGGTTGTTACCGTTACCCCGGATAATGTCTTGGCCGCGGGAAATAGCATCCGCCAGGCAGGAGGGAACTTTCTTGACGTCAATAGTGGAGCCTGCCGCGATAGGAACCGGCCAGCCAGTGCGTGAGCTGGCAGTGGCGACCCGCAAAGAGGAAGCCATGTGGCTGCTGGAGCGGCTGGTGCCCGACGCCGCGCCGAATAATCTCTCGCTGGCGTTCCAGGCCGATGGCCGGCTGAGCCTGGAGGCGCTGAACGGCGCGCTGGCGCTGCTGCTGCACCGGCACGAGGTCCTCCGCACCGTCTACTTCGCCGCCGGCGCGGACCTGATGAAAAGCGTGCTGGCCCCGGCCGGCTTCGACCTGCCGCTGCGGCAGCTGCCGCTGCCCGACATGGGGCCGTTCCCGGCCGACCCGGACGAGCTGGAGCAGGCCCTGCTGCCGTTCATCAACCAGCGGTTCGTGTTCGACGGGCGGCCGCTGGTCCGGGCGGCCCTGTACCGCCATCCCGCCGGCGACGTGTTCTGCCTCGCCCTGCATCACCTGGTCTACGACGTCATCTCGGCGACCGTCATGCTCGACGAGCTGACGACGGCCTACAACAAGATCGCGGCCGGCGAGCCAGTCCCGGCGCAGCTGCGCGGGCAGATCGCCCCGTTCACCGAGCCCGAGCCGAAGGCGGGCAGCCTGGCGTTCTGGCGCGAGCAGCTGGCAAGCTTCGAACCCGCCGACCTCGACCTGTGGTGCGGCAGGCCCGATACCGCGGCGCCGACCATGCGCGGCGGCAAGGTCACCATGACCCTGTCCCCGCAGACCACCGCGACCGTCCAGCGGCTGCGCAAGCAGCTGCGCGCTCCCGAGGCCGTCGTCCTGCTCGCCGCGTTCTATCAGCTGCTCGCCGCGCACGGGGCCGGGCCGGGCATCACGGTCGGTTCCCCGGTCAGCGTCCGGCCCATGGACAACCCGCGCCTGGTCGGCCACCACACCAACGTGCTGCCGCTCTTCGTCGAGATCGACCCGCGGGAGAGCTTCGAGTCGCTGGTGCGCCGCACCCGCGACACCTACTTCGCCGCGCTCAGCCATGTGGACGTGCCTGTCGACAGCATTCCCGACCTCGTGCCCCGGGCCGGCGCCTCCTGGCAGAACCGGCTCTGCCGGCACCTGTTCAACTACTTCCCCCAGCTGGGGCTGCCCGATTTCTACCTGTCGGGGGTGCGGGCCAGGCCGCTGCTGGTGGACAACGGCTTCAGCAAGTTCGACCTCGAATTCTTCGTCGCCTCCTCCACGGAGACGATCGTGATCATCGCCCGCTACTGCGAGGACAAGCTCAGCCGGGCGGACGCGGCCGCGCTGCTGGCCAGGTATGAGGCCATGCTCTCGCACTTCGGCGAGCGCACCGACGAGCCGCTCGGCGAGCTGGCGGCCTGGAGCGAGCAGGACCGCGCCGTGATCGGCGCGGCCAACCACACCACGGCCGAGGTCAGCCCGCTGAACGTGGCTGAACGGGTCCATCAGCATGTCCGCCGCGCACCGGGCGCGATCGCCGTGCAGCACGGCGATCGCGCGGTCAGCTACCGGCAGCTGTGGGAGGCGGCCACGGCCACCCGGGCCGCGCTGGCCGGGTCCGGTGTCCGCCCGGGCGACATCGTGGCGATCGCGGCCGCCCGCGGCCCCGAGCTGATCGCCGCCGTGCTGGGCATCTGGCTGGCCGGCGCCGCGTACCTGCCGGTCGACCCCGAGCACCCCGCCCAGCGGGTCAGCTACATCCTCACCGACTCCGCGGCGAAGATCCTGCTCACCGACCGGGACCTGATGCTGCCGCCGGGGCAGGACATCGTCACGCTCGGGCTCTCGCCGGTGCCGGCCACCGCGCCCGGCGAGCCCGCGGGCGACTTCCCGGTCCGGATCGGCCCCGGCGACTGCGCGTACCTCATCTACACCTCCGGTTCCAGCGGGCGGCCCAAGGGCGCCCTGCTGCCGCACCGCGCCATCGCCAACATCGCCGCCGACTACGTCGGCCGGCTGCGCGCGACCGCGGACGACGTCACGCTGTGGCTGACCACGTTCGCGTTCGACATGGCGAACCTGGAGGTGTATGTCCCGCTGTACTCCGGCGGCCGGATCGTGGTCGCGCCCGACGAGGCCAGGGTCAGCGGCAGCGTGCTGCGCGACCTGATCGACCGGTATCAGCCGGGCATCATCCAGGCCACCCCGACGACCTGGCGGATGGTGCTGGACGAGGTCAGCGGCCAGCTGGCCGGGCGGCGGGTCGTCACCGGCGCGGAGCCGGTCCCGGTCACGGTGGCCAGGGACCTGCTGGCCACCGGGTGCGAGCTGCACCACGCCTACGGGCCGACCGAGACGACCACCTGGTGTACCTGGTCGGCGGTGACCAGCGCCGCGGGCAGCCGGCTGGACATCGGCAAGCCGATCAGCAACACCCAGGTGATGATCCTCAGCCCGGACGGCCGCGAGCTGCCGGTCGGGGTCAGCGGCGAGGTATGCATCGCCGGGCACGGCGTCGCCCTGGGCTACCACCGGCGGCCCGGGCTGACCGCGGAACGGTTCGCCGAGCACCCGGTGCACGGCCGGTACTACCGCTCCGGTGACACCGGCCGCTGGCGCGCCGACGGCGCCCTGGAACTCTTCGGCCGCAGCGACCGGCAGGTCAAGGTGCGCGGCAACCGGATCGAGCTCGGAGAGGTCGAGGCAGCCCTGCTCGGCCATCCCGGGGTCCGGGCCTGCGCGGTGATCGTCGCCGGGGATGGCGGCCCAGACAGCGAGCTCGTGGCCTTCGTCGTGCCGGCCGCGGACGGGAGCGTGTCCGATGACCTCTGGGAATACGCCCGGGCCGGGCTGCCGCGGGCCGCGGTACCGCAGCGGTTCATCCAGCTGGATGCGCTGCCGGTCAACAACAACGAGAAGGTCGACTACCTCGCCCTCGGCCAGCTGGCGGGCGCCGGGCACGGCGGCGGCACGGCCGCCAGCCCGGACACCCCGCTGGCCGGCGAGGTGGTGCAGGATCTGGTGATCCTGTGGCAGCAACTGCTGGGGTCGGACGAGGTGACCCCGCGGACAAACTTCTTCACCAGCGGCGGCCACTCCCTGCTGGGCGCCCAGCTGCTGCAGCAGGTCGAGGAGAAGATGGGCGTTACCGTGAAGCTAGCTGAGCTGTTCGCCGCGCCGACGCCCGCGGCCCTGGCCGAGATCATCGAGGCGGGCGCCAGCCACTGATCGCGGCCCGCTCAGCTCGCGGGGCCGGGCTCGCAGCCCGATTCCCGCGGTCCGCGCGTGCTGATCAGCACCAGGCCGGCGGTGATCACCATGCAGGCGCAGATCGCGCCGCCGCGGTCGTGCGGCGGCCGGGCCGGCCAGACCCACGGCGTGGCCGAGCCGTGGGCCAGCGCCCCTTCGGTGATCAGCAGGTAGGCCAGCGGCCCGGTCCAGCCGAACGCGCCGCCGAGGACGGCCGCGGACAGCAGGCCGATGCCCGCCATGCCGCCGAGGTCGCGCAGCAGGGCGAGAATCCCGCCCGGCATCCCGCCCGCCGCGGCCCCGGCGGCCAGCGCGCCGAACGCGACGATGCTGAGCGCCACCGCCGCGCCCAGCCGCAGCCAGGGCAGCCACCGTCCGGCCGCCCGTTCCGGCTCCCCGAAAGGCCCGTAACTGGTGATCGAGATCACCGCGGCGGCGCCGGCCTGGATCGTCAGCGGGATGACCTGCCGCGCGGCGGCGCCGCCGGCGATGTTCCAGTGCCAGTGCAGCGCGGCCCACAGCAGCGCGCCGAGCCCGGCCAGCAGCGCCAGCGCCATCGGCACCCGGCGGCTGACCAGGTACAGCCGCGCCAGCCGCCAGCCAGCGGCCGCCTGGTACCGCCGGGCCCGGGCCGCCGGAGGCAGGGCGCCTCCCGGCGCCTGCCCCCTCTCCCCGGCCGGCGCCGCCAGGTTCTTCGCTGTCATGGCAGTTCCCTCAGCGTGAGCTGGCCTGCACGCAGCGCGGCCAGATGACCGGCGAGCCAGGCGCGCCGGGCCGCGGCCGGCCGGGCCGCGAGCCGCCCGGCCGCGGCGTAGACCGGCCCCGTCGCCGGTGCCGGCTCAGCCACTGGCCCGTTCTTGACGGTGGCCATCAGCCTGGGCTGCGCGGCGAACGGTATCCCGGCATCTCGCAGCAGCGCTGCCTGCACGGCCTGCTGCGCCGGGCTGCCAGAACCGCTGCCCGCGCCCACGAAGGAGTGGGCGAACAGCAGCCGCATCTGGTCAGTGAACTGTTTCGTCGCCGTAGGCCCTCCGCAGAAGCCGCACGGTCCCGGCATGTCGAGCTGGCCGAGCGACAGGCGCAGCACCGGCGGGCGGCCGCCAAGCGTTACCGCCTGCGGGGGGCCGTCACCGCCGGGGTATGCTCCGGCGACTTGAGTGGCGCGCGCTGGCGCGCCGGACAGCCCGGCCACCCCGGCGAGCACCGGCGCCAGCGCGGCGGTCACGTCCGGCAGCCACCGGCGGTAGGCCGGGTTCAGGCACACCGGGATCCCGGCGGCGCGGCCGCATGCGGGAGTATAGGCAATCGGCACGTCGCTCGCCGCGTCGTGCAGGGCGGGGATGATCATGCCCTGCGCTGATTCCCTGGCGGTGCCCGCCAGCCCGACGGCGGTCACCGCCGAGGCCAGGCCGGCCAGCGTGAGGACTGCCGTGGCGCGCCGCAGCCACCGGCCCCCGGCCCGGGCGGGCAGGCCGGTCAGGCCCACTGCCGCGACGGCGATCCCGGCCAGGAAGATGATCCGGGCGATCGGCACGTCCGGCAGCCAGGGGTAAAAGATCCCGGCGTCGGCCTGCGAATTGCCATCGAAGGTGCCGTTGGAGTTGGTCGGCAGGATCAGCGCCCACCCGCTGGTGTGATTGAACCCGGTCTGCGACGACATCGCCATCGCCAGGAACCCGCCGAACGCGGCCACCGGCGCGGCGAACCGGCTCGGCCAGTAGGACCCGACGGCGAACCCGGCGGCGCTGAACGCGGTTACCGCCGTGGCACCGACGGCGACCCACCACCACGGTGGCGTGCCCCCGACACCCTGGCGGGCATACCACCCGAACATGACGCCCGCGAAGACCAGGTAAGCCGCCACCGCCCAGATCGCGGTCGCGGCCCAGGTGGCGAGCTGCGCCGTCCAGCGCGGCCGGCCGGTCGCGGTCACCAGGTCAGCCAGGCCGCGGCGGCCATCGCGCGATCCCATCCAGGCGGCCACGCCGGCCACGAACGGCCCGAAGTCGATGATCGTGTGCCCCTGGCCCATGTTCCAGAACGTGCGCAGCCCGTACAGCGGCGCCGCGCCCGTGCTGGGCCGGTAGGAGTCGAACCAGAACAGCGCGGCGATCAGCGGCAGGATCCAGGGCATCGCGTTGCGGCGCAGTTCCACCCGCAGCAGCCGCGCGCCGTTGAGCGGGACCGCGCTGGTGGCGCGCGGTGCCCGGGACCGTACCGGGGCGCCGGCCGCGGCCGTCATCACGCCACCGCCGTTGTGGACCGGGCCGCCGCGAGCACCGCGCTGTAGCCGCGCTCCATCGGCGCGTCGCCTGCCGCGCCGGTGCCCTCGCCGCGAGCGGTCAGCTCGTCCGGCGTGCCCTGGAACACGATCTTCCCGGCGTCCATCAGCGCGACCTCGGTGCAGGCGGCGCCGACGTCCTCGACCAGGTGGGTGGAGACGAGGACGGTGGCCCGCTCGCCGAGGTCGCGCAGCAGGGCGCGGAACGCCACCCGCTGCTCGGGGTCGAGCCCGGCGGTCGGCTCGTCCAGCAGCAGCAGTTCCGGCTCGTTGACGATCGCCTGCGCGATCCCGGCCCGGCGCAGCATCCCGCCGGACAGGGTGCGCAGTTTCGCTCTCGCCCTGCCGCCCAGGTCGACCCGCTCGATCGCGGCGGCTACCGCCTTAGGCACCCGGCCCGCCGGCACCTCCTTCAGCAGCGCGAAGTACTCGACGAAATCCACGACCGTGAAGCCCGGATAGTAGCCGAGGTTTTGCGGCAGGTAACCGAGCCGGCGCCGGATCTCCCGCCGCGGCCCGTATCCGCCGGGGTCACGGCCGAGCAGCCGGACGCGGCCTGAGCTCGGCGGGATCACCGTGGCCATCATCCGCAGCAGCGTGGTCTTGCCCGCGCCGTTCGGGCCCAGCAGCCCGAACACCCCGGGGCCGGTCTGCAAGGTCACCCCGGCCACCGCCTGGGCGCGGCCGAACCGCCTGGTCACATCGCTGATCTCAACGTTCATGACGTCCCTTTCGGAATACGGGTGGCAACCCACGCGATGGCGCCGCAGGCGGCGGCGACACCCAGGTAGGGAAGGCCGAGCGCGGAGCCGGCCACCGCCGTGGTGACCTGGCCGGTAGCCGAGCGCACCGACAGCACCGTGATCGCCCAGCCGGCCAGGCCGGTCGCGACGCCGGCGTTCGCCGAGCGGGTGACCGTCGCCGCCGCAAGAGCCAGCGCGGACATCGCGGTCATCGGGATCAGCCAGCCGAAGGTAACCGCGGCCGCGGTCCCCGACGCCGCCGACGCGGCCAGCCCCAGGATCGCGTTCAGGGCGAACACGGCCAGCGCCCGGACCAGCAGCACCATCCGGTCGCTGACCGCCATGCTCTGCGACAGTTCCCAGGCGGGGTCGATGCCAGGGCCGTAGGCGTAGGCGATGCCCGCGGCGGCGACCGCGGGCGCGAACAAGGCCACGAACGGCGTGCCGGTCCCGAGCGTGGCGAAGATCCCGGCCGCCAGCACGACCGCGCTGGCGATGACCCAGCCGAGCAGCAGCGACGGCGTGGTCACCAGCGCCCGCGCCAGGCCCGGCGAGCGCAGCGCCCGCCCCGCCAGCCGCTCCGCCAGGCCCGGGCGGCGGCGCCAGACCTCCCCGGCCACCCCCAGCCACACCCGGTTCAGATCGACGTCGCGCGGGCGCCGGGCATGGCCCGGTCCGGGCAGGTCATCGCGGTCACCAGTCATCTCATGGCCAAAGGTCATCGTCCGCCTCCGTCCCGCGCCGGCTGCCGCAGCGCCGCGCGCATGAGCTGCCGGACCCGGCGAGCGCGGCTTTTCACCGTGCCCTCGGGAACGCCCATCAGCCCGGCCACCTCGGTGACCGTCCGGTCCTCCACGTACCTGAGCCGCCAGACCTCCCGCGTCGTGCTGCCCTCGGGGCCGAGCGTCCTGACCGCCTCGTCGAGCTCGGCCCGGAGCACGGCCGCCTCCGCCGGATCACCGGTGTGCTGGCCGCCGTGGCCGGCCAGCGGCAATCCGTCCGGGCCGCGGCGGCGCAGCCACAGCGCCGCCTGCCGCCGGGTGATCCCCCACAGCCACCCCCCTGGGGCGCCCTCGGGCCGGTAGCCGCGTGCCCCCCGCCAGACCGCCAGGAAGCTCTCCTGCAGGACGTCTTCCACCTCGGCCGCGGGCAGGATGGGGCGCAGCCGGGCCGCCAGCCACGGCGCGTGCCGTGCGAACAGCTCCCGCAGCGCCGTATCGTCGCCGCCCGCCATCGCGGCGATCAGCTCGTCGTCGTCCATTGCTTCTCTATTGCATTCCTGCGGCGGCAGGTTCACCAGCGCGGGAAATCCCCCAACCGCCGCCGGCCCGCGGCGGCGGGCTCGTCACCGCTGATTCTCCAGCACGGCGCGGGCGTACTCACCGCTGATGTAGCTGGCGATACCGGTGATCGTGGGGTCGTCGTAGACCGCGCCAGGCGGGACGGTCACCCCGGTGGCCTCCTTGAGCCGGGTGCTGAGCTCGACGGCGGCGAACGAGGTGAAGCCCATGTCCATCAGGTCGGCGTCCAGCTCGACGTCGGCGGGCTGCTGCCCGAGCACCGAGGCCACGTGACCGCGGGTCAGGTCGATCAGCACGTCCGTTCGCTCGCTGGCCGGCAGCTGGCGCAGCGCGTCCGGCGACAGGACCTGGGCCGCCCGCGGGGGGTCGCCATCGGGCCGGGCGGCCCCTGCAGCCGGGATCTCGCTGAAGAACAACGAGGCCCGCGGCGTGAGCTGGCCGCTGACCTGCTCCCACCGCGTTCGCGCGACGGCCAGGCTCGCCCCGTCGTGCACCGCGACGTCATGCAGGATGTCGAGGGCGAAGTCGGCCCGCACCGTGCCGACTCCCGGTAGCGGCTCCGGCCCGGCGGCCGGGCTGCCCGCGCCGTCGGCCCACGGTCCCCAGGCCATCAGCACGGCCGGGAACCCGGCGTGACAGCGCCGCTGAACCAGTGCCTCCAGCCCGGCATGCCGCACGGCCTGCGCCTCGGTGCCTGGCAGGCCAGGCAGCCCGCCCGTCGGCGAGATGACCACGAAGGCGGCCAGCCCGAGGGGCCTGGTCAGCTCGTCGAGGTTCGTCACCGCGTCCATCGCGGCCGTGTCGCCGGGCCGGGCCGGCTGGTCGACGTGGATCACCGCGGTGACCGGGCGGTCAGCGGGCACCGCCGCCAGCAGCGAGCTGACAGCGCCGCGGTCCGCGGTGTCGCACTCGGTGATGAGCGTCCCGGCCTCGGATCCGGCCAGCTCCGCGGCCAGCCGCTGCCGGCCGCCGGCGCTCACCGGCTCGCTGTGGGCCAGGATCAGCTGACTCGCGCCGTGGCTGGCCAGCCACCGCGCCACCTGCGCGCCGAGGCCTGCGGTGTCGCAGGTGTCGCCGGTGACCAGCACCGTCCCTGCTGGCTGCCAGGGGTGGCCGGCCGGTGCCGGGGCCAGCGGCAGCAGCCGCCGGACGAACACCGCGTGCCCGCGGACCGCGATCCGCGGATCTCCGTCCGGCCGGGCCAGGATGGCCCGCAACTTGGCCCGGGCCCCCTGGTCGAGGCGCTCGGGCAGGTCGAGCGAGGCGGCCCATTGGGCTGGGTGCGCGGCGAGCATGGCGGCGCTGAGCGCCGACGCACGGGTGCCGGCCGGCGAGACCGGATCATCGCCAGGGCCGGTGTAGGCGGTGCCGTGCCCGGCGCTCCACACCGGCGCCAGCGCGCCTTCGGCCGCGAGCGCGGGCAGCAGCGCCCTGGTCAGCGTCGTCCCCATGGTCTCGCCGGAGGTCCCGGGCGCGGCCCGCTGGTCCAGGGTGAGCATGCAGAGCACTCCCGCTGGCGCGCACGCGTCAGCCAGCGCCTCGTGCAGCCGGGCCCGCAGCCGGTCCGCGTCATCAGCCTGGCTGGTGACCACCCGGATGACCTCCGCACCGCCTTCGGCCATGGCCGCGATGACATCGCCGGCGAAGTCCGATTCCGCGTGGTCACCGGGGACGATGGTGAGCCAGGTCCCGCGCAGCGTCGCGGCCCCGGCGTCGGCGGCGGGCTGCCAGCGGGCCTGGTACCACTCGTGCTGCTGCCGGCGCCGCGCCGCGAGCGCCGCGAGCAGTTCGCTCAGCTCGCCTTCGGCGTTAGTGCCGAGCCGCAGGACGGCGGCCATGGTTGTGGCGTCGCCGCTGTCGACCGCGTCCCAGAACTGTTCCTCCCACCGCGGCGCGGCGGGTTCCCGCACCTCACCGGCGGGCGGAGTGAGCCAGTAGCGCTGGTGCTGGAACGCGTAAGTCGGCAGTTCCAGCTGCGCTGGCGTGCCCTGGCCGGTACCGGGCCAGCTGATGGCGATGCCGCGGACGTGCGCGTGCGCCAGGGCGGTCAGGATCTGATCTGGCCCGCCCCTGTCCCGGTGCAGGGTCGCGATGGTGACCGCGCGCCGTGCGGGTTCCTCGGCCGCGGCGGGTTGCAGGGTGTCGTGGATGGCCGGGATCAGCACCGGGTGCGGACCGATTTCGACATAGGTGCTGACCCCTTCCGCGGCCAGCGCGCAGATGCCGTCGTGGTACCGCACGGCGTCCCGGGCGTGCCGGGCCCAGTAGTCGGGATCGGCGAGCTCGGCCTTGCTGGCCAGCCTGCCGCTGAGGTCGGAAACCACCGGAATCCGCGGGGCGGCGAAGTCCAGCCGGGCCGCGACCGCCCGCAGCGGCTCGAGCACCGGGTCCATCAGCGGTGAGTGGAAGGCGTGGCTTACCCGCAGCGCGGTCGTCTTCCGGCCCCTGGCGTGCCAGATCCGGGCCAGCGAGCCGACCTGTTCGCCGTCACCGGAGATGACCAGGGCAGCGCGGGAGTTGATCGCCGCGATGCTGACGCCCGGATGCCGGTGCAGCTCGCTGGCTACCTCCTCCTCGGTCGCGTTGATCGCGGTCATCGCGCCGCCGGCCGGCAGCTCGCGCATCAGCCGGGCGCGGGCGGTGACCAGGGTGGCCGCATCGGCCAGCGACAGCATCCCGGCCAGGTGCACGGCGGCCAGCTCGCCGACCGAGTGCCCGAGCAGGCAATCCGGTTCCAGGCCGTACGACATCAGCAGCCGGGCCAGGGCCGTCTCCAGAGCGAACAGCGCCGGCTGGGTGTAACTGGTGTCGTGCAGCAGGGCCGCCGCGGGATCATCCGGCCCGGCGAACATGACCTCGAGCAGCGGCTGGTCCAGATGCCTGTCCAGCTGCTGGACGATCTCATCGAGGGACGCGGCGAAGGCAGGGACGGCCTGGTAGAGCTCCCGGCCCATCCCCGGCCACTGTGACCCCTGACCGGAGAACACGAACGCGATCCGCCCGGCCGGGACGGCCACGGTGCCGGTGACCACGTTCGCCGCCGGGCGGCCCTCCGCCACCGCGCCGAGGCCAGCCACCAGCTCGCCCGCGTCCGATCCCAGCACGACCGCCCGGTGCTCCAGTTGGGCCCGTCCGCGGGCCAGCGCCCGGCCGGCTTGCGCGGTGTCCAGGCCGGTGCGCTCCGACGCCCACCCGGCCAGCCGGGCCGCCTGCCCCGCGAGGCCCTCCGCCGACTTCCCCGACACCGGCCACGCCACCACTCCGCCCAGGCCGGCCGCGCCCGGGCCAGCCTGCGGCCCCGCTCCACGCTCTGGTTCGGGGCCAGGCCCGGGCTCAGTCTCTGTCCCGGCAGGCGGCTGCTCCAGGATCACGTGCGCGTTCGTCCCGCTGATCCCGAACGAGGACACCCCGGCCCGCCGCGGCCGTCCCCGGTCTGGCCACGGCAGCGCCTCGGTCAGCAGCCGCACCCCGCCCGGCGACCAGTCCACATGCGGCGTCGGCTCATCCACGTGCAGGGTGGCCGGCAGCTGCCGGCGCGTGATCGCCAGGACCATCTTGATGATCCCCGCCACGCCCGCTGCCGCCTGCGTGTGCCCGATGTTCGACTTGACGGTCCCCAGCCACAGCGGCTCTCCCGCCGGGCGGTCCTGCCCGTAGGTAGCCAGCAGCGCCTGCGCCTCGATCGGGTCGCCCAGCTTGGTGCCAGTGCCGTGCGCCTCGACCGCGTCCACGTCATCGGGCCGCAGGCCCGCGCTGGTCAGCGCGGCCCGGATCACCCGCTGCTGGGACGGGCCGTTCGGCGCCGTCAGCCCATTGCTGGCCCCGTCCTGATTCACCGCACTGCCCGCCACCACCGCCCACACCCGGTGCCCCCGCGCCCGCGCCACCGACAACCGCTCCAGCACCACCAAACCCGCACCCTCCGAAAAACCCGTCCCGTCCGCACCCCCCGCAAACGCC
>DATBGO010000352.1:0-1865 GCA_036558005.1 Streptosporangiaceae bacterium | reverse complement strand
GACGAGGCGGCCGCCCACCTGGCGGTGGCCGAGGCCTACGCCGGGACCGCGCCGCCGGAACGCCGGGGCCGCCTCCGGGTGGCGATCGCGGCGCTGAAGCTGGCGCTGGCCCGGCGCCGCGGTCACCTGGCCGACGTCCTCGAGCAGGTCGAATTCCTCGACTCGCCGGTAGCCGGACGGTCCGACCAGGACATCGCGCTGGCGAACGATCTGCGCGCCGTGGCGCTGATGAACCTGGGCATCGTCGAGGCGTGGTCAGGGCTTGGTGACGCGGAACGCCACCTGCGGGAGGGTGCGACCCTGGCCCGGGAGATCGGCCGGCCCTACCTCGAGGTCAGCTGCCTAGCGCAGGTCGGGTTCGCGTCGAAGATCCAGCCGTTCGCCGTTACCCAGCGGCGCTGCCGCGAGGCGATAGAAGCCGCCGACCGGCACGGCTGGGAAACCGAGCCGGTGATCGTGCCCGCGCTGCTGACGCTGGCCGCCTCGATGATCTACACCGGTGACCTCGACGAAGGCGCCCGATGGCTGCGGCGCGCCGAACGGGCCCTGGAAACAGACGCCGGGCCCGGCATCAGCCTGCTGGCGCACATCGCGGGCGGCATGCTGCAGGCCGGCTGCGGCCGGCTGCCCGAGGCGCTGCAGGAGTTCGGCGCGGCCGAGCACCTGCGATCACAGCTGACGGGCTCGCATGTCCTGGCGAACCAGGTGACCGGCTGGCGGCTGGCCACCCAGGCGCGCCTCGGGATGACCGGCCAGGCCCGCGCCGAACTCGCGAAGCTCGATGACGAGCAGGCCAGCGCCGGCGAAATCGGTAACGCCCGCGCGATGGTCTGCCTGGCCGACGGCGATCCGGCCGGGGCCCTGGGCGCGCTGCGGGATGTGCTGGACGGCACGGCGCCGGTCATCGGGTACCTCACCATCGTCGAGTCTGAGCTGCTGGCCGGGCTCGCCCACCGTGATCTCGGTGACCAGCGCGCGGCGAACCAGGCCACAGAACGCGCCCTCGCCCTGGCCGAGCCGGACCGGCCCGTCCTGCCGTTCCTGATCACGGACTCCCGGGGCCTGCTGGAGGCCCTGCCGCGGCACGAGACCGCGCACGCCGCCCTGATCGCCGACATCCTCGACGTGATGTCGGGAGGGCCCGCGGGGTCGGAGAGTCCCCCCGTGCTGGAGGTCCCCCCGGGACCAACAGAGCCGCTGAGTCCAGGCGAGCTCAAGGTGCTGGGATATCTCCCGACGAACCTGTCCCGGCAAGAGATCGCCCGCGACCTGTCCGTCTCGCTGAACACCGTCAGCACGCACATCCGCAGCATCTACGCCAAGCTCGGTGTCCGTGATCGCTCCTCGGCCGTGCGGCGCGCGCGGGAACTGCGACTGCTAGCCGTCAGCCGCCACGCTAGTCGGCCGGGATGACGATATCCCGCTTCTGGATCTTGCCGGTCGGGCCCTTGGGCAGCGCGTCCATGATCCACACGCGACGCGGGTACTTGTACGCCGCGACCTGACTCTTGACGTAGTCGCGCAGCTCATCGGCGGTGATGCTGGCCCCTGGCTTGAGGGCCACCGCGGCCCCGACCTCCTCGCCCAGAGCCGGATGCGGCAGGCCGATCACCGCGGCCTCGGCGACGGCGGGATGCTCGTAGAGCACCTCCTCGATTTCCCGCGGGTAGACGTTGTAGCCGCCGCGGATGATCAGGTCCTTCTTCCGGTCCACGATGTAGAAGTAGCCGTCCTCGTCGACCCGGGCGAGGTCACCGGTGTGGAACCAGCCGTCGCGGAGCGCCTCGGCGGTGGCCTCGGGGCGCTGCCAGTAGCCCTTCATCACGTTCGGCCCGCGGATGACGATCTCGCCCACCTCGCCCTGC
>DATBGO010000351.1:0-43958 GCA_036558005.1 Streptosporangiaceae bacterium | reverse complement strand
TCATCGGACAGGCCCTGCAACCGCCTCCTGCCAGGCCCGTTCAACTGCAGAATCCTCACAGTTGAGCACTTGACACGGGAGCTTTTAGCCGCCCCGGGAAAGTACCGGGCGAGATTTCAGCGGTATAACAATAGCGGCCCGGGCGCATACGGCCCGCACCGCACTCCTGCCGAATTCACGCTGCCTTTCAGGGCAGCCGGGAATCCCGGCCCGCGCGGGCGTTCAGGCGGGGGTTAACGCCGTCGCAGGATCGCCCGCAGGCCGGACGCCCGGCGGGTCTGGCGGGCGATCTCGCTGACCCGGCCCAGGGTCGGCTCGCGGATGATCGCCGCGAGCTGGGCCATGAACGCGGCCTGCCGGCGGCCGGCCACGGACCGGGACACCTCGTTGATCATGGCCAGCAGCAGGATCGAGTTGCCGCCGAGCTGCCGGAAGTCGGCCTGCTCGTCGATGAGGTGCGCATCCACCTGCAGGGTCTTGGCCCAGATCCGGGCTACCGCGGCGGTGGTCTCGTCCCGGTCAGGCACCCGGTCCTCGCCGACGGCCGCATCGCGGAACGGATCGGGCAGCTGGCGCGCGTCGGTCTTGCCGTTGGCGGTCCTGGGGATCTCCGGCACCGCGACGATCGCGGCCGGCACCATGTACCCCGGCAGCCGGCCGGCCAGGAACTCCCTGACCGCCTCCGGCGTCAGGCCGGGCTCGCCGACCAGGTAACCGCACAGCTCCTTGTCCTCACGGCCCGGGCGGCTGCGGGGGATCACCGTCGCCTGCGACACCCCTGGATGGTCCTCGATCGCCTGGGCGACCTCGGCCGGCTCGATCCGGTGGCCTGCCACCTTGACCTGGTCATCGGCCCGGCTGACGAAGGCCAGCTCGCCGCTGGGCAGCAGCCGGGCGATGTCACCGGTGCGGTAGACCCGGGTCCCGTCGGCGAGCCGGACGAAGCGCTGCCGGGTCAGGTCCGGCTGGCCCAGGTAGCCGCGGGCCACCTGGACGCCGCCGACGTAGGCCTCGCCGGGCTCACCGGGCGCGGTGAACCCGCCCTGCGCGTCCAGCAGGTACACCGTGTTGTTGTCCATCGGCCGGCCGAACGGCACGCCCGCGTCGGTGTCCCGTTCGGCGTCGAACTCGTGCGAGGTGTTGACGATCGTTGTCTCCGTCGGGCCCCACTGGCACAAGATCTTGCACTCGGGGCCGAAGACCTTCTGCGCCTCGATCGCGGTGGATCGGCGAAGCAGTTCACCCGCCGTCATCACCACCCGCATGGTCGAGCGGCGGACGCCCGAGGCGTTGATCAGGTCCAGGTGGGATGGCGTGATCGCCAGCGCGCTGGCACCGCCGTCTTCCAGCACCTCGCGCAGCGTGACCGCGTTCACCTCGCGGACCGGCAGCACGGTGCCGCCCGCCAGCAGCGGCAGGAAAACGGCGCAGCCGGCCATGTCGAAGGAGATGGAGGCGATCAGCGGCATCTTGGTGCTGGCGTCGATGCCCGCCTCGCGGGTCGCCCACCCGACGTAGTTGACCAGGCTGCGGTGCTCGATCTCGACGCCCTTGGGCGCGCCGGTCGAGCCCGAGGTGTAGATGACGCAGGCCAGGTCGCCGGGCTGGCCGGCCGGCTCGCGCCAGGACCGCGGCGGCGTGTCCGGCAGCGTGTCCAGGCTGATGCCCGCGCAGCCCGCCGGGAGGAAGTCCGCGCGCGGCGGCTCGGTCAGGCAGACCGGGACCTGCGCGCCGGACAGGATCTGGGTGATCCGCGCGTCCGGATAGCTGGCGTCGACGGGCAGGTACGCCGCGCCCGCCTTCAGGATGCCCCAGATGGCCGCGATCGCGGCGGCCGACCTCCCGCCGACCAGGCCGACCAGGTCGCCGCGGCCGATCCCGCGGGTGTCCAGCGCGGCGGCGATGGCCGCGGCGCGCTCGTTCAGCTCGGCGTAGCTCAGGTCGCCGTCCGCGCTGGTGACCGCGACCGCGTCCGGCGTGCGGCGGACCTGGGCGGCGAACAGGCCGGTCAGGGTATCCGCGGGGGCCTCGCGGCCGGTGTGGTTGCCGTCCCAGGCGCGGCGGGCACGCGGCGAGAGCTCCTCTTCGACCTGGTCCAGCATGGCCTCGACGCGCCCGGCCACGCCTGGCCCGTCCCGCCAGCCCACGGTGATCTCCGTTTTGCTGCCGGTCTCGACGATGTCGAACTCGGGTGCCCAGCCCACCGATCCCAGGCTGTAGCACGAGGTGGCGTGGAAGCCCTCGGCGCTGAAGTCGGCCAGGTCGACGGCGCCCAGGTGGGACACGATCGCGATCTGGTCCTCCATCTTCCGTTCCCTGATCACGTCCTCGCTCTGCACCGACATGTCGTCAACCCACTTGCGCAGCTCGCGGATCAGCGACATCGGCATGGTCAGCACCGTGGCGTCGCTGCGGTGCGCCAGGAACTGGTGGTCGCGCAGCGCCGCGTACATCCGGGCGTCCACGTCTTTCCAGTCGTCGCCCTCCCCGGCATGGACCTTGAGCATCCCGGTGACGCCCGCCGTGGTCTGCATGCCCGGCATGAACGGGCGCAGGTCGACCGGGATGCCGACGAGCCCCTCCTTGCCCCCGCACGTCGCCACCAGCCGCGCGATCTTCGCGGTCACGCCCAGGTGGACACCGTCGATGGTGCGGCGGTGCCACAGCGACCGGCGCTCCTGGCTTGGCAGCGGGCCCAGCACCGACCGCCAGGCCCCTCCCGCCGACTCGGGCGCGGCCGGCAGCTCGATGCCCAGCCTGGCGGCGATTTCCGCCTTCACCTCGTCCGAGCCCAGCGTGCCGGTCGCGCCCTCGGTCTGCTCACCGCGCAGCGCACGGAAGACCTGCCGCTGCCACAGCATCGCGCCGCGGCCGTCCATCGGGCATGCCCGGAAGATCACCGTCGCGGGCGAGCCCGGCACCAGGATCACCTCGCAGCTCGGCTCTCCCTCGCCGCCCAGCCGGGTGCGCAGCAGCGGGGAGTCCAGCCCGAAGCGGTCGAAGCTGTCCGCCGCCGCGACCCGGACGGCCGGCCCGCGGCCGCTGTCCGCCCACTCCAGCCCGCGGCGTTCCAGCCGGGCTCCGGGGCAGGCCTGCGAGGCCGCCGCGACGGCCGCGCCGAGCGCGGCCGGATCGAGGCTGCCCTCGCCCTCGACACAAAGCTGGACCTCGGTGCTGAGGCCAGCGGGGATGCCGAGCGTCCACCATTCGTGCGCCGTCACTGGCCTGCTGTACGCCTGCAACGCAGCTTGCGACGTCACGTGTACCTCCCCAGTCCCCGGGTCACTGTAGGGAAAGGCACCGCGCGGCGGAACCCGCGGCGATCAGCTGAGCCCGGGGCGGTTGAACGCGGGATGCGACGCGGCGCGATCTTCGCCAGCTCCTATTGTCAAGACGCCGCCAGGAAAGGCCAAGTCAGCGGTAATTTCCTATTGCACGGTCCAGGCGCAGCGGTTAAATTCCGGGAGAGGGGCCAAGCCGAGGGAGCGGCTAACGCGGAGGGGATCTTTACCGCGCCGACGCGGTCATCCACTGTAGGCCAGCCCCGCTTGTGATATGGGGTGAGTTTACTGTCCGGTAATCCAGCTGGCGTACTCATGATCGGTGATTCCAGCCAGCGGCTGTTATTCACCAGCGCCGCACGCGGCGACGTGCTGCAAACGGCGAAGCTGCAATACGGGGCGCTCACCGCCGCGCCGCTGATCTGGGGCACGGTGGCGTTTTTCGGCGAGGGCGCCACGACACAGGGGGCCAGCGCGCTGCACGCGTTCGACCTGTCCGCCGCCACCATCGCCGACCTGTGGCAGGTGGGCATCCAGGTGAACGGCAGCGTCGACGCCTCGCCCGTGGTGCTCGGCAGCACGCTGTGGTCGGCCTCCAGCGCCGGCTACCTCTACCCGGTCAGCATCGCGGACCTCACCAGACCGCGGCCGCAGCCGCCAGTCCAGGTCGGCGCCGGCCTGACGGCGAAGGTCACCGGCCTGCTGCCGACCAGGGACGGCAACCGCCTGCTGCTGGTGACCAGGAGCGGGGCCTACGGGGTTGATCTCACCGGCCCGGCTCCGGTCACGGCCTGGACGGCGTTACCGGGGACCGACCTCACCGGCGTCCCCGCCGTGCTCGACGACGACCTGCTGCTGGTCGCGTCGGGATCAACGGTGTACGCGCTGGCGGCGTACCCGGATTCGGGCACTCCGCGGCCGGTGTGGACCTATCCGGCCGGCTCGCCGGTGACCCGGCTGCTCTCGCTCGGCAGGCAGTTCGTGCTGCTGCTCAGCGACGGCGGCAGCGCGATCCTGCTGGACAACTCCAACGCCACGAGCCGGGCCAGGTTCACCCTGTCGCTCCCGGCTGGCGCCGCCGCCTGGACCGCGCTCAGCGGCGAGGTGCTGGTGTCGCTGTCGCCAGGGGGCAAGCTCTCGGCGGCGACGCTGCCGGTGTCGGCGACCGGCACGATCACCCCGGCCTCGGTCTGGTCCACCCAGGCCACGGCGTTCACCGGACCGCCGGCCACCGGTGACGGGTACGCCTACGGGGTCAGCAGCGACGGCACGCTGCGGCTGTTCGACCTCGCGGCGAAGACGACCGTGTTCACCGCGCCGCTCGGCACCGGGACGCTCAGCGGCGTCGTCACGGCGTTCGCGCCGGGGGTCGACATCACCTCCACCGCCGCCGTCCGCTTCCTGCTGGACGGCGAGAACTTCTTCCCCACGCTGCGCGACCTGCTGGTCGCCGTCGCGCAGAAGAAATTCACCGGCGTGACCCTGCCGGCCAGCCTCACCTTCGAGAGCCTGATCAAGGACATCGCCGCCGCGAATGCGGACGCCTACGTGATGATGTGGGACACCTCCACCCTGTACGCGCTGACCGACGACGGCAAGAACTGGTCGAAACTGCAGGTGGCGTCCACCATCGGCACCACCTATTTCGAGAACCTGTTCACCCCGGGCGGCGCCGTCCGCGGCGACCGGCGGTTCAACGCCCAGACCTACCTGGCGCTGTCCGGCACGCCGTACGCGCATGCGTACCTGGAGCCGTACTCCGCCAACCTGGACGTCTGGTTCGAGCGGCCCGTCGAGCTCGGCTCCAACCACCAGAAGATCGCGATCTTCTCCGTCAACGGCACCAAGCTGGCGCTGGTGTCCGGGTTCAACCTGAACACCCCCTCCTACTACGACACCACGGCCCACCCGTTCACCAGCCCCGGCGGCGCCTACGACGGCGAGAGCTGGCATGACAGCGGGCTGCTGCTGCAGGGCGACGCGGTGGCGCTGGTCGAGGCGGAGTTCGACCGACGCTGGTCCAAGCAGGGCTCGCCGCCCGCGCCGTCCTCCAGCACCTATGTCAAGCTCGCGGCCTGGCAGATCGTCAGGGACGCCTGCCTGGACGCGCCAGGGGTCTGCGCCGACCCGCGGACCCGGCAGCCGGCCCCCTACCAGGACCGCCGGCTGACCTCAGCCGCGGTTCCGGTGCGGATCGCGATCACCAGCAACGAGCGCCTGCTGGTCAACCCGCCGAGCTACCGCTACAACTACCAGGCCGTGCTCACCGGCGTGTTCCAGATCAGGCAGCAGCTGGTCAGCGCCATCAACGCGGCGTCCAGCTACGCCTACCTGGAGAACTACGCCTTCCAGGACGTCGCGGTGATCCAGGCGCTGGCGGGGCGGCTGGCGAGCGCGCCGCCGGGGTTCGTCGTGATCGCCGTCGTGCCGTGCCCGACGGTCACCGAGGTGCACGGCGAGTTCTCGATCGGACTGGGCCAGCACGAGCTGACCCGCTACTCCTACGCCGCGCTGGCGCTCGGCTCGGCCAACTGGAGCACCGCGGCCATCGAGGGCGGCCAGATCTTCACCCCGGGCAATGGCGCGCGGGTGCTGTTCAACCAGCGCGGCATCGAGTACACGCGGGTGACGTTCGGCGGCTCGAGCCCGGTCACCGTCGGCATCCGCGACGTCGTGTCGATCACGCCGGCCGCCCAGCCGTCGCTGCTGTTCGGCTCGCCGGCCCGGTATTTCGCCACCCCGCCGCCCGACAGCGGCAAGGCGCTGCCGAACCAGCGGCCGAATTTCCGCGGCGTCTACGTGCATTCGAAGCTGGCCCTGTTCGACGACAAGGTCGCCATGATCGGCAGCGCCAATTTCGCCCGGCGCAGCATGCTGCAAGACGGCGAGCTGAGCGCGTTCGTGACCGACCAGGCGACCGTCGCCGGGATACGCCAGCAGCTATTCGCGCACTGGAACATGACCACCCCGGCGAGCTGGAATTCCGGCATGACCGCGTTCGCGGCGACCACGACCGCGTCACTCGGGATACTTCCGCTGAGCTATGCCTCGCTGCCCCGGTACTCGCCGACCTGGCCCTGGTCGCTGATGACCACGATGTTCGACCCCTCGCAGTTCCTCTGATCGCGATTCTGTGAGCACGTCGGCATGCCTGATGACGACCATCTTCGATCCGTCCCAGTTTCTCTAGCGGGGGTGTGCCGTGGGAACGATCACCTTTACCGGGGGCAGCACTGCCCAGCAGCAGGCCGTCACCACCGCGCACGGCCGGCTCACGACCGGGCTGCCGCGCGCCGTCACGGCGGCGGCCGGCGGCACGGGCAGTTTCGCCAGCTGGTTCGGCAACACGCAGGCCAGCCAGACCGAGACGGTCACCGCTGAGCTGCAGGCCTGCGCGAACAGCCTGGCGCAGCAGAATTTCAGCTACGACCTGACCGGCACGCTGCCGATGCTGCTGCAGCGCACGAACTGCGTACTGTTCGCCAGCATCGCCGGCGGCACCGTCAGCGCGCAGCTCTGGGATGGCCTCTGGTCCACCTACTACCTGGATCAGCCGGCCGGGGCCAGCGTGCTGGTCCTCGGGGTCTTCCACGAGCTCGCCGTCTCCTTCAACCCGGCTGTCGTCGACATCGTCTCGGTCGACAGCGCGGCGGCCGCGCTCTCGCTGGCCGCCGCGGACCCGGTGGCGGCGGCGCATTGCCCGGTGAACCTGGCCGGATTCCTCGCCCAGTTCCTGCCGACCTAGTCCCGCCGACTCGTTTCCTGACGACTCAGGCCCGTACCAGGGCTTGCGCGTACCGCCATCGTGACCCGCGAAGAGGAGCAGAGGCATGACCACCGACCGCAAGGACCACGACCACAGCGCCGATGACCACAGCGCCGATGACCACAGCCCGGCTGGCCACCGGGCCGGTGATCAGCGGGCCGAGTTACGCCCCTACCCGACCAGGGAAGAGGCGAGCGCGGCCTGGGAGCGGCTCGCCGCCGAGCTGATCAGCGCGGCCGGCCAGCACCCGGGCGACGTCGCGGCGCCAGAGTCAGCCGGCCGCGGCCGGCTGACGATCGTCGGCTCCGGAATCGACGCCGCCGGTTTCACCGGCGCCGCCGAGCAGGCCATCGACGAGGCCGACCGGGTCTTCTACTGTGTCGCCGACCCGGCGACACAGCTGTGGATCAGGGAACGCCGGCCGGACGCCTACGACCTGTACGTGCTGTATGAGGACACCAAGCCCCGCTATCACACCTACGTCCAGATGTCCGAGGCCATGCTGCACTACGTACGCCGGGGCGAGAACGTCGCCGCGGTGTTCTACGGCCACCCGGGCGTCTTCGCGCTTTCCACCCACCGGGCGCTGCGGATCGCCCGCCGCGAGCGGCATGAGGCGACGATGCAGGCCGGCGTCTCCGCGCTCGACTGCCTGTGCGCCGACCTGTCGGTCGATCCGAGCTACCCGGGCATGGCGACCTTCGAGGCCACCGAGATGATGCTGCGCGGCCGGGTGCCCGACCCGACGCTGCACGTCGTGCTCTGGCAGGTCGGGGTGATCGGCGAGCAGGGCTACCGCCGCCGCGGCTTCACCAACACCAAGTTCCCGCTGCTCATCGAGTACCTGCAGCGGTTCTACCCGGCCGGTGCCCCGGTGGTGCACTACATCGCGGCCCGCTACCCGACGCTGCCGCCGGTGATCGAGGATTACACGCTCGCCGACCTGGCCAAGCCGCGGAACTTCGCGCGGATCAACGGGATCTCCACGCTGTATATCCCGCCGGTCGCCGGTGCCCGGCAGGATCCCGAGATGGCGGCGCGGCTGGGCTTCCCCGCCGCGCAGGCGCAGCAGCTCCCCCCGGTGCGCACCGTGGACGGGTACGGCCCGCGCGAGAGCGCCGCGCTGGCGAGCCTGGCCGGATTCAAGGTGCCCGCCGACTACCAGTACCAGCGCAAGACCAGGGCAGGCGAGTTCGTGCTGGCGCTGACCAGGGACAGCGCGCTGCGCGAGCAATTCCGCCGCCAGCCCGGGCACGCCGTTTCCGGGCAGGTGTTCCCGGGCCTGAACGCGTGGGAACGGCGGATGCTGGCCAGCAGGGACAGCGGCCGGATGCAGATCGCGGCCAAGCAGTCGAAGCTGGCGGCCGCTGCCGCCGAGCAGTTCGTCATGGACCTTTACACCAACCAGGCGCTGGCCCGGCAGTTCTCGGCGGAGACCACCGCCAACTTCAAGGTGGCCGGCGGCCAGACCGCCATCAACCACTGGCTGGCCGCGCAGGGCTATGACACCACCGTCGCCGGCATCTCCGCTGCCCAGCCGGTGGTCCAGGCCACGATGCTGCTGGCCTGGACCGGGATCTACCGCAGCGCCGACGGCACGCTGAACGTCACGGTGGTAGGCGACCCGGTCACCAACGACAACAGCGTCATCTACGTCAACGCGAGCCGCATCACCGGCTTCACCTTCACCGCGTCGACCCTCAGCTGGGCCTCCTCCAGGACCAATCCGGTGAACGGGTCGCTGGTCTTCAGCGCGCCAGCGCCGGCCGGCAGCAGCCCGCTGACCCGGCAGGCCAGCGGCACCATCTGGGCGGCCGGCAGCACCGAGCCGACGGCGCCGAACGCCAGCCTCACCGAGGTCGTGCTGACCACGAACCCGCTGTCAGTCTGGACCGGGCGTTACCAGACGATGATCGGCACGGCCCCCGGGCCCGAACTGCTGCTGACCGCCACGCCGGTCAACGGCGTGGCTCCGTCCCCGGGCGGGGCGGGCATCCAGCTGAGCGTCAGCGGCAGCCCGGTGACCAACTACGCCTTCGACGGCCGCACGCTGAGCTGGACCGACAGCGCGGTCACCTTCGCGGCCGGCGAGCAGCCCGGCAGCGCGACGCTGAACGGGACGCTGAGCGGCAAGGCGGTCAGCGGCACCCTCGACGCCACCTACACGACGCCCTACGTGGGCCAGTACGACACCCAGCAGCTGGTGAGCGGGACCTGGTCGGCCGGGAACGGGGTGTACTACGACGGCAAGACGCTCACCATCGGCAACCAGAAGATCACCACGGTCAGCTGGGCCAGCGGCGCGATGACCTGGGAGAAGGCGACCGGGCAGTACGACAGCGGGCGGCTGCAGTTCGTCATCGACGCGATGACCTACCTGCCGACCTTCAGCGGGTTCACCTGGGCCGCGGGCGCGGCGCAGCCCGCCACCCCCAACATCCGCGGCACGCTGTCCATGTACTACCTCAGCAGCTGGTCGGGCAGCTACCCGACCAGCTACGCCACCGGGGCCGCCGGGCCGGGCCTGACGATCGAGGGCTCACCGCCGCCCGGGGTGGCCATCGTCCAGGTCGGCGGGACGAACGCCGGCGCGATCTCGTACTACAACTCCGAGCTCGCCGGCGTGGTCGGCAGCGACAAGTTCGACATCACCTTCGCGCTGGCGGCGGCGGGGGCCCGCACCTTCGACGGCAGCTACAACGCGACCGGCTGGAGCAGCAAGGGCTCCAGCTCCCAGCCGAACCAGTGGGTGGGCGATTACAGCACGCAGTCCCTCGACTCGTGGGGAACCTTCACCACCGACCCGGCGATCATGAGCATCCAGGTGACCGGCACGGTGGTCACGGTGGAGGTCAACGACGCCGGGACGACCGGCAAGGTTGCCAATCCGGTCTTCGACCCGACCTACAACACGATCACCTGGGGGAACGACAAGGGCATGCCGGCCAGGTTCGCGAACGCGGCGATCGCCCTGACGTTCAGCACCGGCACCACGTACAAGTCGTTCACCGGCAGCTACTGGGCGGCGGGAGCCAGCCCGCCCCCGAAGGCCAACTGGCGCGGCTCGAACGGGCAGCAGCCCGCGCCGCCTGTCGGCCTGCCGCCCTGGCTCATCGCGCTGATCACCGGCGGCGCGCTGCTCACCGTGGGCACGATCATCTACGGGATCTGGCGGGCCTGCCGGTACAACGCCACGATCAACCAGCTCTTCAACCGGCAGTACACCGCGATCAAGGTCTGCAAGATCAACGGCCCGGAGACGCCGCTGTCGGTCGGCGACTCAGACTGTGATGACGCCCAGGAAGAGGCCGACGAGAGCGGCGAGGCGGCCGAGGCCGAGGAGGACTACGCGACCGAGGCCAACCCCGGCGACATGCCGCAGGTCAGCGGCCAGGAGCCGGAGTTCGAAGACCCCAACATCGACGTCGACGTGGACGTGGACGTGGACATCGACGTCGATATCGACGTGGACACGGACGTGGACACTGACGTCGACGTGGACGTAGACGTCGACGTGGACATCGACATCGACGTGGACTTCATCGCGGTGGTGGACGTCGACATCGACATTGACATCGACATCGACACCGACGTGGACTCGGTGGTGGATAACGTCACCGACAACGTCGTGGACACCGTCGTGGACAACGTCACCGTCCTCGAGACGCTGACCGCCGGCCTTCCCGAGATCGCCGAGGGTACCGGGCCGGCGGCCGCCGGGTAGCCGTGATCGACGTTCACTACATCCGCTACGACACCGGGCGCTTCCCGCTGGCGGCCGCGGCCGCCGGGGTGCTCGGTGTCGAGCGGCTGGACCAGCTGGCGCAGGCCGAGCTCGCGCGCAAGCAGCGCGCGGGCCTGCCTGCCCGGCTTGGCTACGACGACAACATGCGGCTGCGGGCGCGGCTGGCCGCGCTCCCGGCCAGCCATCCGGTGCGGCAGCTCTACACCCTGATCGTGCAGCGGGTCGTCGCGCCGGTGTTCGGCGGGCACATCTCCTACACCGCCACGCCCACGTTCCGGGTGCACATGGCCGGCACGCCGAGCGTCAGCACCTGGCACCGGGACGCGGACGTGACCGGGCGGCTGGACTACCTCACCGCCTGGCTGCCGTTCGTGGACACCGCGCAGTCCTGCGGGCTGTGGCTGGAGCAGGAGTACGGATGCGGCGACTACCGGCCTGTCCCGGTGGCCTACGGCGAGGTCGTCGTGTTCGACGGCGCGCTGGCCCGGCACGGCAGCCAGCCCAACCAGACCACGGTGAACCGGGTCAGCCTCGACTTCCGGTTCGTGCCCAAGCCACGGGCGGGAAGCGCGCCCGTCGCGGACAAGCTGCTGGCCGGCCGTCCGCCGCCGCCCTACGAACTGGAACACGGCCGCTGAATGGATATCGGGCACCGTGTTTTGCTTCTTGAGCGGGGCGGTCATTGTTATTAAAATAAAAGTGGCTCGTTAGGGGCAGGAGTGCTTCCTGGGGGCGCTCGACTCAGGGGCGGGGGCGGTGTAGCAGATGTGCGACGACCAAAAGGCGCGTACCTTCCCGGTTAGCGCCGCGCCCGGCGGCATGTCCAGGCGCGGGTTCATGCATGCGACGGCCGCTACCGCGGCCGCTGCCGCCGTGCTGAAGCGGATGCCGCGGCTGCCGCTGCGCTCGGCGGCCCGCGAGGTCACCGCGGACGGCACCGCCGCGTACTCGATGGCGATGCACGTCCACTCCTCGTTCAGCGAGCAGAGCGGCTCGATGGACGGCCAGCTCTTCCAGGCAGCCAAGAATTCGGTCGACGTGCTGTGGTGGACAGACCACGACCACATGATGGACGGGATCGGCTACCGCAAGACGGTTCACTTCACCAGCCTCACCGCGGAGAGCGGCGGCCCGGGCGAGCGCGGTCCCTGGAAGTGGACCACGGCCAAGAGCGGCCCGGTGGCGAGCACCTCGGGCGGCGGGATCGTCCAGAGCCCCTCCTCTCCGGGCGACCCGGTGGCCGGCGGGAGCATGCACCTGACCGCCAAGAGCACGACAACGGCGACGGCTAAATACGGCTTTTACGCCGACAGTCATCCGGCCGGCTGGAACTATCACGACAACATCAACGGCCAGTCCCTGACCATCGATGTGCTGCTGACGAGCGGCTGGAGCCGCGGCTACCTGGAATTACTGATCGCCACCTCCTACCACCCGGCTGCGGGCGGGCGGCCAGCGGGCGCCTATACCCTCTCCTACCGTTTCGTGCATCAAGGGGCGGCAGCGAGCCGCGTGGCCAACGGCATTCAGGCGATCATCACGATCCCGGTGAAGCCAGCCAGCGCGCAGAATCCGTGGGGCAGCGTGACCGTCACCCCCGCCGCTGACATCGCGGCCCTGTGGCCCGACCTCGACCACCGCGACTTCGCGCTGTGGGGCCTGACCCTCAGCGCCGTGAGCACCGGCGACCAGGCCGAGGGGTACTTCGACTACCTCCGGTTCACCCGGCAGATCAGCGGAGAGGCCTTCCTTAAGCAGCAGATGGACATGGAGACCGTGCTGGCCCCGCGCTACCCGGCCGTGGCCCAGCGGCAGGGGCTCGAAGTGTCGTGGCTGCTGCCCCACATGAACTGGTTCGGCGGCGCGGTGGTCACGCCGGACTACGGCAAGACGACCTCCAAGACCTACTCCGCGTACCTGCAGCACACCATGGTCCCGCAGGTACACGCGGCCGGAGGCCTGGTCAGCTACAACCACCCCTACGGCTACGGCGATCCCGCCCAGCTCCCGGCCGCCCAGCAGGACGCGCTGCTCGCACAGGTCGCCGGGAAGCTGCTGCCCACGGCGACCGCTCCGGCCGCGCTGGGCGCTGACCTCCTCGAGGTCGGCTACCCGCTGCGCCAGGGGGTCAACCTTGCCCATCACGTGGCCCTGTGGGACGTGATGTCGCGCAACGCCGTCTTCCTCACCGGCAACGGAACCAACGACGACCACTTCGGGCAGAACTGGTCGGGGATCCACAACAACTGGTTCACCTCGGTGTGGGCAGCGAGCACCGCGGAAGCCAGCCTGCTGGCATCGCTCGCCGCGGGCCGGGCCTGGTGCGCGTCGTTGTCCTCCTACCGCGGCAGCCTGGACCTCCTCGTGGACGGCACGTCCCCGATGGGCTCGGTCAGCGTCGCGCGGGTGCCGTCGAGGCAACTCCTCGCCAGCGCGACCAAGATCCCGGCAAACGGGTCGCTGCAGATCCTCCAGGGCACCGTCGACTACGCAGGAACCGCGGCCCTGTCAGCGAACACCAAGGTCGTCGGCACCTATCCGGCTTCCGCCCTCGGCAGCGGATCGGTGCAGCAGTCAATCGACACCAGCAAGGACACCTTCGTACGCACCCAGGTGCTCAACTCCTCGGGGGCCGTCGTGGGCCTGTCCAATCCGGTCTGGCTGCTCAGGGCCGCCCCGCCCGGCGGCATCCCCGCCCCGCGCGCCGCCTGAAGGGAATATCCACTAGGGAAATTGGCACTATTGCCCTTTGCGGCTTGACCAGGGGGCGGGGACAGCATTATCCGGACGCCTTACCTGACCTTAACAAAATTCCTCTAGGGGATTAGGGCATTGCGCCCATTCACCCCCAACGCCGCCATCTACTTCTACCCGAACAAGCAGCAGTCGACGACGCTGTGGTTCCACGACCACACGCTGGGCATCACCCGCCTCAACGTGCTCTCCGGGCTGGCCGCGTTCTACTTCATCAGGGATCAGTTCGACACCGGGCTGGCCAGCAACCCGCTAGCCCTGCCGGCCGGCGCTCAGGAGATCGAGCTGATGATCCAGGATCGCCAGTTCGACACCAACGGCCAGCTGCTGTTCCCCGATAGCAACAACAACCCGTCGCCGGTCGACGGGCCTCCGAGCAGCCCCCAGATCCATCCCTTCTGGATTCCGGAGTTCTTCGGCGACACGATGTGCGTCAACGGCAGGACCTGGCCGTTCCTGGCCGTCCAGCCGCGCCGTTACCGCTTCAGGGTCGTCAACGCCTGCAAGTGGAACGGGAAGAGGGACGGCGGGTCGTTCTCCCCCATCCCTGGCTCGGTTCAGGACCAGTCAGGCCAGGGCATCTGGATGACCGAGCTGCCCAGGATCGGCTCGCCCGAGGTCTGGGAGTTCCTCAACACCACCGTGGACGCCCACCCGATCCATATCCACCTGATCCAGTTCCAGCTCCTCAACCGGCAGCCAGTCGTCATCGACCCGGACACCGGACAGCCGACCTATCTAGATGCCTGGGCGAACGCCTTTCCCGGCGGCACCTTCAACGGCGAGACCGCGGACGGCAGCTGGGGCCGGTGGTCTACGAGCCGGGCACGATCATCCCCGGCTACAGGCCGCCCGGAAACTACCTCACCCCCAACGCCGACGGCGCGCTGGGCGGCAACCCCGCCTTCAGCCCGTTCCTGAGCGGGACCCCACCAAGGGTCCGGGCTACCTGGTGCACTGCCACATCCTCGACCACGAAGACAACGAGATGATGCGGCCCTACCTCCCGGTGCCCTAGCCCGCCGCGCGGGCCGCGCGGGCCGCGTAACCGTCACACCGGCTGGAATGGATTGAAGAGCGAGACACCACTCCGCCGGAGATCACTGATGTTCCGCGTGACGAGCGTCCAGCCCCGGATCTTTGCTGAAGCCGCCAGCAATCCGTCGATGATCGGCAGCGGGTCGGGAACATTCAGCCGACCCCACTCTTCCGCGACGCGCGCGTCTACTTCCAGTAGATGATCCTTGTAGGTAGCCTGCAGGCCCTGCAACCAATGCTCCAGCCGGTCCGCTTGGTCGCTGTCTTTCCTGCGCAGTCGCTCGATGCCCTGACGGATCTCACCGATCGTCAGCACGCTGAGGAACAACTCAGGCGAGGGAATCATCTGGTACCAGGCCAGGACATGACGGTCAGGCTCACGCTTACGCAGCTCAGAGACGACATTGGTATCAAGCAGGTAGCTCACGCCTCATCCGCCCAGCCGATGTCCCTGGGGCGCTCAGCGGACCTGGTCAGATCGAGGTCATCAAAGACCGGGCCTGCTCGCAGATAGTCCTTGAAGTCGGTGACCTCTCCCTTCAGCCGGCGGTAGTCAGCGATGTCGATGACCACGGCGATCTCCTCCCCGTGCCGGGTAACGACCTGGGGACCATCCGCGTGTGCCGTGCGGATCAACTCACTGAACCGCTGTTTGGCATCTTGCACCTGCCACCGCATGCACGCTCCTCCGGTCTGGACAGACTAGACAGAAGTCTACCCCAGGGTAGCTGGCCGCCGCGCCGGGCGTGCTGTTCTTATCTTACTGTATAAAATTGATATCATCTAGATAGAGCCTGATATCAGTTCAGCCTGTCAGAGGAGCACGAGATGGCTACACATACCGCAGTCGCCGCGGGCCAGCAACATCCTGACCAGCAGGTGACCGAGTACGAGGCCCGGTTCCTGCCCGGCCTGAGCATGCTGGTGCTGGGCATCGCCGGCCTGCTGGCCGGGGTGGCGCTCGCCGTGACCGCGGGCCACCTGAGTCACGGCGCCGCCGTGGCGCTGGTCGTGCTCTGCGTGCTGATCTTTCTTGCCAGCGCCCTCGTGCTGGGTGGCCTGACCCCTGTCGTCCCCGGGCAGGCCCGCGTCGTGCAGCTGTTCGGCCGCTACCGCGGCACGATCCGCGACTCGGGCTTGCGGTGGGTCAACCCGTTCACCCGCCGGATCGTGGTCTCCACCCGGATCCGCAACCAGGAATCGGCGCAGGCCAAGGTCAACGACGCCGACGGCAACCCGATCGAGATCGCCGCCGTGGTCGTCTGGCAGGTCGCCGACACCGCCCGGGCCATCTACTCGGTCGACGCCTACACGCAGTTCGTCACCATCCAGACCGAGACCGCCGTCCGGCACATCGCATCCAGTTACCCCTACACCAGCCGCCAGGAAGGTGAGCTGTCGCTGCGGGACAACGCTGACGAGATCACCGGCAAGCTCTCCACCGAGGTCGCCGCGCGGGTCGCGCCCGCCGGGGTGCGCATCATCGAGTCGCGGCTGACCCGGCTGTCCTATGCCCCGGAGATCGCCCAGGCCATGCTGCGCCAGCAGCAGGCCAGCGCGGTGGTCGCCGCCCGGCAGCGGATCGTGCAAGGCGCGGTCGGCATGGTCCAGCTGGCGCTGCAGCGGCTGCAGGAGGAGGCCGTCGTCGAGCTGGACGAGGAGCGCAAGGCCTCGATGGTCTCCAACCTTCTCGTGGTGTTGTGCAGCGAGCAGGCCACCCAGCCCATCGTCAACACCGGCACGCTCTACCAGTGACGGCAGCCACGGAATCACGGTGACCGAACGCAAGAGCGTCCTGCTGCGCCTGGACCCCGCTGTCCACGACGCCCTGGCCAGGTGGGCCAGCGACGAGCTGCGCAGCACCAACGCCCAGATCGAGTTCCTGCTCCGCCGCGCGCTCGCCGACGCGGGGCGGCTGCCCGGCCACGCCGACCCCATGCGCCCCCGCGGGCGGCCACCCGCCAGCCAGGCCCGGAGCAGCCCGCGACCGCCCGCCGATGATCAGCCCGGGCGCCGCTCATCGCGCTGAGCCCGGGGACCGTGCTAGCCGTACCTCAGATTCGGGTATCCGCACGGTGGATGTCCTGTTCGCGCGCGGAGAGCATGGACATGCGGGTGACCGGAGTGGCCGGCACCGCAGTTCACCGGAGGCATCCCGATGTACGCAGCGAATGGCCACGCCCCTCCATCGCGACCTGTCCTGATGAGGTTCCTGGTCAGGTCGTGGGAATACCGCCGCCCCCGCCTCTGGGTGGGTGTGCGCGTTGCCTGTGGCGTCTTCAACGTCGTTCTTGGCGTCCTCCTGCTCGCTTCCGTGCGCCAACTGGGGCCGCTGACGTGGCTGGCAGCGATTCCGCTAGCGGGCGCGGCGCTGATCTTCTGGACCGTCTACCGCCTGCAGCAGGACAGCGTCCACCGGGTGCGGGAGCTTGAGCGGTCCCGGGCCCGCTTGGTGGACGACTCGGCCGCGCGGCTACGCCGGATCGAGCGGGACCTGCACGACGGCGCGCAGGCGCGGATGGTCGCTGTCACCATGAAGCTGGGCCTGACCGTGAAGAAGCTCGGCGGCATGATCGCCGGGACCGAGCAGACCGACCTGGAGCGGGTCCTGGAACTGGTCGCCGCCGCCCACCGCGGCGCCAAGGAGGCCGTCACCGAGCTGCGTGACCTGGCCCGCGGCATCCACCCTCCGGTGCTCGACCACGGCCTTGGCGACGCGCTCACCACCCTCGCCGCGCGCAGCGACCTGCCCGTCGAGCTGTCCATCGACCTGCCCGAGCGCCCGTCGGCCGCAATCGAGACCATCGCCTACTTCTGCGCGGCTGAGCTGCTCACGAACGTGACCAAGCACAGCGGTGCCCGGCATACCGCGCTAGAGGCTGTCCACGTCCCTGGCCTGCTGCGGATGCGGGTCAGCGACGATGGCTGCGGCGGCGCCCGCATCGAGCCCCGCAGCGGCCTGGCCGGGCTCGCCGAGCGGGTCAGGACCGTAGACGGCAGGCTGCGGCTCAGCAGCCCGCCCGGCGGCCCTACCGTGATCACTGTTGACCTGCCGTCCCATGCCTGACCGGACCGGAGCCCCGATGCGGATCGTGATCGCCGAAGACTCGGCCGTAGTCCGGGCGGGCCTTGCCGAAATCCTGGCCGACAGCGGCCACGAGGTGGCCGCCGCCGTCGGCAACGCCGGCGACCTGCTCGCCGCGGTGGACCAGCACCACCCAGACGCCGCCGTGGTGGACGTGCGAATGCCGCCCGGATACACCGACGAGGGCCTGCGCGCCGCGATCGCCATCCGCCGCGGCCACCCCAAGACCGGGGTGCTGGTGTTCTCCCAGTACATCGAGACCCGGTACGCGGGCGAGCTGCTCGGCGCGGCGCCCGGCGGCGCCGCGGGCGTCGGCTACCTGCTCAAGGACCGGGTCGCCGACATCGAGGAGTTCGTCGAAGCGCTGAGCCGGGTGGCCGCCGGAGGCACCGCTCTCGACCCAGAGGTCGTGACACAGCTTCTGGGCGCCAGCCGTCGCAACGACGGCCTCGGCACGCTGACCGCTAGGGAACGGGATGTACTCGCGCTGATGGCCGAGGGCCGCTCCAACTCCGCGATCGCCGGGATCCTGGTGGTTTCCGAACGGTCCGTCGAAAAGCACGTCGGGAACATCTTCAGCAAGCTCGGCCTGGCCCCGTCCGACGCCGACCACCGCCGGGTGCTGGCCGTCCTCCGCTACCTGGATTCCTGACCGGCGCGGGCTGCCGGGCAGGGCGGATCGAGCCATTGGTCACGGCGCAGGCCATCGCGCAGCCCGGCCCGGCGCACCGCGAAGAACGGGCTAGAGCAGGCTGGCGCGCAGGGCGGTGACCCGGTTGACCGCGGCCTGGAAGGCGCTCGGGTCGAGCTGACCGTTGCCGAGCGCGGCAGCCAGCGCGGAGGTGGCCGTCTCCGCCTGGGTGATGTCGCGGGCGGAGCACAAGATCAGGTCCATGCCCGCGCCCGCCGCGGTCACCGCCCGTTGCCCGGTGGAACCGAAGCCGCCTAGGGCGCCGGCTTCGAGGGCGTCGGTGATGGTCACGCCGCTGAAGGCGTTGCGGCCGCGTAGCTCCTGCCCGATGATCGCCGGGGACAGGCCCGCCGGGAGCGTCGGATCCAGCGCCGGGTAGATCGCCCAGGACAGCATCACGAGCTTGACCCCGGCGCTGATGGCGGGCGGGTAGGGCACCTCGTCGATGGTGTGCAGCTTGGCCAGCGTCACGGTCAGGGTGACCGGTCCGGTGTCGGTGTTCTGGTTCTTGGTGGCCGAGCCCAGGCCGGGGAAATGTTTCGCGGTGGCTGCCACGCCGGTGGCCTGCTGGGCGGTGATGAACGCCTGGCCGCAGGCGGAGGCGACGCTGGGGTTGCTGCTGTAGGAGCGCTTGAACTGGTCGATGAAGTTGCCGGACTTGTAGAAGACATCCAGGACCGGGGCCAGGTTGACGTTCATGCCCACCCCGGCCAGGTTCTGCCCGGCGCCGGTCCCGGCCGACGCCGCGGCGCTCGCCGGGTCGGAGGACTGGCCGACCTGTTTCTCCGACAAGACGGGCGCGCCGGGCAGCCGGCGGACCTCGCCGCCTTCCTGGTCAGTCATCAGCAGCAGCGGCGCCCCGATGGGGCTTTGCGCCTGGGCCTGGCGCAACTGGGTGATCACCCCGGCGATCTGGCTGTCGCTGGAGATGTTCTCGCCGAAGAAGATCACCCCGGCCGTCGTGCCGGCCGTGATGTCGTTGAACAGGCTCTGCGGCGGCGTCAGCCCGGGATAGGAGGAGATGACCCGCTGGCCGGCCGTCTGCAGGTTGGTCAGCGCCGGCCGCAGCCGCGGCCGCGGGACAGCGCGCCATGGTAACCCGGCCAGCCCGGCCAGGCCCGGGCCAGCCATCCCGCCCAGGAACACCCGGCGGCTCAGCAGGCCGCCCTCCCCGCCACCGCCCGGCACCGGACCAGCCATCACGCCTCCTTCTCTCGCAGGCCGCCCGTCGCCGGCTGGCTGCAGCCAGACACGACCCGGGAACTCCGGCACGGCGGCCGCCGGCACGTCCCGGCCAGGCCGCGTTCCTCCGGGGCGCCACCGTGCACCATCTCTCAGCATGACAGTTCCGCGCGCAGGCGCCAGGGGGCACTCAGGTCGCGCACCTACCGTTTCGCCGTAATGCGACCCAGCAGGCCTCTACCGTCCACGACGGCGGGCTCGGCGGGAAGCGTCCACCATGGACGCGAACTGCGGGGGCTCGATGATCGGGCGCCCCCGCCACGGCGACATGCTCGTCAAATCCGCGTCAGCCGACACGATCAGGAACGCCCCGACCCCTGTGGCCAGGTCCAAGACACGGTTGTCCTCCCAGTCAGGGCAGTCGCCAACGATCTGCGGAGGATCCAGGATGCCGCCCCCGGACGCGTCCGCC
This sequence comes from Streptosporangiaceae bacterium, assembly GCA_036558005.1. Classification (GTDB taxonomy): domain Bacteria; phylum Actinomycetota; class Actinomycetes; order Streptosporangiales; family Streptosporangiaceae; genus DATBGO01. The sequence continues at coordinate 23,944 of DATBGO010000351.1, read as the reverse complement.
ATCTCAGCCAGCACGCGCAGGTACTCATCGACCTCCTCGTCGGGGGTCTTGAGCACCGTAGCCAGCACCCGCCCAGTATTGGACAGGATGTGCGGCGAGAGCCACAAAGCGAACTCCGCCGCATCGTTGATCACGCCCAGGCAGTCAGCGCTAGGGTTGCCCGATGTCGGGGGCGGAGACGGCCAGCTCCGGAACGGGGACTCACCGGCAGCGATCGCCAGCACGAGGACGTTCACATCGAACACGACCGGGACCGCGACCGGTCCTGGCGTGCTCACCGTTCGCGCGTCCCGTCCTTATACGCCCGACGGATATCAGCCAGCAACGATACATAGTCCTGGCCGGCTGCGGCGGCCCGCTCGGCGTTGCGCGCCTGCAACTCGCGCAGTCGCTCAGCCCGGGCCAGCGACTCCATCACTGGCAGCGTTGCCCGCAGGTACGCCGAACGGTTACCGCCGCCGAAGTGATCCACCAGGCGGGCCAGCCTCTCCTGGTCCTCATCCGCTACCGCGAACCCGACAGTAGAAGTAGACATGTACTCATTGTATCTATGTTGCATCTGTGGAGGCAACACACTGCATGCGTGCTGGCGGCGTCGGCAGGCCTAGTGGCAGTTGCACAAGCCGGAAGGGCTTTGTCAGCCGCGCCGTTGTGGTGAGACTGTCGTCATAACCCCGATAAGGGAGGTCCTGGTGACCGCCGAGGCATCCGGACGTGCTGGCGGCGAACGCGGCCGCTGGCGGGTCATATACGGCTATGTGCGACCACACCGCCGCGCGCTGCTGGCCGGGGGCGTGCTGAGCCTGCTCACCGGCGCGAGCGGCCTGGCTTTGCCGCTGGTCGTCAGGGCGCTGATCGGTGACCTGGGCCGCCACGGCTCGGTGAGGGCGCTCCTGCTCCTCATGACCGGCCTGGTCGTTGCCAACGCCGCGCTCGGGGCGCTCGGCACCTACGTACTACGGCGGGCCGCGGAATCGGTGGTGCTGGCCACCCGGGTGCGGCTGGTGAACCGGCTGCTCGGGCTCACGGTCGCTGGCCTGGACCGCGCCGAGCCGGGTGACCTGATGTCCCGCGTCACCTCCGACACCACGCTGCTGCGCGATGTCACCACCGACACCCTGGTGGGCATGGTCACCGGCAGCCTGACCCTGGTCGCGACGTTAGTGCTGATGAGCCTGATGGACGGGGTGCTGTTCGCCGTCACCATGGCCGTGTTCAGCCTGTCGGGGCTGGTCATCGGCTTCGTGACGCCGAGAATCGGCCGGGCCGCGCGCCGCGCGCAGGACAGCGTCGGGGAGATGGGCGCCGCGCTGGAACGGATGCTGGGAGCCTTCCGGACCATCAAGGCGTCCACCGCCGAGCAGCGCGAGGGGCAGCGCATCCACGCCGCCGCCCGCAGCGCGTGGCGGGCCGACATCCGGGCCGCCAGGTGGCAGGCGATAGCAACGAACATCGCGGGCCTGTCCATCCAGGCAGCGTTCATCGCGGTCCTGGCCACCGGCGGCGCCCGGGTCGCCTCCGGGGCCATCGGCGTGGGCACCCTGGTGGCGTTCCTGCTGTATGTGTACTACCTGATGGCGCCCATCCAGGAACTGGTCAACGCGGTCAGCCAGTACCAGGTGGGCTCCGCCGCGGTGGCCAGAATCCTGGAGGCTGAACGGCTGCCGGTGGAACCCTCAGGCGACCTCGCGCCCGAGCGTGTCCTGGGCGGCGACGCACCGGCCTCCATCTCGTTTGAGCAGGTGAGTTTCGGCTACCGGCCCGACATGCCTGAGGTGCACCACGGCGTCAGCTTCTCGATCCCGCCCCGCGGGATGACGGCCTTCGTCGGCCCGTCGGGCGCGGGCAAGACAACCGTCTTCTCGCTCATCGAGCGCTTCTACGAGCCGGACTCCGGGCGGATCCTGCTCGATGGCACCGACCTGCGGGACTGGCCCATCCCCGAGTTGCGCTCCGCCATCGGCTACGTGGAGCAGGACACCCCGGTACTATCCGGGAGCCTTCGGGAGAACCTCGTCCTCGCCGCCCCGGCCGCCACGGATGCGGAGATCGCCGAGGCGTTGCGGATCACCAGGCTCACCAGCCTGGTGGAGCGGCTGCCCGAAGGGCTGCGAACCGCCGTCGGGCACCGCGGCACGAGACTGTCCGGAGGAGAACGCCAGCGGGTGGCGATCGCGCGGGCATTGCTGCGTCACCCGCGCCTGCTCCTGCTGGACGAGGCCACCTCCCAGCTCGACGCGCTCAATGAGGCGGCCCTGCGCGAGACGGTCGCGGAGACCGCGCTCATGACCACGGTCCTGGTCGTGGCGCACCGGCTGTCCACGGTGACCATGGCCGACCGGATCATCGTGATGGACGCCGGCCAGGTCAAGGCGGCCGGAACCCACGCCGAACTCGTCGCCAGCGACCCTCTCTATGCCGAGCTCGCCGCGACCCAGTTCCTCGCCAGCGCAGAAGCCCGCTGACCTGGCCGGCCCGCCGTCAGGTAGTGCCGCAGCAGCGTTACCTCGTCGCCCGTGGCCGGTTCGACGCGCGCCAGCCCGTGGACTGGGCCGGTGAGCGCGGAACCCACCAGCGACGCCGGCGATCCCGTGCTGTTCAGCCCGTCCGCGGTGCGGGACCCGCTGCTCTGCGTCGGCGGTGTGCGGCACTCCTCCGCCAGCTGACGGGCGACAGCGTCCGGTAATCCGCCGAGTTTTCGCTGCTCGCCCGGATGATCGCCGGTCCTCCGGGCGCACCCCGCTGCGGCGGGAAGCCGGCCTTCCCGAACGTTTCGGCCGACTTCGATGCGGAAGGCTTGGAAACAATCTTGGCCGGTGTGTCGCATCGGCGCGAGTGCGTTCGTGGACAAGGTGAGTGGCAGCCGTCCGGGCTGCCCGTGAGCAGAGGAGCCTCACATGGCGCTGTACCTGATCGCCTTCAACGACGAGTGGGTGCCCGACCTCACGCTGGAGGAGCTGCGCGAGAGGGGCACGTCCGCCAGGGCCCTGATCGAGGAGATGACGGCCGCCGGTGTCTTCGTCTTCAGCGACGGCGGTCTGGACGCGTCGACCGTCGTGTGCAGCGTCGACCCGAGCGGCGGCTCGCCCCTATTCACCGACGGGCCGTACGTCGAGACCAAGGAGCACCTCGGCGGTTTCGCGGTCGTCGATGTGGCCGACGATGCCCAGGCGCGGTACTGGGCCGGCCGGATCGCGGTCGCGGTCGGCTGGCCGCAGGAGGTGCACCGCTTCCCGCATAGCATCGCGCTGAGCGACTGACGCGCAGTCCCGGGCCACGCCCGCCACTTCGCACGGGAGCTGGACGGCGTTAATCGTGAGGTGGGACTCGACAGTATGGTCTGCGATCCTGCCAGGATGATCCGCGGTCCGGATGCCGGTAGCGGCCTTTACGTGCGGCCGGCCGTAAGGCCCCCTCGATACGGGCCCTGACGGTCCAGCCGACCCGGCTCAGCAAGGGGCGGCATTCACCACGATACGGTTCAGCCAGGTCGTGACCGCGGAATCGCCGTCATCGCCGGCGGCGCCGTCGGTCTGCTCCCGGAGGATGTCTGCGTGTCCAGCGTGCCGGGCGGTCTCTTCGATCATGTGGACGTAGATCCACCGCAGTGAGACCTGGCCCATGCCTGGCTCGGGCACCGCGTCATCGAGAGCGAACCGTGCTGCTGTTTGCCGCGACTGCTCGCAGGCCTGCTCGTATTCCTTGATCAGCGAGCTGGCTGTTTCGTTCTCGGCCAGGTCCCAGCTTTCGTCGCCGCCTCCGACATTGGCACCGATATCCTCTGGGCTGCGTCCGCCTAGCACTTCCTGAAACCAGCCTCGCTCGACCCCCGTCATGTGCTTGATCAGGCCGGCGAGCGTGGTTTTCGACGGCACGCGCCGATGGCGGGCTTCGTTCTCCGACATGCCGTCTACCTTGCTGACTAGCACCTGGCGATGGAAGTCAAGGAAGGCCTCAAGGACCTGACGTTCGCTGCCCGTGGTACCGGGTTGGCCGGCCGTATGCGGCGAGGCGGGAATCGTCATGGTGACACAGTAATCGCGCCGTCAACGCATTATGTCATAGCCGCCCATCCCTTACTTAAAGCGGACCGCCCGCGCCAGCGTCGCCAGCAATGCCTCCCCAGCAGGAAATATGTGGTGCGGATCGCTCACCTGGTGCCATACCGTTCAGCCCATGAACGAGAAAGCCATGACCGAGGGAACCTTGGCTGTCAGCGTGCCCGGCGGCGAGCTAATCGGGGTGCGATCCGGATCCGGCCGGCCGTTGCTCGTCTTGCACGGCGGACCGGCCGTGAACGACTACAGCGACATGTTCGCCGCCGAGCTGGCGGGCTGGGCTGCCCTCCGCTACACCCAGCGTGGCGTCGCCCCATCGATCACCGAAGGGCCGTTCACCATCGAGCGGCATGTGGCCGATGCGCTAGCCGTACTCGACCAGCATGGCGTGGTCGCCGCCACGGTGCTCGGGCACAGCTGGGGCGGCTACCTGGCCATGCAGCTGGCGGCGCATGCGCCCGGCCGGGTAAACGCGCTGGTGCTCGCCGAGGCTCTCGGCGCAGTGGGCGACGGCGGCCTGGCCAGTTTCGGGGCGGAGCTGGCGGCCAGGGCGACGCCCGAAGCCCTTGCCAGGATCGCGGAACTGGACAAGCTCAGCACCACCAATAAGGAGCAGGAGGCCGCGACGGCGCTGGAGTATTTCCGGCTGGACTGGCCTAGTTATTTCGCGGTTCCGGCTGATGCGCCGCCCGTCCCGGACACTGTGCGGGTGAACCCGGAAGGTTTCGAGCAGACATCCGCGTCGGTCGCCGAGGCCGTCGAGCGTGGTGACCTGCCGGGCCTGCTGAGCCGATTCACTGGACCGGTGGAGGTTGTCGCAGGCGAGTGCAGCCCGCTCCCACGGTGGGCAGCCGAGTCCACGGCCGCGATCTTCCCCGACGCGCAGCTGACGATCGTGCCGGGCGCCGGGCACCAGGTCTGGCACGAGGCGCCGGGCTGCCTGACCGCGGCGCTGGGCCGGATCGCCGCCCGGCTCGCCTGACCAGGAAGTGGTCCGTCGCGCGACTCGATAACTACATCGGCCAAATTCGGCAACTCCGTTGAGGTCTGACGTTGAACTCTGCCCGATCGCGGACGCGCTACCGACGCGGGCGACGTGCGTGCCGACGCATGGCATCGACCTTGGCCGCAAAGGCCCGCGGCTCGAGGATGGGTGTGCCTCGCCATGGCGACATCGAGAGTAGATCGGTGTCGTTAGATACAACGATGAGCGCGCCCACTTCGGCGGCGAGGTCGAGTATGAGATTATCCTCGTGATCGGAGCAATCGTGGACTGTCCGGGGAACGTCAGCGATCAGCCCGCCGCCGCTGTGCTCGGCCGCTGCCACGAGAGTCTCGGCGTACGCGTCGGCTTGTGTGCGCTCCCACTTCAACAGCTCAGTCAGGACCCGCTCGACATTGGACAGGACGTGTGGCGACAGCCACAGCGAGAACTCCGCAGCGTCAACAATGATGCCAACGCAGTCAGCTGAGGGGTTGCCCGATACCGGAGGTGGCGATGGCCACGAACGGAACGGACTGTTACCACCAGCGATGGCCGTCACCAGCAGATTAATGTCGTAGACAACTGCGGTCGGAACTGGCGCGAGGTGGTTCACCCCTTGTGCTCCGGCGATCCTTTCAGGAAGTCCTGCACGTGCCGTGGAATGTCGGCGGCGTCAACGCCCAATTCTGCCGTCCGCCGCTGGCCATAGGCCTGCGCGTCGCGCATCTGATCGGCGATCATGATCGACTTCATGACCTTGAGGGTTGCTCGGAGATACGCCGACCTGTTGCCCCTGCCGAAGTACGCAACGAGCTCGTCGAGCACTGCCCGATCCTCGGGCTGGACCGCGAAGCCGAGAGTCTGAGCTGTCATGAGGTCATAGTATCCAGGTTGCAGCTTCTGTGCAAGATCTTGCAGATCCTTGACTCGGACAGCCGACTCTTCCCTGAGCACCTACCCGTAGCGGCAGAATAGTGTGTCTGCGTTGGCTGAGCTTCCCCCGGTTTCACGGACACCCTGACCTGAGGTGACCCCCGGTCACCGGGAAGGATGTCCTCGTGCCCCCTCCACACCCTCCTGAGTTCCGGCAGCGTGCTGTTGAGCTTGCTCGTCTGGGCGCCAAACCGGTCGCCAAGATCGCTAAGGATCTGGGGATCAGCCAGTCATGCCTGCGGAACTGGCTGCGCGAAGATGATGCGGGCAGGAATGGCGGCCCTGCCGGGGCTGGCGGCGGCGAGAAGGATGAGCTGGCTGCGAGAGGCAGGCGGTGGCCGTGGCGGCCGCGGTCACTCGTCGTCCGACGCGGCCTGACGGGCGGTGTCCGTTTACAAACCGCATGCAAAAGGCCCGGCGGCTGCCGCCTCCGGGCCTCTGACCTGGTAGCGGGGGCAGGATTTGAACCTGCGACCTCTGGGTTATGAGCCCAGCGAGCTACCGAACTGCTCCACCCCGCGTCGAGTGCCTCTTCACTTTAGGGTCTTCGCCCGCCGCAGGCAAATCGGCCCGGCCGGTCACGCTCCCACGCTGAACCCGGCCGGCACCGACTGCCAGATCACGTACCTGGCGGGCGAGCGGGTCGTCGGCGGCTGGGTGAGGGTCTGCGGCTGCTGGGTGGTGGGCAGGTTCAGCACCTCGACCGGGCTGCCGCCGAACCCGTTCAGCTGGCCTGGCCTGGCCGCGAGCAGCACTGGCCGCCGGCCCGCCCGGCCGATCCCGGCCACCACCGCGGCCACCGCCGCGGCGGGCTGGCCGGCCATCGACGCCGCGGGGACGCCGCACATCCCGCGGATGACCTGCAGGAATTCCTGCGACAGCTTCCGGTCGAGCACGACGACAGAAGAACCGGGGCGAATCGAGGCACACAGCCGGCTGACCGCGCTGATCTCCCCCTGCCCGGTCCGTTTCAGCGCCAGCCCGCTGGCGAACGCGCGCAGCCCGCCGCCGTTGCCCGAGTGGGTCAGTCCCAGCCCGAACGTCGTCACCACCGTCGGCACCAGCACCGCCGCGACGCAGCACGCCGCGACGAGGGACGTCGCCACCGTGCCCGCGCCGCGCACCCGGGCCCAGCCGACCAGCCAGGATGCCGCCCAGATCGCGCAGACGATCAGGCCGGGCAGCACCAGCGGGACCAGCCTGCGGCTCGCCGACGGCTGGTCGGGCGTGATCGCCGGGTCCCACAGCACGGCGGCCGCGCCGGCGCTGATGATCGCGAGCGGCAGCGCCCAGATCCGGGCCGCGCCAGCGGGGTCGCGCCAGGTGATCAGCGCCCGCACGCACCGGCGGACCAGCAGCGCCAGGCCGAAGGTGCCCAGCAGGATCGCGGGCAGCCCCACGTACCAGATCACCCAGTACAGCGTGTCCTCGGCGTAGGTCCGGCCCGGGTCGAGCCGCAGTTGCTCAGCCTGCTGCAGCCCGGCGACGTAATGAGCCTCGCCGCCGGTCGCCGCGGCGCGCACCGTCTGCAGGTAGGGCCGCAGCGCCAGGGCGACCACCGCGAGCACGGCGAGGACCGCGGCCACCTCGGGCAGCCAGCGCAGCGGCCGCCGGGCGAACACCCTGCGCACCCAGCCGCGCACCCGCTGGTAGCGCAGCAACTCCACCGCCGCCAGCGTGAACGCGGCCAGCCACACCGCGATCAGCCCGATCACCTCGGGCGCGGGCCGCAGCGACGCCATGAACGGCCGGGCCAGCAGGTAACCGGCGGCGACGCCATATCCGGCGCCGATGACAACACCGATGCTGAACGCCAGTCCCACCGCCCGCCGCCCCGCGATCAGGATCCCGGTGAATACGATCGCCGGAACCACGTCGAGCAGCCCGCCGACCTGCACCACGGCGGTCATTCCCAGGCACAGCCCGCCGAGCGCGATCATCGCCCGCCAGGGCGTGTACCAGTTCGCCAGCCCGCGCCGCGGGCCACGGCGCCCCGGCCCGCCCCGCCAGGCCAGCCACCCGCGCCAGCCCCGCCGCCGGGCCGGGGCCGGCCGCACCGCGGTGATCGCGGTGGGCGAGACCGGCCCTGTCCCGGCCAGGGCGGCCGCGGCGGTGAGCGCGGCCGCGGCCCGCTCGCCGCGCTGCACCAGGACCGCGTCGATGACCAGGCAGAGCCCGCCGAACAGCAGCACCTGCAGCGCGGTCTCGCCGAGCGCGGCCCGGCTGGTGTACTGCTCGGGCAGCGTGACGGCGAGCACCAGCGCGGCGGCCGCCGCCCACCGCGGCCCGGCCAGCCGGCCGGCCAGCCCGCCGAACGCCAGCACCGCCATGCCGCCGAGCACCGGGCCCACTGCCGTCGCGGCGGAGGCACCGTGCACCCAGAACCCGCCGGCCAGCAGCATCGGCAGCCCGGCCGTCGAGCCCGGCACCACCGAGCCTCCGCTGGCCAAGAAGCCGGTGCTGGCGAAGCTGAGCCCGGGGCTGGCGCCGCCGAAGGCGGACAGCGACTGCGGGATCGGCAGCGACCCGTGCTGGGCGAGCCAGTAGCCGCTTTGCAGCAGCGCGCCGGAGTCGCGCAGCACGATCAGCGATTCGGAGCTGAACATGAGCTGCCAGACGGTGAAGCCAACAGCCACCACGATGGTCCCGGCCAGCCCGTACCACATGTCCCTGGCCCGCTCCCTGCGCACGCCCGGCAGCGCCCGCGGCCAGGTGGCGGGCACCCGGCGCAGCGCGACCACCACCAGCACGACCGCCAGCGGCGCGGCGATGAGCACCATCGGCACCGGCAGGAACGAGCCGGCCAGCAGCAACGGCAACCCCGGCAGCAGCCAGGCCAGCACCAGGATGGCCGGCAGCACCGTCAGCCGGGCGAACCCGGCGCTGGCGGTCCCCGGATGGCTGCCCAGGGCGCTGATCGCGCGCCCGGCCTGCCGCCGGGCGAAGCCGGTGGCCGCGGTCAGCCAGGCCGGCCGGGGCCAGCTGGCCCAGGCCCGGCCCGCCCAGGCGCGGGCGGCCCTGACCCGGTGAGCCCGGGGCCGGCCAGCTCGTGGCCGGCCTGCCCGCGGCCGGCCGGGCTGACCTGCCTGGTCAGCGGCGGCGTCCCGGCCGGCCGGGACGTCCGGCTCAGATTCCGGAACGTCGCCAGCCAGGCGGGTGCCATCGGTATCCTCGTCATGCCTGGCTAGCCCGGTGACCTTCTCGGGCTTGCCAGCCGCGGCCGAACTGCCGGTCTGGTGGTCTCCAGGGCGCACGGATCCCACTGTAGATGGGCGCTTGCGCTGCCGGGTGTCAGCCGTCATCCGGGGCGTGGCGACGTCGCGGAATCACCGTTCCGCGCGCGGAGGATTAGCATGATCTTTGCCGTCTGAATGCGATACCGCCCAATAAGAGCACGTACTATGGGGCGCAGCCTGGAGGCCTGGGCCCTAGCCGGCCGCAAGGACGCATGCCCGGAGGAGCGATGAGGCGCTACGAGGATCCCGATGGCGATGGCTGGAAACCGCCACGTCAGACCCGGGGCCGTAGCCGCCGCAAGAAGTCGCGGGGCGCCCAGTTCGCCGGCTGGCTGGCCGGCCTTCTCGTTTGCGCGCTTGTCGTCGGCGCGCTCGGCGCTTATGTCAAGTACCGCACGGTCTATGACAGCATCAAGCGGGTCGACGCGAGCAGCCTGGGCAAGCAGCCGCCCAAATTCACCAACGCGCTGAATATCCTGCTGATCGGCTCGGACTCCCGGACCGGCGGCAACGGGAAGATCGGCGGCAGCACCGGCTGCAACTGCTCCGACACCGTGATGCTGCTGCACATCTCCCCCGGCCATCACCTGGTCACGGTGATCAGCATCCCGCGTGACACCGAGGTTCCGGTGGTGGCCTGCAAGCCGAGCGACGGCACCCAGGGCCAGCAGGCGGCGCCCGGTGAGATGGAGCCGATCAACTACACCCTGTCCTACGGCGGGCCGGTCTGTACCTGGAAGACAATCGACGCTGTCACCCACGTCCATGTCGACCATTTCATCCAGCTCGACTTCACCGGCTTTGAGAAAGTCGTCAACGACATGGGCGGGGTCAACGTGTGCCTGCCGGAGCCGGTCGACGACCCGAAATCGGGCCTGCACCTGAGCGCCGGCCCGCACCACGTGCGCGGCTACCAGGCGCTGGCGTTCTGGCGCACCCGGGAGGATGTGGGCTTCGGCTCCGACACCCAGCGGATCCAGCGCGACCAGTTCCTGATGGCCGGGCTGGTGCAGGGCATGGTGCACAGCGGCCTGCTGAACAGCCCGACCCGGATCCTGTCCGTGGTGACCGACGCAGCCAAGTCGATGACCGTTGACACCGGGATGGACCAGGCCACCATGCTCAAGATCGCGGACAGCATGCGCGGGCTGAGCACCAAGTCGGTGCAGTTCCTCACCGTGCCCAACGGGGCGTACGCGCTGAACGCCAACAAGATCCAGCTCCAGGAGCCGGAGGCGGGGCAGCTCTTCTACGCCATCGCGCACGACAACAAGCTGCCGAAGCCGTCGAAGGGCAAGCCGGGCGGCGCGAAGCACGGCGTCACCGACGCGGTGCTCACCACCAGCCCGTCCGAGGTACACGTGAAGGTGCTGAACGGCGCGGGCATCAACCTGCTGGCCGCCCAGGTCGGCACCGACCTCACCAACGCCGGCTTCGACGTCGTGGGCACCGGGGACGCCATGGACGCCGAAGGCGTGCCGCAGACCGACTACACCAACCCGGTCATCCTGTACGGGTCCAGCGCTGATATGCCAGCGGTCAACACGCTGAAGGCCCGGTTCACCGGCGCGACCGTGCAGCAGAGCAGCAGCGTGACCCCGGGCACCGTCGAGGTGATCGTCGGGTCCGCGTTCACCGGCCTGGCCCCCGCCTCGAGTTCGGCCAGCAAGGCAGCGGTCAAGGGCCTCAGCTCGGCCTACGGCGGCATCACCGGCAACACCAAGATCTGCAGCGACCAGGCCGCGTTCGCCGGCCCGGACACCTGAGGGCCGCCCACCCGGGCTACCGGCGGTTAGATCCCCCGGTGCGGGCAAGGATCATGCATGAGCAGCATGAGCCGCAACGGGGAAGAGCGCAACGCGGCCGCAGGCCAGCCGCGCCCGGGCCGGCCTTTGCGGGGCCGGCCCGGCCAGCACGGGTCGCTGGCGTGGCGGGTGGCCGCGTGGGTGTCGGTCGTGCTCGTCGCGGCGATGGTGACCGTCTCGGCCGGCGCCTACCTGAAGTACCGCAGCGTCTGGGGCAGCATCCAGCGGATCGAGATCACCGGCCTGGGCCGGCAGCCGCCCAAGTACAACAACGCGCTCAATATCCTGCTGATCGGCTCCGACACCAGGGCCGGGCAGAACCGGCAATTCGGCGCGCGGATCCAGGGGCAGCGCTCGGACACGATCATGCTGCTGCACATCTCCCCCGGCCGGCGCGGGGCCAGCGTGGTCAGCCTCCCCCGCGACACCGTGGTGCCCGTGCTGTCCTGCCCGGCGGAGGGGCCGGGAGTCCCGGGCCAGCGGGCCGGTCCGGGGCAGCTGGAACGGATCAACCAGGCCTACGCGAACGGCGGCCCCGGCTGCCTGTGGGAGACGGCCGAGCACCAGACCGGGGTGCACATCGACCATTTCATCGAGCTCACCTTCACCGGATTCGAGCACATCGTCGATGACGTCGGCGGGGTGAGCATCTGCCTGCCCGTCGCCGTCGACGATCCCGATTCCGGCCTGCACCTGGCGGCTGGCCAGCATCACGTCATGGGCAGCCAGGCGCTGGCGTTCTGGCGGGAACGCCACATCGGTCTCGGCTCGGACCTGCAGCGGATCCAGCGGGACCAGTACCTGATGGCCGCCATCGTCCGCGACGTCGCCCGCAGTGACCTGCTGGGCAATCCGACCCGGCTGTACGCCGTGGTCAGGGACGCCGCCGGGGCCATGACCACCGACACCGGGCTCGATCAGCAGACCATGCTGACCATCGCCGGCAGCCTGCGCGGGCTCTCGTCCAGGTCCGTGCGCTTCGTCACGACCCCGGTCTCCCCCTACCCCGGCAACCCGCAGGCTGAGGTCCAGTTCGCCCAGCCGCAGGCCCGCGCGCTGTTCCGGGCCATCGCCAGGGACGCCGACGTGCCCGCCGCGCCGGGCCGCGGGGTACGGCGGGCCGTCCCGCGGGCGCACCCGCCCGTCCCGGAAGCGCGATCGGCCGTCCCGGCCCGGCCCGGCCAGCGGGCGCCCGGCGGGCTGGCGAAGTCGTACGGCGGGATCAACGGCTCCGCCCGGTCCTGCGGGGACCAGGCGGCCTTCGCCGGCGGGGACAATCCCGCTGACTTCCCGTCGTTGCCGTGACGGCCGGCCGCCCGTTCAGGCCGGGCCGACCAGCGAGACCTGCCGCGGCGGCCCGGGCGGCGGCCGGGCCGGCTCGGCCCCCGGCTGGCTGCCGCCCAGCCGCGAGACCAGCAGCCAGATCAGCAGCGCCCCGGGGTAGATGTAGTAGCCGAACCGGGTGGCCGGCGCGAGGGTGAACATCAGCGTCAGCCCGATGATGAGCCACCACGCCGCCGCGGGCACCGTCCGCGGCGGCCTGATGATCAGCGAAACGGCAATCACCACGGCAGCCAGCACCAGCAGGCTGACCGCGATCAGGTGACCGGCGTGACCGGCCTGCGCGATCAGGTGCCCGGGCAGCGGACTGGCCGCCGGGGACTTGATGTTGGCCAGGCCGAGCGGGAACTTGATCGTGTTGTCCAGCAGGGCCGACGGCCAGATCGCCGCCACCGGCCCGACCAGCGCGGCGCAGGACACCAGCGCGGCGCCGCCGAAGACGAGCAGCGGCCGCCGTCCGTCGCGCACCCCGATCAGCACCGCGGCGACGATCACCGCGGGCCAGGCGGTGGCCTTGGCGGCCGATGCGACGCCCAGCGAGAACCCGGCCAGGACGTAGTGCGGCCGCTGCCACAGCAGCGCCAGGCCCAGGCACATCAGCGCGAGGATGGGCACGTCGGTGCCGCCGACCGCCAGCTCGAACGCGATCACCGGGGTGGCCGCGGCGAACAGGGTCCAGCGGATCACGTTCCTGGCGCCGGCCATCCACAGGGCCAGCCCGAAGAACACCAGGAACGCCAGGCCGAACCAGAGCCGCGGGTCGGTCAGCAACCCGGGCCCGAACAGCGCGCGCGGGATGCCGAAAAGCGACATGACCGGCAGATACGGGTTAAAGGCATTGGGATCGTGTACCGACGCCAATGCCGACACGCTCTGATACGGCGAGTGATGATGTACTAGCTGGTAGGCAGAACGGCTGATCACGGTCACTTCCGGCTGCCGCCTGCCGGTCGCGGCATTCCAGAACATCGGCACGAACAGGGCGCCGGTCACGCTGAGCCCGATCGCCAGGTCCAGCCCGCGGGACCGCCAGGCCGCGACCGCCACCGCGGCGACCAGGTAGGAGCAGGCCGCGACCAGCCCCCACCGCCGGTGCAGGTCATTGGAGCTGAACAGCGCCACGCCCGCGGCGAAAACGGCACAGACCGTGAACGCCCCGGCCCACCATTTCCGCGGGGTCGCCGCGGGCAATCGCCACACGGCACGCGCACTGCGCCGCAGATTATCCGGCAGCACGGCCCTTAGCCTAAGCATCGCAGCCGCTTATCATCCACTGGATAAATCCTAACCGTTCGCTGAAGCCCGGCCCTCCGCGCGGGCTTGCGGCCGCATCAGATCACCGGAGGGCGCCCGGCCCTGGTCATCCGCCATATCGTCGCGGCCGACATCGGCTGGCGCGGGCCCGGATCCATCCGCCAGCCCTGGCGGAATCCGGCCAGCCAGGCCCCGATGGCGGCCGGGGACCGTTCCCTGATCACCGTTATTGCCAGCCAGTCCAGCAGGTATACCCAGGCCAGCGGCCAGGGCAGGTTCCGGCGCACCAGCTGCACCCGGTTCCGCCCGTCCACCTGGTAGAAGCCCGGGTGGCGCTTGTTGGGCAGCGGCGGATGGCACATCCGGGCCGCGGCGTCGTACTCCACCCGGAAGCCCAGCCCGATCAGCCGCCACGCCAGGTCAGTTTCCTCGTGCGCGAAGAAGAACGTCTCGGGCAGCCCGCCCGCCTCCAGGAAAGCCGACCGGCGGACCGCGCAGGCGCCGCCGCTGAAGGTGGTCACCACCGACGACCGGTCCGGGTCGCCGGCCCGCAGCCGCGGCACGTGCCAGCGGGCGCCCGGTCCGCCGTCCGGGTCGGCCACCCGGAACGACAGCACGGCCAGCGCCGGGTCGGCGCTGAACGCGGCGGCGACGTGCTCGCCCAGCCCTGGATCGGGATACCAGCCGTCGTCGTCGAGGAACAGCACCACCTCACCCGCGCACGCGGCCAGCCCGGTGTTGCGGCCCCTGGCCACGCCGACGTTCTCGGGCAGCCTGATCGCCTGGACCCCGGCGGGCACCGGCGGCACGTCCGCGCCGTTGCCGACCACCACCAGCTCGATCTCCTCGCCCCGCAGCGCCCGGGCGCTCGCGACGGCCCGGTCCAGCTCAGCGGGGCGGTTGCCCATGGTCAGGATCACGCAGGACAGCTTCATCGCAGTCTCCTGGACGCGACGATCGCCGCCAGGTGCGCGACCACCATCAGCCCGGCGACGATCAGGCAGGCCACCAGCAGCACCCGGGTCGCCAGCAGGCCGCCCCGGATCGAGTCCGCGATGGCCGCGGCCAGGATCAGCAGCGACAGCTCCACCGCGTGCGTGATCCGGTGGATCCGCAGCACGCTGGCCGCCCGCCGGGCCAGCGCGAGGCCATGACCGCGCGGCTGCAGCGCCGCGTCGTCGTGCCCGCCGCCCAGCCCCGCCTTGGCCCTGGCCACGATCACGTTGTCGGTCTCCGCCTTGACGATCACCGCCAGCAGCGCGGCGGCCAGCCCCGCGGTCACGAACCCGCCGGAGGTCGTCAGCTCGCCCTGGGCCCGGAAGCCGAGGCCGGCCAGCAGCGCGCTCTCGCCCAGGTAGTGGCCGATCAGGTCGAGGTAGATCCCGGTGGCCGAGGTGCGCTTGCTCCACCGCGCCAGCTCGCCGTCGGAGCAGTCGAACAGCAGGTAGCCCTGGATCAGCACGGCGCCGGCGATGGCGGTGGCCAGCCCGCCGAAGGCGATGACGACGCCGGCCGCGATGCCGCAGGCGATGAAGGCCAGGGTGACCGCGTTCGGCGACCAGCCCAGCCGGGCGAACACCCACGTCGCCCACGGCGAGAGCCGGCGCATGTACAGCCGGCCGGCCCAGTGCTCGTCGTTGAGCCGGTCGATCACCGAGGCGGGCTGGCCCGCCGACCTGAGCTCAGCAAGCGTAGGCCCTGGCATAATCTTCCACTCGCTTCGCCGCCTCCGCCTCCGACATGGCCAGCCGCTCCAGGATCGTGTACCGGCCCGGCCTGGTCGACGGCGCGAGCAGCACCGCCCTGCTGAACTGCTCACTCGACAGGCCGAGATCGGCCGGGGTGCGCGGCAGCCCGTGCCGCTGCAGGCAGTCCGAGAACGCCGCCGCCTGCTGCGCGTCCTCGCGCAGGTAGGCGCAGAACAGGGCGCCGGCGCCGGCCAGCTCGCCGTGGCTGGCCGTGCCCGGGTACAGGTGGTCGATCGCGTGCATGATCTCGTGATCACCGCCGCTGGCCGGCCGGCTGGAGCCGGCCACCGCCATCGCCATCCCGGACAGGATCAGCGCCTCGGCGAGCACCCGGAGGAACTCATCGGAGCGAGACGGGCCGGGCTGGTGCAGCACCGACTGCGCGGCCGACCGGGACATCGCGACCGCGATCCCGTCCACCATCTCGCCGGTGTCGGCGGCCGACAGCTCCCAGTCCGAGATCGCCGACAGGTTGGCCACCAGGTCCCCGATCCCGCCGCTGACCAGCGGGTCCGGCGCGCACCTGACCCGGTCGAGGTCGACCACGATGGCCACCGGGGACACCACCCCGTAGGAGCCCTTGCCCGACTCGTGCTCCAGCGAGCTGATCGGCGAGGCGATCCCGTCATGCGCGAGGTTCGTCGCGACCGCGACCATCGGGATGCCCGCCATGTTCGCCGCGAACTTGGTCACGTCGATGGTCCGGCCGCCCCCGATGCCGGCCAGCGCCTCGTATGCGCCGGCCCGCAGCCGCTTGCCCAGCGACACCGCGCTGTCGTGGGTGCCGTCGGAGATCCGGAAGATCTCGGCCGCGTCGATCTGCAGGTCGGCCGCGATGCTGTCGCCCTGGCCGGGCCCGACCGCGACCGCCACCCGGCCCTCGGTGGCGATCCGGCGGTCGGCCAGCAGCGCGCCGAGGCCGGTCACCGCGCCGGGCCGGACATCGATGATCAGCGGAGCTGCGAGCATCCGGGCCAGCAACGGCATGGTGAGGTTCCTCCGACGGCACCAGGAACGGGCCGGTGCCCATGGGCGAGCTTAGCCAGCGACCGCCGGCATTGCAGGCGAGGCTAACAGCGGGCCGCGATCTCCCTGGCCCGGCGCAGGTCCTCGTGGTTGTCGACTTCGACCCAGTCAACCGCCCCGATCGAGGCGGTGGCTATCTCGCCGCCCCGGTCGGCGAGTTCCTGGTAGCCGTCCTCATAGTAGAGGCCGGGATCGCGCCGCCAGGTCGCCTCCAGCGCCGACGCGAGCTGAGCGGCGGCGCGCGCCTCGATCAGGGTGGCGCCGATGTACTCCCCGTACGCGCTGGCCGGGTCGAGCTTCTTGTTGATCCGGGCGAGCAGCCCGCGGGAGTCGACGACGATCTTCATCTCCTCCTCGGCCAGCTGCTTCACGTTGTCGACCGCGATGATCAGGTCGGCCGGGCTCTCCCGGCTGGCCTGGCTGGCGGCCAGCAGCGCCTTCTCCACCGTGACCGGGTGCACGGTGTCGCCGTTGACCAGCATCACCCCGGAACCGAAGTGCTCGCGGGCCAGCCACAGCGAGTAGGCGTTGTTCCATTCCAGCGCCCGGTCGTTGTAGACCAGCTCCAGGCTGACCCCGTGGCTGCGCTCCAGGCTGGCCGCCCGGTCAGCGATCGCCGCCGCGGCGTGCCCGACCACGATCACGACGTCGCGCATCCCGGCGGTGGCCAGGTTGCGCAGCGCGATGTCCAGGATCGTGGTCTCGCCCGCCACCGGGAGCAGCGTCTTGGGCAGCTCGTCGGTATCTGGGCGGAGCCGTCGCGCGGCGCCGGCCGCGAGGACCATTCCGATCACCGGCTAGCTCCCTCCGTGGCGCAGATTGTCATGATTTTCGAGCAGATGAGCAAACCAAGATACGCCGTCATAGCCGCGTAGGCGAACATGGTGACCCCCGCCAGCGCGCCGAACCCGATCACCAGCATCCGTCCTTCCCAGCCCAGGCTCGGCTGTGAGCCCGGCCTGGCCTGGCCGTCCCCGGGACCGGACAATGCCACGTAGTGCAGCGCGATGATGGCACAAAGCCCGAACGCGAGCGGCGCCGGGACGCCGTAGCTGAAGCCGAGCGCGGCCAGGTACAGCAGCTGGCCGACCTGCAAGATCACTGGCACCAGCCAGTCCAGCCGCCCGGCGTGCCGGTAGCTGGCGCCAGGCGCCGCGAGCAGCATCGCTATCACCGGGGTCAGCACCAGCAGGCCCGGCAGGTTCCGCATGCCCAGCGCGACCACCATGGCGGTGGCGACCAGCCCGGCCACCGCGCCCGGCAGCGCCGGGAGGTTGCCGCGGACCAGCTGGCCGAGCAAGCGGGCGATCCGGCCGTCGTCCCGGTACCTGGCGATCACCTCCGGGCTGCGGGCCGGCCGCGGCCGCCTGCTGGCCGCCGTAATGGCGGTGACCGCGACCGCCCAGCACAGCAGCGCCAGCAGCGTCGTCCTGGCCCCCCAGACCGGGGTGATGACCGCGATCAGCACGAGCCGGTCCGCGCCAGGCGGCGGGCCGGGCTGCCGGGCGGCGCCGGCCGCCTGGCCCCGGCAGGCGCGGATCAGCTGCTGCGCCGACCCGACGATCAGCACGGCCGCCGCCAGCTCCCAGGCGCCGGTCCAGTGCCTGGCCTGCGCGCCGAGGGCCAGGCCACCGTAGAGCGCGTATTCGGCGGCCGGCCCGGCCAGCCGGGCCAGCCGCCGGCTGCCCGCCAGGCTCACCGGGCTGACCGGACCGACCGTGCTCACCGGGCTGACCGTGCCCGCCGCGCTGACCGTGCTCACCGGGCTGACTGGGCCCGCCATACCCGCCGCGGCCGATCCGGGCAGGTCAGGCGCTTCCGGGCGGGCGGGCGTCCCGGAGATGATCGGCTGGGCTGTCCTGATCGCCGCCAGCGCGGCCGAACCAGAGCTGGCCCGGCCGGGGCCGGCCGAACCAGGGCTGGCCCGGCCGGGGCCGGGCCCGGGCGAAGCGAGGCCGGGCGAAGCGAGGCCGCCCTGCCCTGCCGGGCTGAACCGGCCGGGCAGGGCGGCCGCCGCGAGCAGCTGGGCGGCCCAGGCGGCGATATAGCTTCCGGCCAGCGCGGCGACCGCGCGCAGGCTGTCGGCCCGGGTGCCGCCCGACAGCCAGGCCGCCGCGCAGCAGGCGAGCAGCACCGAGATGCCCGTCATCGAGGCCGGGGCCAGCGCCCTGGCCGTTCCCCACCGGGTGAACCGGCGCGGCACCGCGGCCAGCGCCGCCCCCGCGGCCGCAGCGAGGCCTTCCTGATCATCAGCCCGGTCAGAGCCGGAAGGTTCAGACCCGGCCATGTCAGCACTGGATAGCTCGGTCTTGGCCAGCTCAGCCCCAGCCAGCTCAGTGTCGGCCTGCTCAGTGTCGGCCTGCTCAGTGTCGGCCTGCTCAGTGTCGGCCTGCTCAGTGTCGGCCTGCTCAGTGTCGGCCTGCTCAGTGTCGGCCAGGTCAGAACCAGCCAGCTCAGAACCGGCCAGGTCAGCGCCGGGGAGGTCGCTGCCGGGCAGGCGGAGCGACTGGTACCTGGGCCCCTGCTGGCGGGACGGGGCGGCGGTCAGGTCCCCAGCCGCGCTGCTGGGTACCCCGTCCGCTGGCCCGTTCAGCCCTGCCCCGATAGAAATCCTCCGTGCTTGCTGTAATCCTGCTTACCGCAAATCCTGCTTACCGCTTCAGTACTTAACGCAATGTGACAACTACTCAGCGTACATAGATGATCAGCCGCCGGACCGCCGCCCCCGGCCGCCGGGTAGGGTGCCGCTCATGCGCACGGTCGCGGTCGTCCTGGCTGGCGGGACCGGCACCCGATTCGGCGGGGACAAGCCCAAGCAGCTGCACCTGCTGGCCGGCAAGCCGCTGATCGAGCACTCGGTGGCCGCCTTCCAGCAGGCCCCGGGGATCGATGAGATCCTGCTGGTCCTGGCGGCGGACTACGCCGGGCAGGTCAGGAGCCAGCTCGCGGCGGGCCAGTACGGCAAGGTGACCGGCGTCATCGAGGGCGGGGTGGCACGGGCGGACTCGACCAGATGCGCGATCGAGGCGCTCGGGGACGCCGAATGCAACGTCCTGCTGCACGATGCCGCCAGGCCGCTGGTCGACCAGCGGATCATCGCGGGCTGCGTGGCGGCGCTGCAGACCGCCGAGGCGGTCGGGGTCGCCGCGGCCACCACCGACACCATCGTCGTGGTCAGCGACGGCGTGATGACCGGGATCCCGCCCAGGGAGACCCTGCGCCGCTGCCAGACCCCGCAGGGCTTCCGGCTGTCGGTGCTCAGGAAGGCGCATCAGCTCGCGCTGGCCGACCCCGGCTTCACCGGCGCGGCGGCCACCGACGACTGCGGCGTGGTGCTGCGGTACCTGCCCGGCGTCCCGGTCCGGGTGGTGCCGGGCAGCGAGCGGAACATCAAGATCACCTACCCGGCCGACCTGGACGTCGCTGAACTACTGCTGCGTACTGAGCCAGGCTAGCCCGGATGCCTGCCGCTGGCGGGGATGCGCGCCGCTAGCCGGCGTGCGCGCCGCGGGCCCCTGGCATCAGCCTGCGCGGGCTGGTCAGGAAGCCGAGGCCCCAGCACACGTGCATGGTGGCCAGTACGGCGGGCAGCCGGGCCGCCACCGGCATGGCCAGGTGCCTGGCCGCCAGCCCGGTGATCGCCAGCACCCCGGCCAGGTAGCCAGCCGGGATCAGGAAACCGAGCGCCAGCCAGCCGAGCCCGCCGCCGGCCGCCAGCCCGGCCACTCCGGCGGCGATCCCCGCGGCCATCGCCACCACCGCGGCCGGCGGCGCCAGGTACCGCAGGTTGATCGTGCCGGCGTGCTGGCGGGCCACCACCCGGCGCCACCGGCCGTAGCGGAAGTACTGCCTGCCCAGCGTGCGGACGCTGGCCCGCGGCCGGTAGGTGACCCGCAGGTCGGGCTGGAACCAGATCAGGCCGCCGGCCATGGTGATCCGGTGGTTCAGCTCCCAGTCCTCGGCGACCAGGAAGGTCTCGTCGTAGCCGCCGACGCGCTCTATCGCCGCCCGGCGGTAGACGCCCAGGTAGGCGGTGTCCGCCGGGCCGGCCTTCCCGCCGGTGTGGAACCGGGACGCGCCCACCCCGAACGGTGAGGTCATCGCCCAGGCGACCGCCCGCTCGAATGGCGACACGCCCTCGGCGGCCATGATGCCGCCCACGTCGTCGGCCCCGGTCTCGGCCAGCAGCCGGACCGCTCTGACCAGGTAACCCGGCGGCAGCAGGCAGTGCCCGTCCACCCGCGCGATCACCGAGTGCCTGGCCGCCTTGACCGCGAGATTGAGCGCGCTGGGAATCTGCCCGGTGGGATTGGGGATCACCGTGATCCGGGGGTCAGCGGCGGATATGCGTTCGGCGATCGCCATGGTCGCGTCCCGGGATGGCCCGACCGCCAGGACCACCTCGATCTCGCCCGGGTAGTCCTGGCACAGCACATGCCGGACCGACTCCTCCAGATGCCGTTCCTCGTTCCTGATCGGCATCACCACGGAAACCGGTGCCAGCTCGGCGGACGCGGCGGACAGTTCGCTCATGATTCTGGTCACCGTACCGCGCCGGGACCGGTGGTGCGACTCAGGCCGCGATGGCGGCCGGCTGGATCTACAGCGCGGCGTCCTCCAGCATCTCAGTGACCAGCGCGGCGATCGGGGACCGCTCCGACCGGACCAGGGTGATATGGGCGAACAGCGGGTGGCCCTTGAGCTTCTCGATCACGGCGACGACGCCGTCGTGCCTGCCGACCCGCAGGTTGTCGCGCTGGGCGATGTCGTGGGTCAGCACCACCCTGGAGCCGGCCCCGATCCGGGACAGCACGGTGAGCAGCACCCCGCGTTCCAGCGACTGGGCCTCGTCCACGATGACGAACGAGTCGTGCAGCGACCGGCCCCTGATGTGGGTCAGCGGCAGTACCTCCAGCATGTCCCGCGCCAGCACCTCGTCGATCACGTCCTGCGAGGTGACCGCGGACAGGGTGTCGTAGACCGCCTGAGACCAGGGGTTCATCTTGTCCGCCTCGGAGCCGGGCAGGTAGCCGAGCTCCTGCCCGCCGACCGGGTACAGCGGCCGGAAGACCAGCAGCTTGCGGTGCTGGCGCCGCTCCATCACCGCCTCAAGCCCGGCGCACAGCGCCAGCGCCGACTTGCCGGTGCCCGCCCGGCCACCGAGCGAGACGATCCCGATCTCAGGGTCGAGCAGCAGGTCCAGCCCGATCCGCTGCTCGGCGCTGCGGCCGCGCAGCCCGAACACCTCCCGGTCGCCGCGGACCAGCCGGACCGACTTGTCCGGCTGGACCCGGCCCAGCGCGCTGCCCGCGCCTGAGCCCGACATCAGCACCAGCCCGGTGTGACACGGCAGTTCCGCGGCCGCCGCGCAGTCCAGCGTGCCCGTCCCGTACAGCTCGTCCATCTGCGCCGCGGTGACATCCATCTCCCGCATCCCGGTCCAGCCGGAGTCGGCCGGCAGCTCGGCGCGGTACTCCTCGGCGTGCAGGCCGATGGCGGCCGCCTTGACCCGCAGCGGCAGGTCCTTGCTGACCAGGACGACCTCTTCGCCTTCGGCGGCCAGGCTGCGCGCGACCGACAAGATCCGGGTGTCGTTGTCGCCGAGGCGGAACCCGGCGGGCAGCACGGTCGGGTCGGTATGGTTCAGCTCGACCCGGACGGTTCCGCCCTGCTCGCCCACTGGCAGGTCGGCGTCCAGGCTGCCGTGGGCGACCCGCAGGTCATCGAGGTGGCGCAGGGCCTGCCTGGCGAAGTAGCCGAGTTCGGGGTGGTGCCGCTTGGCCTCCAGTTCGGTGATGACCACCACGGGCAGGACGACCCGGTGCTCGGCGAACCTGCCGATCGCCCCGGGGTCGGCTAGCAGGACGCTGGTGTCGAGGACGTAGCTGAGCCGGGAACTGCCAGCCGGGCTGGCCGGGGTTGCCGTGCCGCTGGCGGGCCTGCGGCGGCGGGCTGCGGGACTGGATGGGTTAGTGGCCACTCGCTCTCCCCTGGGCGCCGGGGGCGGCGCCGCGTTCGGACACAGACGTGTCGGCGGGACCGGGACCGGCCAGCTCTGGGCCGGGCGCCGGCCCTTCGCTCATCTCGCCTGCGTGCCAGGACGCGAAGCTCGAGGATCTCGAGGGCCTTCCCGTCGGGCGGCTAGGCACCGCCCGTCATAAATGACGGTACCCTCGGCTACCCGTTTCCCGGAAGTACTCCGGCGGCCTGTTAACGCGCCCGACACGTGCGGGCGGGAATCCGGGACGGAATGCGCTCAGGCGCCGAACCTGCGGTGCCTGGCCGCGTAAGAACGCAGTGCCCGCAGAAAGTCCACCCGGCGGAAGGCCGGCCAGTAAGCGTCGCAGAAATAGAACTCCGAATGGGCGCTCTGCCACAGCAGGAATCCGCCCAGCCGCTGCTCGCCTGAGGTCCTGATGACCAGGTCCGGGTCGCGCTGGCCGGCCGTGTACAGGTGCTCCGCGATGTGCTCGACGTCCAGGATCTCGGCCAGTTCCTCGATCGAGGTGCCCCTGGTCGCGTGTTCCTGCAGCAGCGACCGGACCGCGTCGGCGATCTCCCGCCGCCCGCCGTACCCGACCGCGACGTTGACCAGCAGCCCGGTGTTGCCCGCGGTGACCTCGGCCGCGTCCTTGAGCACCTGAGCGGTCTCGGCGGGCAGCAGGTCGAGCGCGCCCATCGGGTTGACGTGCCAGTCCTGGGCGGCCAGTTCCCTGACCGTGTCCTCGATGATCCGCAGCAGCGGGTCCAGTTCGGTCGCCGGGCGGGCCAGGTTATCGGTGGACAGCAGCCACAGCGTCACCACCTCGACGCCGGTCTGGCGGCACCACTGCAGCAGCTCGAAGATCTTCTCGGCGCCCGCCTGGTGTCCGGTGCTGACGTCGAGCAGCCCGGCGGACCGCGCCCACCTGCGGTTACCGTCGCACATCACCCCGACGTGCCGGGGCATCGCCTGCGGCGAGAGCGACTTTTCCAGCCTGCGCTCATATAGCCGGTAGACGAGTTCGCGCAGTGCCATCCGGCATCCTTCCTCGCTGCCGCCATGACGGCGCTCTGATGCCGCCCAGCAATCGTCCAGTTCGATGCTGGGCAGCCGGATAAGGCTCCGCCCGGACCCGGGCTTCGGGTTCGCTTAGCACCGTATCCAAGAATGTCACCAGTTCGGCTGAGGTCAGCACGGCCCGTACGCCGGCCGTCAACCGGGACAACCGTGAGAACCGAGCCGTCAACGCAGCGTAGTGCCCACATGACGGAACGTTAACATCTGCGCAGCTAGCGGACCATAGCCTGCGCCGGGCGGCCGCGGATGACCCCGCAGGTGGCCAGGCTCGGGCCCCGCGTCCGCCGCGGCGGGGCGCGCTGCGGTCAGCCGATGGACTTGACGATGGCCTCTTCCAGGCCGGGGAACGAGGCGAGGTACTCCCGCCGCTCCTTCTTCAGCCTGGCGACCATGGAGTCGTACTCGGCGGTCCGGCCCAGCCGCTGGTAGAGCCGGCGCGGCTGGAGGATCTCGATGTCGTCCACGCCGGGCAGCGACGCGGCGATCTCGTAGCCGAAG
>DATBGO010000350.1:0-78896 GCA_036558005.1 Streptosporangiaceae bacterium | reverse complement strand
GGTGTGTGTTCGCGGCGAGACGCGCGGGCTGGCGGAAAAGTTTGCGTCGGGAATGCCCGCCGACGTCGGGTTTCGGCAGGCGGGCGCGCCGTGCCATCATAGTTGTGCGTATAAAAGCAAATGGCCAGGCCAGCGGCCAAGTGGGCGTTCCGGAACGCCCAGCGCGGCGGGGTGGTCTTGGCCGGGTGCACAAGAGGGGGGACCGTGCCCGGCAATCGCATGCTGTTCTGCTGCAGCAGGGGACGTCCCCATCCACGAGGGACTTCGTGCTGGAGATCGTCGGCAGCATCGAAGGCCAATCCCGGCGCTCGCGCGCGCCGGGCTCTTTTCTTAACAGGTAAGGAGACAAGTAATGGCACTTGATGCTTCGGGGATCCTAGGTTCGCCCCAGCTGGCGGGCGTGCCGGTGAACCGCCGGGGCAGCCTGGCGGCGGAGGCCATGCGGAACGCGGGAGCAGGCGGAGCCCTGTCAGGAGCCGTCGGCGCTGCCATGCAACCCGGCCTCGAGCGTCGCGCACAGGCCAAGGCACCGGACACTCCGGTGTACAAGGGCACCGCCTTCCTGGCCGTGACGGCCGGGGAGATCGCCCTCATCCAGCTCAAGGCCGGCCTGGTCAGCCGCAAGCTGGCTCAGCTGATAGCGCGCACGGACCGTGCTGGCGTCACCGCCGCCGAACTCGGCCAGGGCAAGCCGATGGCTCCGCTGACCGTCACCTTCGCGGACGGCTCCCGGTGGGAGTTCGACGTGCCGCTGGGCAGCAAGAGCGCAGCGCAGGAGGTCGCGCAGTTGCTCTCGGCCCCGGCGGCGGCGCCTTCTAGCTGACACCAGCCACTCACCCGAAGGCATGAGCTGCCTGGAGCCGGGACGAGTCCGGGCAGCCCGTAAATGACGTCGGTGAGCCCCCGGCCGCGCTCTGGCGCCGCCGGGGGCTCATCGTCGCGGGCCGCGACGGTCAGCCGTGCCGGAATCCGGACGGAATCGGCTGGCGCAGCATGGCCAGGTTGGCCGCCGTCGGCTGGAGCCAGCGGAAGTCAATCCGGAAGCCGTAACCGTGGCCATGCGACTTCAGGCGAACCGGCAAGTAGGTCGACGCGTCGGCCCACAAGGTCCCGTGCCAGCCGACGTCCTGGGGCTGGCAGCGGCCGTAGCTGGACGCGGCGCACGCCCGCTGGTAGCTGCTTCGCAGCGTCAGCTCGATCGTGTCAGCGCCGTCTACCCGCTGATGCCCCGCGACGGCAGCGCCGCACGACAGCAGCTTCCTGACCTCGCGTGCCCACTGCGCCGGAGTCCGGTCAACCTGGTCCACCGTGCAGCCGACCTTGGCTGCCGCCGGGGCCGCTGGCTGATAGCTACGACGCCACCAGACCTGCTGCGGGTAGCTGACCGTGGTGTCGACGCTCCTGCCCGACCTGGTGTCGCTCACCATGCTCAGCGCGAGCTTGCCGCTGCGCGTGCTGAACTGGACGTGTTCCAGCGAGCCGCGGGACCACCGGCGAATCACGCTGGCCTGGACCGCGGCCGGCTTCCCGTGCGGGATGGCCAGGAAAATCCTGAAGCCCCAGCCGGTCTCCCTGGTGTAGGCGACCGGATCGCCGGCACCCGCCTTGGCCAGCGCCTGGTCGACCTTGCTGATCACCACGGCCGTGGTCTGGACCGTGGCCTGGCCGGTGCCGGCCCGGTGCGCCGGCGGTTGCGCGGCCGGCCCGGTGCTGAATGCCACGGCGGCCGCGCTCGCCACCGCGGTCACGCCGGCGACCGTCGTTCCGGTCAGCCAGCAGGCCCTGACCCGGCGCCGCCTGCGGTGACTGCGGCGCACTTCGGCCGCCAGCCCGGCCGGAACGTCGACGGCGTCGGTGAACCAAGCCATGCTGTCGCGCACCAGTTCGTCGAACTCTCGGTTCATATCGTGTTCTCCGTCATCTCAAGATCGTTCTCCAGCCATTGAGCGGCGAGTTCTCGCATCCGGCGCAGGCCGCGCGATGCCGCGGCCTTGACGGTGCCCTCGGTGCAGCCGAGCGCTTGCGCGGCTTCGGCTTCTGACAGTTGCTCCCAGTACCGCAGCACGACCGCGGCGCGCTGCTGCGGCGGCAGCAGGTGCAGCGCGCGTATCAGCGCGTCCCTGAGGTCAATGGCGGCGGTCAGGTCAGGCTCGCTGGTCCGCTGCCCGCTGCCGATCACCGGCAGCTTGCGCCGCCACGCCTGCTGCCGGCGCCAGCGGTCGGCCGCCAGGTTGTACAGCGTCCGCCTGAGGTACCCCTCCGGGTTGCCGGTGATCCGCCGCCCCTGCCGGACCAGCCGCTCCAGCGCTGCCTGCAGCAGGTCCTCACCGTCTTCGCGGCCGCCGGCCAGCAGCGCCGCGGTCCGCATGAGCTGGGTACCGCGCTCGGCTAGCAGCAGCTCGATCGGATCGGCGTCCTGACCTTCCTGCACGCCACCACCTCCTCCTCTCGCCTATCTAGTACGAAGCAGAAGGCTTTCTCGTTGACGTCCTATCGGAAAGCCGGCGTCGAGAGTGCGCCACGCCCGCCAGCCCGAAGGATCGCGCGCTCGCGGCCCGAAGGGTCCGCCGGCGCCCGTTGACGCCGACGCCTGCGCATCAGGCCAGCCCGAGCCACAGTCCGAGCGCATAGCCGACCTCGGCCGCGCCGGGCCGGCTGAGGCCCGCCAGGTCCGCCAGCGTCCAGGCCAACCGGATGACCCGGTGAGCGCCCCTGGCGCTGATCTCGCCGATGTCCATCGCCCGCTCCAGCGGGGCGAGCCCGCCGGGGGCGGGCGGGTAACGCCGCCGCAGCTCGCTGCCGGGGATCTGGCCGTTCAGCCGCCACGGTGTCCCCCGCAGCCTGCGGGCGGCCCGCTGCCTGGCCAGCATGACCCGCCCGGCTACCACTGAGCTCTGCTCGGCGAGCTGACGGTCGCTGAGCAGCTCGGCCCGGGAGACCGGCAGGAATTCCACTTTCACGTCCACCCGGTCCAGTAGCGGCCCGGACAGCCGGGCCAGGTACCTGCGCCGCGCCATCGGCGTGCATTCACAGCCCGACTTCGCCGTGGCGCCCCGCGCGCACGGGCACGGGTTGGCCGCCAGCACCAGCGTGAACCGGGCCGGAAAGCGCGCGGCGACCCCGGACCTCGCGATCACCACCTCACCCGACTCCAGCGGCTGGCGCAGCGCGTCCAGCACGTCCCTGGAGAACTCCGGCGCCTCATCCAGGAACAGGCAGCCGTGATGGGCCAGCGAGGCCGCTCCGGGCCGGATGGTCCCGCTGCCGCCGCCGACGATGGCCGCCTTGGTGGCGGTGTGGTGCGGGGCGCAGAACGGCGGCCGGGTGATCAGCGGCACCCCCGCTGGCAGCATCCCGGCGACCGAGTGGATGGCGGTGACCTCCAGCGCCGCGGACGGCTCCAGCCGCGGCAGCACCGTGGGCAGCCGTTCGGCCAGCATGGTCTTGCCCGCGCCCGGCGGCCCGAGCAGCATCAGGTGATGGCCGCCCGCCGCGCAGACCTCCGCGGCCCGCCGCGCGGCGGGCTGCCCGACCACGTCGGCCAGGTCCCGCTCCGGGGCCACCCACACCGCGCCACCCGGGCCCGCCGCCAGGCCGGCGCCGGCCGCGCCGCTGGGCCACGACGCTGGGCCGGCCGGCCCAGGCACACCGCCCGCGCCGCCGTCACGCCCGGCCGTCCCGCCGTCACGCCCGGCCGTCCCGCCGTCAGGCCCAGCCGCGCCGCCGTCACGCCCGGCCGCGCCGTCAGCTCGCGCTGCCGCACGGCTGCCGCGAGCCGCGGCACCTGATGCTGGCTCGCTGGCGGCCCCGCCCTCGATGACCCGTACCGGCTCGGCGCCCTCGGGCGGCGGCACGCCGCGCAGCCACGACAGCAGCGCGCCGAGGCAACTGACCGCCAGCACCCGCAGCCCGGGCACCAGCGACGCCTCCTGAGCGTTCTGGGCCGGGACCGCGACCGCGCTGAAGCCGGCCGCGGCGGCGGCCGCGGCCGCGGGCAGCACGCCGGGAATGGGGCGCGCCTGGCCGTCCAGGCCGAGTTCGCCGATGAACGCCATCCCCGGCAGCCGCGCCGCGGGAACCGCGCCATCGGCGGCGACGATCGCGGCGGCGATGCCCAGATCGAAGCCGCTCCCCCGCTTAGGCAGGCTGGCCGGGGAAAGGCCCACCGTGATCCGGCGCTGCGGCCAGCGCTCTCCGCTGTTGACGATGGCCGACCGGATCCGGTCCCTGGCCTCGCGCAGCGCGGTGTCGGGCAAGCCGACGAGCATGAGCCCGACCAGCCCGTTCTCGATGTCGACCTCGATCTCCACCCGGTGGCCCTGGACGCCGACCAGGGCGATCGAGTGGGTACGGGCCAGCGACACCTAGCCCACCCCCCGGACGTGCTCGATCGTGAACCCGCCGCCGCGGTCCTTCATGACGCCGATCACGTCGATCCGGATCTCGTCGAATAGCACGCCGTGCGCGATCACCCAGCGGACCGCGAGCCGCCGCAGCCGGCTTCGCTTCTGCCGGGTGATGGCCTCCAGCGGGGTGCCGAACCTGGCGTCCGTCCGGGTCTTCACCTCGCAGACGACCAGCGTCCTGCGCTGGGCGGCGACGATGTCTAATTCGCCTTCGGAACACCGCCAGTTCCGGGCCAGGATCCGGTAACCGTCCTGGAGCAGATGCTCCGCCGCGGCCTGCTCGCCCTGCCTGCCCAGCACATCCTTGGCGTTCAACCTCACCACCTCCGGTTACGAGGCTGGCTGAGGCGGCGGGCCGGCGCTGGGCCCGCACCGCGGGTGTGCGGCCGGGCGGGCGCGGCCGGGCCGGATGTGGACCGGCCAGCGGGACTGTCGGTGCCGGATGCTTCGATGGCCCGGCGCCGGAGCCCGCGCCGGCACCGGTTCCCGCGGCGGCACCGGATCCCGCGACACCGCCTGGGCGGGCGGGAGCCGGGCTCAGGACAGGACGGGCGGCGGCGGGACTACTTGTCCTCGGGCAACTGCAGGTCGCTCTTGGCGAGTTCCTCGACGTTGACGTCCTTGAACGTGACAACCCTCACATTCTTAACGAAACGCGCAGGCCGGTACATATCCCAAACCCAGGCGTCCTGCATAGTGACCTCGAAGTACACCTCGCCGTTGTCGGCCGTGCGCGGCGTGAGCTCGACGGAGTTGGTGAGGTAAAACCTGCGCTCGGTCTCGACCACATGGCTGAACAGGCCGACCACATCGCGGTATTCGCGATAGAGCTGCAGCTCCATCTCAGTCTCGTACTTCTCGAGATCCTCGGCGCTCATGTGCTCCCCTCCGCTCCGGCGTCGCGGGGCCGGGCCAGGCCGCGGCAGACGGCCCGGATGAGGTCAACCATAAGACCTTTCTCCGGCTCAGCTACCCGGTCCGGTGGTGAGCAGCACCTCTGCCAGCTCATCCGGCCGCGGTTCAGCGTCCCCGCACGGCGGCGGGGACTGGGTCCCCGGCTCAAGCCCGGCCGCCTCGCCAGCCGCCAGGCCGGCCGCCTCATCAGCCGTCAGCCCGGCCGCCTCGCCAGCTGTCAGGCCCGCGGCCACGTCGGCGGCCAGGTCGGCCGGAAGGTCAGCGAGACCGGCCAGGCCGCGGCCAGCCCCGGTCACGTTGGCGAACGACCTGCGGTGCTCCGGGCACGGGCCATGGTCGGTCAGTGCCCGCATGTGACCGCGGGTGGAATATCCCTTATGCCGGGCGAATCCGTATTCGGGGTACTCGGCGTGCAGGCTGCGCATGATCCGGTCCCTGGTCACCTTGGCGACCACCGACGCGGCCGCCACGCAAGCCGCGACCTGATCGCCCTTCCACATCGCCAGGGCCGGCACGGCCAGGCCGCGCACCGGGAACCCGTCGGTGAGCACGTACGCGGGCCGCGGGGTCAGCCCGGCCAGCGCCCGGCGCATGCCGGCCACGTTGCAGACGTGCAGCCCGGTCCTGTCGATGTCGGCGGCCGGGATCACCACCACGTGCCAGGCCAGCGCCGCGTCCATGACCTGGTCGTAGGCCGCCTCGCGGACCGGTGCGGTGAGCATCTTGGAGTCGGCCAGGTCGGTGCAGCGGGCCGCGCGCCGCGGGTTGAGCGTCACGGCGGCGACCACCAGCGGGCCGGCGCAGGCGCCGCGGCCCGCCTCGTCGATCCCCGCCACAGGGCCGAGCCCGGCCCTGGCCAGGACCCGCTCGTATCCCATCAGTCCAGCGGAGCGCCGGGGGGTGTAACCCGGATGCCGCCAAGCAAGCGCCTGCACGGCGTCACCGGCGCCTCAGCCGCCGGCGCAGCCTGCGCCGCAGCCAGGTCAGCGGCACGGCGGCGGCGAAGCCGGCGCCCAGCGGCAGGTACTGTCCGGCCGGCCCCGCCACGCTCATCGCGGCCGCGGCGACCTGGCTGATCCCGTGCTGGTGGAAGGTTGCCGGTATCGGCAGGATGCGCCACCGGCTCACCGGCCAGACGATCATGAATGCCCGGCCGACCACCTGGTTGACCGGGATGGTCCCGTTACCAGGGGAACCCGGGTGGTAGCGCGAGTCAGCGGATACCCCGCGGTGATCGCCCATCACCCACAGCCGGCCCGGTGGCACCGTGATGCTGAACTTGCTGGCCGACGGCACGTTCCCGGGGAACAGGTACGAGCCCTCCTGCAGCGCCACCCCGTTGACGGTCACCTGGCCGTGTGCGTTGCAGCAGGCGACATGGTCACCGGCGACGCCGATCACCCGCTTGATGTAGTCGTGCTGGCCAGGCGCGGTGCCGAACAACTCCACGATCGACTTGAACAGCTTGCCCAGGGTGTCGTCGTAGGCCCGGGCCAGCGGGTTGGAGGGACCGGGCTCACCGGGGGTGACCGGGTCCCACGAGCCGCTGCCGTTGAAGACGATGATGTCGCCAGGCTCGATCGAGCGGAAGTGGTAAACCAGCTTGTTCACCAGCACCTTGTCGCCGATGTCGAGCGTGTTCTCCATCGACGACGATGGGATGTAGAACGCTTGCACCACGAAAGACTTGATGACCAGCGCGATCACCAGCGCCACGACGATCAGGACCGGCAGCTCTCGCCAGAATGACCGGGACTTGGCTGACTTCTCGCCCCCCGGCCCGGCTGCCTCGTCCGGCCCGGCCGTGCCTGCCATCGGCGAATCCTTCAGCTCCTGGCCTGGTTCCCCCTGGCCCTGCTCAGTGCTGACCGGCTGGCCGGTCCCGCCCGGCGCGCCCTCCTCGGTGAGGGCAGGCTCACGCGCGCTCTGGTCGTCATTCATCGGCTTCGAGCCTAGCGCCGCGGACCGGCTCGCTAACCGCTGCCACGGCCGCGGCGCGCCGGACCGGCGCGCGCCGCCGCCTGGACGCACCGTTGTCGGGCCGAACCTGGCCGGCCACCTGGTTACGCCCCTGCCTAGCGGGCCGACTGCTCGCGCCGTTCCTTGATCCTGGCCGCACGGCCGCGCAGCGAGCGCAGGTAGTACAGCTTGGCCCGGCGCACCCGGCCGCGGGTCACGATCTCGATCTTGTCCAGGGACGGGCTGTGCACCGGGAACGTCCGCTCGACGCCGACACCGTAGCTGACCTTGCGGACCGTGAACGTCTCCCGCGCTCCGCCGCCCTGCCTGCGGATGGCGACCCCCTGGAAGACCTGGATCCTGGACCGGCTGCCCTCCTTGACCCGCACGTGCACCTTCAGCGTGTCGCCCGGCCTGAAGTCGGGTATGTCGGATCGGATCTGCGCCTGCTCCAGCTCGGCAATCGCGGTGTGCATCGCTGTGTGTCCTCGATCATCTTTACGCGCACGCCTGCGAACGCGCTGAATCGGTCAGTATGGCGCCGGGAGCAGCCCGGCCTCGCCCAGGCGGATGGGGTCCGGCGTTAGGACGGCGGCTTTTAGTGTGCCACACCTTTGCCGCTGACCGGAAAACCAGCCTCCGACAGCACCTGCTGGTCCCTGGCGTCGAGCCCCGGCGCGAGCCGAGCGGCGAGGTCGGGCCGGTTAGCGGCGGTCTTGCGCAGCGCCGCGTCCCGGCGCCAGCGCGCGATCGCGGCGTGATCGCCCGACAGCAGCACCCCGGGAACCTCACGGCCGCGCCAGATCCTGGGCCTGGTGTAAGACGGGCCTTCGAGCAGCCCGGCCCCGGTGCCGTCGCCGAAAGAGTCATCGGCCGCGGAATCGGCGTTGCCCAGCACGCCGGGCAGCAGCCTGCACACCGCCTCGACCATCACCAGCACCGCCGCCTCGGCGCCGGCCAGCACGTAGTCCCCGATGCTGACCTCGTCGACGGCGATCCTGGCGCTGGCCTCCTCAGCCACCCTCGCGTCGATGCCCTCGTACCGGCCGCAGGCGAACACCAGGTGCTCCAGCCGCGCGTACTCGGCGGCCGTCGCCTGGGTGAACGGGGTCCCGGACGGGGCAGGGATGACCAGCCGGGCGGCCGGGCCGTCCGGGAGCACGGCGTCGAGCGCCTCGCCCCACGGCTCTGGCCGCATGACCATTCCCGGCCCGCCGCCGAACGGGGTGTCGTCCACCGAGTGGTGCACGTCCCGCGTCCAGGTCCGCAGGTCGTGCACGCCGAAGGTGATCTCGCCGCGCTGCGCCGCCTTCCCGATCAGCGACACCGCCAGCGGCGCGAAGTACTCGGGGAAGATGGTGATGATGTCAATGCGCACGGCGTGGCCTCCTGCCTAGCTGGCCGGATCGAGCAGGCCAGCTGGCGGGTCGATGGTCAGCCGCCCGGCCGCCACGTCGACCTCGGGGACGATGGCGGCGACGAACGGGACGAGTATCTCCTGCTGGCCGCCGGCCGGCCGGATCACCAGCAGGTCCTGCCCGTGATGCAGCACGTCGGCCACCACGCCGACCTGCTCGCCCGTCACCGTCCACGCGACCAGCCCGATTAGCTGGTGATCATAGAACTCGTCCGGGTCAGCCGGGTCGTCCAGCTCGCCCGAGTCGACCACCAGCAGGGTATCGCGCAGGTCCTCGGCCGCCGTCCGGTCCTGGTACCCGGCGAAGGCAAGCAGCAGCCGGCCCGAGTGCCACCGGGCCGAGGCGACCGTGAGCGGGCCGCGGGCGGCGGGCTCCGTCGCCAGGACGGTGCCCGCCGCGAACCGGGCCTGCGGGTCGTCGGTGCGCACCTCGACCGTCAGCTCGCCGCGCAGCCCGTGCGGGCGCCCCACCCGGCCGACGACCAGCTGCATGCTGCCTAGCGGATCTCGTCGGTGTCCAGCAGGTCGACCCGGACGTAGGCGTTGCCGGCCAGCGACCCGATGACCGTCCGCAGCGCCTTGGCCGTCCGGCCGCCGCGGCCGATCACCTTGCCGAGATCCTCGGGATGCACCCGGACCTCAAGCACCCGGCCCCGGCGCAGCCCCCGGCTCTCCACCCGCACGTCATCGGGGAACTCGACGATCCCCCTGACGAGGTGCTCCAGGGCCTCTTCGAGCACGTCAGGCCCCGCTGTCCGGTTCCGTCACCGCGGCGGCCGCACTGTCGCCTTCGCCGGCACTGTCGGCTTTGCCGGCACTGTCGGCTTTGCCGGCACTGTGAGCTTTGCCGGCACTGTCGGCTTTGCCGGCATCGTCCCCCTTGCTGGCACCGTCGCCGTCCTTGGCGTCGCCGTCCTTGGCCTTGGGACTGGCATCCTTCTTCGCCTGGTCCCCGGGAGCCTTGGACTGCCTGGCCTTGGTCCCGCCGGGCGCGTCCCCGCCAGCCTCGGCCTTGGCCGTGTCGGCGGCCTCGCCAGCCCCAGCATCGGCCTTAGCAGCCTGGGCCTTGCCAGCGTCAGCCTTGCCGCCAGCGTCAGCCTTGCCAGCCTCAGCCTTGGCCTTGCCAGCGTCAGCCTTACCAGCCTCTGCCTTGCCAGCCTCAGCCTTGGCCTTGCCAGCGTCAGCTTTGCCGGCCCCAGCATCGGCCTTAGCAGCCTGGGCCTTGCCAGCGTCAGCCTTGCCGCCAGCGTCAGCCTTGGCGCCGGCCGAGCCCTTCGACCTGGCCGGCTTGCCGCCCTTGGCGGCCCCGTCGGCGTCCTTGCCGTCGGCCTTGGTCCTGGTCCGCGCCTTGGACGTGGTCGATCCGTCGGTGAGCGTCTCCGACACCGCGGCGGCGAACGCCGCTTTCCGGTCCGGCCGCGGCGCCGGGGACCGCAGGGTCCCCTCGGTGCCCGGCAGGCCCTTGAACTTCTGCCAGTCGCCGGTGATCTCCAGGATCTTCCTGACCGGGTCGGTTGGCTGCGCCCCTACCGACAGCCAGTGCTGAGCCCGCTCAGAGTCAACCTCGATGAACGATGGCTCAGCCTTCGGGTGGTATTTACCGATCTCCTCGATCGCCCGCCCGTCACGCTTAGTCCGGGCGTCGGCGACGACGATCCGGTAGTACGGCGCCCGGATCTTGCCAAGGCGCTTGAGCTTGATCTTTACAGCCACGGCTGTGGTCTTCTCCCAGCGGATTAGGGCGCGGGCGGCGGCCTGGCCGGGTGGGGACCGGCGGCGCTGCCCGCATGGATCCGGCTCAGCGACGGTTAGAGGGCCTCGCGGAGCAGGTGGTAGCTGTCACATTCTGCCAGACGTCGGCGGTGAGGACGTAATCACCGGCCCTTCTTGCCGGGCTTGCCGCGCCGGCCGGGCGGCCCGCCGCGCAGCCCGGGCGGCAGGCTGGGCGACGGGCCGGACCAGCCGCGCCCGGGCGGCATCGCCGCCGGGCCGTCCTTTCCGCCAAGCCCGGGCAGCCCGCCGAACCCCCCGCCAGGCCCCTTGCCGAACCCCGGCGGCAGCCCGCCGCTGCCCCGGCCGCTGCCCGCCCCGGCGGTGCCGCCGGCCGCCGGGCTGTCCGCTCCGGGCTGCCCGTCCCCCTGCCGCCCGTCGCCGGAGCGGCCGTCGCCGGACCGCCCGTCGCCTGGCCGGCCGCTGCCGGACCGGCCGCCGCGGCCAGACGCCCCGCCGCGGCCGCCGCCCTTGCCCTTCTTCTTCGCCTTCGCCCGGGCGGACTTCTGCCCGGCCTTGCGCATGCCCGGCATGTTGCCCATCATCTGGCGCATCATCTTGGTGCCTTCGAGGAACCGGGTGATCAGGGACGACACCTCGCCGACCGACACGCCCGCACCCGCCGCGATCCGGGCCCGCCGCGACCCGTTGATCATCTTGGGGTTGCGGCGTTCCTCCGGGGTCATCGAGTTGACGATCGCCGCCGCCCGGTCCAGGTCCTTGTCGCTGACCTGGCTGAGCAGCTCACGGTTCTGCGCGGCGCCTGGCAGCATGCCGAGCAGGTTGCCGATCGGCCCGAGCTTGCGGACCATCGCCAGTTGCTCGACGAAGTCCTCCAGGGTGAAGCCCTCACCGGAGGTGAGCTTGCCGGCCATCGAGGCGGCCTGGTCGGCGTCGAAGGTCCGCTCGGCCTGCTCGATCAGGGTCAGCACGTCACCCAGGTCCAGGATGCGCGAGGCCATCCGGTCGGGGTGGAACAGGTCGAAGTCCTCGAGCTTCTCACCGGACGAGGCGAACATCACCGGCCGCCCGGTGACCTGCGCGATGGACAGCGCCGCGCCGCCCCTGGCGTCGCCGTCCAGCTTGGCCAGCGCGACCCCGTCGAACCCGACGCCGTCCAGGAACGCCTGCGCGGTCGTCACCGCGTCCTGGCCGATCATCGCGTCGACCACGAACAGGATCTCGTCCGGGTCGACCGCGTCCCTGATCGCGGCGGCCTGCGCCATCATCTCCTCGTCGATGCCCAGCCGGCCCGCGGTGTCGATGATCACGATGTTCTGCATCCGGCGGCGGGCTTCCTCGACCGACTGCCTGGCCACCGGCACCGGGTCGCCCACCCCGTCACCGGGCTCGGGGGCGAACACCGGCACCCCGGCCCGCTCGCCGAGCACCTGCAGCTGCTGCACTGCCCCGGGCCGCTGCAGGTCAGCGGCGACCAGCATCGGGGTGTTGCCCTGGTTCTTCAGCCACAGCCCGAGCTTGGCGGCCAGGCTGGTCTTTCCTGAGCCCTGCAGCCCGGCGAGCATGATCACGGTGGGCGAGACCTTGGCGAACCGTAGCCGCCGCTCCTCGCCGCCCAGGATCTCGACCAGCTCTTCATTGACGATCTTGATGACCTGCTGCGCCGGGTTGAGCGCGGCCGACACCTCCTCGCCGGACGCCCGCTCCTTGACCCGGGCGATGAACTGCCGGACCACCGGCAGGGCGACGTCGGCCTCCAGCAGCGCGATCCTGATCTCGCGGCAGGTCGCGTCGATGTCGGCCGCGGACAGCCTGCCGTGGCCGCGCAGCATGGAGAAGACCTGGGTCAGTCGGTCGGAAAGTGTCTCGAACACGGGTGGCTCGTCCTCGCAGATGGGGCTGTGGCCGCTGGGGGCAGGCGCGGTTGCCGCGCGTCCCGCTTCAGGTTATCCGGTTTGAGCGGGACCGGTCCTGGCGCGGCGCGCGGCGGCCGGCCGCCCGGGCCAGCGGCACCGCCGCCGGGGCGGGCCGGCCGGCACCCCGGCGCAAATCATCGCAATGCATGACTACTACCTGAAAAAACGTCAAGTACCCGCAAGTCCGCGCGAGGCGGAATTCAATGACATTGCCTTATGATCAAAGCGACGGAAAACGAAGATGTGGCTTGTGTCATCCGCCGCCGGCCGCTATACAGCAAATCATGACAATGCAATCCAGCCTGTATGACCGCATCGGCGGCGCGCCCGCCGTCGCCGCGGCCGCAGAGCTCTTTTACCGCAAGGCACTCGCGGACCAGCTGTTAGCCGGCTACTTCGACGATGTTGACATGGACCGCCAGGTCGCCAAGCAGGCCGCGTTCCTCACGATGGCCTTTGGCGGGCCGAACGCATATACCGGGCGTGATCTGCGCGCCGCGCACGCCGGGCTGGCCGGGATCGGCGACGAGCACGTCGACCGGGTGCTCCTGCTGCTGGCGCAGACGCTACGCGAGCTCGGCGTGCCCGACGGCGACGTGGCCGCGGCGGGCGCGATCGCCGACAGCGTCAGGAACGACGTGCTGAACCGCTGACCGGGCCGATGCGAGTCACCTTCGGCGGCGACAGCTTCGACCTTGAGCCCGGCGAGTCGGTGCTGGACGGCATGGCCAGGCACGGCATCGGGTTACCGGCGTCCTGCCGGGCCGGCGCCTGCCATGCCTGCCTGGTCCGCGCCGTCCGCGGCGATCCCGGCCCGCCGAGCCAGGCCGGCCTGAAGAGCAGCTGGCAGGCCGACGGGTACTTCCTGGCCTGCCTGGCCCGCCCGGCCGGTGACCTGACCGTCGCGCTGGCCGGCGACGACGTGCTCACCGGGGCGCAGATCACCGCGGTCCGCCCGGCCGGTCCCCGGGTGATCCGGGTGACGCTGCGGCCAGACCGGCCGCTGCGCTTCCGGGCCGGCCAGCACCTGGCGTTACACCTCCCTGATGGCACCGCACGGGTGTACTCGATCGCGAACACGCCCGCCGAGGCGGCGGCGCACGGGATCGAGCTGCACGTCAGGGTGTACCCGGGCGGCGCGGTCAGCGGATGGCTGGCCCGGGCCGCGCCAGCGGCCAGGGTCCGCGTCGGCGAGCCCGCCGGGGACTGCTGCTACCTGCCGGGCCAGCCGCCTGGCCCGCTGCTGCTGGCCGGCACCGGCACCGGCATCGCGCCGCTGGCGGCGGTGCTGCGGGATGCCCGCGGCCACGGCCATGACGGCCCGGCGGTGCTGATCCACGGCGCGTCCGACCCGGCCGGCCTGTACCTGCGGCGCCGGCCCCGGCCCGCGCTGCCCGGCCGGTCCCGCTGGCGCGCCTGCCTGCTGTCGCGCGGCGAGGACATCGTCGAAGCGGCAGCCGCCGAGCTCGCCGGGCTCGGCGACCCCGGCGGCGTCCGCGCCTACCTGTGCGGCGGCCGGCCGGGCGTGATCGCGATGCGGCGCAGCCTGTTCCTGGCCGGGATGCCGCTGCGGCACATCTTCGCCGACGCGTTCACCAGCCCGGGCGGCTAGCAGCCCGGGCGCGCCTGCTGGCCGCCAGCCCGCCGCCCGGGCAGTGCTTCCCAGGGAAACGGCCGGGCTTCCTAGGGAAGCGGCCGGTCGGGTATCCGCATCGGCAGCAGCTCAGCCCGCGCGGACAGTGACGACTTCTCCGCCCGCTCCCACTCCTCCACGTTGCGCAGCAGCGCGTCCAGGTAGGCGCGCAGGTGGGTGCGGTACACGTCGCAGAACGTCCGCAGGTAGGCGAGCTCGGCTTCCAGCTCCCTGCGGTCGGCGGCTGGCACCTCCGCAGGACCCGACATCGCGGCGGCCGCGGCGGTGCTGGCCTGGCTGTGCGCCTCCTCCATCACGTGCGCGGCGTGCGTCCTGGCCTCGGCCAGGATCTCGTCCCGCCGCCGCCGCGCGTCGTGGGCGAGCTGCCTGCTGTAGTCCTGCGCGTCGGCGACGTAGCTGTCGGCGGTCTGCTGCGCCTTGGACAGAACCCGGACCGCCTGGATGTGCGCGTCCTCGCGGCGGTAGCCGGCGCCGTCGTCGGGCCCGGTGCCGCCCAGTACCCGCTGCCGGAGCCGCTGGACTTCCTCCTCCAGCGCGGTCTTCTCGTTCAGCAGCCGGACGAGCTCGGCCTCTACCTGGCCGCAGAACGCCCGGACGTGCTCCTCGTCGTAGCCGCGGCGGCCCAGCCGCGCGGCGGGAAAGGCGACCGCCTGCACCTTGCCTGGGGTCAGCCGACGGCTCGTGCCAGCTATCACGGTCATGGCTCACTCCATCCGAAATCTTCTGCGTGGACGTGGTCGTTCGGGACGCCGAGCGTCTCCAGCCGGGCGGTGGCGGCCGCGACCAGCTGGGACGACCCGGCGATGTAAGCGTCGTGCCCGGTCCAGGTGCCGATCCGGGACAGCACGTCGGGCAGGGTGCCGCGCTCGCCCTGGTAGCCCTGCTCGCCGGACACGCACGGCACCACCGTGAGCCACGGCGCGCGGGCGCTGAGCTTCTCCAGCTCGGGCAGGTCATACAGGCCCTCGGCGGTGCGCGCGCCGAACAGCAGCGTGGTGTCGGGCGGCTGCGCGAGCGCGCTGAGCTGCTCGGCGATCGCCTTCACCGGGGCCAGCCCGGTGCTGCCGGCGACCAGCAGCACCTTCCGGCCCGCGGCGGCGTCGTAGCTGAGCGAGCCGACCGGCGGGCCGAGCCGCAGCCGGGCGCCCGGGCCGAGCCCGCGGGCCAGCGCCATGCTCACCGCCCCGCCCTCCACGACCCGGACGTGGAACTCCAGGGTCCCGTTGTCGCGCGGGGCGTTAGCCATCGAGTAGTAGCGCCACAGCCGGTGCCGCAGCTCGGTGCTGATCGCCACCGACTGGCCGGGCAGGTAGTCCAGCCGTTCCAGCGTGGCGACCTTGATCACGGCGACGTCGAAGGCGGGCATCTGGACCGACAGCACGGTCGCGTCCCAGTACGGCGGGTTCACCTTCGCGTCCAGCTCCGCGGCCTCGATCATCACGCCGGCGATGAGCTGGTAGGCGGCCTCCCAGTCGGCGGCGAGCTCGTCGGTCCAGTCCGGCCCGCTGAAATGCGCCAGCGAGGCGAGCAGGCTGGCGCCGACGGGCTCGTAGTGCTCGGCGACCGTGCCGAACTTGCGGTGCCGGCGGCCTAGGTCCTGCAGGTAGACGGTGAGCTGGCCGATGTTGTCGACTTCGGCGATGATCCGTGCGAGCGCGCCGAGCAGGTGCGCGCGCATCGCGACCATGGAAACCGGGAATAAGTCGCGGGTCTGCGGATTACGCAAAAACAGGTCAGCGAAGAAAAATAACACCACGTCATCGCCATGAGCGGCGACCTTGGCGAAATTGTCCTTAATGCGGGCGACGTCCAACGAGTTCCCTCCCGAGCGGGATCTACAGAGGGAAATAGCGGGCAGTGACTGCAGGATATATGAGCTGCCACGGATCTTCACCCTGCTTGCCCGCAAAGGTTAATCGCTAATGGTGGCTTAGCACGAAATAAGCGGGCACAATACCCGGCGGGCGCTAGTTTTCTCGCCTCAGCCGCCGATGATCGCGTCGACGAACGCCTCCGGCTCGAACGGCGCCAGGTCGTCGGGGCCTTCGCCCAGCCCGACCAGCTTGACCGGCACCCCGAGCTCGCGCTGCACCGCGATCACGATGCCGCCCTTGGCGGTACCGTCGAGCTTGGTGAGGATGATCCCGGTGACGTCCACCACCTCGGCGAACACCCTGGCCTGGCGCAGCCCGTTCTGGCCGGTGGTGGCGTCGAGCACGAGCAGGACCTCGTCCACCTCGCCGTGCCGGGAGATCACCCGCTTGATCTTGCCGAGCTCGTCCATCAGCCCGGCCTTGGTGTGCAGCCGTCCCGCGGTGTCCACGATGACGGCGTCGACGCCTCGCTCGATGCCCTCGCTGACCGCCTCGAACGCGACGCTGGCCGGGTCGGCGCCCTCCCGGTCGGACCGGACGGTCTGCGCGCCGACCCGCGCGCCCCAGGTCTGCAGCTGGTCGGCGGCCGCCGCCCGGAACGTGTCGGCGGCGCCGAGCAGGACGGTCTTGCCGTCACCGACCAGCACCCTGGCCAGCTTGCCGGCCGAGGTGGTCTTCCCGGTGCCGTTGACCCCGACGATCAGCACCAGGGCCGGCCGGTCGCCGTGCCTGCTGACGTGCAGCGCCCGGTCCATGTCCGGCCCGACCTGGGTCAGCAGCTCGGTCTTCAGCAGCGCGCTGATCTGGGCCGGCTCGGTCGCGCCGGTCACCTTGACCTGGGTCTGCAGGTCGCTGACCAGGGCGCGGGCCGGGCTGACGCCCATGTCCGCGGTGATCAGCGTGTCCTCGATCTCCTCCCAGGTCTGCTCGTCCAGGCGGTCCCGCGACAGCAGCCCGAGCAGCACCGTGCCCAGCGCCGACTGTGACCCGGCCAGCCGGGACCGCAGCCGCACCAGCCGGCCCGCCGACGGCGGCGGGCGCTCGATGACCGGCGGGGCCGCCGCCTGCGCGGCCAGGCCGGCCTCGCCCGGCCCTGGGCCCGCTTCCGGCTCGGCTACCGCGGTGCCGCCCCTGGCGGTCCCGGCGCCGGGCTGCCCGGCCTGGTCCGGCCGCCCTGGCGGCTGCGGGCCGCGGCCGCGCCGCCGCAGCAGGACCGCCGCGGCCGCGCCGCCGCCGCCCACGACGACAACGGAGACGATGGTGATTATCAGCTCTTCCATGACCGCCCCAGTCTGGCAGACCAGCGGGCCCGGCAGCGGGTCAGGCGGCGCTCAGGCGCTCAGGCGCTCAGGCGCTTTCCCGCTCCCGCAGCCGCTGGCTGACGACGGTCGAGACGCCGTCGCCGCGCATGCTGACGCCATACAGCGAGTCAGCGACCTCCATGGTCCGCTTCTGGTGCGTCACGACGATCAGCTGCGAGCTCTCCCTGAGCTCCTCGAAGATCTCCAGCAGCCGCTGCAGGTTGATGTCGTCCAGCGCCGCCTCGACCTCGTCGAGCACGTAGAACGGCGACGGCCGGGCCTTGAAGATGGCCACCAGGAACGCGATCGCGGTCAGCGCCCGCTCGCCGCCCGACAGCAGCGACAGCCGCTTGACCTTCTTGCCCGGCGGCCTGGCCTCCACCTCGATCCCGGTCGCCAGCATGTCGTCGGGCTCGGTGAGCAGCAGCCGCCCGTCACCGCCGGGGAACAGCCTGCCGATGATCCGCTCGAACTCCCGCGCGGTGTCCTCGTATGCCGACGCGAACACCTGCTGGACCCGGTCGTCCACTTCCTTGATCACGGTCAGCAGGTCCCTGCGGGTCTTCTTCAGGTCTTCCAGCTGGGTGACCAGGAACGCGTGCCGCTCTTCCAGGGCCGCGAACTCCTCCAGCGCCAGCGGGTTGACCTTGCCGAGCTGGTCCAGCTGGCGCTGCGCCTGCTGGGCCCGGCGCTCCTGGACCTCACGCTCGTAGCGCGCCGGCGGGCTGTCCTCGCCCGGAGCGGGCACCAGCTGTTCCGGGCCGTACTCGGCGACCAGCGCGCCGCTGTCAACGCTGAACTCCTCGGCCGCCCGCTGCGCGACCTGGTCCAGCCGCATCTGCTGCCCGGCCCGGGCGATCTCGGCGCCGTGCGCGGTGGCGACGACCGAGTCCAGCTCGTCGGTGTACTCCCTGATCCTGGCCCGGACCGCCTTGAACTCGCTGTCGCGCTCCTTGCTGGCCAGCTGCGCGCCCTGGTGCTGCTCGTCGGCCGCCTGCCGGGACTGCTCGATCCTGGCCAGCGTGATGACGGCCGCCTCGGCGACCGCGTTGGCGACGGTGGCCTCAGCGGCCGCGCGCTCGGCCCTCGCGGCGGCCCTGGCGATCGCCTGGCGTTCAGCTACCGCGGCGCCGGCCAGCGCGTCGCCGCGCCCTGCGATGGCGCGCAGCCGCTCCTCGGCCGTCCTGACCTCGAGCCGGGCGTCCATCTCGGCGCTGCGCGCGGCGACGGCGGCGTCGGCCAGCGCCTGGTTGCCGCCACCGGGCTCCGGGCCGGCCTCGGCCTCCGGCTCGGCTTCCTGCTTCGCCAGCCTGGCCTGCGCGTCAGCGAGCCTGGCCAGGTCCTTCTCCCTGGCCCGCTGGGCGGTCTTGATCGCGGCGTCCAGCCTGCTGGCCTCGTCCCTGGCCGCCTTCGCCGCGCCCGCGAGGGTGCCCAGCCGCCCGGATATCTCCGCGGCCGCCGCGTCAGTTTCCCGCAGCCCGGCCGCGGCCTGGGCGAGCGCCCGCCGGGCCGCCTCCTCTTCCTCGGTCGCGGCGGCCAGCTCCCGCTCGGCCCGCTGGCACGCGCTGTCGGCCGCGTCGAGCCGGCTCTCCGCCTCCTGCGCGGCGGCGGACAGGCCCAGCAGGCTCGGCGCGCCCGCCGACCCGCCGCGGGCCCAGTGCGCGCCGATCAGGTCACCGTCCCTGGTCACGATCCGCAGCTCCGGGTCGGCCTGCACCGCCTCCAGCCCGTCGCGCAGGTCAGCCGCGACGTACACCCCGTCGAGCAGCCGCTCGACCGCCTCCGCGAGCTCACCCGGCGCCTTCACGAACTCAATGGCCCGCTGAACGCTATGCCCTGAGCTGACCCGCACCGTCCGGCCGGTCCCGCCGCCGCTGGCCGTGACCGGCCTGGCGTCCGACAGCTGCGCCTGGGCGGCGATCACCAGGTCGGCCCGCCCGGCGTCGGTGCGCTTGAGCGCGGCCAGGATGTCCACGGCGGCGTCCAGCCCGGCCACCGCCACCGCGCTGGCCGCGCCGCCGAGCGCCGCGCCGATCGCGTCCGCGGCGTCCTCGTCCACGGTGATCAGTGCCGCCAGCGAGCCCAGCACCCCGGTGAACCGGCCCGGCTCGGCCAGCAGCGCCCCGGAGGCGTCCGCGCCGCGCCTGACCGCCTCGCCCAGCGCTTCGCAGCGGGCCCGCAGCGCCGCCCTGGCCGCGCTGGCGTCGTGCTCGGCGGCCCGCTGGGCGGCGACCTTCTCGGTGGCCTGCTTGACCGCGGCGGCGGCCTGCTCGTGCCTGGCGGCGATGTCCGCCCGGCCCTCGTCCCGTCCTGTGACCTGATCCTGCAGCTCGCCGTAATCCTGCTGGGCCCGCTCGGCCCGCTCCCTGGCCTGCGCGAACGAGGCGGCGATCCGCCCGGCTTCCTCCTGCGCGGCGGCCAGCCTGCTCTGCGCGGCGCCGACCTGGCTGCGCAGCTGGGCGAGCCGCTCGGCCCGCTGGGCGGCCGCCCGCCGGCCGGCCGCCTGCCGCCGCTCGGTCTCGGCCAGCCCGGCCTCGGCCGCGGTCCTGGCGGCGAC
The DNA here is from genome assembly GCA_036558005.1 of Streptosporangiaceae bacterium. Lineage (GTDB taxonomy): Bacteria > Actinomycetota > Actinomycetes > Streptosporangiales > Streptosporangiaceae > DATBGO01. The sequence continues at coordinate 59,166 of DATBGO010000350.1, read as the reverse complement.
CGCCTCGGTCAGCTGCTGCCTGGCGGCGGCCAGCCGGGTGCGCAGCTCGGCTTCCTGCGCGCGCAGCCTGGCGGCCTCCTGGTCCAGCTCGTCCGGGTCGCGGCCGGGGCGCTGCGGCTCGGGCGGCGCGGTCAGGTGCTTGTGCCGTTCCCTGGCCACGCTGGCCACCCCGCGCAGCCGCTCGGCCAGCCCGGACAGCGCGAAGAATGCCTCCTGCGCCGCGGCCAGGGCGGGCGCGTGCTGCTGCTCGGCGGCGTCCAGCCCGGCCTCGGCCTGCCGGGCGGCGGCGAGCTCGGATTCCACCACCGCGCGCCTGGCGGTGGTCGCGGCCTCGTCGTCCTTGCTCTGGCTGAGCTCGGCGGCCAGCGTGACGTAGTCGTCGGCGAGCAGCCGCAGCCGCGCGTCGCGCAGGTCGGCCTGGATGACCGCGGCCTTGCGGGCGATCTGCGCCTGCCGGCCCAGCGGCTTGAGCCGGCGGCCAAGCTCGGTGGTGAGGTCGACCAGCCGGGTCAGGTTGGCCTGCATCGCCTCCAGCTTGCGCAGGGCCTTCTCCTTGCGCTTGCGGTGCTTGAGCACCCCGGCGGCTTCCTCGATCAGCGCCCGGCGCGCCTCCGGGCCGGCGTTCAGCACCTGGTCGAGCTGGCCCTGGCCGACGATGACGTGCATTTCCCGGCCGAGGCCGGTGTCCGAGAGCAGTTCCTGGACGTCCAGCAGGCGGCAGGAGTCGCCGTTGATCGCGTATTCGCTCTGCCCGGACCGGAACAGCAGCCGGCTGATCGTCACCTCGGCGTACTCGATCGGCAGCGCGCCGTCGCTGTTGTCGATGGTGAGGGTGACCTCGGCCCGGCCCAGCGGCGGCCGCCCGGCGGTGCCGGCGAACACGACGTCTTCCATCTTGCCGCCGCGCAGCGGCTTGACGCCCTGCTCGCCCATCACCCAGGAGAACGCGTCGACGACGTTGGACTTGCCCGACCCGTTGGGCCCGACCACGCAGGTGATGCCCGGCTCGAACCGGAGCGTGGTCGCCGAGGCGAAGGACTTGAACCCGCGCAGGGTGAGTGTCTTGAGATACACCCGCCGGCTCTCCTCCTCCGCTACTGCCCTGGTGGCACTCGCGTACAGCGCCGCCAGCCGGGCAGCTTCCCCCGGCCGGCCGCACCTCCGCACCTTACCGTGAGGTCTGCGGCCTCCCGTGGATCTGCGCGTGTCCGGGCTGGTCAGGACCAGCTGATTGGCCCGGATCGCGGTGACTTTATCGGTATATGGAAGGTGAAAAGCACACACATCATTACGACTCGCCGATAGGCGGCTGCCATCGGCGGGCCGCGCCCGGGCTATTCGCGCCAGCCAGGCAATGTGGCGGCAGACGAAGAGGGACGCCTGACTGTAGGCGCCCCTCTACATCGTCGAGGCCGGCACGCGCTAGGTAAGCGCAGGCACGCGGACCGGGATCAGCAGGTCGTGGCCTACTTCCGCAGCGAGAACGTCGTTCTCCTCCTGGAGCCTGACAAGCTCGGCTTCCAGGTCACGAACACGCTGCTGAAGGCGACGCATCTCAGCGACCATGCGGGGATCCGGCCCGCCGACGTGGCCATACAGAGCCTTCGCCATTGTTTTAGGTCCTCCACACTGAGTGACCAGAGTGGGCGCGCACGCATATACGCGAGAAAGTAGCGCAGCCCTGCGCGCAAGTAACCACTTCATGGTCCCACCAGCCAGGGTATCCGGTCAAGTTGAGTGATGTCGCAGGTCACAAGGGTCGCCGGGAAGCCGTGCTGCGGCGAAACTCTGGTTGTTTTAACCGGCGCGCCCCCTAGCCCGCCGGTCACCGCTCGGTAAACCCGCAAAGACGGCCGCTGGCGTGCTCCCAGCGGTGCGTGACCTGGCGTACCCACCCTGGCGTGCTTCCACCGCCGAGCAGGGCGAGCAGTTCGTCACAGTCTTCGGACGGCCCTTCGGCGACGACCTTTACCCTGCCGTCGACAAGATTTTCCGCCCAGCCGGCCAGGCCGCGTTCCAGTGCCCTGGCCCGCACCCACCACCGGAACCCGACTCCCTGCACCCGGCCCTCGACCCACGCGATGAGCCTGGCGGCATCGCCGGGGCGGGTCACCAGCGGCCCCGGCGCGGGCGGGGCTGGCAGACCGGGCAGCTGTAGGAGGACCGGTTCATGAACGGGTCCCGCCGGATCGGCGTGCCGCACCGGCGGCACGGCTGGCCGGCCCGCCCGTAGACGGCCAGCGACCGGTCGAAGTAGCCGCTCTCCCCGTTCACGTTCACGTACAGGCTGTCGAATGAGGTGCCGCCGGCCGCCAGCGCCTCGGCGAAGATGTCCTGCACGGAGCTGATCAGCAGGGCCACCTCGGCGGGCCTGAGCCGCTCAGCCGCCCGGGCCCAGTGCAGTCGGGCCCGCCACAGCGCCTCGTCGGCATAGATGTTGCCGATCCCGCTGACCAGTGACTGGTCGAGTAGTGCCCGCTTGATCCCGGTGCGGCGGCCGCGCAGCCTGACGGTCAGCGCGGCGAGGTCGAACCCGGCCTCCAGCGGGTCGGGCGCGATGTGCGCGATGATGTCGGGCAGCTGCGCCCCGGCTGGGCAGAAGTACAGGTGGCCGAACGTCCGCTGGTCGCTAAAGCGCAGGTCAGGACCGGAATCGGTGAAGGTGAACCGGGCCCGGACGTGCGCCGAGAGCGGCCGGTCCTGGTCCACGATCAGCAGCTGGCCGCTCATCCCCAGGTGCGCGACCAGCGCGTCGTCGCCGAGTTCGAGCCACAGGTACTTGCCGCGGCGCCGGGTGCCGGTGACGGTCAGCCCGGCGACCGCGGCGGTGAAGTCCTGCTGGCCGGCCGGGTGCCGCCGGGTCACCCGCGGGTGCAGCAGCTCAGCCTTCTCGATCGTCCGGCCGGTGATGTGGGTCTGCAGGCCCCGGCGGACACTCTCGACCTCCGGTAGCTCGGGCACCGGCTAGCCCTGATCTTCGCCGTCCGGCGCCGTGGCGGGCTGCCCGCGCCCGCCGTTCGCCGTCTTGGCCGGGTGCCCGTGCCCGCCGTCTGGCGCCTTGCCTGGCTGGCTGCTGCCGGGCGGGCCGGCGATCTCGCCGTTGGCCGCCCCGTCGACCGCCCCGTCGCCGCGGGCGAGCGCGGCTTGTGCCGCGCCCTCGCTGATGGAGGTCCAGGCGGCCTCGGCGGCCTGCTGCTCGGCCTCCTTCTTGGAGTGGCCCTCGCCCTCGCCGTAGGTGCGCCCGCCGATCCGCACCTCGGCCCGGAACGACTTCTGGTGATCGGGGCCGCTCTCATCCACGTGGTATTCCGGCACGCCGAGTATCTCGGCGGCGGTCAGCTCCTGCAGCGAGGTCTTCCAGTCCAGCCCGGCGCCGAGCCGGGCCGAGCGCTCGATCACCGGGTCGAACAGCCGGTGCACCAGGGCATCCGCCTCGTCCAGGCCGCTGTCCATGTAGACGGCGCCGAGCACCGCCTCCAGGGTGTCGGCCAGGATCGATGACTTGTCCCGGCCGCCGGTGCCTTCCTCGCCCTTGCCCAGCCGCACGTAGCGGCCCAGGTGCAGGCCGCGGGCGACGCCGGCCAGCGCGCGCATGTTCACCACCGCGGCACGCAGCTTCGCGAGCTGCCCCTCGGGCAGGTCGGGATACCCGCGGAACAAGGTGTCGGTGACGATCAGGCCGAGCACCGAGTCACCGAGGAACTCCAGCCGCTCGTTGGTCGGCAGCCCGCCGTTCTCGTACGCGAACGAGCGGTGGGTGAGGGCGCGCTCCAGCAATTCGGCCCCGAGTGGCACTCCCAGGGCACGCAGCAGGCCGGCGGTGTCGTACTCGGCAGCTCCGCCGCTGCCCGATGTGCTGGGCACGCATCCTCCTCTCCGCTGTCCGCGCGGCACGACTCCGGCGCGCGGTACGCGTCCGGCACCGGCCGCGCACCTGGTCCGCGGTCAGGAAGGGTTGATCACCTGGCGCCGGTTGTAGGTGCCGCACGTCGGGCACGCCGTGTGCGGCAGCTTGGGGTCACGGCACTGCGGGCAGGTCACCAGCGCGGGCGCCGTGGTCTTCCACTGGGCCCGGCGCGACCGGGTGTTGCTGCGTGACATTCTCCGCTTGGGGACCGCCACCTCAGCGCTCCTTCCTATGGTCGGGACCGGGCGAGCCGGCCGTCCTGTCATCGGGCGGCGATCCGCCGCCAGTGTCCGGCTTGTTACCAGTATCGGCCCCTTGCGGCCCGGCATGAAAGTGGCCGGGGCCCGCGTCCGCGAGCCGGATGCCACACTCGACGCAGAGCCCGGCGCAGTCGTCGGCGCACAGCGGCGCCAGCGGCAGCTCCAGCACCAGCGCATCACGCAGCGCGGGCTCCAGGTCGAGCAGGTCTCCGTGCAGAACATACCCGCCTTCCTCGCCGGCCTCGTAGCTGTATAGCTCACGGAACCTGACCCGGGTCGTCGATGACACCGGCTCCAGGCAGCGCGCGCACTCCGCGGCCAGCGGCGCCTGCGCCTCCACCGTGGCCAGGACGCCGTCGGCGACCCCCTCCAGCTGCACGTCGAGCGACAGCTGCGCGCCCTCGGGAACGCGGGCGAGCTCGACCGCGAGGTCGGCCGGGGCCGGCGCGGTACGGGACTGCCGCAGCACAGCACCGGGGCCGAGCCCGCGCGTATCGAAGACAAGCGGGTGGCCAAGGCGCCTTGCGTGCTTGGAGTTAACAGGTGACATGGGCAAGCTAGGTGGTGACGGGGTACTGGGCGGCCCAGCTTACCCGCCGGGCCGGCCGAATCCCAAGTTGGCCCGGGCCCGGCGGGCGGCCGGCCCTCAGGCCCTGGCCGCCCGTTCGGCCAGCTTGTCGAGCACCGGCTTGGGCACCAGGCTCGCGACGTCCCCGCCGAACCTGGCGAACTCTTTGACCAGCGACGATGACAGGAACGCGTACAGCGGGTTGGTGGCCATGAACAGCGTCTCGACCCCGGCCTGGCTGTAATTCATCTGCGCCATCTGCAGCTCGTAGTCGAAGTCACTGACCGCGCGCAGCCCCTTCACGATCGCGCTGATGTCGTTGGCCTTGCAGAAGTCGACGGTCAGGCCGGCGAAGCTGGCCACCTGGACGTTGCTGAACTCCGCGGTGACCTCGCTCAGCATGCTGACCCGCTCGTCCACGGTGAACAGCGTCGACTTGCTGGGGTTGAGCAGGACGGCGACGACCACCTCGTCGTGCAGCCTGGCCGCGCGGGCGATGATGTCCACGTGCCCGTTGGTCACCGGGTCGAATGACCCTGGATAGACGACACGACGCACCCGAGCTCACTCTCCTGTCGCTGACCGGGCAGCTGACTGTGTGCCTGCGGCCAGACCGTACCAGAGCGTCGCCTCGCCGTACCTGCGGGACCTGTCCTGCTCATATCCGCCCGGCCAGCCAGGCGGGCCCGACCTGGTGGCCCGCTCGATCACCACGAGCGCGCCGTCGGCCAGCCAGCCGCGCCCGGCCAGCAACTCAAGCACCGTGGTGACCTGCCCGTCCGCGACCACGTAGGGCGGGTCGGCGAAGACGAAGTCGCGCGGGCCCGCCGGGCCGGGTCCGCGTTCCAGCACCCGCTCGACCAGCCCGGGGACCAGCTCGGCGCCGGCCAGCCCGAGGGTCTCGATGTTGGCCCTGATGACCAGGGCCGCGGTCCGGTCCGACTCGACCAGCAGCGCCCCGGCCGCACCGCGGGAGAGCGCTTCCAGGCCCACCGCGCCCGAGCCGGCGTACAGGTCGGCCACCCGCGCGCCGTCCAGGGTGCCCAGGCTGGCCGCCACGCTGGCGAACAGGCCCTCGCGGGCCCGGTCGCTGGTCGGCCGGGTCCCGGCGGGCACCGCCAGCCGCCTGCCCTTGGCCAGGCCCGCGATGATTCGCGTCATCGCCGGTCAGGCCTTCTCCAGGAACTCGGCCTGCTCCTGGTCGAGGATGGCGCGGACCGCGGCGGCCAGCGCCGGGTACCCCGACAGCGCCGGGTCAGCGCCCACCAGGCTGGTCGCTTCCTGCCGGGCCTGGCCGATGAGTTCCTCGTCCTTCAGCAGCGTCAGCAGTTTCAGGCTCTTCCTGCTGCCGGCCTGGGCCGCGCCGAGCACGTCGCCTTCCTTGCGCTGCTCCAGGTCGAGCCGGGACAGGGTGAACCCGTCCAGGGTCTCGGCGACCGCGTCCAGCCGGGCCCGGGACTTCGCCCCGTCGGCGGCCTCGGTCACCAGCAGGCACAGCCCTTCGTGCCTGCCCCGGCCGACCCGCCCCCTGAGCTGGTGCAGCTGGGACACGCCGAACCGGTCGGCGTCCATGATCACCATGGCGGTCGCGTTCGGCACGTCCACCCCGACCTCCACCACGGTGGTGGTGACCAGGACGTCGACCGACCCGTCCGCGAACGAGCGCATCACCCGGTCCTTCTCGTCGGTGGGCAGCCGGCCGTGCATGATGGCCACCCGCAGCCCGGCCAGCGGCCCGCCTTCCAGCGCCGGGGCCAGGTCCAGCACCGCGATCGCGGGCCTGCTATCTGGCTGGTCGCCGGGGTCCTGGCCGCTGTCGTCGGCCGCGAGCACCTCGTCCTCGCCGAACAGCGCCCCGTCCTCGGCCAGCTCGTCCCTGCGGCCGGACCGCCCGGCCCCGGCCGCCCGGCCGCCGGTCCCGCCCCGGTTCCCGGTCCCGCCCCCGTTCCCGGTCCCGCCCCGGTTCCCGCCCCGGTTCCCGTTCCCGTCCCCGCTCCCGCCGCTACTGCTGGCCTGGCTGCCGTTCCCGGCCTGTCCGGCTCGCCGCGGGCCCGCGCCAGGACCGCCCGTGTCCGTGGCGGCGCTATCCCCTGCGGCCATGTCCCCGGCGGCCATGTCCCCGCCAGCGTCCCCGGCGGCGGGCTCGGTGCCGATCCGGGGGCAGACGACATACGCCTGCCGCCCGGCCGCGACCTCCTCGGCCACCCGCTCCCACACCCGGGCCAGGTACCGGGGTTTCTCCGCGGCCGGGACGACGTGGGTGCTGATCGGCGACCGGCCGGCCGGCAGCTCGGTGAGCGTGGAGATGTCCAGGTCGCCGAAGACCGTCATGGCGACCGTCCGCGGGATCGGGGTGGCGGTCATCACCAGCAGGTGCGGCCGGCCCTCGCCGGCCTTCTCCCGCAGCGCGTCCCGCTGCTCCACCCCGAACCGGTGCTGCTCGTCGATCACCACCAGCCCGAGTTCAGCGAACCGCACCTGATCCTGCAGCAGCGCGTGCGTGCCGACCAGGATCCCGGCCGTGCCGGACGCGGCCTCGAGCAGTGCCTGGCGGCGCTGCGCGGTGGACTGCGAGCCGGTTAGCAGCGCGACCCTGGTGCCGCGCGGGTCGCCGTCGAGCTGGCCGGCCCGGGCCAGCGGGCCGAGCAGGTCGCTGATGGCGCGCAGGTGCTGCTGGGCCAGCACCTCGGTGGGGGCGAGCAGCGCGGCCTGCCCGGCGGCGTCGATCACCTGCAACATCGCCCGGATCGCGATGATCGTCTTGCCGGAGCCGACCTCGCCTTGCAGCAGCCGGTGCATCGGGTGGTCGCGGTCGAGCTCGTCTGCGATGGTCGCGCCCGCCAGCTGCTGGCCGATGGTCAGCTCGAACGGCAGCGCCGCGTCGAACGCCGCCAGCAGCCCGTCGTCCCGGCCCGGCCGCGGCGTGGTCGAGTACGCGGTCGCGGCCAGCCGCCGCTGGGCCAGGATCACCTGGAGCGCGAACGCCTCGTCCCACTTCAGCCTGCGCTCGGCCCGCCGCCTGTCGGCCTGGTCGACGGGCTTGTGGATTCCGCGCAGCGCGTCGGCGAGCCCGGTCAGGCCGTACTTCTGCCGGACGGCGGGCGGCAGCGGGTCGTCGTCGATGTCGAGGGTGTCCAGCACGATCTGCACCGAGTCGGCGATCTGCCAGGAGGTGATCTGGCTGCTCGCCCGGTACACCGGGATCAGCTCGGCGGCGTACTCGGCCGCCCTGACCCGGGGCTCGCCCGCGCCGAGCAGCTCGCACTCGGGGTGCGACAGCTGGCGCTTGCCGCGGAAGCTCGAGACCTGGCCGGAGAACAGCCCGCGCGTCCCCGGGGTGAGTACCTTCTCCCGCCAGTCCTGCCGGCCCCGGCCGAAGAATGTCAGGGTGAGCCGGCCGCGCCCGTCGGTCACCACCGCCTCGAAGATCGTGCCGGGCCGGTTGCGCATCTTGCGCACCGACACGGCGGCGACCTCGGCCTGCACGGTCACGTGCTCGCCCTCGCGCAGCGACGCCAGGTCGGTCAGCTCGCCCCTGGTGTCGTACCGGCGCGGGTAGTAGCCAAGCAGCTCGGCGACGGTCTGCAGGTCCAGCGCCTGGTTGAGCCGCTTGGCCGCCTTGTCCCCCACCACCTTGCGCAGCGGGTCCGCGAGCATCGCCATCGGCTGCTACTCCACGCCGATCAGCAGCGGTGCCGGGCCGTTCCCGTAGCACGCGACCTCGGCCGCGGGCCACCGGCTGGCCAGGTGCGCGGCGACCGCAAGGGGCAGCGGTGAGTCCGCTGCTCCTGCCGCCATCAGGGTCACCAGCTCCCCGCCGCCTGCCATCAGCGCCTCAGCGAGGCAGATCGCCACCTGGATCTCGTCCGTCCCGGTGACCGCCACCGCACCGTCGACCAGTCCGGTCAGGCTACCGTCCCGGCGGACCAGGCTGCCGCAGCGCATCCCGGCCGCGGCGCGGTCCATCCCGGCCACGTCCGCGGCGAACGGGCGGCCAGGGACGTGCACGGCCATCGCCGCCAGCGCCTGCAGCGGTGACCGGGAACCGATCACCGCGACGGTCCGTCCCTCAGCGCCGAGCCGGGCGGCTGCCTCCTGCGCGGCGCTCAGCGCCATGTCCCCGTCGGGCAGCAGGATCAGTTCCCGGCCCGCCTGCCTGGCCTGCCCGATCAGCTCCCCCGCATCCGTCCCGTTCGCCACCCGCGCCCCCGCCGCACCCAGCAGCGCGCCCACCCCGGTTCCCGCCGACCCAGCCCCGACTGGCCCCGGGCCAGCTGACCCCGTGCCAGCCAGCCCCATGCCAGCTGGCCCTGGCCCGGCTGGCCCCTGGCCGGTCCGCCCCGGGCCGGTGACCGCGATGACCGCCCGCCCGGCCGGCTCCGTGTCACTGGCCCCAGCCGCACTAGCCCCAGCCGTACCAGCCGCACGCCCACTATCCGCACGCCCACTATCCGCACGCGCACTGGCCGCGGGCGCGCTGCGCTGCGGGCTGGCCTGCTGTGCTGCATCACGCCCGCACCCGGTCAGGTCCGCGGTGCCCGGCCGAAGCCCGGCCTGGTCGGATGCGCCAGGCCCCGGGCCGACGGGGCCGAGATAGGTCACGGTGATCCGGCTCGGGCGGCCGGCCTGCAGGCCCGCTTCGACCGCGGCGCCCGCCTCCCCCAGGTGCACATGCACGTGCCAGGACTGCCCAGCCCCGGCGATGACGACGCTGTCGCCGAGCGCGCCGAGCCGCTCCCGCAGTTCCCCGACCGCCGCCGCGCTGGCCTCCAGCAGGTAGGTGACCTCATAGTGGTGCGGGCCAGCGCCAGTACCTGGCCCCAGGCCGCTAGCCGCCCGGCCGGCCGCGCCATCGGTCCCGGCCGCTCCGCCCGGCAGTCCTGCTTGCATCGGCCTGACCGGGGCGGGCACCTCGTATTCCGCGCGCGGCCGACCGGTAACGGTCGCGGCCAGCACGTCCAGCAGCACGCACAGCCCGGCCGCGCCCGCGTCCACCACCCCGCTGGCGGCCAGCACGGCGAGCTGCTCGCTGGTCCTGGCCAGCGCCGCCCGCGCGCCCGCCGCGGCGGCGGTAACCACTCCCGCCAGTTCGGCCCCCGGCTGCCCTGCCAATCCGGCACCGGCCTGCCCCGCACCGGCCTGCCCCGCACCGGCCTGCCCCGCACTGGCCGTCCCGGCACCGGCCTGCCCCGCACCGGCCGTCCCGGCACCGGCCTGCCCCGCACCGGCCTGCCCCGCACCGGCCTGCCCCGCACCGGCCTGCCCCGCACTGGCCTGCCCCGCACTGGCCTGCCCGCCAGGGGCTTGCCCGGCGCCAGCCTGCGGCGCAACGGCGCACACCTGCGGTCCGGACACCCGTGGTCCGGAAACCTCCTGGCCGCGCTCCTCCGGGCCGGACAAGGCCGCTGCGGCGGCGGTTGCGGCGGCGTCCGCGACGGTCAGCACGGTGCCCTCAACCGGCTCGCTCACCGCCGCCCTGGCCAGCCTGGCCGCGTGCGCGAGCGCCGCCGCGAGCACCGGGCCGTCGCACCGCTGCGCGGCCCCGCACACGTCGGCGAGCCCGCGCAGCAACTGACTGACGATGATCCCGGAGTTCCCGCACGCCCCGGCTAGCGCGCCCTGCGCGGCGGCCTGCCACAGCTGGGCAGGCCCGGCGTGTCCGGGCTGCCCGGCCACCGCCTGGGCCGCCGACCTCAGCGTGAGCGTCAGGTTGGTGCCGGTGTCGGCGTCTGGCACCGGGAACACGTTCAGCGCGTCAATGGCCGGCCCGGCCTGGGCAAGCGCGTCCGCGGCCAGGCGGTACCATCGCCGGACCGCCGGGCCGTCGATGGCCGCGAGCGCCGTCACACCCGCAGCGTACGGCCGGCTACTGACGGTTCGCTGCCAGTCTGGCACCGGACCCGCGGTGCCCGGCTCGCGCGAACCGCCGCCGGTCGGATATCCTTCGACGACTGCCCGGGAAGCGACCGGGCTGACCTATCTGGCTAGCACCCCAATGGAGCATCCCGTGGCTTCCGTCTGCGACGTCTGCGGCAAGCGGCCTGGTTTCGGCAAGAACGTGTCGTACTCGCACCGCCGCACCCCACGCCGCTGGAACCCGAACATTCAGCGCGTGCGCGCTACCGTGAACGGCGCGCCCAAGCGCCTCAACGTGTGCACGTCCTGCATCAAGGCAGGCAAGGTCACTCGCTGAGCCGGATCCGCCAGGCGTGATCGACCGGCCCGATGCCCGCGCCGAGCGGGAACCCGCCGGCAATGGCGCCTGCCACGAACTGCCTGGCTGACTCGACCGCGCCCGGCACGTCCGCGCCCCTGGCCAGGAACGAGGCGATCGCCGAGGCCAGGGTGCACCCGGTGCCGTGGGTGTGCTTGCTGACGATCCGGTCCCCGGGGTACCGGATCGCGCGCTGCCCGTCGTAGAGCAGGTCGACCGGGTTGCCCGGCAGGTGCCCGCCCTTGACCAGCACCCAGCGCGGCCCGAGACCGGAGATCACCTCGGCGGCCTTGAGCATTCCAACCTCGTCGGCTATCTGTATGCCCGTCAGCAACTCGGCCTCGAGCAGGTTCGGCGTCACCACGGTGGCCAGCGGCAGCAGCCGCTCCTTCACCGCCTCCACCGCACCGGGCGAGATCAGGCTGTCACCGTGCTTGGACACCGCCACCGGGTCGACCACGATCGGCGCCGCCACCCCGGCCAGCACCGCGCTGACCGTCTCCACGATCGGCACCGAGGCCAGCATCCCGGTCTTGACCGCCTGCACCCCGATGTCGCTGAGCACCGAGTCCAGCTGCGCGGCCACCGCCTCGACGGGCAGTTCCCAGTAGCCCTGCACGCCGACCGAGTTCTGCGCGGTCACCGCGCAGACGACCGTCATCCCGTGCACCCGCAGGGCCAGCATGGTCTTCAGGTCAGCCTGGATCCCGGCACCGCCGCCGGAGTCCGAGCCCGCGATCGCCAGCACGCGCGCAGGTGTCTGCATCATGCCGCCAGCCTAAAAGCAACCCCGCCTGATCCAGCACCCCGCGCTCCAGCACCGCCCCCCCGCATGATCGTGGCGACTTGTCAGCGAATATCGCTGACTAACAACCACGATCACCGGCCGCGCCGCGGCCGGGGCGGGGCCGGGTGGGGGGCGGGGCGAGGGGCGCGGGGTCAGCGGAAGGTGCAGGCTGCGCCGTCGAAGGTGCACGACCCCGGGGCGGAAGCGGTGCCGGTGGCGAACACCACGATCCGCGAGGTCACCGACTTCTGGCCGGGCCAGGGCCAGGGCTTGCCGGTCACCACCACGCCGCCGGTGTCGCCGCCGGCGTGCCAGGTCGCGCCCCAGATGTGCTGGATCCTGGCACCGGGGAAGCCGAACCCGAGACTCCAGCCGCCCTGCGCCGGGTGCGTCGTGATCGTGATCATCCCGATGAAGCCGGAGTCGACGTGCCTGATCGTGTGGTAGTGCATAGCGGGCTGCGCCGAGGACGAGTGGGCGGGCGAGGCCGACCCGTCCGGCAGCGCCGCCTCGCTGGCGCCCGGGCTGTGCCTGGGCTCGCGCAGCTTGATGCCCGGATCGGTGGTCGTCAGCCCGCCGGTGCCGGGCTTGGTGGTCACGCAGTCGCGCGCGCTGCAGGTGCGGACCTCCGGGTTGGGCCCGTAGCTGAGCGCGGCGTGCGGCAGGTCCACCGCCAGGATGGCCGCGATCACCATGCCCGCCCCGGCCGCGAACTGAGGCGTCACCACCAGCATCCGCATCGCGCGCCCGGACCGTCCTGCGGGCACGTCAAACCGGACGCTCGGCCCGGGGCGCCTGAGTGCACGGGGCTCGCGCGGCGCGCGGTGCCTGGGCTCGGACCCGCGCTCCTTGCGGTGACTTGGCATCACCGGGTTTATACCAAGCAATGCCTCAGTGCGGCTAGTAACCACACGCTATTTGAAGATGACAGAACGTAATTCAGCCCTGCTCAGGGAAATGATTCCAGCCAGACGGACCCGCATACTCGGTACCATCCACCCGAACTCCCTCTCCCCGGGCCACGGCACCGATCACCGTCCAGTGCCCGGGCAGCGCGATCCCCGGGGGAAACGTCGCGGCGAGCGCGTGATCTTCGCCGCCGGTCAGTGCCCAGCGCCGCCAGTCGGCGCCGCCGAGCGCGGCCGCGGCCGCCCGCAGCCGGGCATCGGCCAGCGGCCCGGACTCGACCTCGATCCGCACCCCGCTCGAACCCGCGACGTGCCCTAGGTCGGCCAGCAGGCCGTCGCTGACGTCGATCATCGCGGTGGCGCCGAGCCCGGCCGCCTCCGGCCCTGCCTGATACGGCGGGCGCGGCCTGCGATGCCGCTCCACCAGCGCGGACGGTTCGGTCAGCCCGGCGCTGAGCAGCGCGAACCCGGCCGCCGAGTAACCAAGCTGCCCGGCGACGGCGACCTGGTCGCCAGGCCGCGCCCCGGCCCTGGTCACCGGCGCGCGGCCGGCCAGGTCGCCGAGCGCGGTGATCGCCAGCGTGATCTTCTCCGCGCTGCTCACGTCACCCCCGGCCAGCTGCGCGCCGCACCGTGAGCACTCGGCCACCAGGCCGCGGGCCAGCTCCTGGGCCCAGCTGGCCGCCAGGTCACCCGGCGCGGCGAAACCGACCAGCAGCGCGACCGGGCTCGCGCCCATCGCGGCGATATCGGCGAGATTCTGCGCCGCCGCTTTGCAGCCGATGTCGAATGCGCTCGACCAGTCCAGCCGGAAATGGCGGTCCTGCACCAGCATGTCCATTGTGGCGACCACCCGGCCGTCGGGCGCGCGCAGCACGGCGGCGTCGTCGCCGATGCCCACCACTTGCGCCGGGCCGGGCGGGGCCAGGGCCGCAATCGCCGCGATAAGGCCGAATTCGCCCATGTCCGCGACGGTAATGTCAGCCTCCCGCATGTCTGCGGCGGTTTCGGCCCGCCCTCGGGGCCGGATACCGGGTACCTACGGTAGCGTGGGCGCTTCCAGCCGTGCCCGGGAGGACTGCATGGTTCAGGCATACATCCTCGTTCAGACCGAAGTCGGCAAGGCCGCCGACGTCGCCGTGCACATCGGGAAGATCTCCGGTGTGACCCAGGCTGACGACGTCACCGGGCCCTACGACGTGATCGTCCGCGCCCAGGCGGACAATGTCGATGACCTCGGCAAGCTGGTGGTCGCCCAGATCCAGGGGGTCGACGGCATCACCAGGACGCTTACCTGCCCGATCGTTCACATCTAGCCGGCGTCGAGCTCGGCGGCCAGGGCGGCGGTCCTGGGCCCGAGCCCGAGCCGCACGGCCTGCCGCAGGTCCGCTGCGGTGTCCACGTCCCGGCGCAGCCCGCTGTCGGCGGGCAGATCCAGCTGCACCGCGCCGCCGCGCAGGTGCGCCGCCCGCGATCCCGTCCCGAACCGGGGGCTGAACGAGGCGCCGGGCCCGGTCAGGTACAGCGTCGTGCCGGTGCCCGCCGCGTCCGCGACGAACGCGGCTGGCAGCCCCGCGGCCGCGGTGAGCGCCCCGGCGAGCTCGGCCGGGCCCAGCGCGGGCAGGTCGGCCGCGAGCGCCGCGGTGCCGTCCTCCGGCCACCAGGCCGCGGCCTGCGCCGCGCCGAACTCCAGCGCCGGGTTGAGCCCGGCGCCCGGCTTGTCCGGCAGTACCAGCGCGCCAAGATCCGACAGTTGCGCCGCCGCCTGCGCGTCGTCGGTGATCACCAGGACCGCCCGGACCGCGTCGCAGGCCAGCGCCGCGGCCACGGTGTCGGCGGCCATCGCCAGCGCCAGCTGCGGGCGGCGCGGCCCGGCCAGCTCGGCCAGCCTCGATTTGGCCTGGGCAAGTACCTTGACGGGGATCACTATCGACCAGCGCAGCGGGGTAGCCATGCATCTGATCCTGCCTCGACACCGCGACCAGCGAACCGGGAGACTGGCCCACATGACGTTCAGTGATGGTGCTCGATGAGCAAGCGGGCTGACGGCAGCTACTCCCGGATCTGGCGCGGGATCTCCAAGGCCATCCTGGTGCCGCTGCTGTACGGGCTGATCAAGCACGACTGGCGGGGCAAGGAGCACTTCCCCCGCTCGGGCGGGATGATCCTGGCGGCCAACCACCTGTCCTACGCCGACGTGCTGGCGGTGGCGCTGTACAGCTACCGGGCCGGCCGTTACCCGGTGTTCCTGGCCAAGTCCTCGCTGTTCGACATCCCGGTGCTCGGGTACATCGTGCGCAAGCTGGGCCAGCTGCCGGTCTACCGGAACGCGACCGACGCCGCGCTGGTGCTCAAGGACGCCGAGCTGGGCATCAGGAACGGGGCCTCGGTGATCTTCTATCCCGAGTCCACGGTCACCAGGGACCCGGCCAAGTGGCCGATGGTGGCCAAGACCGGGGCGGCCAGGCTGGCGCTGTCGACCGGCGCCCCGGTGGTCCCGGTGGCGCATTGGGGCGCGCAGGAGATCCTGCCCTACGGCAGCTTCCGGCCCCACCTGCTGCCGCGCAAGACCGTGCGCATCGTCGCGGGCCCGCCGGTCGACCTGTCCGCGTTCGCCGGCCAGCCGCTGACCTCCCAGGTGCTGCGCGAGGCCACCGCGGTGATCATGAAGGACATCACCGGGCTGCTCGCCGGTCTGCGCGGCGAGACCCCGCCGGACGAGCCGTTCCACCCCGCGATCGCCCGCCGCAAGGCCCGGCAGGAGCTGCGCGCGCTGCAAGAGCAAAATCAGGACCAGGGCGGAACGCAAGACGCCGCGGACCCAGGCAGCACGCAGGCGACGACAACATGAAGGCAGCCGTGATGGGAGCCGGCTCCTGGGGCACCACGTTCGCCCAGGTGCTCTGCGACGCCGGGGCTCCCGCCATGCTGTACTGCCGCCGCGGCGAGCTCGCCGTGAGCATCAACTCCGCCCACCTCAGCCCCGATTACCTGCCCGGCGTCACCCTCAGCGAGACGATCAGGGCCACGGCCGACCCGGCGGCGGCGCTGGACGGCGCCGACTTGGTGATCGTCGCGGTGCCGGCCCAGTCGCTGCGGGCCAACCTGGCCGCCTGGCATGACCTGCTGCCACCGCGCGCGCTGCTGGTCAGCCTGATGAAGGGCATCGAGCTGGGCACCTGCAAGCGGATGAGCGAGGTGATCGAGGAGGTGGCCGCCGTACCGCCGGAGCGGATCGCGGTGGTCACCGGCCCCAACCTGGCGATGGAGATCGCCCAGCGCCAGTACTCGGCCGCCGTGGTGGCCTGCACCGACCCGGACGCGGCCGGGACGCTGCAGCAGGCCTGCCATACCAGCTACTTCCGGCCCTATACCAACCCGGACGTGATCGGCTGCGAGCTGGGCGGCGCGGTCAAGAACGTGATCGCGCTCGCGGTTGGCATCGCCGCCGGGATGGGCCTGGGCGACAACACCCGGGCGATGCTGATCACCCGCGGCCTGGCCGAGATCACCCGGCTGGGCGCGGCGCTCGGCGCCGACCAGCACACCTTCGCGGGCCTGGCCGCCATGGGCGACCTGGTCGCGACCTGCAGCTCGCC
Source organism: Streptosporangiaceae bacterium (assembly GCA_036558005.1). Lineage (GTDB taxonomy): Bacteria > Actinomycetota > Actinomycetes > Streptosporangiales > Streptosporangiaceae > DATBGO01. Next base: position 42,923 of record DATBGO010000350.1, on the reverse strand, counting down.
GTTGTCCCGCAACCGCACGTTCGGCGAGAACCTGGGTAAGGGAATGTCGCTGGAGGAGGTCATCGCCACCACCAGGCACACCGTCGAGGGAGTCAAGTCCTCGGTATCGGTGCTGGAACTGGCCCGGCGGCACGACGTCGAGATGCCGATCACCGAGGTCATGGTGGCGGTCATGAATGACGGGCTGGAGGTGGGCAAGGCGGCGGTGATGCTCGCCAGCAGGTCAGCGAAACCAGAACGCTACGGAGTCTGATCGGGCAGTGCCTGAGCGGGCAGCCTGAGCGGCCAGCCTGAGCGGGCGGCGCCGGAAGGCGTTCGCGAGCTGGAAGGAGACTGGGTGAGCGAGCAACGCAAGATCAGGGTGGCGGTCGTATTCGGCGGCCGCGGCCCCGAGCACGCGGTGTCGTGCATGGGGGGCGGCAACATGCTCGCGTCGATCGACCGGAGCAAGTACGAGGTGGTGCCGGTCGGGATCACCCGCTCGGGCAACTGGGTGCTGGCCGCCGACGACCCGGAGCGGCTCGCCATCACCGGCGGCGAGCTGCCATCGGTGGAGGCGGTCGCCGAGCCAGGAGGCGACGTCGTGCCGTGGGCCAGCCTGGGCGCGCTGACGGCCGCGCCGCCCGGGCAGATCCCCCGGCTGCTCAGCGAGGTCGACGTGGTGCTGCCGGTGCTGCACGGCCCGTTCGGCGAGGACGGCACGATCCAGGGCCTGCTGGAGATGGCGGGGGTCAGGTACGTGGGCTCGGGGGTGCTGGCCAGCGCGGTCAGCATGGACAAGGCCTACATGAAGATGATCTTCAAGGCCAGCGGGCTGCCGGTCGGGCCGTACGTGGTGGTGCGCGAGCGGGACTGGCCGGCCGCCGACCCGGAGGGCAAGCGGGTCCAGGACGCGATCGCCGAGCTCGGCTGGCCGGTGTTCGTCAAGCCGGCCAGGGGCGGCTCCAGCATCGGCACGTCCAGGGCCAGCGACCAGGCCCAGCTGGCCGGGGCGATCGCGCTGGCCCGCCAGTACGACCCGAAGGTGCTGGTCGAGGCCGCCTTCGAGGGCCGCGAGATCGAGTGCTCGGTGCTGGAGGGCATCGACGGATCGCCGCCGGACACCAGCGTCCCCGGGCAGTTGCTGATCGACGGCGGCGAGGAGTTCTGGGACTTCGAGGCCAAGTACCTGGACGCGGCCAGCGGGATGGCGATCCCGGCCCCGATTCCCAGCGCCGACAGCGACGAGATCCGCAGGCTCGCCGCGGAGGCGTTCCTGGCGGTATCGGCCGAGGGATTCGCCCGGGTGGACTTCTTCTATACCTCAGACGGCCAGATCGTGCTGAATGAGATCAACACGATTCCCGGCCTGTCGCCCGCGTCCTACTTCCAGAAGATGTGGGAAGCCAGCGGCATGCCGTTCAGCAAGCTCATTGACCGGCTGGTGACGACCGCGCTGAAAAAGCGTCCCGGGTTGCGCTAACGGCAATGGACCCCTGGCGTCCCGCCAGCCGCGCCTGAGCCGCGCGGTGCGCCAGGCCCGCGCCATCCCGGCGCGCCGGGGTGGCGAGCGGCGCGCTGCGCGCCGCTCGCCGCCCGCGCTACCGCCTGGTGGCGGCGACTTTCTTGTCGCCGTTCACGACGGCCTTGAAGTCCGACCCGGGCCGGAACTTGGGCACCGAGGACTTCGGCACCTTGATGGACGCGCCGGTGGCCGGGTTGCGCGCGGTGCGGGCCGGGCGGACAGCCTTCTCGAATACCCCGAATCCGGTAATCGAGACTTTATCGCCCTTCGCGACGGCTGCCTGGATGGCGTCGAGCACTGCGTTGACGGCTTCGGTCGCGGTTTTCTTGTCTCCCAACCGGCCTGAAATCGTATCGATCAGGTCACGCTTGTTCATTTCCTCACTCCTGCGGTTCCCCCAACGGGAGGTCGCGCGGACAGGGCACTAACTACTCGCGACCTCTGACCTGCTTGAAATTAGGTGATTCAGCGCTGGCGCACAAACATATTCGCGAGAAATCACCGTGTGTCGAGGCCATAACCTCACATAACGGCGCAGGAATCGCGGTTCGCACCCGTCATGACGGCCCAGTAACCGGCTAGCCAGGCCATGCTAGAGCATTTTCCGAATACCGTTCTAGTCAATATCAGCCTGGCGTATATGCGGTAGCAAAAGAACAATGATTCTGCTTAATCAGTTTTCTTCCGGCTTGCCCCCGCGTGCCCTCAGGCGCGGTGTTCGCCCCCTCAGCCGCCAGCCCCGCCGGCCTGGTCCTGGCCGCCCTGGTCCTGGCCGCTCTGCACGCAGTCCCGCAGGTCAGCTACGAGCAGGTCAAGCCGCCTGGCGCAGCGGCCGGTGTCCGCCCCGGGCAGCTTCACCGCGTCGCAGATCGCGGTGAGCCTGCGCTGCAGCCTGGCCCGCGTCTGGTCGTCGAAGCTGGCCGCGGCCAGCATGCGCTGGGCCGCGGCGAGCCGCCCGGCGAGTCCTTCCGGCTCGCCGGTCATGCCCCGCGGCCCGGCACCCGGCGCCGGTTAACCAGGCTCACCATTCGCGATCACTTTTCCGGCTGCCCGCCCCGGTCACCTTTTCCGGCGAAATCATCACTGCCCCCGCTCATGCGCCCCGGTTAATCCTCACCCAGGGAATTACCCGTCGCCCAATGCCCGCCGGGCCGGCCGGGCCGGCCGCCCTAAAGGTATCCCCGCGGCCAGCCCCGCCCCGCATCGCCCCGCCCCGTCCCGCGCTGGCAACGGATGCGCTGGCCCCGAGCCGCTGAAACAACGACAGCAGGGGGCCAGCGCATCCCCACCGGCCGGGGCCGGGCAGCGCTGGCGGACATGGGCGGATCCGCCGGCCCGCGGCGGGCGGCGCCGGCCCGTCCCCGTCCCCCGCCCGCGCCGGCCCCCTGCCCGCCCGCACGGCCCCGGCCACCGGCGGTGCCCCCGCGGCGGGCGGCGCCGGCCCGTCCGCTACCATGCCCGGCCGGCCAGTAGAGTCACACTTGTAGGCAGGCTCAGCGGCCGGGCCCGGGCGGGCCGGAACGTTGCGTTGGCCGCAGCCAAGGCAAGGACGCTATTGGTAATAGCAGCCTGCGGGCGACTCGTAGGACTGCCCAGAAACTGACTCGTGAGGTCGCGCTTATGAAGGTCGCCGTCGTCAAGGAAACCGCGCCCGGTGAGCGCCGGGTCGCGCTGATTCCCGATGCTGTCGGGAAGCTGCGCGCAGCCGGCCTGGACGTGCTGGTGGAGTCCGGGGCAGGCGATGCGGCCTGGGTACCGGACGGCAGTTACGCCGAGGCAGGCGCGGCGATCGTCGGCCGCCAGGAGGCGTGGGCCGCCGACGTCATCCTGATGGTCGGCAAGCCGGGCGAGGCCGCGGTGGCCGGGCTGCGGGCGGGCCAGGCGCTGTTCGGGATGCTGGCGCCGCTGTCCGATCAGGCCCTGGCCGGCCAGCTGGCGCAGGCCGGGGTCACCGCGGCCAGCATGGACATGATCCCGAGGACGCTGCCGCGGGCCCAGGCGATGGACGCGCTCACCTCGCAGGCCAACATCGCCGGCTACAAGGCGGTGCTGCTGGCGGCGGGCGCGTACGGCCGGTTCTTCCCGCTGCTGATCACCGCGGCGGGCACCGCCCGGCCGGCCAGGCTGCTGGTGCTCGGCACCGGGGTGGCCGGGCTGCAGGCGATCGGGACCGCGCGCAGGCTCGGCGCCGTGGTGTCCGCCTACGACGTGCGGCCCGAGACCAAGACCGAGGTGGCCTCGCTCGGCGCCACCTTCATCGAGCTGACGTCGGTGGGCCCGGCGGGCGGCGAGGGCGGTTACGCCAGGGCGCTGACCGAGGAGGAACGCCAGGCTCAGCAGGACGAGCTGGCCGGCCACATCGCCCGCCACGACGTCGTGATCACCACCGCGCAGGTGCCGGGGCGGCGCCCGCCGCTGCTGGTGACCGGCGACGCGCTGAAGTCGATGGCCGCCGGGTCGGTCGTCGTCGACATGGGCGCCAGCGAGCTGGGCGGCAACGTGGCCGGCTCGGTACCAGGGGAGACCGTGCTGACCGAGAACGGCGTCACCGTGATCGGCGCGAGCGGCCTGCCCGCCAGCATGGCGCCAGCCTCGTCGGCGGCGTACTCCCGCAACGTCAGCTCGCTGCTGCTGTACATGGTCACCGACGGCGCGCTGGCGGTCGACCTGTCCGACGACCTGCTGGCGGGCGTCGTCATCAGCCATGGCGGGCGGCTCGTCCACCCAGCACTCCGCCCGCCGGAGGCGCAGGACAGTGCCGCTGATCCGGGCCCGCCGGCCGAGCCGGACCAGTCCGCCGAGCCGGACCAGTCCGCGCAGCCGGACCAGTCCGCCCGGCCCGCCGAGTCCGGCCAGCCCGCCCCCGCCGAGCCCCAATCCGCCGAGCCCACCCCCGCCGAGCCCCCCCGCGCCGAGCCCGCCTCCGCCAAGTCCGCCCCCGCCAAGTCCGCCGAAGGGACCGCCAATGTCGACGGCGCTTCTGACTGACCTGGTCATCTTCGTGCTCAGCCTGTGGGTGGGCTTCGAGGTGATCAGCAAGGTGCCCGCCACCCTGCACACGCCGCTGATGTCGGCGGCCAACTCCATCCACGGGATCGTGCTGGTCGGCGCCATGCTGATCGCGGTCACCGCGAACAACGCCATCGGGTACATCATCGCGTTCATCGCCGCCGCGTTCGCGGCCATGAACGTGGTCGGCGGCTACGTGGTGACCGGCCGGATGCTGAAGATGTTCCACCGCAGGCCGGGCGCGCCAGCGCCGACCGGCGGGCCCGGCCAGGACGGGCAGCGGCCATGAGCGCCTTCAACACGATCATCCAGCTCGTCTACGTCGCCGCCGCGTCCTGCTTCGTGCTCGGCCTGCACCTGATGAACAGCCCGGCCACCGCCCGGCGCGGCAACCAGGCGTCCACCATCGGCATGGTCGCCGCGGTGGCCGCCACCCTCGCGCTGGTCATCCACTCCGGCGCGATCAGCGCCACCGGCTGGGTGGTGATGATCATCGGCGCGCTGGTCGGCGGCGGGGCCGGCCTGTACTTCGCCAGGAACGTGCAGATGACCGCGATGCCGCAGCTGGTGAGCGTGTTCAACGCGGTGGGCGGCGGCGCGGCCGCGCTGGTCGCGATCCACGACTACACGCGGCTCACCGACGCGGCGGTCGGGGTGCCCGAGTCGACGACCGTCACCACCGTGCTGGACGTCATCATCGGCGCGGTCACCTTCTCCGGCTCGATCATCGCCGCGGGGAAGCTGCAGGGAGTGATCAACTCCGCGCCGGTCACCTTCCGCGGCCAGCGGATCGTCAACCTGGTGCTGGCCGCGGTCGCGCTGGGCGCGGCCGGCTACCTGATCGCCACCCCGAGCCTGCCCGGCCTGGTCCTGATCATCATCGCGGCGCTGGCGTTCGGCGTCTCCATGGTCATGCCGATCGGCGGCGCTGACATGCCGGTGGTGATCTCGCTGCTGAACGCGTTCACCGGCACAGCCGTGGCGATGGCGGGTTTCGTCATCGGCAACTGGGCGCTGATCATCGCCGGGGCGCTGGTCGGGGCGTCCGGCGGCATCCTGACCAAGCTGATGGCCGACGCGATGAACCGGTCCATCGGCAACATCATCATGGGCGGCTTCGGCACCGGGGACGCGGCGCCGGCCGCGGTGACCGGGGCGGGCGCTGGCGTCCGCTCGATCGCGGCCGACGACGCGGCGATCCAGCTGGCCTACGCGAGCAAGCTGATCATCGTGCCCGGGTACGGCCTGGCCGCTGCGCAGGCCCAGCACGAGGTCGCCGAGCTGGCCGACCTGCTGGAGTCGCGCGGGATCGACGTCAGCTACGCGATCCACCCGGTGGCCGGCCGGATGCCCGGTCACATGAACGTGCTGCTGGCCGAGGCCAACGTGCCCTACCCGCAGCTCAAGGAGATGGACGAGATCAATCCCGAGTTCAGCAGGACCGACGTCGCGCTGGTCATCGGGGCCAACGACGTCACCAACCCGGCCGCGCGGCGGCCCGGTACCGCGATCTCCGGGATGCCGATCCTCGACGTCGACCAGGCCAAGAGCATCATCGTGATCAAGCGCTCGATGGGCCACGGCTACGCTGGCATCGACAACGAGCTCTACGTCAACCCGAAGACCAGCATGTACTTCGGCGACGCCAAGGCGGCCCTGGCCAGCCTGGCCGGCGCGGTGAAGACACTGGTCGGCTGACCGGGCCCGCCCGGTCCGGCAGCGTGCCCGGCTATGACGGCGACCCGATGCCACTGCCGCCGCTGCCCCGGATGCGGCTAGCGGCCCCGGCCTGGCGAAGATCACCAGGACGCTAATCGGCTTGAGGCCGCCGCGGGCAACGGCGAGGATAACTGGCTGTGGAAGCAGAGCTACTAGAACCTGACGACTGGCGAGAGTACCGGGAGATCCGGCTGGCCGGGCTGGGCGAGGCACCGCATGCGTTCGGCTCGACGCTCGCCGGGGAGAGCGGGCTGACCGAGGCGGACTGGCGGCGGCGGCTGGCCGGGCGGGCCCAGTTCGTGGTGCGGCAGGACGGGAAGGCCGTCGGGATGGTGGGGGGCATCATCGACGACGGCATGGCCGAGCTGGTCTCCATGTGGGTCGACCCGGGCCAGCGCGGGCGCGGGATCGCCGACGTGCTGGTCCGCGCCGTCCAGCGGTGGGCCAGGCGGGCCGGCTACGCGTCGATCACGCTGTGGGTCACGGTCGGCAACATGCCCGCGGTGCGGCTGTACGAGCGGCACGGGTTCCGTTCGACAGGCAAGACCCAGCCGGTGCGGCCGGACGATCCCGGCCTGCTCGAGCAGGAGATGATCCAGACGTTCGTGACGGTGCGGCCGGGCCGGCTCGCCGACGTGGACGCGGCCGCGCGGCTCTGGGCCGAGGCGACCGCGGCCAGGGACGGGGACGACGAGGTGGCGGCGCTGTCCCAGGCCCGGCCGGTGCTGGTCAAGGCGCTGAGCCAGCCGGGCGCCGAGTTCACCGTGGCCGCCGACGGCGACCGGGTGGTGGCGTTCGCGACCGCCAGCCAGGCCGCGGCGGACGGCGACGGCACCGCCGAGGTCAGCTACCTCGGCTCCGCGCCGGACCGGTGGGGCGAGGGCCTGGCCGCGATCACGCTCAGGGCGCTGGCCAGCCAGCTGGCCGCCGTGGGATACCAGAACGCGCAATTGCTGGTATACGAGGACAATCCGGCCGCCATGCGACTCTATGAGCGGCTTGGCTGGGTCACCGACCCGGCGCCGCCGGCGCCGCACCCGCACACCGGCAAGCCGCAGCAGCGGTACCTGCTGGCTGTTCTCCCCGGGCCGGCCGCCGCGTCCTGACCAGCCCGGCTTCCGCCTCCCGGCCGGCTATCGGCCTGGCCGGATTTCGGGGGTGACATCTGCTCGATACCGGGTAGGGATCATCCAAAGACGAGAATCCTAGTGAAATAGTAGGGATAGCAGGCTAGTCCCCGAGGAGACAGCGCTATGGCCCTGCCAGACTTCTTCGTGGCGGGCGCGCCGAAAGCGGGCACGACGGCCTTGCACGCGGCGCTGGCCCGGCATCCGTACCTGTACCTGTCGCCGGTCAAGGAGCCCAAGTTCTTCCTTTCCGACGGGCCGCCGCCGGGCCGGGGCGGGCCCGGCGACATGCGCACCTACCACGAGCACGTGTGGCGGCGCGCTGACTACGAGGCGCTGTTCCGGGCCGGGCCGGCCAGCCTGCCGAGGGGCGAGTCAACTCCCTTCTACCTCTACCGGCACGACGCGCAGCTGCGGATCCGGTCGCTCATCCCCGGCGCCAGGCTGATCGTCGTGCTGCGCGACCCGGTGGAGCGGGCGCACTCGAACTGGACCCACCTGTGGTCGGCCGGGCTCGATCCGGTCGGCGACTTCGTGCAGGCCTGCGCCGAGGAAGAGCGCCGGATCAGGGCGGGATGGGCGGATTTCTGGCATTACCTGGCGCTCGGCCGGTACGGCGAGCAACTGGCCCGCCTGTACACGGTGTTCCCGCGCGAGCAGGTGCTGGTCTTCCGGTACCGGGCCCTGGTCGACCAGCCCGGGACGGTGCTGAACCGGATCTGCGCGTTCCTGGGGGTGCCGCAGGGCGTCGTGGGCGAGGTGCCCAAGCAGAACGTCACCGCCCACCCGGAGCGGACGCTGCGCCATCGCGCGCTGTCGGCGGCGCTGCGGGTGGCGTATGCGATCCCGGGCGTGCCGACCGAGCCAATGCAGCGGGCCCTGCAACGCGACAGCCCGCCGCGCCGCCCGCTGACCTGGGCGCAGCGCCGGGCGCTCATCCCCCGGTTCGAGGCCGACATCCGGCTGCTGGAAAGCATCACCGGGGAGGATTACAGCGACTGGCTGCTGCCGCGCGGCGAGTCGGGCGGCCTTGTCGGGGCGCGCCCGGCCGACCAGGGCCAGGCCAAGAACGGCCGCCCCGCCGCTTTCTGACCGCCAGGCCGCCCCGGGGCGGCAGTATCCGCCTGGCCGCCCCGGTCCGGCCGTATCTGCCAGGCGGGCCCTGGCCAGCGGGCGCCAGGCCGGCCCTGGCAGCCTGGTGACCGCTAGGCCGGGCCGGCCATTTCCGCGGCCCCGGCCAGTTCCGCCGCTCCAGCCAGCCCGGCCGCCGCGGCCGGCTCGGCCATCCGGGACAGCTCGGCCGCGGCGGCCAGCTCGGCGGTGGCGGCCAGCTCATCGGCCCCGGCCAGGCCGGCCGGAGCCGACCGCAGCTCGGTGCGCAGCTCATGCGCGCCGTCAGCCCGGGCCATCTCGTAGTAGACCCGCTCCCGCCCGTCGCCGAGACCGACGATGCTGACGTAGCGCAGGCCGCCGCCGAACGGCGAGCCGATCACCGACCCGGTCGCGGTGAGCTCAGCCGGGCCGGGGCCGGTCGCCACGCCGGTGCGCTCCTCGAAGTTCTCCGCGGCGCTGGCCCGCCCGTCGTAGTACGCGACGACCCCGTCGCCGGTGAACCTGACCGCGCTGACCCGCACCCCGCGCGCGTCCCACTCGCCCCGCCGCGGCCGCAGCGCGGTGCCGTGCCAGCCCCAGTCCAGCCCGTCGGCGCTGGTGGCGTAGCAGGTGACCATCTGGTCGGCCTGGTCGGGGTCGATGATCGGGTGAACCGACGCCCACAGGTGCCAGCAGCCGCCCGCGTACATGATCACCGGGTCCTTCACCGCGGTGGCGGCGTCGCCTGGCAGCACCACCTGGCGCTCGCGCGGGTCGAACCCGCCCGGGTCGCCGGCTTCAAGCACCTCCACCCGCCAGTGCTTGGTGCCGGGGGTGGCGCAGCTCAGGTACAGCCGCCAGCGGCCGGACGGCGCCCGCACCAGCATGGGCCGTTCCAGCGACTCGGCGCCCAGCTGCTCCTTGCCGATGGTCGCGATGGTCTCGAACCGCTCCCCGTCACAGGACCGGGCCAGCACGACCGCGTACCCCCGCCCCTGCCCGACCGGCCGCCGCAGCCGGTACGCCAGGTAGATCTCGCCGCCGCTGCGGACCGCGCTCGGGCCGCCTGCCCACATGCCGGGACCGCTGCCTGGCGGGTCGACGACGACGACGGATCGGGCTATCTGGAGGGCTTCTGCGTCGGGGGTGATCACATCGGCACAATAGGCGACGTTGCGCATCGCCGCAGGTAGTCGGCACAATGTGACCCGATCGTGCCGTCGGCTCAGCGCCGGAGGACCAGGTCAGCCCGCCGTGGAAGGGGCCGGCGTTGTCGGCGACGGCGACGGGTCCGGCGCCGGCGAGCTCGGGCCGGATGATGACCCCGACGGGGCCGGCGTCGCGGTGGCGGACCCCGATGACGATGTCACGGACCGTGACGGGGAGATGCTGCCCCGTGGCGACTGGCTGGGCCGGGGCGTGCTGCTGGCGGACCGGGACGGGAACGGGAGCAGCGGCGCGGGCACCGTGGCCCTGGGGTTCACCCGCGTCTTGGCCTGCTCCTGTCCGGCGTCGTCTGGCCGGACGTAGAAGTACAGCACGAGCACCGCGACGAAGAAGATCGTGAGCACCGCGGTGGAGGTCCGGATCCGCAGGTACTTGCGCAGGACGGGCGGCATCAGCTGGTCCCCGACGGCTCGGCGGCATCCAGGCTGGCGTGCAGGGTGATCCCCTCCTGCAGGAACACCAGGGTGATCCGGGCCCGCAGCGCCCGGCCGACGTCGAACTGCTTGCCGGGCAGGGTTCGCGCGACCACGCGCAGGTTGAAGTGATCCATCTCCAGGCTCTCCACCCCCATCACGCTGGGCGAGTCGAGCAGCAGCGGCTTCATCTGCTCGTCCAGGTAGATCTCCGCGCAGATCCGGCGCAGGATGTCGGTGACGTGGTTGAGGTCCACGTTTACCGGCACCGGCACGTCGACGACCACCCGGGCCCAGTCCCTGGACAGGTTGGTCACCTGGACGATCTGGCCGTTCGGGGTGGTGATCACCTCGCCGTTCAGCGACCGGATCCTGGTGATCCGCAGCGTCACCTCCTCGACCGTGCCGGTCGCGGTCGCGGTGCTGGTGGTCGTGTTCAGGGTCACGATGTCGCCGTAGCCGTACTGCCGCTCGGTCACGATCAGGAACCCGGAAAGGATGTCCTGCACGATGCGCTGCGCGCCGAACCCGAGCGCCACCGCGGCCACCGAGGCGGGCGCGATGAATCCGGACAGCGGGAAGCCCAGCCGCTGGAAGGTGAGCACGGCCACCACGCAGTAGATCACCACCAGCGCGGTCCAGGTGATCACCTGGGTGATCGAGTGCCGGTACTTCAGCGCCTCCGAGCGCACCAGCGCGTCGGTGGAATTGGCCCTAGCGTCGATCCGGTCGGTGATCCGGCCGCGCAGCCAGTTCGCGAACCTGGTCAGCAGGATCGTGCCGGTTACCAGCAGCACCGCCTGGAGCAGGTTGTTGCTGGCCCATGCCCCAACGCCATGAAGCGGGTGGTGTGCGTCCGCCAGCCCCATGCCGATGTCCTCCTCACCAGTCTCAGCACTAACGTCAACGCCTCCCCAGGGTAGACGTCCTGCTCGCGGGCGCAGACAATCCGGAGATTTCGCCGGGCCCCGCGCGCGACGGGCGGCCGGCCAGGGCCGTACGCTGCCCCGGTGACGATCGATGTAAACCGGGCCCGGCAAGACACTCCCGGCTGCGCGCGGGTCGTGCACTTCAACAACGCGGGCGCCGCGCTGCCGCCACGCCCGGTGACGGGCGCGATGATCAGGCACCTGGAGCGCGAGGCGGCGATCGGCGGGTACGAGGCCGCCGCGGAGGCCGCGGATGAGATCGGGCACACCTACGCGGCGATCGCCGCGATGCTGAGCTGCGATCCAGCTGAGATAGCCCTGGTCGAGAACGCTACCCGGGCGTGGGACATGGCGTTCTACTCAATGTCGCTGCGCGCCGGGGACCGCATTCTCACCTCGCGCGCCGAGTACGCATCGAACGCGCTGGCGTTCCTCCAGGCCAGCAGGAAAACCGGGGCGGTGGTCGAGGTCGTCGGTGACGACCAGGACGGCCAGCTGGACGTGGCCGACCTGCGGCGGCGGCTGGCCAGCGGCCCAGGCCCGGCCCGGCTGGTGGCGGTCACCCACATCCCCACCCAGGGCGGGCTGGTCAACCCGGCGGCGCAGATCGGCCAGGCCGCCCGCGATGCCGGGGTGCCTTACCTGCTCGACGCCTGCCAGTCGGCGGGGCAGCAGCCGCTGGACGTGACCGAGCTGGGCTGCGACATGCTGTCCGCGACCGGCAGGAAGTTCCTGCGCGGGCCGCGCGGCACCGGGTTCCTGTACGTGTCGGCCGAGCTGGCGCGGCGGCTGGAACCGCCGTTCATCGACCTGTGGTCGGCCACCTGGACCGGCCCGGACAGCTTCGAGATTAGCCCGGGGGCGCGGCGGTTCGAGAGCTGGGAGTCCAGCGTCGCGGGCCGGATCGGGCTGGGGGTGGCGGTCAGCTACGCGCTGGAGATCGGGCTGGCCGAGATCGAAGCCAGGGTGACCGAGCTGGCCGCGCGGCTGCGCGGCGAGCTGGCCGGGCTGCCCGGCGTGACCGTGCGGGACCTGGGCCGGCGCAAGTGCGGGATCGTCACGTTCACGGTCGACGGGGTCGCCGCCGGGCAGGTGCAGCAACAGCTTTCGGCGCAGCGCATCAACGTGAGCACGTCCGGTGCCGCGTCGGCCCGGTATGACCTGCCCGCGCGCGGGCTCAGCGAGGTGGTGCGGGCCTCGGTGCACTACTACAACACCGGCGGGGAACTGGACCAGCTCTGCCGCGCGGTCCGGGCGATCGGCTAGCCGGCCGCCCCGGCGGTTACAGCACCTCGTCCAGGATCTGCTGTGCCTCGTCCTGGATGCGGGCCAGGTGCGGAGGTCCCTGGAACGACTCGGCGTACAGCTTGTAGACCGCCTCGGTGCCCGAAGGCCGGGCGGCGAACCAGCCCGACGCGGCGGCGACCTTCAGGCCGCCGAGCGGCTCGCGGTTCCCTGGCGCGGTGGTGAGCATGCTCTGCACCGGTTCCCCGGCCAGCTCGGTGATGCCGACCTGGCCCGGGTCCAGCCGGCCGAGGGCGGCTTTCTGGTCCCGGCTGGCCGGCGCGTCGATCCGCGCGTACGCCGGGTCGCCGAGCTTGCCGGTCAGCTCACGGTAGTGCTCCGACGGCGTCCGGCCGGTGACGGCGGTGATCTCGGCGGCGAGCAGTGCCAGGATGATGCCGTCCTTGTCGGTCGTCCAGACCTGCCCGTCCCGGCGCAGGAACGACGCCCCGGCGCTTTCCTCGCCGCCGAAGGCGACGCTGCCGTCGAGCAGGCCAGGCACGAACCACTTGAACCCGACCGGCACTTCCAGCAGCCGCCGCCCGGCCGCCTGCGCGACCCGGTCGATGATGGCCGAGCTGACCATGGTCTTGCCGACTGCCGCCGCGGCCGGCCAGCCCGGCCGGTGCCGGTACAGGTAGTCGATCGCGGCGGCCAGGTAGTGGTTGGGGTTGAGCAGCCCGGCGTCCGGGGTCACGATGCCGTGCCGGTCGGCGTCGGTGTCGTTGCCGGTCGCGATCGCGAAGTCGGACTTGCGGCCGATCAGCGAGGCCATCGCGTACGGCGAGGAACAGTCCATCCGGATCCGGCCGTCCCAGTCCAGCGTCATGAACCGGAACGTGGGGTCCACCTGCGAGTTCACTACGGTCAGGTCCAGCCCGTACCGGTCGGCGATCTCGCCCCAGTAGCCGACGCTGGCGCCGCCGAGCGGGTCAGCGCCGATCCGGACCCCGGCGGCCCGTACCGCCTCCAGGTCCACCACCTCGGCTAGCGCGGCGACGTACTCGCCGAGGAAGTCATACCGCCCGGCGGTCGCCTGGGCGAGCGGGAAACGGATCCGGTTGATCTCCACCAGCCCGTCCTGCAGCAGCTCGTTGGCCCGGTCCTGGATCGCCGCGGTGATCTGGGTGCTGGCCGGCCCGCCGTCGGGCGGGTTGTACTTGAACCCGCCGTCCTCGGGCGGGTTGTGCGAGGGGGTGACCACGATGCCGTCGGCGCGGTCAGCGGTGTGGCTGGCGTTATAGCCGAGGATGGCGCGCGACAGCGCGGGCGTCGGGGTGTAGCCGTTCCTGCTGTCGATGAGCACCTGCACGTCGTTGGCGGCGAGCACTTCCAGCGCGGTGGCGAAGGCGGGCTCGGACAGCGCGTGGGTGTCCCGGCCGAGGAACAGCGGCCCGGTGGTGCCGCTGCGGGCCCGGAATTCGCAGATCGCCTGGGTGGTCGCGGCGATGTGGTCGTCGTTGAAGGAGTACCGGAGGGCCGAGCCGCGGTGCCCGGACGTGCCGAACGCGACCTGCTGCCCGGGATCGGCCGGATCAGGATGCAACTCGTAGTAGGCGGTGACGAGTTTCGCGACGTCAACCAGGTCGGCCGGGGCAGCTTGCTGTCCTGCCCGATCGTTCACCTGCACCGGTCACTCCTCCCGCCCGGCTAAGCTCACAGCTCAGCGCCTCCGTGCAACCCTAGAGTGCCCGGCGGCGGCGGCCTTGAACGCCGCGCGGCCGATCAGGCCGGACAGCCAGCCGGCCGGAACCATGCCGGGTACTCATCCGCTTGAAACAGACAGGGCGTTCGACCGCGATTCCGGCGCCAGACTCGGTGGTTTGCCGTGTCGGGCACGGGGAGATGGATGTGATGACAGCAGGACCGGCCGACGGCAGCCAGCGCCCAGAAAACCCCGACGACACCGGAGCGGACCGGCCGCAGCGCAACAGCACAACCGCGGGCCGCACGAGTTCTCGCAGCACTGGCACGGGCAGCACTGGCTCGGGTAGCACTGGCTCGGGTAGCACAGGCACTCGCAGCACGGCTGCCCGCAAGCCGGCTGCCCGCAAGCCGGCCACCCGCAAGCCAGCCGCGTCCAAGCCGTCCCCCGCTGAGCCGCCTGCTGCTGAGCCAGCTGCCGCCGAGCCAACTGCCGCTAAGCCTGCTCCCGCTGAGCCAGCCGCCCGCAAGACACCTGCCCGCAAGCCGGCCACCCGCAAGCCGGCTGCGTCCAAGCAGGCCGCGTCCAAGCAGGCCGCGTCCAAGCCGGCCGCGTCCAAGCAGGACAGTCCCGCCGCCAGCGCTCGCAAAGCACCAGCCACCCGTACCGGCACCACCCGCTCGGGCACCCGCTCACGCAGCGCTTCCAAGCCGGACGCGTCCAGCTCCGGCGCCGCCCCAGCGGGCACCCCCGCCCCCGGCACCGACGCTCCAGCGGCGGCGACTCACCCGGCGGACGCTCCACCCGCCCCCGGCACCGACGCTCCCGCGGCGGCGACTCACCCGGCGGACGCTCCCCCCACCCCCGGCGCTCCCGTTCAGGACGCTCCGGTAACGAGCGCTCCCGCGGCCGAAGCTCCTCCGGCGGAGGCTTCCCCGGCGGAGGCATCCCCGGGGGGGGCTTCCCCGAAGACGGGCCGGGTGGCGGCTGGCGAGTTGCTGGCGGGACGGTACCGGCTGGAGGAGGAACTCAGCGCGAACGACGGCGCCATGGTGTGGAAGGCGACCGACGGGTCGCTGGCCCGCTCTGTCACCGTGTGCATGTTCGCCGCCGGGTTCCCCCGGGCTGGCTCGGCGATCGCGGCCGCGCGCGCCGCGGCCAGGCTCAGCGACCCGCGGCTGGTCCAGATCTTCGACGCCGACAACGCTGGCGACCAGCGTTACATCGTCACCGAGTGGCCATCCGGCGACCGGCTTGATCAGATCGTCGCGGCCGGCCCGCTGGATTCCCGGGCTGCCGCCGAGATCCTGGAGGAGGTCGCGGGCGCGGTCGCGGTGGCGCACGCGGCCGGGCTTTCGCACCTGTGCCTGACCCCGGACCAGGTGTGGCGCAACCGGTGGGGCGAAGTGAAGCTGAGCGGGCTGAGCACCGCGGCGGCGATGTCCGGCGCCACCGAGGACGATCCGGGTGCGGCTGACACTCGCGGCCTGGCCAGGTTGTTCTACGCGGCTCTGACCGGCTTGTGGCCCGGCCAGGAGCAGACGAGCCTGCCGGCGGCGGCGCGTTCTGGTGACCGTGCAGTGAGCCCGGCGCAGGCGCGCGCCGGGATTTCCGCTGACGTCGACGCGCTGACCTGCCGGGCCATGTTCGGCGAGGGCAACAGCTACGGCCCGGCCATCCTCAGCCCGGCCGGGCTCGCTGTCGCGCTCGGCGCGATCGCCCACCCGACCCCGGATACCGAGCCGCTCGGCTCGCTGGCCGGCAGCACCCGGCCGTTCGAGGCTGTCGCGCCGCCGCCCCCGGCCACCCGCCCGCTGCCCGCGGTCGGCCCCAGCTCCGCCCGGCCCGCCCCAGCCCGAACCCGCCGCCCCGCGGACTCCCCGGATCCGTCGACCCGCCCCGACCTGCCCGCCGTCCCGGCAACCCCGCCAGCCGCGCCGGAGCCGGGGCCATCCGGTGCGGACCCGGCGGCAGCTTGGCCGGCCGGGCCCGGTGCTACCGAGCCCGGATCAGCTGGCCGCGCCGGAGCCGGACAGGTTTCACCCGGGCAGGCAGCCGCCGCGGCGGCTGCCAGCCAGCTGGCCGGATCGGACCCGGCCGCGACCGATCCCCGCGCGACGCTGCTGCCGCCAGCCGGCCCGACCGCGCCGGGCGAGCCCGATTCCGGCACGACGCAGCAGGCCCCGGGCGAGCCAGCCGCAGGCCAGGCTCCGCAGGACGGTCAGCCCGAAGCAGACCAGGCTGAGACGGATCAGCCGGGGCCCGGACAGCAAGTTACCGGACAGCCGGGCACCAGACAGCCGGGCACCAGACAGCCGGGCACCGGACAGCCGGCGGGTGATCCGCTCGACCTGATGCCGGACTGGATGTGGCCAGTCGACCAGGGGCCGGCCGGGCCGCCTGCCGGGCCGCTGTACGACAGCATGCCGCTGTTCCCGCGTGGCCGTGGCTCGCGGGAACAGCCGGGTCCCGCACCGGGCGAGCCCGCTCCCGGGCAGTACGACCGCGCGCAGTTCTTCGCCTTCGACCATGGCCCGGAGCCTGAGCCGGGCCCGGCACCGGTACCGGGCGACCCTGCCGCCGATTTCGATGACCAGCTCCCCGCTCTCGATGACCAGCCCTCCGCTCTCGACGAGCAACCCGCCGATTTCGACGAGCAGCCCGCCGCCGCGCAGGACACGCCGCCGACCGAGCCGGTCCCTGTCTACCCGCCCGCCCGCGACCCGGCACCCACGCTGGTGGCAGAACCCGGCCCGCCGGCCCCGCCCCCCGGCCCCAGCGCGGCCGCCCTGGCGCTGGCCCGGGCCCGGTCCCGGCTCGGCACCGGGTCCGCCAGGGCCCGTGCCGCGGTCGGCAGCGGGTCGATGCGGACTGGCGCCGCACTCGGCAGCGGTTCGAAGCGGGCGGGCGCCGCACTCGGCAGCGGGTCCAGGCGGACCAGCACGGCGCTCGGCGGTCAGGCCAGCCGGACTCGCGCCGCGCTCGGCACCGGATCGAAGCGGGCCAGCGTGGCGCTCGGCGCCGGGTCGGCCAGGACCATGACCGCACTTGACGCGGGCACGAAACGAGCGCGGGCCGCGCTCAAAGGCCCCGCCCTCCGTTCCAGGCTGCCGGAACTGCCGCCAGGCGCGGCCCGGCCAGCCCGGATCATCCTGCTGTTGCTGGCGCTGGTCGCCAGCGTGCTCATCGGCTGGGCGTTCGGCCAGTCGGGGAGCCCGGCCAAAGACAGCAGCCTGCGCGCCGCGGCCCCGCCCGCCGCGGCCCCGGGCACCCATCACAGCGGCCCGGCCGCGAACCACGGCGGCCCGCCGCAGTCATTGCACCCGGCCAGGGCGGCTGTGTTCGACCCCTACGGGGACGCGCAGGGCGGCCAGACCGCCCGGCTGGCCATCGACGCCACGCCAGGCACGGCCTGGCACACCGCCTGGTACACCAGCGCCCGGTTCGGGAACCTCAAGCCTGGCACTGGCCTGCTCATCGACATGGGCCAGCCGGTGACGATCACCGCGGCCAGGCTCTCACTCGGCAGCGCCACCGACGCCAGCTTGCAGCTGCGGGTAGGGCCGTCGCCCTCGCTGTCGCAGCTGCGCCCGGTGGCGCAGGCGGCGGGCGCGACCGGCCAGGTCCAGTTGCACCCCGCCAGCCCGGCGCACGGCCGCTACGCGCTGATCTGGTTCACCAGGCTGCCGAGGGACAGTTCGGGCAGCTACGAGGCCCGCGTGTACAACGTCCGGCTCCAGGGCACCAGTTAGCCGGTGGCCAGCCGGCCAAAGCCGGCCCGCCCCTGGGCAGGCCACGGTGGGCAGCGAACTGCCAGGCGCCGGCTGGGAGTCAGTCATTGCGGCACCAAAGGCCGGCCGCGGGCGCTACGCCTGCTGGCCGCGTGGTGACTGCGGCTTGCTGGCTTGCTCGGCCTCGTCCATCAGGCTGACCAGATCCTCTGCGGCCGGCGCGCTGACGTACGGCGCGCCGCCTTTCAGCCGGAAGTGCGGATAGGCGCGATAGCAGCCGAGTTGCGAGAGCCAGAGGACGACCCAGCGCGGATGCTCTAATCGCAGCTGGATAGCCCTCTTCCAGGCCGCTAAATCCGGGTCGCGCGGATGCTCACGTGTTGCCCGCCTCACTCACCTATTCCCCTTTCTCGTCGGTAACGCGACACTATGCGTTCAGGATCTGGCATCCCTACCCGGAAGCTTTTATCACGAGCGGGCCTGCCAGGGGACGACGCCGGTCGGCACGGAGCCCCACTTTTACGTTTGCTTTCCGGCCCGCGCCCCTGGCTTTGCCCCGCGTTCGGAGCCCGCTTCTATTCCGGATGGGCTGTTTCAATGCATATGACAACGCAGTCTTGCGAACACCGTTGGGGATTGGCAATCCGCTATGCTCTTTCCATGCCACCGCGACGACAGCCCGCGCCCACGCTGCGGCTGCGTCGCCTCGCCTCGCAGTTGCGCCGGCTCCGGGTAGGCGCCGGATTAACCAGGGATGAGGTCAGCGAGCGAACCGGGATCGACCCCGCGACGCTCTACCGCATCGAGGCCGCGCGAGCCAAGCCGCAGATGCGCACGCTGATGACGCTGGCCGGCCTGTACGGCGTGACCGAGTCAGGGCGCGACGAACTGCGCGCGCTGACCAGGCAGTCCGCTGAGCAGGCGTGGCTGCAGCAATTCGCCGACCTGCCGCAGCCGTACGCGGCCTACATCGCGTTCGAGTCCGAGGCCAAGACCCTGGTCAACTACGAGAGCATGCTGGTGCCCGGACTACTGCAGACCGAGGACTACGCCAGGGCCGCCCTGCAGCGCGGGGAGCGGGCCGCCAGCCCCGAGGAAATCCAGCGGCTGGTCACCGCCCGGATGAGCCGCCAGTCCGTGCTGGACCGCGATCCCCCGCTCCGGCTGTGGATCATCGTCGACGAGGCCGTGCTGCGCCGGCCCGTCGGCGGCCGCCAGGTCATGGCCGACCAGCTGGACCACATCGCCAAGATCGCCGGGAATAACGCCACTGTCACGGTCCAGGTCATCGCGTATGACGCGGGCGGGCACGCCGGAATGAGCGGATCGTTCGCGATACTCGGCTTCGATGATCCGGCCGCATGTGATCTGGTCTACCTGGAGAGCAGGGCCGGCGGCCTGGTACTGGAGAATGACACCGACCTCGCCCGGTTCAAGGCAATCTTCGAGGATCTCCAGGCCCTCGCGCTCCCGCCGGAGGATTCGGTCGCATTCATCCGGATGAGAGCCAGCGACATGAAGAAGGGTGCCGCGAGTGAGTGACAGGACATGGCGCAGGTCGAGCTACAGCGGCCAGGCCGGTAACTGCGTCGAGGTCAGCACGAGCGAGCCGGGCATCGTGGCCGTGCGCGATTCAGCCGACCCCGCCGGACCCGAAATAACCGTCTCCAGCCAAGCCTGGCTGGCTTTCGTCCAGCGCATCAAGCGCGGCGAATTCGACCGCTGACCATGATCGCGATGACTTTTGGGGGAATGAAGCCCTAAAAAGCACCACGATCATGGGCTCGGCCCGCGCGCGGCAGGGCCGGGGCGGGACCGGGCGCCGGGGCTGGGCGGGGCGGGACCGGGCGCCGGGGCTGGGGCTGGGCTGGGCTGGGCGGGGCGGGGCCGGGCGCCGGGCGCCGGGCGCAGGGCGCAGGGCCGGGGAGTTAGCGGGCGAGGGCGGCGGCCAGGAAGGTCAGCCGGTCGGTGGCCTCGGCGATCGCCTTGGTCGTGGGCTTGCCGCCGCCGTGGCCGGCCGCGGTCTCCACCCGGAGCAGGACCGGGTCCGGCCCCTGCTGAGCGGCCTGCAGCGCGGCGGTGAACTTGTAGGAATGGCCGGGCACGACCCGGTCGTCATGGTCGCCGGTGGTCATCAGCGTTGGCGGGTAGCGCCCGGGCGCCGCGTTGTGCAGCGGCGAGTAGGCGCGCAGCCACGGGTACTCGGCCGGGTTCTCCGGGTCGCCGTACTCGGTCTTCCAGGCCCAGCCGACGGTGAACCGGTGGAACCTGAGCATGTCCATGACGCCGACGTCGGCGACCGCCGCGCCGAACAGTTCCGGGTGCTGGGTCAGGCACGCGCCGACCAGCAGCCCGCCGTTGGAGCCGCCGTTGATCGCGATCCGGCCGGCCCTGGACCAGCCAGAATCCGCCAGCCAGCGGGCGCAGGCGCAGAAGTCGTCGAATACGTTCTGCTTGTTCGCCCGGCGCCCGGCCTCGTACCAGGAGCTTCCGTACTCACCGCCGCCGCGCAGGCTGGCGACGGCCAGGATGCCGCCGCGCTCGACGAACACCGCCCACGGCACCTTGAACGAGGGCGTGGTGCATATCCCGACGCCGCCGTACCCCTGCAGCAGCACCGGGTTGTCACCGTCGCGCGGCAGGTCCCGCCGCCCGGTCAGGAACAGCGGCACCGCCGCCCCGTCCGGCGAGCTGACCATGACCTGCTCGGTGACGAACCGCGCCGGGTCCAGCGCGGCAGCGGGCGGCCGGATCAGCGACGTCGTCCCGGTGCGCAGGTCATGCGACCACAGGCTCTCCGCGTGGGTGAACGACACCACCTCGAACATCACCAGGTCGCTGTCCGCGCTGCCCTCGATCGCGTCGTGCCGGACCTGGTTGCCGGCCAGCGTCGTCATCGCGGGCACGTCGATGTCGCGCACGAACGTGCCGTCCATCTCGAACACCCGCAGCAGCGAGCACGCGTCGCGCAGGTAGTGGCAGACCAGCCGGCCGCCGAACATGTGCCCTTCGAGCAGGGTGTCGGCGTCGCCGGGGATCACCTCGCGCCAGCACTCGCGGCCGGGCCTGGCCAGGTCGATGGCCACGATCCTGCGCTTGTCCGCGCCGGCGTCGGTGAGCACGTAGAACGTCTCGCCTGCGCAGCCCAGCACGTCCGCCTGCACCTCGCAGTGCGGCAGCAGGACGCGCAGGCCCGCCCCGGTGTCGCGCAGGTCGAGCACCCGCAACTCCACCCCGGGGCCAAGGCCCCTGCTGAGCGTCAGCACCAGGTACCGCTGGTCGGGGGTGATGCTGATCTCGGGGTATATCGCCTGGTCCGGTGACTCGAAGACGACCTCGTCAGCGCGCTGCGCGCTGCCCAGCCGGTGGTAGCAGACCCGGTCCTGCTGGGTGAGGTCCAGGTACTCGCGGCCGGGCCTGGGCGGGTCCATCGCCCCGTAGTAGAAACCCGAGCCTGCCGGGTCCCATTCGAGCATCTCCTGCTTGGACCACTCGATCACGTCGCCGAGGTCGGCCCCGCTGGCCACGTCCCGCACCCGCCAGGTCAGCCAGTCTGATCCGGACGTCGCGGTGGCGTAGGCCAGCTTCGACCCGTCCGGGCTGACCGCCAGGCCGGCGACGGCGACGGTGCCGTCGGCTGACAGCAGGTTCGGGTCCAGCAGCACCCGGCCCTCGTCGGCGGGGGCGTCCATCACGTGGAGCACGGACTGGTTCTGCAGGCCGGTGTTGCGGGACTGGAACCAGCGGCCGCCGCGCTCGAACGGGACCCCGAACTTGGGGTAGTCCCACCGCTCGGTCAGCCGGGAGCGGATCTGCTCCCTGGCCGGGACCGCCGCGAGCAGCGACTCGGTGAGCTCGTTCTGGGCGGCCACAAAGGACCTGGTCTCCGGGCTGTCAGCATCCTCCAGCCAGCGATAGGGATCGGGAACGCTATCCCCGTGGTAGTCGTCGATGACATCGCCGCGACGGGCCGGCGGGTAGCCCGCGGCGGTGAAGCTGTCCGGACCAGGGTCGGCCGGGTCAGGGCCGGACGGGGGCTGCGAAGGCGGGGCTGGGGGGGATTCGCGTTCAACGTCAGTCATGGATGCAGTGTGGCAGCCGCCGCTCAAAGCGGCCAAATTCTTGCGCCTGACTGGCTCAAGAATAATGACTGAAGATCGGTTTTACCGCGCTCGGTATGGTGAGATGGCCCTTTCGCGAGCGCTGGAGGTGGCATGCGCGCCGAACCCGACGCGGTGGCCAGCCCGCGTGAGCCGGAGGTACTGCGGCTCACCTCGGTGCCCGGCTTCGTGGTCTTCGACCTGCCCGGCGCGAGCGTCAGCGCGGGCGGCACCCGGCTGGCGCCGGATGTCAGCGTGACCGAGGTGGCGCTGCTGGCCAGGGCGATGACCTACAAGATGGCGGTGCTCGGCCACCAGGTGGCCGGGGCCAAGGCCGGCCTGGTCGCCGACCCGGCGGACCAGCACGGGCGGCCCGGGCTGATGGCGAGGTACTGCGCGGAGGTCGGGCCGCTGGTGTCGGCGGGCCGGCTGCTCACCGGGCCGGACATGGGCACCTCCGAGGAGGACTTCAGGCCGCTGCGCGCGGGCCGGCCCGCGCCGTCGGCGATGCGGGCAGTGGTCGGCGGGATGCCGTTCGAGGACGTGCTCACCGGATTCGGCGTCGCGGTCGCGGCGGAGGCGGCGCTGCGGGCGGGCGGCGACGCCGGCTGGGCGGGCCGGTCGGCCGCGATCGAGGGGTTCGGCAAGGTGGGCGGCGGCGTGGCCCGCGAGGTGGCCAGCCGGGGCGGGCGGGTGGTGGCGGTGTCCACGATCGCCGGCTGCGTGGCCGACCCGGCCGGCCTGGACGTCGAGTGGCTGCTCGCGCTGCGGCAGGCCCACGGCGCGGCGTTCGTCGGCCACTGCGGGCTGCCGGTCCGGCCGCCGGGCGAGTTGTTCACCGCGGCGCCGGCCGACGTCGTCGTGCCGGGCACCCGCCCCGGGGTGCTCACCGAGGCGGCCGCGCGGGCGCTGCCGGACGGGGTACGGGTGATCGCGCCCGCCGCGAACGCCCCTTACACCAGGGCTGGCGCCGCGCAACTGCGGCGGCGGGGCATCCTGGCGCTGCCGGACTTCGTCTGCAACGCCGGCGCGGTGATCGGTTACCGGTCGGCCAGGGACACCTCGCCCGGCCAGGTGCTCGACGCCACCGCGGACCGGGTCACCGGGCTGATCTCGGCGGCGCTGGGCCATCCGGACGGGCCGCTGGCCGGGGCCACCGAGCAGGCGGCCGGCTTCCTGCGCACCTGGTGGGGCGACCCCCCGCCGCCGCCGTACGCGGCAGGCGACTGAGGCTGCGCGTCATCAGCCGCGGCCAGCCTGGGCAGACCCATGGTGAGAACCGGCAGCGACGCCAGGGCATAACACCCGAGGGGGCCACATGACCGACAAGACTGACCAGATCAGCAGCCTGCTGCACGAGGCCGGCGAGACGCATCACCAGGTGTTCCGGATCGTGGACGGCGCCGACGACGACTGGGCCAGCTGGTACGCGGACTGGCTGATCAGCCTGTCTGAGCTGCCGGCTCTCCTGGGCGTCAAGCCGGTCCGCAGCGAGCTGGTCTACCTGCTGGTCAGCCTGGACAAGGAGTACACCGCTGAGCAGCCGGCCGAGCCGTGGGAGCAGTACTACGCCCGCCGGGTGGCCAGCTATTTCCAGCCGGGCACATAGGCCAGGCAGGACCGGGACCGGCTAGTCCTGGCTGGTGAGGATCTCGGCCAGGGTGCTCAGGTCGATGTTGCCGCCGGAGACGACGCAGACGATCTTGCCCGAGCCGGCCCGGCCGGACAGCGCCGCGGCCGGGGCCAGCGCGCCCGCCCCCTCGGCGATGATCCGGACGTGCTCGGCGAGGGTGCGCACGGCCGCCCTGGCCTCGCCGACCGGGATCGACAGGCCGCCGTCGACCAGCGGGGCGACCAGCGGCCACATGCTGTCCAGCACCCGGCGGCTGCCCGAGCCGTCGACGAACGACGGCTGGTAGTCGACGGAGGCGGGCTGGCCGGCTCGCAGCGCCGCGGCCATCGCCGCGGCGGTCTCCGGCTCGGCGGTGAAGATCTTCGTCTGCGGGCGCAGCGCCTTGACCGCACTGGCGATCCCGGCGGTCAGCCCGCCCCCGCCATAGGGGATGACGACCGCGTCCGGGTCGGGCAGGTCCTCGAGGATCTCCAGGCCGATGGTGCCGTTCCCGGCCATCACCGCCGGATCCTGGACCGGGTGCACGAACAGGCCCTCGATCCCGTCGGCGCGGCTGGTGACGATGACGTTCCACCAGTCGTCGTAGGGCAGCTTCACGACCCGTCCGCCGAGCCGCTCGATCGCGGCCAGCTTGGTCTGCGGCGCGTGCTCGGGCACCACGATCGTGGCGGGCAGGCCCAGCGCCCTGGCCACCCACGCGACCCCCTGCGCCATGTTGCCCGCGCTGGCGGTGACCAGGCCTCCGGCGCGCTCGGCCGGGGAGGCCAGCAGGACCGCGCTGGTGGCGCCGCGGATCTTGAACGACCTGATCGGCTGGAGCATCTCCAGCTTCAGGTAGATCTCCGCGGGCGCGTCCGGCAGCTGCAGCCGCACCAGCGGGGTCCGGACCGCGGCGCCGGCGATCCGCTCCCGCGCGGCCTCGATCGCCGCCAGCTCGATCACAGGTCCACCTGGGTGCCGATGCCGTTCGCCACGGCCTCGGAGATCGCCCGCTCCGCCGCGGCCAGGTCCTCGATGGCCAGGCCCAGCGAGCGGAACAGGGTCAGCTCGCTGTCGTCTTGCCGCCCCGGTGCCGTGCCGGCCAGCACCTCGCCGAGCTCGCCCCGGACGTGCTCCTCGCCGGGGATCAGCTGCTCGGCGACGGCGAGCTGGAACTCGCCGGCCTCGTTGCGCAGCGACTCGCGGCTGTCGCAGTACAGCGCGCTCGCGGCCACGGTGGCGGTGTCGATCTCACGGAACCGGGGCGTGCTGGCGCCGACCGCGTTGACGTGCGCGCCCGGCGCGAGCCAGTCCCTGCGCAGCACCGGCTCGCGCGCGCTGGTCGCGGTCACCACCACGTCCGCGTCGCGCAGCGCTTCCTGCGCGCTGGCCGCGACGGAGATGTGCAGCTGCCCGTACCTGGCGGCGGCGCTGGCCGCCAGCGCCTGCGCGTGCTCCCGGGTCGGCGCGTAGATCCGCACCTGCTCGAACGGCCGGGTCCAGGCGAGCGCGCGCAGGTGCGCGTGAGCCTGCGTGCCCGCGCCGAGAATCGCCAGCGTGGCCGCGTCCTGCCGGGCCAGCAGGCCGGTCGCCACCGCGCTGACCGCGGCGGTGCGGACCTCGGTCAGCGCGGCCGCGTCCAGGATCGCGGTCGGTATGCCGGTCTCCCCGTCGAAGAGAGTGACCAGCCCCTGGTGCGCGTCCATGCCGCGGGCCGGGTTGCCCGGCATGATGCAGACCGTCTTCAGCCCGAACGCCGAGGGGCTATCGTCCTGCGCCGCGTGCCAGCCGGGCATCAGGCCCATGAAGCCGGCCGCGCCGGGCGGCGCCATCACCGAGCGCAGCGGCATGAATGACTCGCCCCTGGCGTGCCCGGCGAGCGCGGCGGCCATCGTGTCCGCGCACGCTTCTGGCGTGAGGGCGGTCAGCACATCCTGGTGGCCGAGCACGAGCACGCGCATCAGGAGAACACCCTCTCCACGGTGATCCGGTCCGCCGGGCTGAGCGGGTTCGCGAGCGCCTCGGTGACCGGCGCCAGGTGCCCGGGCCGGCCGGGGCCGATCACGACCTGGGTGACCCGCTCGTCTGCGAGCAGCCAGGCTAGCGCGAGGCCCGCCATCGAGACACCCCGGGATGCGGCCAGCTGGTGCAGCCGGCCCAGGCCGTCGTATATGCGTTCGGCGACAAATTCCTGATACGGCTCGGGGCGCTGGGTCATCCGCGATCCGGCCGGGAACGGCTCACCGCGCCGGTACTTGCCGGTCAGCCAGCCGCCGGCCAGCGGGCTGAAGGCCAGGTACCCGAGCCCGCGCCCGGCGCACAGGCCGAGCAGTTCCGGCTCGTCCCCGCGGTCCAGCAGCGAGTAGCTGTTCTGGATCGCCCGCGGCGACCCGGCCGCCAGCGCGTCGCGCAGCTGGCCGGCGCTGAAGTTGCTGACCCCGTAGCCGCCGATCCGGCCGGCCGCCTGAGCCGCCTCGAAGGCGCCGAACGTCTCCGTCAGCGGGACGTCAGGGTCGAAGTCGTGCGCGAGGTACAGGTCGACCCGGTCAATCCCCAGCCGGTCCAGGCTGGCTCGCAGCTGCCGGGCGATCCGGCCCGGCGCGAGCCCGGAGTCCTCCCCCGGCCGCACCGGGTTGAAGGTCTTGGTGGTCAGCAGGGGCCGGACGCCGCGGGCGGCGATCCAGCCGCCGATCGCCTGCTCGCTGCGGCCGCCGCCGTAGGCGTCGGCGGTGTCGAAGTGGGTGATGCCCGCTTCCCAGGCGGCGTCCATCAGCTCGAACGCCTGATCCCTGGTCAGTCCCTGGCCGAAGAACTCCGGTGCCGAGCCGATCCCGCCGAAGTTGCCGCAGCCCAGGGCGATGCGGGCCAGCGTGCCGCCAGGCTGGCCCGGCGGCGGGTACGGCGGCGCGCTCACCCCAGCTTCGCGAACTGCCGGCGCAGCAGCGCGGTCGCGGCCGCCCGGTCCACCTGCCCGGGGACGTAGAAGTGCATGATGATCGCGACGTTGCCGTGGTCGGCGATCAGCCGGGTCAGCGTGTTCCCGTACTTGTCCAGCTGCGGCTGCTCGATGGCCATGCTGTCGGTGACCCCGGCGATGCTGTACTTGTTCCGCTTCTTGATATCGGACAGGTCGCTTTGCTGGGTGGACAGGGTGTAGCTGCGCGCGTCGCTGGCGTTCGCGAACTGGACCAGCCAGATGGCCACCTGGCCGCTGCCCGATATCCAGTCCCTGGACGCGGCGCCCTGGAAGCAGCGGTCGGCGATCCGCTGCTTCTCGAAGCTGTCGCCGCTGTAGAGGTCGTTCACGTAGGCGTCGAGCGACATCGCGCCCTGCCTGACGTCGACCAGGCGCGCGCCCAGGGGCTTGGGCAGCAGCCGGGCGAGCAGCCCGGTGGCCTGGGCCGAGGTCGCCGCCGGGCCGGGCGCCGCCTGGCCCGACGGGCACGGGCCGGCCGCGTCCGCCTTGAGGTTCTGCACCGACGCGCTGATCCGGTCGTGGTTGCTGCCGATGACGTAGCCGGCGCTGCCGGCCACGATCGCGGTCACCAGCACGGCGACCGAGCCGATGATCCAGGCCGCGCGGCGCGGTGGCCGGGCTGGCTGCGGGTAGAGCTGCCCCGGGTACAACGGCCCCGGGTACAACGGCCCCGGCTGGGTCGGCGGCGGGCCCTGGGCGTACGGGCCGGGCGGGGCGAACGGGTCCTGGAAGCCGGGCGTCCCTGACCCGGTCCGGCTTTCGACCGGGTCGGCGGGCAGCCCCGGCGGGGGCCCGGGCAGGCCGGCCGGGCCGGGCCCGCTGCCCGGCGGCGTCCAGAGGCTGCCCGGATCATCCGGTCCTGAACCCGGCTCCTGCTCCTGTGGCATGCCGACCTCCCGCGCTCTGAGGCGTTCCCCCGCGTGAGCGGAATCTGGTGCCGGCAGTATATGAGGAAAGGGAGATCAGGGATATTTCACGCTGACGCACTTACGGCCACGATTTGGCCGCGGCGTCCCCGGCCGCCGCGGGCGCGGAACTTATCCTTGGGGTCATGCCGCTGAGTCCCGGAGAGTTCTACGCCCACGCGATGCGCTCGGCTGACGAGGAGGGCCGGCTCCCGCTGTCGCGGATGACCGGCTGGGAGATCTTCCCGTTCGAGCAGGATGGCCTGCGGGTCGTCCCGCTGGCGCCGCCGGAGCTGCCCGAGCCCGCCCGGGCCGGGGAGGACGCAGCGAACTGCCGGGCGTGCGCGCGGGAGCGGGCGGCCATCTGGTCCGATGAGCACTGGCGGCTGACCTCGCCGGGGCCAGGCGGCGCGCCGCTGATCCTCATGCTGGAGTCCAGCGCCCACTATGACCTCCCCGGCCTGCCCGATGACCGGGCCCGCGAGCTCGGGCTGCTGATGGCCCGGATCGCCGCGGCGATCGAGTCGCTGCCGCATATCGCCCGCGCCCACGTGTCCCGCTGGGGTGACGGCGGCGCTCACCTGCACGTCTTCTTCTTCGCCCGGCCGGCCGGGTTCTCCCAGCTGCGCGGCACCTGCCTGGCGATCTGGGACGACCTGCTGCCGGCCAGCCCGCAGGAGCAGAACGCCAGGGACGCCGCGGCGGTCGCCGAGGCCCTCGCCGCGAGCTACGGCGGCCAGCCCGCCCCGGCCTGACGGCCGGCTTCCCGCCGCCGGGACCAGCCAGCGGGTGCCGCCGCTCGCCCGCGCCGGTCAGCTCACGGCGGTGAATCGCAGCAGTAGAAGCTTCATGTATAGACGAGAGGTATACACTCGAAGTATATTGCTGCCATGAGCGTTCCCCTGACGATCCTGGGCTTGCTCGAACGCGAGCCGAGCCACGGCTATGACCTCAAGCGCGACTACGACATCTACTTCGGCCGCGGCAGGCCGCTCCCGTTCGGCCAGGTCTACGCCACCCTGGCCCGGCTGTCCAGGGACGGGAAGGTGACCGCGGGGCAGGCGGAGCCCGGCGACGGGCCCGACCGCAAGCGGTACATCATCACCGAGGCCGGGGTGACCGAGTTCGAGACCTGGCTGGCCGAGCCGGCCGAGCCGGAGCCGCACCTGCAGACCGTGCTGTTCACCAAGGTCGTGCTGGCGCTCATGCTGGACCGCGGGGCGCAGGAGTACCTGGACGTCCAGCGTGCCGCTCACATGCAGCGGATGCGGGAGCTGACCGAGCTGAAGCAGTCCGGCGACCTGGTCGACGTGCTGCTGGCCGACCACGGCCTGTTCCACCTGGAGGCCGACCTGCGCTGGATCGACCTGACCAGCGCCCGGCTCAGTGCGCTGGCCAAGGTGGTGCGGCCATGACCGCCGCGACGGTGACCGGCGAGCGGCCAGGCCGCCTGGTCGAGGCCCGCGACATCGCGCTGTCGTTCGGCCAGACGCGGGCGCTGCGCGGCGCGAGCGTCCAGGTCGCGGCCGGGCAGATCCTGGCGGTGACGGGCCCGAGCGGCTCAGGCAAGTCGACGCTGCTGCACTGCCTGGCCGGAATCCTGGCACCGGAGGCCGGTGAGGTCTGGTTCGACGGCGGCCGGATCGACACGCTGCCCGAAGCCGGGCGCAGCGCACTGCGCCGGGACCGGTTCGGGTTCGTGTTCCAGTTCGGCCAGCTGGTCCCCGAGCTGACCGCCGAGGAGAACGTCGCCCTGCCGCTGCTGTTCGGCGGGGTCCGGCGGGCGCAGGCGCTGCGCCAGGCCCGGGCCTGGTTCGGGCGGATCGGCCTGGACGGGCTGGAGCAGCGCCGGTCCGGGGAGCTGTCCGGAGGCGAGGCGCAGCGGGTCGCTCTCGCCCGCGGGCTGGTGGCCAGGCCCGAGGTGCTGTTCGCGGACGAGCCGACTGGCTCGCTCGACTCGCTCACCGGGGAGCACGTCATGAAGCTGCTGGTCAGCGCCGCCAGGGAGCAGGGCACGACGGTGATCCTGGTCACTCATGAGCCCCGGGTCGCGGCCTACGCCGACCGTGAGGTCATCGTCCGCGACGGCAAGGTCACCGCGCTCACCCCGGACCGGGTGGCGTCATGATCAGGCTCGGCCTGCGGCTGGCCCGCAGCGGCCGGGAAGCCATCATCCGGCTGGCGGTGATCGCGGTGGCGGTGGCCCTGGGCACCGGGCTGCTGCTGGCCACGCTGGCGGGTGTCAACGCGGTGAACGCCCAGCGGGACCGGTACGCGTGGCTCGCGGCCGGGTCACCGCACGCGCAGGCCCCGGCGGCTGGCCGGCGCCCGGCCGGGGCGGTGTGGTTCCGGCTCGGCGCCGACCAGCTGAAGGGCTCGGTGATCGACCGGGTGGACGTGGCGGCCATCGGCCCGCACGCCCCGGTGCCGCCGGGCATCCCGCACCTGCCCGGGCCCGGCCAGTACTACGTCTCGCCGCAGCTGAGCCGGCTGCTGCGCACCACCCCGGCGGCTCAGCTCGCTGACCGCTTCCCCGGCCGGCAGGCCGGCCTGATCGGCAGGGCCGGGCTCCCGGCGCCGAATTTCCTGCTGATCATCATCGGCCACCGCCCGGCCGAGCTGTCCCGCGTGCCGGGGGCCACCCGGGCCGCGGCCTTCCCGGCCACTTACCAGAACATCAACTGCTACGGCTGCGCCGCGGGGCTGAACGCCAACGCGATCGACCTCGCCCTGTCCGTGGTGGCGGCCGCGCTGCTGCTGCCGGTACTGATCTTCGTGGCCAGCGCGACCCGGCTGTCGGCGGCCAGCCGGGAGCAGCGGTTCGCCGCGATGCGGCTGGCCGGAGCGACCCCGCGGCAGATCTCGGTGCTGGCCGCCGTGGAGGCCGCGCTGGCGGCGAGCGCGGGGACCGCGGCCGGGTTCGGGCTGTTCTTCCTGATCCGTCCGCCGATCGCGGCCCTGCCGTTCACCGGTTTCCCGTTCTTCACCAGTGACATGTCGCTCAGCCTGGCTGACATCCTGCTCGCCGCGGCCGGCATCCCGGCCGCCGCGACCATCGCCGCCCGGCTGGCGCTGCGCCGGGTGCGCATCTCCCCGCTGGGCGTGACCCGGCGGGTGACCCCAGGTCCGCCCCGTGCCTGGCGGGTCGTCCCGCTGCTGGCCGGGGTCGCCGAGCTGGCGGCCTTCCTCGGCATCGGCAGGCTCGGCACCACCGGCGGCCAGATCGCCGAGTACCTGCCCGGGTTCGTGCTGATCGTGGCGGGACTGGTCATCGCCGGGCCGTGGCTCACCATGATCGGCTCACGGGCGCTGGCGCGGCGCGCCCGCCGGCCTGCCGCGCTGATCGCCGCGCGGCGCCTGGCCGACAACCCGCGCGCCGGGTTCCGCGCCATCAGCGGCCTGATCCTGGCGCTGTTCGTCACCACCGTGGCGGGCGCGTCGATCATCGCGCTGGACGGCCACTACGGGCAGGCGAGCGCCGGCCCGGCCGGCGCTCACACCCTGGTCGATGAGTTCTCGGCCGGCCAGCCGGACCCGGCCACGGCGGTGGCCCCGCCATCGGGGGCGGTGCTGGCCCGGCTGCACGCCGTGCGCGGCGTCACCGGCATCTCGATCACCCGGGTCAACCCGACCGGCGCCGAAATACCGTTCAGCGTCCTGGGTGCGCCCCGCGGCGGCCCGGGTCAGCTGCGCGGCGGGCTGCCCGGCGGCCTGATCTCCTGCGCCCAGCTGGCCCGCACGCCCGTGCTCGGCCGCTGCCCGCCGGGCGCGTCGGCCGCGGTGATCCCGCCCGGGATCGTCTACTACCACCGCGGCTTCAACCCGCTCCAGGTCACCTGGCCTGCCGCGACCATCTCCGCCGCGCGGCTGAGTCAGCAGAAGGTCCTGTCGCTCGCGGTCGCCACCAACGGCTCGCCGGCCGCGATCGAGCAGGCGCAGACGATCCTGGAACGCGCCTACCCCTACCAGGTGCCGCCCGCCACCATCAACGGGATCTTCTCGGCCTCCAGCCAGCAGGCCGACCTGTCCGGGTGGCAGCAGCTGGCCAACGTCGTGATCATCATCAGCCTGGTGATCGCCGGCTGCAGCCTGGCCGCGAGCGTGGCCGCGGGCCTGAGTGACCGCAAGCGGCCGTTCAGCCTGCTGCGGCTGACCGGCGCCCCGCTCAGCGCGCTGCGCCGCGTGGTCATGCTGGAAAGCGCGGTCCCGCTGCTGGTCATCGCCGTGGTCTCGGCCGGGCTCGGGTTCGTCGCGGCGCTGCTGTTCATCCGCACCCAGTTCGGCTTCTGGCTGCGGTCGCCAGGGACGGGTTATTACGTCGTGGTGATCACGGGCCTGGCCGCCGCCCTCGGCGTGATCGCGTCCACCATGCCCCTGCTGGGCCGCATCACCGGTCCCGAGACCGCGCGGAACGAGTGAGCGGGGGCGGCGGCTGGCCCGGCCGGTCAGCAGGGCACGTTCATGTGCGGGGTGGCGATGTTGGGCGGCGCGACCTGGGTGTTGTCATCGGTCACCACGACGACCGCGCTCGCTCCCCAGATGTTGCAGGTGGCGATGGCGCTGAACGGGTTGAAGGTGTAGGGGCCCGCCACGTTCTCCACCCGGCGGGCGCCGCAGGGGCTGTGCGGCGGCGTGCCGCAGGTGCCGGGCGCCTGGATTTCATTCAGCGACGGCGCATTGGGGTCGACCCGCGCGGCGGCGAGAATGGCGATCTCCTCGATGCTGTTGCAGCTCTTGAGCGCGCCGCTCGGTAGCTCGCAGATGATCTCGTTGCCGCCCCACCACTCGTCGGTGCTGGCCCCGGTGGACTCCCACAGGTCGGCGCACTGCACGGCCTTCTCGCCGGTGCCGCTGGTACTGGTGTGGACCACCTTGCACACGTGCTGCTTCAGGACGGCGCCAGCCGGGACTCCGTCAGGCACGTCGGCGCCGGCCGGCCGGGCAGCACTCGCGGCCTGGCGGGCCGGCCCGGCGGACAGCACCGTCGCGGCGCTGGACGCGGGGGCGGCGACGGCCAGCAGGCCTGCCGACAGCACGAACGCGGCGGACAGCACCGGGAAGCGGCGGACTCGGCGCCCGTCACGCTGGCGTTCTGGCAGCAAACGCAACGACATGGAAGCTCCTATGGCTGGCCCGCCGGCCGGTCCGGCGGGCTGTACGCCGGCCAGTATCCGGCGGGCCCGCTGTCACCGGGCTGTCATGCCGCTGTCGCCCGGCGCGGGATCGCCGCCCATATTTCGCCTAGCCGGCTACCCGACGAGGAAGGATCTGCGCCATAGGCGCATCCCCGGCGGCCCGACCAGGCCAGCGTCGCCGAGGAAGGCCATGACCTTCTCGCCGCCGAAGCGGATGGTCTGCTGATGCCAGGGATTGGCCAGCGCCGCCCGGCGCGCGACCCGGGGGTCGAGGCCGACGGACCGGTAGACATCCGGGTTGATCAGGCTGCGCGACACGATCAGCCCGATCCGGGCGAGCAGCAGCCGCTGCCAGGGCAGCTCCGCCAGGGACAGCCGGGCGACGGCACGGGTGAGTTCCGCGCGCGCGTACCCGATGTGGCGGGCTTCCTCCAGG
This sequence comes from Streptosporangiaceae bacterium, assembly GCA_036558005.1. Taxonomy (GTDB): domain Bacteria; phylum Actinomycetota; class Actinomycetes; order Streptosporangiales; family Streptosporangiaceae; genus DATBGO01. The sequence continues at coordinate 10,078 of DATBGO010000350.1, read as the reverse complement.
ATGTGGATCCGGTTCACCATCCGCATCAGCGGCTGGATGGACTCGTCGTCCACCATCTCGCGCTGGTACCGGTCGGTGATTTCCTCGCCGATCAGGATGGCTCCCCACATCGCGGGCCCGCGGGCGAGGACGGGCAGGAAGTTCCCCATCGCGCGGGCGCTGCCGGGCGGGCCGTAGGCCGGGGTGCCCAGGCGTTCGATCAGGCGCGCGAACATCGTCGAATGCCGGCACTCCTCGGCCATCTCGGCCAGCGCGTACTGGACGTGGCGGCTGGCGGGATCACCGTGGTAGGCGAGCTTCGCCAGCATGCGAAGCAGCGTGAACTCCAGCCAGATCCCGGTGCCGGTGACACTCGCTGCCTCGTGCTTGCGCAGTTCCAGGCGCTGCTGCGGGGTCAGCCGTTCCCACAGCGCCGTGCCATACAGCGAGCAGCGGTTTTCCGGGATGAACCCCTTGCCTTCGGCCAGCGGTGCCGACCAGTCGATGTCGAGCTCGGGGTCGTAGGAGCGAGTCGCGGTCGATCGCAGCAGCCGCTCAGCCGTCCGCTCGCGTTCTTCCTGATCGGTGCTTTGGGTCAGGCGACTCATAACTCTCCCGCAGCCGGCCGGAGCACAATACCTATAACTTAAGGTAACAGTTACTTCTGGTAGCATGCTGTGCGTGAGCGAGGCTGTCAAGCCGGTCAGGCGGGGCGACGCCCGCCGGGAGCGCTGGACTTCCCACCGGGCGCAACGGCACCGGGAGTTCGTGGACGCGGCGCTGCGGGTGCTGGAGGCCGCGGGACCAGGGCTGTTGATGGACTCGGTCGCCGCTGAGGCAGGTGTCAGCAAGCCGGTTCTGTACCGGTACTTCAGCGATAAGACGGCGCTGATCCAGGCGCTCGACGAGCGCGCCTCGCACATCCTGCTCGACCAGCTGATGCCGGCGATCGAGGCGGCCACCCCGCCCCGGATCCGCGTCCGCGACTCGGTCGGCGCCTACTTCGCGGTGATCGACGAGCACCCGAACCTGTACTGGCTGCTGGCCCGGCAAGCGAACTCAGGCGGCCCGGGGTCGGACGCGATCCAGCGGTACAGGGACTTCGTCGCTACCGCGCTCAGCGTCGTCATCGGCGAATATCTCGCCAGGCTCGGCTTGGATCCGGGCGCTGCCGAGCCCTGGGCCCACGGCATCACCGGCCTGGTGCAGAGCACCGGCGAGTGGTGGCTGCGGCGGCGCTCGATGAACCGGGCCCAGGTCGTCGAGTACGTCGCCCAGCTGATCTGGGCGGCGCTGTCCCAGTTGCAGGCTGAGGCCGGGATCGCGGCCGGCCAGCAGTGGCCCTCGCCGCCCGCGCGCCCCGGGCGAACGGCCCGAGCGGGCCGGTCCGGCGGGAACGTCGGAAGCTAGCCAAGGAGGGAGGTCAGGCCATGCCAGCAGCCGCGGGCCAGGCCGGTCCCGCGCAGCAGGGCGCGGGACCTGGTGACGGCGACGGGTACCAGGGGCAGGCGACGGTGCGGATCGGCACGTCGCGGCTGCGGGTCGAGGTCCAGCTGCGCGGCTACTTCCAGCCGATCGATGGTCGCTACCACTGGTACGGGCGAGCCGCCCCGCATGACGGGCTCACCGCGGCGGTGGAGTCCGGGCGGCGGCCGGCCGTGCTCTCGACGCCGGACGGTTCGGCCCCCTGCGAAGTGTCCGATCCTGATCCCTGGCAGCGTTACCGCATCACCGGCGTCTCGACCCCTCCGTTCGCCACGGAACTGGCCTCTGGCCGCCGCGCTCCTGGCAGCTAGCACCCGGCCCCGCCGCCACGGCCTGTCACGGGGTGAGGTCCTGGACGATCTCACCGCCCCGGGTCACGATCGTTCGCTGGAAGGTCCCGGTGTCACCGGATGCCTGGGCCGTGACGGTGCCGGTCGTCTCTCCGTTGCTGATCGTGGCCGCGCTGTTGTCCTCCTCCAGCGCCGCGTAGCCGATGAGGCTCTCGGACAGGCTGGACCGGAAGCCGGACCCTGGCCCGCCGCTCTGCGCGGCGGCGTCGGTGAGCTGCTGGCTGACCGAAGCGGGCAGGAAGAAATTGGCGCCGTCGGCGCTCTGCAGGAAGCCATTCGGCGCGTCGACGGTCCAGTCCGAGGTGTCGTGCCGTGACACTCCCGCGCCAGGGCCGGAGACCGTCTCCGAGGTGGACTGGGTCACCTCAGCGTGCACCCACTGGTAGCAGGGCGCGGAGCAGGACGGCTCGATGTCGGACTGATCGTCGCCGAACTGCAGTGACTGGTGCAGCGTGTCGGTCCAGGTGCGCCCGCCCTGGGTGACCGTGCCCGCGATGTCGTACCCGGCCGAGGCGGACTCACTGGTCACGGGCTGAGTGGACGAGCCGAGCGCGTCGCTGGTGGTGACTTGCGAGGCGGTCGGGAAGGAGAGCGTGTCAGACAGCAGCTTGCCGGAGGTCGGCGCGCCGCCCGCGGTCAGCATCAGGCTCCCGCCGGCCAGCCAGAACCCGGTGTTGTTGACCACCGTGAGGCTGATCGTGTGGGTTCCGGCCAGCATCCCGGCGAACGGGGTCAGATCCAGCCGGTAGGACGGGACGTCGAGGGTTCGCACGCCGGTGAGCGGGCGCCAGATGAGCGGATTGACCCCGCCGGTGTAAACGTAGGGGAATGGCCAGACCACCCCGGCCGGCTTGCCGTCGATCGACACCTCTATCTCCCGGAACCCCGGGTTCAGGCCGAACCAGAACTCGTCGTTGATCTGGCCGACCGCGTAGAGGTCCATCGTGGCCGTGGTCACGTTGCCGGGCAGGGTCACCGTGGACGACAGGGTCTGCCCGGCGTTCACCGTATTCAGCGTGTTGCTCGCGCCCGCGGGAAGCATCGGGACGACCTGGGTCGGCACGCCCGGCCGCTGCGCTGGCGCTGCGGGGCCCGTCTCGTTGACGGCGTCCCCGGCCAGGGCCGGAGCGGCCAGGCTGGCCGGCTGCGCGGCCCGGGAGCCGCCCGCCGCCCGGTAGAACAGCAGCTTCGCGGTGATGGTCGGGATCCCGTTGTCGACGCTGGACAGGAAGTTGTCCACGAAGGTCGAGAACGTCCGGGTGCCGGTCAGGATCGGCAGGTACCCGGTGATGTCCTTCTGCACGTGCCAGGTGATCCCGGCCGGGGTCGGCTCGGGCGTCACCCCGAGGAAGATCTGCGTCGGGCCATCGAAGATCTCGCATAGCCGGTCGAACTGGCGGCCGGTCTCGGTGCCGGTCACGTCGAGCACGACCTGGGCCCACCGGCCCTGTGGCAGCTTGGCCGTCGAGGTGGCGGGGGGCGGCCCGTTGCCGAACGCGGCGTTGTCGGCGATCGTGACCACCACCGGCTTGGTCGGCGGGACCTGCACCGGCGGATCCAGCGTGACCGGGTTGGCCGTGGTCGTGAACTCGCCGGGCGAGCTGTCGTCCGCCTTGCTCGCGTTCGGCGCGCTGACCGTGCCGCGGGCCTGGCCCGCTGCCGCCGCGCCCGGGGGCGCCACCCGGCGGGGATGCGCCGCGGCAACATGGGCCGCCGCCAGCCCTGTGGCCGTGCCCGTCAGGGCCGCCACCGCCAGGGCGGCCGTGCCGATGACAACCGAGCGGCGGGCAGACAGCGGACCGAAGCGCATGGCGTCCTCCACAGGCCGGGGCGGTCGCATCGTAACGGTTTCGCCCATAATGCGGCAACGGCGGGGCGGCCGGCCGGCGGGTGTTGCACCGCCAGGGCCTGACCGCCGCTGCCCGGCGATCAGGCCTATCCGTGCTGCTGCATCACTGGCGCCGGGGAACCTAGCGGCGGCCGCCGCGGGTGTCGCGCAACGCGGGAACGGCCATGGCCAGCATCACGGCCGCCAGCAGGCTGAACGCCATCGGGGAACCGGCCCGGGCGGCGACCGCGCCGAATGCCGCGGCGCCCAGGCCCATGCCCGCGTCGTAGGCCAGGTTCCAGATGGCGCTGACTGTCCCGTATTCCGAGGTGCTCACGCGGGCGTACATGAGCGCGAGCGATGCGTTCTGCGCCACGCCGAAGCCCGCGCCGAACAGCGCCGCGCCCCCGATCACCGCGGCCGGTCCGCTGCTCAGCGCGAGCGCCAGCACGCCGGCCGCCGAGAGCACGACGCTGGGGACGATCAGCCGGGCCGGGCCGTGGCGGTCACCGTAGCGGCCGGCCAGCCAGCGGGTCAGGGTCGAGGCGGCGGGCTGGATGAGCAGGGCGAGGGCGACCAGGCCGGCGGTCGCGTGCCCGGCGGCCAGCGGCAGGAAGGTGACGATGACGCCGGCAGCCATGCAAGTGGCCGAGAACGCGATGTACGGCCGGGCCAGAGCCGGCGTCCGCAAGCCGGTCATCACGCCGGCCCGCCGGCCGGAACCGCCATTGCCGTGAGCCGAGGTCGCAGCCGCGCCGCCTGCCGTGGCCGCGGCGGCCGGCGGCTGGGGCAGGCCGGGAACCGACGGCAGTGCGGCCAGCGAGGCTACCGCCCCGGCGATGATCACCGGCGCGTAGCCGGCGTGCGCGGCCAGCCACACACCCAGCGGCAGGGCGGCAATCGAGGGCAGCCCGGCCGCCACGCCCAGCAGGGCCAGGCCCTCCCCGCGCCGCTCGGCCGGGATGATCGACGCGGTCAGCGCCCCGCCGGCCACCACGGCCGCGCCGAACCCGAACCCGCGCACCACACACACTGCGATGATCAGCGTCATCCCGCCAGGCACCAGCAGCAGCAGCGCGGGTGCACCCAGCAGGATAAGCCCGGCGGCAAGCAACTGCCGGTAGCCGAACCGCGCCGCCAGCCACGGGGTCACCAGTTCGCCTGCCACGCCAGCCAGGGTGAGCGCGGTAGTAGACAAGCCCGCGGTGTTCACCCCGGCGCCCACCGATCTGGCGAACAGCGGCACAACCGACAGCAGCAGGTAGAAGCTGGTGGCCATGCCAACCGCCGATGCGAGGCGCAGCAGCAGCGCCCTGGTCAGCAGCGCCGGCCGGGGGCGGCGGCCGCCCGGTCCTGACGGACGCGGCTCGCCAGGTGCGCCGCCGTGGCCGGCGCCGGTGGACTCGTCGATGATGTCAATGGCCTGCAGCGTCGTCATGCCACCGACGCTACGAGCCAGGCGGACCGGCAGTAAGCTCCAATTCCCTGCCCGTGGAGTGGTCCGGTTTGAGTCTGGACCTGTGAGCCGCCCGCCGCGCCGGACTGCACCCGATCAGGTTCTCGCCCGCGGCGAGGAACTGAAGCATGCCATCCGCAGCTGTCTTCTGCGACCGGATGATGACAACCGGCTGACGCGGTCGGCTGAGGCAAGATCCCAGTGCCGAGCCAATGGCAAATGATCAAGGCCCGGCCACCATAGCTGGCGACCGGGCCTTTGACCTGCTACTTCGATCCGTAGCCCCGACCGGATTTGATTCCCGCGACCCCGTGATCCCCTGGACGGAGTGTCAGGAGTCATCGCAGTCCAGGGCATCGCTGGGCTCAGGCCCGCTGCGGAACCTGGGCTTGACCTCGGCGCTACGCCTCGGCGGCGGTGCGAGCCACCTGAGCTGTACGAGGCATGTACGGCATTATAGACAAAACCGTGATCTAGTCGCATGATTAGGCGGTAAGCGGTAATCGATCATGCTCGGAGGTATGACAATGATCCGCAGGGCCATCCGTGCTACCTCGGTCCTGCTCTCGACCCTTGCGATTCCGGCCGCAGTATTGGTCGCTCCACTACCTGTGAGCGCAGCCAGCGGTGAGTCCATATGCGAGTCCTTCGGGAATAGTTACTGTCTCAACAGCGCAAATTTCAACAGTTTCACACCCATTTTTGAAGATAACTTTAATAACGCCCGTACCATCGACTTCGATGGGAATTTGCTTGTGCTCCACGGCTCAGCCAACCAGAGTCAGTGCGTTGCGGCCACCAACAATGACGATAACGTAGTGGTCAAACCCTGCTCAGGTTCCATCGGGGTCGGCTGGACGCTAAAAATCGTCGATGGCTCCGATGAGTGGATCAACAACGCGGCTACCCGTAATGCTGGGAGAAATATCTTCCTTGCTGGCAGGAACTGCCGAGGATGTCAGTTCGCCCTACTCCCCTCCGGCGTTTCAGGAGCCCTTTACAAGTTCTTCATAAATGGGTGACTTCCGGCCAGTCCATCATTGATGCGGGGGAGCGCTAGAACGCCCTCTGGATGCCACCTAGTGGGAGTGGCCCTAGTGGTCGCACTCGAAGGGGTGGTCTGAGCGCGGCTATCCCTGGCCGCCGGCTCGCTCCCTCGCGTGAATCGTCTTTATTCACTTCTCATTGCCTGCGGCGCGCGCGGTGCGGCTGCCGGTTATCCGCGGCAGCGGCCGTAGCTGGCCAGCTGGGCAGTGTCTGCCCCTTCTGCGGCATCACCTTGGACTATGGCTATCACCGCCTGCACGCGGATTCCTGGCTCGCCGCACTTCCTGGCAGCCCTCTACCAGGCGGCGGCGAGGGTCAGCGGCGACCAGGGGATGGGGGTGTAATGCCCGTCGTGCAGCAGCCCGGCACGGTGGATGCCGCGGAACCCGCTGACCAGGATCGTGCTGCCGTCGGGGCTGGTCCACAGCACCTGATCGGCGTGCCGCTCCTTCTTTGACTGGAGGGACCGGGTCCCGAGGACCGTTCGCAGCGCGCCGGTCCGGGCCGAGTACCGCAACAGAGCCTCCGGGGCCAGGGGCTGGGTGACCTTGCGGAAGTTAGTGGCACCGAGGACTATCGAACTGCCATCCGGGGTGATCACGGCGATTCCCCAGCTTGCGCCGGCCGGGGCCACCCCCTGCAACACGCCTGGCGCTGCGCGCAGCGTCACCGGCTGGCTGTCGGCCAGTACGTCATCGCCCGGAGCGCTCACGTTGAGCACCCTGAATTGCGACTGCCCGGCCGCCCCGATCCCGGTCTGGAGGACGAATCCGAGCTGGCGCCCGTCGGCGGTCCAGGAGATCGTGTTGACTTCGGGTGACTGGGCGCCGGTGCCGCCGAGGACGCAGTTGTCCGCGCAGCCGCTGTCCTGCCAGCTGTGGCTGGCTCCGGTGCTCAGGTTGTAGATGATGATGCGGTTCGCCGTGAAGGGGCGGCTATACAAGGCCACCGCCGCCAGCGACGTCCCGTCTGGTGACAGGGCCATGCCCACGGTAGCGGCCCCCGGGGCCAGCCGGACGTCAAGAGGAGTCAGCCGGGCCCGGCCGGCCGTGCTGCGGGCGCCAGGATCTATGCGCAGCAGGAAGAACTTCTCCGGCACCGGCGGGCCAGCGAAGCTGACGGCCTGCAGTACGAAGGTCCGGTCATCGCCCGCGGCGGTCACGCCGGTGAAGTCGGTGTAGGGACGCGGTACCGGGATCCTCGCGATGACGGCGCCGGTCCTGGTCGCCCGCACGACCGCGACCCAGCCCGAATTGGCCTTCGCCTGGCTGATGGCAACGTAATACGGCGGCAGCGTCTTCGCCAGCCTGGGCTGCACCGGCTGCACTGGCGGTGCCGGCGGGTTCGGCGCGACTACGGTCCCGACCGCGATCGCCGCCACCGCGGCCGCAGCGGCCAGGCCCGCGGCCAGCCTCCGCTGGCCTGGCGTGAGCCAGCTGCCCAGACCGCCGATGAGGCCCGGACGCGCGGCGCGGCGCGGCGGCGTGAGTTCTAGCGGCGGCGCTACCGGCGGGATCTGCCCGGCCCTTTCCCGGAACGCGGCCCGGAGCCGGTCCTCAAGCTGCTGCGTCATGACCCCTCCCGCAAGGTCTCGCCGAGCGCGGCCAGCGCCCGGTGGATGGTAGACCGGACGGTGCTGAGCCGGATTCCCATCAGCCTGGCGATCTCCTCGTCGGGCAGATCGAGGTAGAAGCGCAGCACCAGCGCCTCCCGCTGACGGCCCGGCAGCCGGTCGACAGCGCGGATGACCTCGCTGCGTTCCTCGTTGCCGAGGATCGCCGCCTCGGCAGAGGCAGCCGGCAGCTCGTACATCACCTGGCGGTGGCGCACCGAGCGCCGGCGTAACGCCGACCGGCAGCCATTGATCACCGAAGCCCGGACATACCGGTCCAGGGCCCCGGTGTCCGCGAGCTTGCCCCAGCGCCGGTACAGGTCGCAGAAGGCATCGTGTACCACGTCCTCGGCAGCCTGCTGGTCGCTGAGGATCACATAGGCCAGCCGGATCAGGCTGACCGCCGTCTGCCCATAAAGCGTGCTGACGCCCTCGGCCGCCGTTTCGCTGCCGGCCGGCTGCCTCGCCGGGTAACCAGAGGTCCTGGCCGCTCCGCCGGCTCTCATTGGCTTCACGTAAGAACACACGCGCGAGCGGCCCGCGTGCTGCTTCGGCGCACGGAAATATCCTGCCCGCAGATCTGCTTTGTCCTGTCCGCAGCCGGGACCGGCTGCCTCCTAGCGCCGGATGAAGCGCTCCACAGCGCGGGCGGAGCCGTCCTCCTCGTTGGAGGCCATTCACCCGGCGGGCTGCCCGCTTCACTTCCGGGCTGGCGTTGCCCATCGCGATCGGCAGGCCGAGTTGGGTGAAACTCAGCACGTCGCTAGGCATGCGTGCGTGGGTCTGGCTGATTACCCGTGGCTGCACGCAGGCTCGGCGACCCCTGCCGAGGCCTAGCGCAGCCGGCCGGGTGCGGCCGGTGGCGGGCGGAGTCGGCTGCGGCAGGCCGAGCCCGGCATGGTCGATGGCGGCGAGCGCCAGCACGGCAGCGAGCCTGATCGTCAGGCCGGGCTCGCCGGCGTTCTCGATCTGGAAACGTGCCCGTAAATCACCGCTAGTCAAACGCCCTCCGAGCCGTGTGCCGCATGCACGACAGACCTCGGGCGCGATGGCACGGCCAGAGCGCCCGAACTGGACGATCTGCGCACCCAGAGCCTCGAGATGAGCTCAGCGCTAGTAAGCAAATAGTCGGCGATCGGCGCGCTATGATCACAGGCGGCGATGCTGAATGATGGATCGCCACTGCTCACGGCTGCGTCCCAATACTGCGAGTAGTCATGCACATCACGGCATGACCATGCGCACAGCCAATGTCCGCCATTCGGCAGACTCGAATGCGTACGTGACCCCCGCGGTGGCCGGAAGTTCAGGCTGCGTGGGGTGCGAGTGTCACGATGAGGTCGGCGTCGAGGGCTGCGCTGATCCGTTCTAGCAGCGGAATCGTGGGGACGACGCCGCCCGCTTCAAGCCGTGAGAGCGCGGGCTGGGTCATGCCGGCGCGAGTGGCCAGCTCGACCTGGGACAGGCCCAGAGCCAGCCGGCGTTCGCGGACCGCCTGGCCGATCAGGAAAGCACGCCGCGCCTCGGCGTACCCCTCACGGTATTCCTGGCTGCCGCGGCGCGCCGCCGCGATTTCCTCGTAGGAGGAGTGGTCTGTGGTCATATCAGGTCACCTCCCGGTCGAACACCGCGTGCGCGATGCCGTGCGTGCTCTCACAGATCTCTTGCGCCCGCCGCGCCCTGGCCACTTCTGCAGCCTGGCGGCGCTGCGAGTCTTGCGGAACACCGTCAGTAAGATCACCCGCCGCTGCGGAGCGAGCCAGTAGGTGACCCTGGTCTGCTGGCGTAGCAGGTGGAACCGCAACTCCCTGACCTTCCCGCCGAGGTGTCGCGTGTAGGGCTCGCCGAGATCTTCGGCATGCTCGGCGAGCATGCCGACGAGGAAGTCAACCCGGCCGAAGTCGCGGTCGGGCAGGCTGGCAAGCCACGACCGGACTTCCGGTTCGATCTCCACGTCGTACAAGCCCGCCATGCCTTCAATGCTATATGCATCTGCTGCTATATCCAAGCCGGGTGCTCAGGTCCCGGACGCCATGTAGGCGGCGAGGATGTAGTTCGGGTGGCGGTCGAGATTCTTGCGGGCGCGGTCGTAGCGCATCGTGGTGCGCGGATCGGCGTGGCGGGCGGCGATCTGGACGTCCCGCAGGTCCACGCCCGCATCCAGCATGGTTGTCACCCGCGTTATCTGTAGTCGATCTTTCAAAGTGGCTGGTGGTTGGTGGTTTTGGCCTCTGAGTGACGTGGGCGACGTGGGTGACGCTGGGAATGCTGCAGGGCGGTTTGCGGTGGGTTTACCGGTTGGCCTGGCGGATCGCCCGGCG
>DATBGO010000349.1:0-71850 GCA_036558005.1 Streptosporangiaceae bacterium | reverse complement strand
CGGTGCTGAACTCGCGGGCGCTGCGGGCGGCCAGGGCCAGCGTGGTGAAGATCGAGGGAGTGGCGCCGAGCTGCTCGCGCCGGATCGAGGGCTCCGGGTTCGTGTACGCCCGCGACCACGTCATGACCAACGCGCACGTGGTGGCCGGGGAGAAGCAGAACCAGCAGGTGTTCACCAGCTCTGGCCAGCTGTTCCCGGCCCGGGTCGTGCTCTATGACCCAGATCGTGACATCGCGGTGCTCTATGTTCCCGGGCTCGGCGCCCGGCCGCTGCCGTTCTCGCACCCGGCGCAGACCGGCGCCAGCGCGATCGTGGCCGGGTACCCGCTCGATGAGCCGTTCACCGCGGTGGCCGCGCGGGTCGGCGGCATGGAGAACGCCAGGAGCCCGGACATCTACCACTCGACCCAGGTAACCAGGCAGATCTACGCGATCAGGGCGAAGATCAAGCCGGGCAACTCCGGCGGGCCGCTGCTGGCACCCGACGGCCAGGTCTACGGCGTGGTGTTCGCGGCCGCGGTGTCGGTGCCGCAGACCGGCTACGCGCTGACCGGGGACGAGGTCGCGTCGGACGCCAGGGCCGGCGCCACCGCCACCGGGCCGGTCTCCACCGGGCTGTGTGACTGACCGGTCAGGGACCGGCAGGACCGGCGCAGGCGCGGGCGCCCGAGCTGGTCAGGGACCGGGGCGGGTCAGCCGGATCGTCAGGCTGGCCGCGGTCAGGCCGGACAGGCCCTCGCGGTCGATCTGGTTCGCCAGGCTGGCCGCGTACCTGGCCACCCCTTCCGCGTCGATACCGTGCCGGGCGGCCGGATGCCCGGCGACCGCGGCGCTGCCCCGGCGCAGCAGCGCGATGGCGCCGCGGCAGTTGCCGCGCTGCGCGTGGGTCAGGCCGACGGCCACCTGGGCCAGCCCGCGCCACATCTCCCGCTCGCTGGCCGGGGCGGCCTTCCACGACGCCTCCAGCACCTCGTGCGCCCGGAACGGCTGCCCGTCGTCGATCAGCTGCTGCGCGGCCGCCAGCGCGGCCTCAGGCGGGCGCGCGGCCTCATCGGCGGGGATGCCCGGGCCGGGGCCTGCCGTGCGCGGCAGCGGCCGCCCGAGCGCGTCCCGCGGCCTGGCGTTCCTGGGGCGGCCCGCGGCGTCCCTGTCCCTGGGCAGGCCAGGCGGCGGGAGGCCGGGCGGCCTGGTCATCGCTCCGGCTCGGGGTCGGCCAGCCAGGCGCACAATTCGGCGTCGAACCGGGCAGGCAGTTCCTCATGCGGGAAATGACCGGCGCCCTCGACCAGGCGCCAGCGGTAGGGCGCCTCGACGTACCGGCCCGAGCCGCGCGCGGTCGCCGGGAGCACGCAGCCGTCCACCGAGCCGTGCAGGTGCAGCACCGGCGCCTGGATCGGGGCCCGCATGGTCCGCGCGTACCGCAGCCCGTCTGGCCGCAGCCGGGACCTCAGGTACCAGCGGTGATATTCCAGCGCGGAGTGGGCAACCGAGGGCAGGCTGATCGCGGCCCGGTAGACCTGCTCGGTGTGCCAGTCCGGCCAGCCAGGGCCGGACCAGGTGCTGAGCATCCGGCCCACCCGCACGGCGCCGTCGCGCAGCAGCTGGCGCTCGGGCAGCATCGGCAGCTGGAAGCCCAGCGCGTAACCGCTGTGCTTGCCCTGGCCGAATGGGTCGGCCAGCACCGCCAGCCGCAGCCGCAGCGGATGCGGCACCGACACCACCGCCAGCCGCCTGATCACCTTGGGGAAGTAGGCAGCCATCGTCCAGGCGATCAGGCCGCCCCAGTCATGGCCGACGACCACCGCGTTGGCCTCGCCGAGCGAACGGATCAGCCCGGCCGCGTCTGAGGCGGCCGTGACCAGGTCATAGCCCCGCGGCGGCTTGTCGCTGCCGCCGTATCCGCGCAGGTCAACGGCAACAGCCCGGTAGCCAGCCCCGCTCAGCGAGACCAGCTGGTTGCGCCAGGTCCACCAGAACTCGGGAAACCCGTGCAGCAGCAGCACCAGCGGGCCGTCGCCGGTCTCGGCAACGTGGAACCTGGTCCCGTTGGCGCTGACCGTCCGGTGCGTCCAGGGACCTTCGATGAAGACCGAGGCGTCGCCATTGGCGGGCACGCGGTCACCTGGCTCCCCGAGCGGGCGCGGCCGCGGCCCCGTCCTCGCGCTTGAGCAGCGCCAGGTCATCCTGGACCGTGCGCCGGGTCTGCTTCAGGCCGCTGAGCTTGCGTACCTTCGCGTAGCCGATCAGGACCGCGATGCCAGCCAGCAGCACGCAGGCGCCGGCCACGATCAGGAACGAGGCCCAGGACCAGATGCCCACGGTCATCAGGCCGTAGGCGAACGCGAAGCACAGCAGCACTAGCACCAGGCAGCCGACGAACGCCGCGACCCCCATCAGCGCGCCGGCGGTGCCGAGCCTGCGCACGTCGGACTTGAGCTCCAGCTTGGCCAGCTCCATCTCGTACCGGAGCAGGCGGGTCACGTCCCTGACGGCGACCGAAACCAGGTCGCCGATGGATGCGTTGCCGGCGCTATCGGCTCCTGGCTTGACAGCGGGTCCGGCCATATGCACTCTCCCCTCTCGGGTGCTTGCCCCAAGTCTCGCGCATAGCCCGTCCCGGCCCTTGCACCGCGGTCCATTCTGGCGTGCCGGGCCAAACGGCGCGGCCGCCTGCCGCGATCGGGCAGGAGCGGGGATTGCGGGACTCAGCCGGGCATTCTCAGGCGAGCCGGGAGGAGAGTAGAGGATCTCCATTACGGCGGCCCCGGCCGGCCCTGCCCAGGCAGCGAGCGCCCGGACATTGAGCGGCGCCCCGCTCGGGGGCGCCGCCGCCTGGCACGTCAGGCCGGGTTACCAAGCGTGCACCTTCTCTGCCGGGCAGGCTACCCGCCGCCGCGCCGCGCCCGTGCGCCGCTCAGCCGGCCGGATTCCCCTGCCTCGGCACGCCTCCCGCGGCTGGTCGCGCGTGGGTGCCCGGTTGCCGTGCCCGGACGATCGTGTCCGTGAAACCTTTGTACGACGGATCGGCGGGCTTGGGAACCCCCTGGCGTAACCAATTCGTGATCTCGATCAGTCGCCGCGCTCGCATGCCCTGAACTGGTGGGATCCCGCTGGCGATGGCCGCGCCGCGGTCAGCGGGGCCTCTACGGTCAGCGGGGTCTGCGGTCAGCGGCCTGGCCCGGCGCCCGCGCGGGCGCGGCCCGCCGGCCCGTGTCCGGCCGGCGTGTGCCCGGCCGCGGCGTGGCCGGCGGCCGCGCGGCTGGCACTGGCCCCGTGCCCGGCCGCGCTGGCCCGGCCCGCGGCAGCGAGCCCGTGCCCGGCTGCCCGGCCGTGATCGGTGACGGCGGTCCGCCCGGGCAGCCCGGCCCGCTGCCCGGCCAGGAATGTCCCGAAGGACAGGACTGGCCAGCAGCGCTGACGGGCGATCCGGCGCAGCGCGCGGTCGGGGTTGACCGCGTGCGGGTGCCCGACGGCTTCCAGCAGCGGCAGGTCGGTGACCGAATCGCTGTAAGCGAAACAGTCCTCCAGCCGGTAGCCGCGCAGCAGGGCAAGCTCCCGCACCCGGCGCGCCTTGGCCTCGCCGTAGGCCCAGAACTCCATCTCGCCGGTGTAGCAGCCGTCGGCCACCGCCATCTGGGTGGCGATGGTCTCGGTCGCGCCCAGCCAGGCGCCGATCGGCCCGACCATTTCCTGGCCGGAGGAGCTGACGATGATGACGTCCTGCCCGCTGTCGCGGTGCCGGGTGATCAGCTGATGCGCCTCGGCGTACACGTGCGGCAGGATGATGTCCTCCAGGTGCCGGGTGACGATGTCGCTGACCTGGGCCGCTGGCCAGCCGCGGCACAGCTCGCCGACCTGACCGCGGATCCGCTCCATCCGCTGATGGCCCGCGCCGGTCAGCCGGAATGCCAGGTGACCGACCGCGGTCCGGACCGCCTGGGCGCGGGTGAGCAGGCCATGGCGGTAGAACGACGGGCCGAACGCCAGCGTGCTCGACCGCGAGATAATTGTCTTGTCCAGGTCAAAGAAGGCCGCAATGGCCCCGCTTCCGCCCTCGACGTATGTGCTCACGATCCGGCAGCATAGGGGAAGGTGACAGCCGCGAGGTTTACTGTCGATGACCGGCTGGTAACTTTGGCTCGCTCCACGTAGGCTTTCTGGATGACGGAACCGGCTCTACCCCCCCGGGGCCGGACCGTACGGCGACCCCCGCTCTCCCCCCCGGCGGGGGTCGCCTCATGTCCGGACCCAGGCGGCACGCGCGTTCGGCGCGTGCCCGGCGGCCGGGCGGCGGGGGCTTCAGCCGGGCTCAGCTCCGCTGGAGCCCCCGCCTAGCAAGCAGTCCAGCAGCAGGATCGCGCCCGCCTTGGACAGCGGCTGGTTGCCGTTGCCGCACTTGGGTGACTGGATGCAGGACGGGCAGCCGGCCGCGCACTCACAGCACCTGATCGCCTCGGCGGTCGCGCGCAGCCACTGCGCGGCCGCGTGATAGCCGCGCTCGGCGAACCCGGCGCCGCCTTCGTGCCCGTCGTAGACGAAGATGGTCAGCCGCCCGGTGGCCGGGTGCAGGTCGGCCGACACCCCGCCGACATCCCACCGGTCGCACGCCGCCACCAGCGGCAGCAGCCCGATGGCGGCGTGCTCAGCCGCGTGCGCGGAACCGCCCAGGTCCGCCCCCAGGCCGGCGAGCATGGCTCGCTGGGCCGGCGAGATGGTCCACCAGACCGCCCTGGTCGCCAGCATCCGCGGCGGCAGGTCCAGCGGCACCTCGCCGACTGGCTGCCCGGTGTCCAGGCGGCGCACGTAGCCGGTCACCTGCCGGGTCACCTGAACGTCGCCGAAGTGAACCTCCGCCTCGCCCCACCGCGACATCAGCGCCGTGGCGCCGACATCGACCCGGGTCTGCTCGCGGGCTGAGGTGCTGTAGCCGGGGTCGCCCGGCTCGACCAGGGCCACCCGCTCAGCCAGGTCCAGGCTGGTCACCAGGTACATCTCGCCCTGGTGCGGGTAGACCGCGCCGGCGTGCACCAGGAAGTGGGCAGACGGCTCGTCCACCGTGCCGACCAGCCTGCCGGTCCCGGATTCCACGATCCGCACCGGCTCGCCGCCGGTGCCGCGCAGCCCGGGCAGCGGGGCCCGGCCGCGCCGGGTCCAGTACCAGTAGGCGCCGCGCTGGCGCAGCATGCCCTGGGCGCAGAGCCGGCCGGTGAGGCCGGCCGCGGCCGGGCCGAAAAGCTCGATGTCAGCGCTGGTCAGCGGCAGCTCGGCGGCGGCGGCCAGCAGGTGCGGGGCCAGCACGTGCGGGTTGGCCGGGTCCAGCACGGTGGCCTCCACCGGCTGGCGCAGCAGCGCCTCGGGGTGATGGACCAGGAAGGTGTCCAGCGGGTCGTCCCTGGCGATCAGCACCGCCACCGCGCCCCGGCCGCCCCGGCCCGCCCGCCCGGCCTGCTGCCAGAGCGCGGCCCTGGTGCCCGGCCAGCCGGCGATCAGCACCGCGTCCAGGCCGGCGATGTCGACCCCGAGCTCCAAGGCGGTGGTGGTGGCCAGGCCGGTGATCCGGCCCTCGCGCAGCGCCGTCTCCAGGTCCCGCCGGTCCTCAGCGAGGTACCCGGACCGGTAGGCCGCCACCTGGCAGGCCCGGCCGGCCTCGCCCGCGTCGGCCAGTGCCCGCCGGGCGCCCAGCGCCACCGCCTCGGCGCCGCGCCTGGACCGGACGAACGCCAGCGCGGGCACATCACCGGCCACCAGGTCGGCCAGCAGCCCGGCCGCCTCGGCGGTCGCGGCGCGCCGCACCGGGGCGCCCGCCTCACCGCGCAGCCTGGTGAGCGGGGGCTCCCACAGCCCGAAGGTCAGCGGGCCGCGCGGCGCGCCGTCCGCGGTGACCGCTTCCGCCTCCAGCCCGGTGAGCAGCCGCGCGCACTTCCCCGGCTCGCTGATCGTGGCCGAGGCAAGGATGAAGACCGGGGCCGCGCGGCCGCACGGGCCGCCGTGATGAGCGGCGACCCGGCGCAGCCGGCGGAGCACCTGCGCCACGTGCGAGCCGAACACGCCGCGGTAG
This sequence comes from Streptosporangiaceae bacterium, assembly GCA_036558005.1. Lineage (GTDB taxonomy): Bacteria > Actinomycetota > Actinomycetes > Streptosporangiales > Streptosporangiaceae > DATBGO01. The sequence continues at coordinate 65,793 of DATBGO010000349.1, read as the reverse complement.
CCATGGCACTCATCGACGATCACGTACCGCAGCCGCCGGAAGAACCCGTCCCACCGGGCATGCCGCGGCAGCAGGCTGTGGTGCAGCATGTCCGGCGTGGTCAGCAGGTAGCTGGCGTGGGAACGGGCCCAGGACCGGTGCGCGGCCGGCGTGTCGCCGTCCACCACCGCGGCCCGCACCCCCGCGAGCCCCAGCGACTGCACCATCCGCAGCTGGTCGGCGGCCAGCGCCCGGGTCGGCGCCAGGTAGAGCGCGGTGCCGCCGTCCAGCACCCCGGTCAGCGCGGGCAGCAGGTAGCCCAGCGACTTGCCGGACGCGGTGCCGGTCGAGATGATCACGCTCCGGCCGGCCCGGGCGCGGCCGGCGGCGGCGGCCTGGTGCGCCCACAGCGTGCCCACGCCCGCCGCCGCGAGCGCCTCCCGCAGCACGGCAGGAACCCAGCCGGGCCAGTCTGCCGGGACACCCGGCCGGGCCGGCAGGCGCTCGAGGTGGGTGAGCCGGCCCGAGCGCGCGCCGCGCTCCAGTACCCCCGCCGCGGCCGGCGCGCGCGGGCAGGTCCCGGCGGCAGCCAGGTCATCGGGCCGCCTGGCCGGGCCAGGATGGTACAGCGGCTCGTCGGGCACGAGCGAGGCCGTCACAGGCATGGGGTTTCAGTGTGTCATCCGCGCGCAAGGTGCCTCGAACCCTGATCTGGTATAGACATGACCTCAGAGCGTGATTGAATGCGCGACGGGAGGAAGCCCGGTCCCGGACGTTCCGGGGCGGGACCGCCCGCATGCTCAGACGACGGCCGCATGGCGCTGGAGGATTTTGTGGATCTGAAGTTGGATCACCACACCAAGGATGGGATCGAGATCGTCGACGTGGAAGGCGAGATCGACGTCTACACCGCGCCGCGCTTGCGTGAACTCCTGATCGAGCTGGTCAACAGCAGTCACTACCAGCTAGTGGTGAACATGGAGAAGGTCGAGTTCCTCGACTCAACGGGGCTCGGGGTACTAGTCGGGGGACTGAAGCGGGTCCGGGCGCACGACGGCTCGCTCGACCTGGTCTGCACGCAGGAGCGGATTCTCAAGATCTTCCGGATCACGGGCCTGACCAAGGTCTTCGGTATCCACGACAGCGTGGACGAGGCCATCACAGCCCGGAAATCCGAGAAGTGACAGCTGGCTGATGCCCCGAGATGGCAACGGTTGAGGTCAGTTTCACCCCGCTGCCCGCCCACGTCAGGACCGCCAGGCTGGTCGCCACCGCGGTGGCCAGGCGCAGCGGCGTTCCCGAAGCGCTGCTGGACGAGGTCCGGCTGGCGGTCGGCGAGGCCTGCTCGCGCGCGGTGGAGGCGCACCGGCTGTACTGCCCGTCCGAGCCGGTGAAGATCGCGCTGACCAACGGGGCGGGACGGTTCGAGGTGGAGGTCACCGACACCGGAGCTGCCCAGGGCGCCCAGGGCAAGGGCGCCCCGGGTGGTTCCGCGGTGCCGGTGCAGGGGTTCGGGCTCGCGGTCATCGCCGGACTCGCCGATGATGTCCAGATCAGCGAGACGGCGGCGGGCACCAGCGTCCGGATGAGCTGGCCGCTGGCCGGGCGCCCGGCCTGATCGGCGCGGACGGGCGCAGCCGTGGGCTAATCTTCCATCAGGACAGGTCGCGGTGCCTTGACAACCGGGCCCGCATTACCATTCTGCGGGCCGGATGCGTAGACTCCCCGGCACTGCCGTGGTGGCGCTCCTCGACGAGTTTCGATGTGTCCCACGATGCGCGCAGCGACATAAGCACCGGGCAGCAGCCGCGCCTCAGCGCGTTGCCCTGTCAAGGAGGACAGAGGACAGATGTCTAGGCTCACCCTCGCCCTGGGCAGCGGCGGGCCCACGGTAGCCGGCAGCAACCTTACCTGGGTTGTCGTCGTCGCCGCGGTGGCCGCGCTCGCCCTGGTCGTGGCCGGCTTGCTGGTCAGGGAAGTGCTGGCTGCCAGCCAGGGCACCGCGAAGATGCAGGAGATCGCCCTGGCGGTCCAGGAGGGCGCGGCTGCCTATCTCAGGCGCCAGTTCAAGACCATTGGCATCTTCGTGGTCCTGATCTTCTTCGTGCTGCTCCTGCTGCCCGCGCCCGACACCGGGGTCCGCTGGGGCCGCAGCGCGTTCTTCCTGATCGGCGCACTTTTCTCGGCGACGACCGGGTTCGTGGGCATGTGGCTGGCGGTGCGCGGGAACGTCCGGGTCGCGGCCGCGGCCAGGGAGGCGGGCGAGCGCCCCGCGATGCGGATCGCGTTCCGCACCGGCGGGGTGGCCGGCATGTTCACCGTCGGCCTCGGGCTGCTCGGCGCGGCGGTGGTGGTGATCTCCTACAAGGCGAACGCATCCAGCGTGCTGGAGGGCTTCGGCTTCGGCGCCGCGCTGCTGGCGATGTTCATGAGGGTCGGCGGCGGCATCTTCACCAAGGCCGCTGACGTGGGCGCCGACCTGGTCGGCAAGGTCGAGAAGGGCATCCCTGAGGACGACCCGAGGAACGCGGCGACCATTGCCGACAACGTCGGCGACAACGTCGGCGACTGCGCCGGGATGGCCGCCGACCTGTTCGAGTCGTACTCGGTCATGCTGGTCGCGTCGCTGATCCTGGGGGTCAAGGCGTTCGGCTCACAGGGCCTGGTGTTCCCGCTGATCGTCCCCATGATCGGCGTCATCACCGCGGTGGCCGGCATCTTCGTGGTCGCGCCGCGCAAGAACGACCGCAGCGGGATGACCGCCATCAACCGCGGGTTCTTCGTCTCCGCGATCATCTCCCTGGTCCTGGTGGTCGCGGCGGCCTTCATCTACCTGCCGTCGAAGTTCAGCGACCTCAAGGGCGTCACCGGCGCGGGCTCGGCCGCTATCTTGAGCCACGGCGGTGACCCGCGGCTGCTGGCGATCGGCGCGGTCCTCATCGGCCTGGTGCTGGCCAGCGCCATCCAGCTGCTGACCGGGTACTTCACCGAGACCAACCGCAGGCCGGTCAGGGAGATCGGGGAAAGCTCGCAGACCGGCCCGGCCACCGTGATCCTGTCGGGCATCTCGGTCGGGCTGGAGTCGGCGGTGTACTCGGCGCTGCTGATCGGCGGCGCGGTCTACGTGGCGTTCCTGCTCGGCACCGGGAACGCGACCATCGCCCTGTTCGCGGTGGCGCTGGCCGGGACCGGGCTGCTGACCACGGTCGGCGTCATCGTGTCGATGGACACCTTCGGCCCGGTGTCGGACAACGCCCAGGGCATCGCGGAGATGTCCGGCGAGGTCGAGGGCGAGGCCGCGGTCATCCTGACCAGGCTGGACGCGGTCGGCAACACCACCAAGGCGATCACCAAGGGCATCGCCATCGCGACCGCGGTGCTCGCCGCGACCGCCTTGTTCGGCGCGTTCCGCACCACGGTCGAGTCCGCGCTGGGCAGCGCCGCGTCCAGCTTCAGCCTGTCGGTGGACCGGCCCAACGTGCTCGTCGGCGTCATGATCGGCGCGGCCGTGGTGTTCTTCTTCTCCGGCCTGGCGGTGATGGCGGTCGGCCGGGCGGCCGGCCGGGTGGTCTTCGAGGTCCGCGAGCAGTTCCGCACCCACCCGGGGATCATGGACTTCACCGAGAAGCCCGAGTACGGCCGGGTCGTGGACATCTGCACCAGGGACTCGCTGCGCGAGCTGGCCACGCCTGGCCTGCTGGCGGTGCTGACGCCGATCGCGGTCGGCTTCGCGTTCGGGTACGCGCCGCTGGGCTCGTTCCTGGCCGGCGCCATCGCGGCGGGCGCGCTGATGGCGGTCTTCCTGGCCAACTCCGGCGGTGCCTGGGACAACGCGAAGAAGCTGGTCGAGGACGGTCACTACGGCGGCAAGGGCTCAGAGGCGCACGCCGCGACGGTGATCGGCGACACCGTGGGCGACCCGTTCAAGGACACCGCGGGACCCGCGATCAACCCGCTGATCAAGGTCATGAACCTGGTGTCGCTGCTGATCGCCACCAGCGTGGTCCAGTACAGCGACAACACCGGCCTGCGCGTCGGGGTGTCGCTCGGCGCGGTCGCGATCGTGGTGGCGGCCGTGGTCATCTCCAAGCGCCGCTCGACCAGCCTGACCTCCGGCGGGCCCGATCAGAGCGCCGGGCCGGCGCCGGATAAGGACAGCCAGGACAGCGACAAGGGCCAGGACGACAGCGGCGAGGGCAGCGGGAAGACCTCGGCGGGCACCGCCGCCGCCTGAGCGGGCGGCACCAGCGCGCTGAGCACGGCCTGCGCCAGCGAGGCGGGTTCCGGCACCATGCCGGGGCCCGCCTCGCTGCCTGCCCGGGTGCCCGGACGGCCGGGCCCGGGCCGCGGGCGTGAAGCTGTCCGGTGCGCCGGCGGGAGACCGGGCCCGGATGTGGGCACGATGGAGTCATGGGAGCCGGATCCATCCTGATCGTGATGCGGCACGCGCAGGCTGGAGAGCTGCCCGGCGGCCCGGACGCGGAGCGGGCGCTGCGGGGCCGGGGGCGGCGGGACGCCGCGGCCGCGGGTAACTGGCTGCGCGGCCATGAATTCGTCCCTGACGCGGTGATCTGCTCCACCGCCCGGCGGGCCAGGCAGACCTGGCTGCACCTCAGCGCCGAGCTGGGGACCGGGATCGAGGTCAGCAACGACCCGCGGCTGTATGACGGCGGCGCCGGGCAGATCCTGGAACTCATCAGGCAGGCCAGCCCGGCGGTGGGGACGCTGATGTACATCGGCCACAATCCGGCCGCGCAGCGGCTGGTCGCGACGCTCACCGGGGTGCGGCAGGAGTTCCCCGCCGGGGCCATCGCGGTGATCGAGCTGGCCGGGGACTGGCCGGACGCGCTGCCCGGCTCCGGCACGCTGACCGCGTCCTGGTCCCCGGCGGCCGGCGGGCCTGGCTGATCAGGCCGAGCCGGCCAGCGCGGCGTCCTCCGCGTCGGCGGCCTCCACCTCGTCCCTGGAGATGCCCAGCAGGTACAAGATCGCGTCCAGGTGCGGCACGCTCAGCGACGCGTCCGCCGCCTCGCGGACGGCCTGCTTGGCGTTGAACGCTATCCCGAGCCCGGCCGCGGCGATCATGTCGAGGTCGTTCGCGCCGTCGCCGACGGCGACCGTCTGGCTAAGCGGCACCCCGGCCTGCCCGGCGAAGTCCCGCAGCGCCTGCGCCTTGGCGGCGCGGTCGATCACCGGCCCGGTGAGCCGCCCGGTCAGCCGCCCGCCGGATATCTCCAGCGTGTTGGCGGCGCTGTAGTCAAGGCCCAGATCGGCGGCCAGGTCGTCGGTGAACTGGGTGAAGCCGCCGCTGACGATCCCGCACTTGTAGCCGAGCCTGCGCAGCGTGCGGACCAGGGTGCGGGCGCCGGGCGCGAGCTGAAGCTGGCCGCGGACCTCATCCAGCACCGAGGCGGGCAGCCCGGCCAGCATGGCGACCCGGTCGCGCAGCGCCCGGGCGAAGTCAAGCTCGCCGCGCATCGCGGCCGCGGTCAGCTCGGCGGCCTGCGCCGCCCGCCCGGCCCGGGCCGCCAGCAGGTCGATCGCCTCATCCCGGACCAGCGTGGAGTCGACGTCCATGACGACCAGGCGCAGCGCCCGGCGGTGCAGCCCGCCGCGCTGCACCGCGATGTCGACCCGCTGCTGCACCGACTCGCGGGCCAGCGCGGCCCGCAGCGCCGCCGGGGAGGCCCCGGAAACCTCGAGCTCGATGCAGGTCACCGGGCGGCTGGCCAGCCGCCCGATCCGGTCGATGTTGGCCCCGTTCGCGGCGATCCGCCCGGCTATGGCGGCGATCGCCGCCGGGGCCAGCTGGCTGCCGAGCACGGTGACGTGCAGGCTGCCGCGCCGCCGCGGCCCCTCGCCCGAGCCCGCGGTGATCTCCGCTTCCAGGTCCAGGTCGGCGGCCACCGCGGTGACCTCACGGTGGATCGCGGTCAGGTCGGGCGCGCTGGCGCACGACAGCAGCACGCCGAGCACCAGGCGGCCGCGGATGACCACCTGCTCGACGTCGATCACGCTGAGCTGGTGCGCGGCCAGGACCGAGAACAGCCGGGAGGTGACCCCCGGCCTGTCCCGGCCGGTCAGCGTCACGAGCAGGGTAATCGCGGGACCAGGCATGGCGCAGCCAACGCTACCGGGCGCTCAGGGCAGCAGCAGGTGCAGGTCGCCGAACTCGTGCCAGTGGTACCCGTGCCCGACCGCAGCGGCGTAGCACTCCTCGAGCAGCGCGGTCCCGGCGAAGGCGGCGAGCATCCGCAGGTGCGACGAGCGGGGCTCGTGCAGCCCGGTGAGCAGCCCGTCCACGGCCAGCAGCGGCTGCTCGGGGGTCACGACGTGCTCGGTCCAGCCGGTGCCGGCGGCGACAGTGCTGGCCCCGCCCGGGATCCGGGCGGCGGTCTCCAGCGCCCGCACCACCGTGGTCCCGGCCGCGATCACCCGGCCGCCGTGCCGGCGGGTGAGGTTCACCAGCCGCGCGGTCGCCGGCGGCACGTCGTAGGGCTCGGGGTAGGGGTCCTCGCCGCCCTCCAGCGACGACACGCCGGTGTGCAGCGTGACGGGCGCGATCGTGATCCCGCGGGTCACCAGCCTGGTGACGATCTGCGGGGTGAACGGCCTGCTGGCGCTGGGCATCTCCGCGCTGCCCGGCCGGGCGCCGAAAACCGTCTGGTAGGCCTGGATCGGCCAGTCCTTCCGCACGTAGGAGTACCGGATCGGGATGCCGTGCCGCAGCAGGTAGGGCACCACCGCGGTGGACAGCCGGGCCCGCCACAGCCGCGCGGTGAACCGGCCGGTCAGGGTCAGCTCGGCGGCGCCGGGCAGGGTGAGCCGCTGCCCGGGGCTGCCGCCCGGGTAGGGGACCGTGGCCGGCCCCTGCGCGGCCCGCAGCTCGACCAGCCAGTCGCCGTCGGGCAGCGCGGTGGAGAAGTGCACCGCGAGCCCGCCGTCCAGCGGCACCGCGGCCGGCAGGGTCGCAGAGGTGTTGACCACGATCAGGTCGCCGGGCAGCAGCAGGCCGGGCAGGTCAGCGAACGCGTGGTGGCTGATCTCGCCGGTGGCCCGCCTGCTCACCAGCAGCGCGACGCCGTCGCGCGGCACCCCGCGGGCCTCGGGCGGCTCGTGCGCCTCCAGGTCGGCGGGCAGGTCGAACTCGATGGCGGTCATGCCGGCGCCCCCGACGGCATCAGGTCGGCGGCCCGGTACCGGCCGCTGGGCATCCGCTCGGAGATCAGCCGCCAGAACCCGGGCACCACCGCGTCCGGCAGCTGGCGGTCGGAGATGTCCTCGCCGGGGAAAGCCTCCTGGTGCATCCGGGTTCGCAGGTCACCGGGGTCGACCCACCAGACCCGGATGGCGGTCTCCTCCGCGGCGAGCACGTTGCAGGCCTGCTCGAGCGCGGCCTTCGCGGCTCCGTAGCCGCCCCAGCCCGCGTACGGCTCGACCGCGGCGTCCGAGGTCACGCTGAGCACCGCGCCGCCGCGGCGGCGCAGGTCCGGCAGCAGCAGCTGGGTCAGGGCCAGCGGCGCCAGCACGTTGACCTCGAACGCCGTCCGCAGCTCGCCGACCGGGTAGTCGGCGATCGCCGGCAGCGGGCTGGCCCCCAGCGTGCCGGCGTTGTTGATCAGCAGGTCAGCGCCGCCCAGGTCGGCGGCGGCCGCGCGCAGCGCGGCCCGGTGCGCGGGATCGGTGATGTCGCCGGGCAGGGCGGTGACCCTGGCGGCGGCGGGCAGCCCGGCCGCGGTCGCGTGCAGGGCCCGGGCGTCGCGGGCGTCGATGACCAGCGCATATCCCTGGGCCGCCAGCCCGGCCGCGAGGGCCTGGCCAAGGCCGCGGGAGGCACCGGTGATGATGGCAGTCTTCGCAGCATCCATGTCCTGAACGCTATGCAGGCGGCCCGCCGGGCACATCGGGCCCGGGTCGGGAGCGTCCTGGTCCGATGGTCCTAGGACCGGTGACCGATCCGCCGCGCGGCCGGCGCCGGTAACGTCACAGGGGTGAGCGGCAGCCAGCAGCACCCCCCGGCACCGGACGGCGCCGGGGCGGACGAGCTGCTCCAGCAGCTCAGCCAGGTGGTGCTGGCGGTCACCAGGCAGCTGTCGGTGCACGACGTGCTGCAGATGATCGTCTCGTCGGCGCGCTCGCTGGTGGCGGCGAAGTACGCCGCGATCGGGGTGCCCGATGACCGCGGGTCGTTCGCCGAGTTCGTGGTGGACGGCATCCCCGAGCGCCAGCGGCTGGCCATCGGCCCGCTGCCGCGCCAGCACGGGCTGCTCGGGGTGCTGCTGCGGGAGGGCCTGCCGCTCCGGCTGGACGACATCAGGGCCGATCCCCGGTTCGAGGGCTGGCCCGCCGCGCACCCGGAACTCTCGGACGTCCTGGGCATGCCGATCACCGACGGGGACCAGGTCATCGGGTTCATCTTCGCCGCAACCAAGCGCGGGCCCGGCAAGTTCACCGAGCGCGACGAGCAACTGCTCGGCCTGTTCGCCTCGCACGCCGCGATCGCGATGACCAACGCCCGGCTGTATGAGCGCGGCCGGGAGCTGTCGGTGCTCGAGGAGCGGGCCCGGCTGGCCAGGGAACTGCACGACGCGGTCTCGCAGAAGCTGTTCAGCATCCGGGTCAAGGCCAGGGCCGCGACCGTGCTGGTGTCCAGGGACGCCGGCCGGGCCACCGCGGAGATGGAGAGCATCGCGGCGCTCAGCGGGCAGGCGCACGCGGAGCTGCGCGCGGTGATCGACGGCCTCGCGCCGCCGGACCTGGCCGCGGGCGGGCTGGCCGGGTCGCTGCGCAGCTACGCGGTGCTGGCCGGGCGCACCTACGGGGTGAAGGTGATGTTCACCGCCTGCGATGTGCCCGCGCTCGGCCCGCAGCGGGAGACCGCGCTGTACCGGATCGGGCAGGAGGCGCTGCACAACGCGCTGCGGCACTCCGGCGCCAGCGAGATCTGCGTGTCGCTGCAGCCGGCCGGCCGCCGGCTGGTGCTGCAGGTGGCCGACAGGGGCCGCGGGTTCGCGCCGGACGCGGCGCCTGGCGGGCTCGGCCTGGCCTCCATGCGGGAGCGGGCGGCGGCGGCCGGCGGCACGCTGACGGTCCGCTCAGCGCCCGGCGAGGGCACCGTGGTCCGGCTGGCCGTCCCGGTCAAGGCCGCGGCCGTCCCGGCCAGCGCGCGGCCATGAGCACCGAGGGCCGGGACGGCGGCCGGATCACCGTGCTGATCGCCGATGACCACCCCGTCGTCCGGCAGGGCCTGCAGGTGCTGCTGGGCGTCCAGGACGACATCGAGGTGGTCGGCGAGGCCAGTGACGGCGGCGCGGCGCTGGCCCAGGCGGCGGCGCTGGACCCGGACGTGATCCTGCTCGACCTCAAGCTGCCGGTGCTCGACGGCGTCGGGGTGCTGCGGGAACTGCGGGCCCGCGGGTCCAGGGCCCGCGCGCTGGTGCTGACCAGCGCCCCGGACCGGAACCTGGTCGCCAGCGCCGTGCAGGCCGGCGCGGCCGGCTTCCTGTACAAGGACGTCGACCCGGACGCGCTGGTCCGGGCGGTCCGGTCGGTCAACGACGGGCACACGCTGCTGGCGCCGGAGGCGGCCGGGGCGATCCTGGCAGCCCAGGCGGCCGGGCACGCGGTGCGCGGCATCGGCGCGCTGACCGGCCGGGAGCGGCAGGTGCTGGCCCAGCTCGCGGAGGGCCGGTCCAACCGGGAGATCGCCAGGAACCTGCAGCTGTCGGAGAAGACGGTCAAGACACACGTCAGCTCCGTGCTGGCCAAGCTGGGCGTGGCTGACCGCACCCAGGCCGCGCTGCTGGCGGTGCGGCAGGCCGATCGCTAGCCTCGGCTAGCCGGATCTGCGCCTGGGCGCCTGCCGCGCTGGCCGGGCGCGAACCTGCGCGGCTGATGCCGTAGGTTCAGCAGGTGATGGCTGCTGCTGGGAGGTGCCCGCGTGTCCGATGAAGTCCTGCGGCTGCGCGGGGTCGGGATCAGGCATGAGCGGTCCCTGCTGCTGCGGGACGTGGACTGGACCGTCCGCAGCGACGAGAGCTGGGTGGTGATCGGGCCGAACGGCGCGGGCAAGACGACCCTGCTGCAGGTCGCCGCCGCGATGGTGTTCCCCACCGAGGGCCGCGTCGAGCTGCTCGGCGAGTCGCTGGCCGGCGCGGACATCCTCGACCTGCGCACCAGGATCAGCCTGGCCAGCGCGGCGGTCGCCGACCGGGTGCCGCCCGCGGAGAAGGTCATCGACCTGGTGCTGACCGCCTCCTACGGGATACTCGGCCGGACCGCGGAGGACTACGACTCCTTCGACGTCACCCGGGCGGTGGAACTGCTGGACGCGCTCGGCTGCGCGCACCTGATCCGGCGCCGGTTCGCGACCTTGTCCGAAGGCGAGCGCAAGCGGGTCCAGATCGCCCGGTCGCTGATGCCCGACCCGGAGTTGCTGCTGCTCGACGAGCCGGCCGCCGGGCTGGACCTGGGCGGCAGGGAAGACCTGCTGCGGCGGGTGTCCGCGCTGGCCCGCGACCCCAGGGCGCCGACGATGATCATGGTGACCCATCACGTCGAGGAGGTGCCGGCCGACTTCAGCCACGCGCTGCTGCTGCGCAAGGGCGCTGTGCTGGCGGCCGGACCGGTGCGGCAGGTGTTCACCGAGCGGAACCTGTCCCGCTGCTTCGGTGTCCCGCTGCTGGTCGAGCGGCACGCGGCCCGGTGGACCGCGCGGGCCGGCCAGCTGCCCTGAGCCGGTGATGGGCCCGGCTGAGGCGGCCGCCATCCTCGCGGCCGGGGTCGCGGCGGGCGGCATCAACGCCGTCGTCGGGTCCGGCTCGCTGATCACGTTCCCGACGCTGCTCGCGTTCGGCTTCCCGCCGGTCGTCGCCAACGTGTCGAACAACGTCGGCGTGGTCCCCGGCAACATCAGCGGCGCGCTCGGCTACCGGCGGGAACTGGCCGGGCAGCGCGGCCGCCTGGGCCGGCTCGGGGCGGCGTCGTCGGCCGGCGGGCTGTGCGGCGCGGTCGCCCTGCTCTGGCTGCCGGCCCGCGCGTTCAGCCTGGTGGTGCCCGCGCTGATCCTGATCGCCTGCGTGCTGGTGGTGATCCAGCCGGCCCTGGCGCGGGCGCTGGCCCGGCGCGGGGCGGGCGGGCACGGCCGGCACGGCGGGCCGGTGCTGGCCGCCGGGATGTTCCTGTCCGGCGCCTACGGCGGGTACTTCGGCGCGGCCCAGGGCGTGCTGGTCATCGGGCTGCTCGGCATCTTCCTCGGTGACACCCTGCAGCGGGTCAACGGCGCCAAGAACGTGCTCGTCGCGCTGGTCAACTTCAGCGCGGCGGTGGTGTTCATGCTGTTCGCGCACATCTCCTGGCCGGCCACCGCGCTGATCGCGGCCGGGTCGGCGGCCGGCGGCCTGGCGGGCGCGCGGGCCGGGCGGAAGCTGCCGCCGCTGGCGCTCCGGCTGCTGGTAGCCGCCATCGGGGTGGTCGCGGCCACCTCGCTGATCTTCTTCTGACTGGCCGCATTCGCCCGCCGCCGGCTGGGTACAACCTGGTCAATGCCGCGTCCGATGGTGCCGAACCGGGCACTGGCTGGAGGCCAGCGATGAAGGGTGACAAAGTCGAGATCGTCATCGACGCGGGCGGCTCGGCCACCAAGACCTACGAGGTCGCGGCCACCAGGGCCGGGCGGCGGGTCGAAGTGGTGAGCCGGCGCGGGCTGGTCGAGGTGAGCGAGCTGACCAGGGGCGGCGTGGCGGTGCGGACCGCGCGGTTCATGGCGGCCCGGGTCGTCGCCCTGGTCGAGCACCCGGCGCCGCGGCGGCAGGGCAACGGGCTGCCCGGCCGGTCAGCCAGGCCCAGGGGCCAGCAGCCCGGACCGGACCGCGCCGGCGACCAGGTCCCTGGCGTACTGCCCGAGCGCCGCTGACCCGTCCTCGATCAGGGCGACCTTGGTGAGCACCTGGGCCGCGGTGATCCCGTGCCGCTGCCAGGTCCCGCCCCCGGCCCTGAGGTTGGCCAGCATGGGCTGCAGCCGGTCCAGCGCCCTGGCGAACCGGGCCTCGGTGCTCTGGCGGGCCTCGAACTCGTCCCACAGGGCGCGCAGCCGGACGGCCTGGTCGGGCGGGAGCAGCGCGAAGATCCGGTCGGCGGCGGCCCGCTCGGCCTCCTCCTGGCGGCGCTGCTGCGCCTCGCCCGCGTACAGGAACAGGTCACCGGCGTCGATCTCCACCAGGTCGTGCACCAGCAGCATGCCGGTGACCTTGCCGATGTCGGTACCCGGCGGCGCGTGCTCGGCCAGCACCAGCGCCATCACCGCCAGGTGCCAGGAGTGCTCGGCCGAGTTCTCCCGGCGGTCCTGGCCGGCCAGCACGGTCTGCCGCAGCACCCCCTTGAGGTCATCGGCCTCGGTGACGAACCGCATCTGCTGATCCAGGCGTCCCATGGCCCTCATTGCAGCAGCGGCCACCGCCCGGCCGCAACGGCATTGACCACCGGCGGCCGCCTGGGCCTGCCGCCGCCCGGATCCGGGCCGCCGGGGGCCGGGCGCCGGTCAGGGACCCCGCTGACGAGCCCCCCTGCCAGGCATGTCATCCTGTGTCTGGGGGACCCAAAGATGATACGGGGGGATACCGGCTCATCGGGCTTGCCCTGGCCGGGCCTGTCCCGGCCAGGGCGGGTTCCCCCGCCACCGGGCGCCGCGCCACTGCCCCGGTCTGCGCCGTGGCCGGCCAGCCCCGCTCCCGCCCCGGACGGCCCCGCCCCGGACGGCCCCGCGCGCTGACCTGCCTCCGCAACCCTGCTGCCAGCCCGAACCGGCGGAATTGGCCCTGCTGACTATGGCCATGGTCTATCGTATTATTCTTTCAGATAGCCGGATCTGGGGTGGGCTGGGATGGGCTGGTCGGGCTTCCTGCCCGGTGTCGTGGGCAATCTGCTGGCGGACCTTATCTTCGCCCTGCTGGCCGCCGCGGTCGCCATAGCGCTGGGGAATCTATTCTGGCGCCGCGGCGTCCGCCGGTTCTTTAATATTCCGCGGGGCAAAGGGCGGCTGCCCATCTTCTTGTCCAATATCGTGGTGCAGAAGTCAGGGACGATCGGCACCGGCACCGTTGCTGAGGGGTTTCACGGCACGGCGATCACCGAGGTCGAGTATGCCTGCGCGCTGAATTTCGCGAGCCAGATCGAGACCAAGCCGGTCTACCGGGCGCTCCGCGCGCTGGACCCGGACGACCTCTTCGTCCGGGTTGACCCGGTCGTTTGCCGCATCAATATCAGCCCGAAGGCGACGGTGCTGCAAGAGGCCGGGAACAGCGAGATAACCAGCCTGGTGCACCACCTGATCAGGAACCGCAGCGCGATAACAGTCGGCGCGCCGATCTACAACGTGCTGACCTATCACCTGATGGACGAGATACCCTCGCACTTCAGCTTCATCCGGCGCGAGGATAATGGCCTCCCGGTCCGCGGCATTAAGATCCGCAATTACCGCGGCGGCGAGCGGGAGTACCTGCGTCATCCCGAGGGCAGCCGGCAGGTCGAGTACTTCATCGTGGAGAAGCTGACCTGGCACGATCAGCCCGGCGGCGGCCGCGCGCGGGATACGAAGATCTTCATCTGCGCCGGCACCTGCTCGGCGGCCACCGCGGCGGCGCTGCAGATCCTGGCTGACTGGCGGTCGCTGCGGCGGGTGAGCGGGGGGCGGGACTTCGCCTACCTGTACGAGCTGTACCTGGACAGCGTGGACGGCAGGGAGATGAACCCGCCGGACGCACCGCAGCAGGTGTACGCCGCGCACGGCTAGCCGCGGCCGACTCCCCCCGCGGCCGGGAGCCCGCCCGCCGCCGCCGCGGCCCGCTGGGCCGCGATCAGGTCACGGTACCAGCCGAAGGATGCCTTCGGGGTGCGCTGCTGGGTCGGGTAGTCCACATACACCAGGCCGAAGCGCTGGTGGTAGCCCTCCGCCCACTCGAAGTTGTCCAGCAGCGACCAGGCGTAGTAGCCGCGCACGTCCACCCCGGCGATCATGGCCTCGCGCACCGCCCTGATGTGGCTGTCCAGGTAGCCGATCCGCGGCTGGTCCTCGACGCTGCCGTCGGCGGCCACCTCGTCATCGGCCGAGCAGCCGTTCTCGGTGATGTACACCGGCGGCAGCGCGGCCCCGTACCGCTCGCGCAGCCCGGTCAGCAGTTCCAGCAGGCCAGCGGGCGCCACCGGCCAGCCGAAGGCGGTGACCGGGTAGCCGGGGATCTGTTCCAGCCGGAACGGCAGCGGGGAGCCGGGCGGCGGCGACGACAGCATGGCCGGGTTGTAGTAATTGACCCCGAGCGCGTCGAGCCGGGCCGAGATGACCGCGAGATCGCCGTCGCGGACGCAGTCCAGGGCGGCATCCGGGCCGAACGCGGACAGGTCAGGGTAGCTGCCGAGCAGCAGCGGGTCGGTGAACAGCCGGTTGTGCAGGGTGTCGTAGGCGCGCGCGGCGGCGGTGTCGGCCTGGCCGGCGCTGGCGGGCCAGGCGGGTGAGTAGTTGTTGGTGATCGCGACCTGGCTGGCGCCGGCGGCGCGCAGGCTGGCCGCGGCCAGGCCGTGCCCGAGCAGCTGGTGGTGCACGGTCGGCAGCGCGCCGAGCAGGAGCCGGCGGCCGGGCGCGTGCGTGCCGAGCCCGTACCCGAAGACGGTCACCACGACCGGCTCGTTCAGCGTGATCCACAGCGGGATCCGGTCGGCGAGCCTGGCCGCGGCGAGGCCCGCGTACTCGGCGAACCGGTAAGCGGTGTCCCTGGCCAGCCAGCCGCCCGCGTCCTCCAGCGGCTGCGGCAGGTCCCAGTGGTACAGGGTGGGCAGCGGGGTGACGCCTGCCGCCAGCAGCGCGTCGGTCAGCCGGTCATAGAAGTCCAGGCCCGCGGCGGCGGCCGGCCCGGTGCCCGGCGGCTGGATCCGCGGCCAGGCGATGGAGAACCGGTACCCGGTCGCGCCCAGCTCGGCGAGCAGCGCGACATCGCCGGGCCAGCGGTGGTAGTGGTCGTCGGCCACATCGCCGGTGTGGCCGTCGCGGACCGCCCCCGGCTGCCGGCAGAAGACGTCCCAGATGCTCTCGCCGCGGCCGTCCTCGGTCACCGCGCCCTCGATCTGGTACGCCGCGGTCGCGGCGCCCCAGATGAAGCCGGGCGGGAAGGGCGGCAGCGGGTGCAGCGGCGGCACCGGCGCGGGCGGCGGCAGCGGCCCGGGCAGCCGGTGCGGGCCGGGCCGCCGGTGCGGGCCCGGCGGCATCGCGGGATCGCTCACCCGACGATGGTATGCGGCTCAGCTCCCGGCGCCGTCGGCCACCGCGTCGTCCACCTCGGCGGTGCGGACAGCCAGCTCGGCGGCCTCCTTCTCCGCGTCGACCCGCTCGGCGATGTCCTCGTCGTCGCGCATCAGCGCCTCCAGGTCGGTGTCGGCGGCGCCGAGCACGCCCAGCTCGGTGTAGGCGCGGCGGACCTTCGGCCCCCACAGCCCGATGTCCTTCACGCACGGCACGATCCGGGAGAACAGCAGCGACCTGAACGCCTGCTGCACCTGAGAGTGCTCGGTGAACTCCAGGCACTCGGCGACGTCGAAGCCCATCCGGTCCCAGACTTCCTGGGCCCGGAACCTGTTGTTCATCAGGTGGCAGCCCTCGACCACGAACTCTTCCCTGTCGTCCAGCTCGGCCTGGGTGAGCTCGGCGTAGTAGTCGCGCAGGGCCAGCCGGCCGAACGCCACGTGCCGGGCCTCGTCCTGCATCACGTACGCGAGCAGCTGCTTGACCAGCGGGTTGCTGGCGATGTCCCGGTGCACGCCGAACGCGGCCAGGGCCAGCCCCTCGATCAGCACCTGCATGCCCAGGTAGGGCATGTCCCAGCGGGAGTCGCTGAGCGCGTCCGCGAGCAGCTTGGCCAGGTCCGGGTTGACCGGGTAGTACAGGCCGATCTTCTCCCGCAGGAACCTGGCGTACAGCTCGACATGCCGGGCCTCGTCCATCGCCTGGGTCGCGGCGTAGAACTTCGAGTCCATGTCCGGGACCGACTCCACGATCCGGGCGGCCACCGTCAGCGCGCCCTGCTCGCCGTGCAGGAACTGGCTGAACAGCCACGCCGACAGGTGATGGTCGAGCTCGTCGCGCTCGTCCCCGGACAGGACGTCCCACTGCGGGGAGCCGTAGATCGGGTTGAGGTCGTCGGGGGTTCCCATCACGTTGCAGGGGTCGACCTCGACCGACCAGTCGATCCGCTTCGCCGCGTCCCACTGCTTGTCCTTGCCGCGCTGGTAGAGGTCCAGCAGCCGGCCGCGGCCGTTGTCGTACTCCCAGCTGAACCGGGTGGACCCGGCGGCAGGGACGTCCCAGGTGCCGGGCGGGACCTCAGTGGCGTAATGGTCGTAGGTACTCACGGCTACCTCCCCGCGGCGACGTAATTCGATATTACTCGCCGGTAGCCGGATGCTCTAGATCGCGCCGGCCTGGTTACGGCCGCTTGCCGCGGCCCGGCCTGTGCCCGCGCGGCTTGCCGGGCGGCGGCGTGCCCGGCTCCGGCGGCCCCGGGGCCACCAGCTCGTAGGCGGGGTTCACCATCACCGGGATGCCGTCTCTCATGCCGACCTGGCCGCGCAGCCTGACCCGGGTGCCGCATTCGAGCCCGGGGATGTGCGAGCGCCCGTAGAACAGCGCGGTGAGCTGGCCGGTTGAGTCGCTGACCTCGGCGGCCAGCACCGTGTTGCGTTCCACTGGCCTGATCTCCACCGCGTACACCCGGCCCTCGACGGTGGCCCGGCCCGGCCCGGTGAGCGTGCCCATCGGGCGCACGCCCGCGGGCGGCGGCGGCTGCTCGGCGGCCTCGATGATCTCCCGGTCGGGGCCGCCGCCGGTGCTGGCCGCGCCGGCCGCCGCGGCGATGGCCGGCTCGGCCGCCCCGGCATCTGGCCCGGTGGCGGCGTCCGGGTCCGCCGTGCCGCCGGGCTCGGCCGTGCCGCCGGGCACCACCGTCAGCGGGTGCTCCGCCGCGCCGGGCAGCCGGCCCTGGATGGCGTCCAGCCTGCTGCGCACGTCGAACGGGACGATGGTGGCCGCGGCGTGCGGGATCCGGCTCACCACTCCGGCGATCTTGTCCGCGGTCCGGTCGTGCATCAGCCGACCGAGCAGCGGCGAGTAGCCGCGGCGCGGCAAGATCGCGGTGACGCCGACCCCGGGCAGCGCCGCCTCGGTGTTGACCAGTTCGGCCGCCGCCCTGGTCAGCCGGCGGTCCGGGCAGTCGATGAGGTCGAGCACCACCCCGGTGCCCGCGCGCAGCCAGTCCTGGCGCAACTGGCCGGCCTGCGCGCTGTCGATGACGAAGTGCACCGCCCGCAGGGTGGTCGGCCGCAGGCTGCGCGCGTACCGGAGCGCGGCAAGCGTGGCCAGGTCGAAGCTGTCCACGAACAGGAACACGGTGCGGCGCGGGTAGGTCGGCGGGTCAGGCAGCTTGCGCCGGGCGCCGATGCCCTCCAGCACCCGGGCCTCCATCCGGTACTCCCGGTTCAGCCGGATCAGCACCGGCACCAGGAGCACGAACAGCACCACCACCCAGCGCGCGCCCTCCGACCACTTCGTAATCACGAAGATGATGACGACGACCGCGGTGACCACCCCGGCCGAGAAGTTGATCACCAGCCGCCGCCGCCAGCCCTGCTCGCGCACCCGGTGGTGGTATTTGGCCATGCCGAAGCCGGCCATGGTGAACGCGGTGAACACCCCGATCGCGTAGAACGGCACCAGGCTGTTGACGTTCGCGCCGGCGAACAGCAGCAGCAGGCAGGACAGGACCGCCAGCACGACGATCCCGTTGGAGAACACCAGCCGGTGCCCCCGCTTGGTCAGCCACCGGGGCAGGAACGCGTCCTCGGCCACGAAGCTGGCCAGGAACGGGAAGCCGTTGAAGCTGGTGTTGCCGCCGGTATAGAGGATCAGCGCGGTCGCCGCCTGCACCGCCACGTAGAGGATCTGGCCGAGCAGCGTGTGCCCGAAGACCAGCCTGGCCTCCTGGGAGATCACCGTCGGGACCCCGCTGGTGTAGGGGGTCGCGTGGGTCACGTGCGCCAGCCAGGAGATCCCGGCCACCAGCGAGCCGAGGATCAGCCCCTCGGTCACCAGCACCTTGCGGGCGTTCAGCCCCTCCGGCGGGCGGAACGCGCTGACCGCGTTCGAGACCGCCTCGATGCCGGTCAGCGACGAGCCGCCGTTGGCGAACGCGCGCAGCAGCACGAACACCATCCCGAACGCGATCAGGCCGCCGTGACTGGGCGGGCCGGTGACGGTGCCGTGCTGGGCATGGTAGAGCGGCAGGTCGCCGAGCGCCTCCCGGAGCAGCCCGACAACGATCATCGCGATGATGATCACGGAGAACAGGTAGGTGGGCACCGCGAACGACCGGCCCGCCTCGCGGATGCCGCGCAGGTTGCCGTAGCACATCAGCCCGACGATCGCGATCGAGATCCACTTCAGCAGCTCAGGGTCGTTCAGCGCGGGGATCGCCGAGGCGACCGCGGCGGTGCCCGCCGCGACCTGGACCGCCACCGTCACCACGTAGTCGATGAGCAGCGCCACCGCGGCGACCTGCGCGACCCTGGGCCCGAAGTTCTCCCTGGCCACCACGTAGGACCCGCCGGCCCGGGTGTAGACCGACACCACCTCGCGGTAGGACAGCACCACCAGCGCCATGACGAACAGCACCACGCCGGTCAGCGGCAGGATCAGGGTGAACGCGGCGACCCCCAGGCCGCCCCTGAGCAACTCGATCAGGATCTCCTCGGTGCCGTAGGCCGAGGAGGAAATGCCGTCAGGAGCGAGCACGCCGAGCGCGATCGGCTTGGACAGCCGCTCTTCGCTGAGCTGCTCGTTGACCATCGGCGGGCCGAGCAGCCGCCGCTTGACCGAGTAGCCAAGCGTCTCGGCGAGGTCACTCTGCCGCCCGAGCAGGGTGACGGCTCTGCGCATGGCCACTTGTCGCGTTCCTCCCGGCCGATAGCACCTTCGACGTGGCCTTCATACCATCGCAAGTGCGGTGCCTGACAGCGGGTACGAGGTGGCGCGGCCGGCCGCCCGCGCCAGGTGGGCCGACCGGGCACCGCGCGGCGCGGGATCGGGGTAGGAATGACGGCATCTGACCTGATGCACCTGACCCCGGTGCACCTGTTCGAGCCAGAGAGGCACACGCCATGACCACGACACCGGCGGCGCCGGCACCGAAGGCGGGCAGCGCCAGGACGCTGCACCTGTCGGAACTGCTGGGACGCCCGCTTACCGACCGGGGCGGCGAGTCGATCGGGCGGCTGTCCGACGTCATCGTCCGGCTGCGCGGCGCTGACCTGCCGCTGGTCACCGGGATCGTCGCCGCGGTCGGCGGCGGCCGGGAGGTGTATGTCCCGATCGAGCAGGTGGGCTCGTTCGACGGGCAGGTGCTCAAGCTCACCAGCGCCAGGCTGGACCTGCGCCGGTTCGACCGGCGCGAGGGCGAGGTGCTGCTGCGCTCGGACGTGCAGGGGCACCGGCTGATCGACGTGCGCAGCGCCCACCTGATCAAGGCCGCGGACCTGGAGCTCGAGCAGCGCGGCACGGCCTGGGTGCTGACCGGCGTGGACACCCGACGCCGGGCCCGCGGGCTGCTCGGGCTCGGCGGCCGCCAGGCCGCGGGGCAGGACGAGCACTCGTTCCGGGAATGGGCGGCGTTCGAGCCGCTGATCGGCCACACCGGCAGCGCGCTGACCCGCGGCCCGTTCGCCCGGATCCGGCGGCTGAAGCCGGCCCAGATCGCCGACCTGCTGGAGGACGCGTCCAAGGAGGAGGAGACCGAGATCCTCGGGCACGTGCACGCCGACCCGGAACTGGAAGCCGACGTGTTCGAGGAACTCGACGAGGACCTGGCCACCAGGCTGCTCGGCGCCCGGACCGACGCCGAGATCGCGCAGGTACTCGCGCGGATGCGAGCCGACGACGCGGCCGACGCCATCGCCGAGCTGCCCCAGCCGCGCCGCCAGCCGGTGCTCGACCTGCTGCCGTCCGGCCAGCGCACCAAGGTGCTGACGCTGATGGGGTTCAACCCGACGAGCGCCGGCGGGCTGATGGGGGTGGACTTCCTGACCGTGCCCGACGACCTCACCGTCGGCGCGGTGCTGGCCGCGGTGGCCCGCTCGGCCAGCCTGCAGCCCGAGGCGCTCACCAGCGTGCACCTGCTGGACGCGGGCGGCGGGCTGTGCGGCGTGGTGCGCCTGGTCGGGCTGGTCCAGGCCGACCCGGACGCGCTGGTCAGGGAGATCTGCGACAGCGACCCGGTCCGGGTCGGCGCGGAAACCGACGTGGTGGACGTCGCGGTGCTGATGAGCGACTACAACCTGATCACGATCCCGGTGGTGGACGAGCGCCGCCAGATGCTCGGCGTGATCACCGTGGACGACGTGCTCGAGGTGACGCTGCCCGAGGACTGGCGGCGCCGGGAGGCGGCGCAGCCGCCGGACGCCCACCACGGCGAGGTCAGCGGCTGATCGCCAGCTCCACGATCTTCACGATCACCAGGACCGTCGCGCCGGCCAGGTACAGCCGCAGCACGGTCAGGCCGGCCTTGCGGGCGACCGGGACCGGCGGCCTGGTCAGCAGCGCCAGCGGCGGCATCCGCCAGCTCTCCTTGCCGGCCCGGTCGACGGGGACGGCCGCCGGGGCGCCCGGGCGCAGCCGCCAGGCCGCGAGCCCGGCCGCGCCGAGCACCGCCGCGCCGCCGCAGCTGGCCATGATCGTCAGGATCTGGCCGGCCGTGATGGCGGGGAACAGCACCGCGGCGGTCAGGATCACCGAGAGGATGACCAGCGCGGCGACGACGGTGCCGGTGAAGACGTTGGTCCGGCGGCCGTTGACCCACGGGCCGAGCACCTGCCGGTCGTTGCACAGCATCAGCAGGTACACCGCGGCCGAGGGGAGCAGCACCCCGGCCAGCGCCTGGACGCCCTCGGTGAGCAGGCCGAGCGGAGACCCCGGGATCAGCACGATCGTCGCGGCCACCGCGATGATCCCGGCGTAGACCGCGTAGAAGCCCTTGGCGCCCTGCACGCCGCGGTGCAGCGAGTGCTTCAGCCCGAGCACGTCACCGATCGCGTAGGCGGTGGACAGCGAGACCGCGAACGCGCCGATGATCGACGCGTCCAGCAGCGCGATCGCGAACAGCACCCCGGCGGCCCGCCCGGCCGAGGCCTGCAGCCCGTGCGCCAGCCCGGCCGTGTCGGTGAAGTGCCCGAAACCGGCCGTGCCCGCGAACGCGGCGGCGCAGGCACCCATCACCGCGGCGGCGCCGACGATCACCACGCCGATGCCGATCCACAGGTCGGCCTTCTCGTAGCTGATGAAGCGCGGCGTGATCCGCTTGTCGATGACGTAGCTCTGCTGGAAGAACAGCTGCCACGGCGCGACCGTGGTGCCCACGATCCCGATGATCAGCAGCATCACGGTGGCCAGCTGGCCCGACCCTCCGGGCAGGTGCGGGACGGCGAAGCCGGCCGCCATCTGCCCGGCGTGCGGGTGGGACAGGAAGTACACCGGGATCAGCAGCAGGCTGCCCGCGCAGAACGCCATCGCGATCCGCTCGAACCGGCGGAAGCTGCCGGTGAAGGCCGCGCCGACGACCACGGCGGCGGCCAGCGGGACCGCGGCCAGCCTGGGCAGGCCCAGGTAGCCCGCGGCCAGGGTGATGCCGATGAACTCGGTGATCAGCGTCAGCGCGTTCAGCAGGAACAGGTCGATCACGCTGAACGCGCCCCAGAACCGGCCGAACCGCTCGAAGATCAGCCGGGCGTGCCCGACGCCGGTCACCGCGCCGAGCCGCAGCACCATCTCCTGGTTCACGTACAGCACCGGGATCAGCAGCAGCAGCGTCCAGAGCAGGTGGGTGCCGTAGTCCTGGCCGGCCTGACCGTAGGTCGCGAACGCGCCAGCGTCGTTGTCGCCCACCATCACGATCAGCCCGGGGCCGACGATCGCGAGCAGCGTCTTGAGCTTCGCCGACCGGCTGCCGCGGGCCGCGGTGTCGTCGTGCCTGATGGTGCCCAGCGCGCCGCGGATGTCGCCGGCGTGCTGCGGGTCGAGCACCGCGTCGCGGCGCTCCAGTGTGGCCGTCATGTGCTGATCCCTCCCTGGGGGTCCGGGGAGGCACGCAGCATCCGTCCGCGCTGCGCTCAGGCGCAGCGGATGTCAGTCATGATCGCGGTCTATGCGCAGGACGGGCGGTTACCGCGTGCCGGAAGACGAGATTTCTCGGATGCGGGGCCGTTGATGGCCCGGACTACTGCAGTCCATGTCTCGCCTCCCTCCGGCCAGGACACGCGCGGGTGCCAGCTAATGGCAGCAGGGGAACGGCGGCACGAAACCGCCCGCACCCCTGACTCGTCAGAGCTTTGGCACGACACGACGTAGCGCCAGCGCGGCGCAGCCACTTCGGGTCACCCCTTAAGCCGGGGAGACCTGTCCTGACCCTGGGCGTCTCTCGACGTCGTCGGATCAGTGGCCTGTGTTCGTGTCGACGCCTCACCGAACGAGGTGCCAACTTCTTACAAGAGGTTACCGTGGGCCTCGTATTCCCGGCAAACCCCGGCGTCGCCGGCCCGGCGTGTCCGGTGCCGGGCCGCGGCGGGGCGTCCCGAGATCAATTCAGCCGACGGTGCCGCGCTCGCGCAGGCCCGCGATCTGCGCCGGGTTCCTGCCGAGCCCGGCCAGCACCTCGTCGGTGTCGGCGCCGGGCCGGGCTGGCGGCCGCGGCTGCCCGGCCGGGGTGCGGCCGAACCGGGGTGCGGGCGCGGGCTGGCGCAGCCCGCCGACGTCGGTGAACACGCCGCGGGCCTGGTTGTGCGGGTGGCCTGGTGCCTCCCCGGGGCTGAGCACGGGCGCCACGCAGGCATCCGAGCCGGCGAACACCGCCGCCCACTCGTCCCTGGTCCGGCGGGCGAACGCGGCGGCGAACGCGGCCCGCAGCCGCGGCCAGCCCGGCCGGTCATGCTGCCCGGGCAGGTCCGCTTCGGCCAGGCCGAGCCCGGCCAGCAGCGCGGCGTAGAACTGCGGCTCCAGCGCGCCGACCGCGACATAGCGGCCGTCGGCGGTGGCGTAGGTGTCGTAGAACGGCGCCCCGCCGTCGAGCAGGTTGGTCCCGCGCTCGTCCTGCCACAGGCCCGCGGCCCGCATCCCGTGCAGCAGCGTGGTCAGCAGCGCCGAGCCGTCCACCATGGCCGCGTCGACCACCTGGCCGAGCCCGGAGGTGCTCCGCTCGACCAGCGCGGCCAGGATCCCGAGCGCGAGCAGCATGCCGCCGCCGCCGAAATCGCCGATCAGGTTGAGCGGGGGGACCGGCGGCTGGCCGGCCCGGCCAACCGGGTCGAGCGCGCCGGACACCGCGATGTAGTCGATGTCGTGCCCGGCGGACTGGGCCAGCGGGCCGTCCTGGCCCCAGCCGGTCATCCGGGCGTAGACCAGCCGCGGGTTACCCGCGGCGCAGTCCGCGGGCCCGAACCCGAGCCGTTCCGCGACCCCGGGCCGGAACCCCTCGACCAGCACGTCCGCCGACCCGGCCAGTTCCAGCAGCACGCTGACCCCGTCCGGGTCCTTCAGGTTGATGCCGATCGACCGGCGGCCGCGGCCGAGCACGCCGGCCGGGCTGGCCGCGCCGTCACCGGCCGGGACCCGGTCGACCCGCAGCACGTCCGCGCCCAGGTCGGACAGGATCATGCAGCCGAACGGGCCGGGCGCCAGGCTGGCGACCTCGATGACGGTGATGCCGTCCAGCGGCCCCATCAGCGCCTCCTCTGGTCCTGCCGGCGACCCTAGTACGGCCGTCCCGGCGGCTCGTCCCGCGGCTCGAGCAGCAGGGCCAGGGTAGGGCAGGCCGCGACCGCCCGGCGGGCCAGCGGCAGCATCGCGGTCGGCACCGGCTCCTCGCTGATCAGCGGGTACCCCCACGGGTCGGACCGGATCAGCTCGGGCAGCAGCTCGATGCAGAGCCCGTGGGCGTCGCAGGTGATCGGGTTGACCCGGAGCCTGGCCGGGCCGGCTGTGCTGGCCGGGCCGGCTGTGCTGGCCGGGACTGCCGGGCTGGCCGGGACTGCCGGGCTGGCCGCGCCAGGCGGGCCGGCCTGGCCGGGCCGCCGGCTCATGGCGGGCCGCCCGGGTAGCCGGGTAGCGGCAGCACGCCCGGCCCGGCGGCCCGCGGGCACGGCCCGGCGGCGGCGTGCTGGCGCAGCTCGCCGCTGAACACCCGCATCGCGCTGGCGGCCAGCGCGGCGGTGCCGTCCGGCAGGTGGCAGGCACCGCGGCGGGCGACCAGGGTGAGCAGCTCGCCCGCCCAGCCGTAGCTGCCGGCATCGGCCCGGCCGAACGCGAGCTGCCAGAACGCCTCGGCCAGCGCGGGCAGCCCGTTGACGCACGGCCCGCACTGGCCGGCGCTCTGCCCGGCCAGGTAGCCGATGGCCCGGGCGGTCTCGGCCAGTCCGCAGGCCGACTCCGGCAGCACCACCAGCACCCCGGGCCCGAGCGCCGCGCCCGCGGCGCGCAGCGCCGGGTCGCTGACCCCGGTCGCCAGCGCGTCCTGGTAGCGGATCCAGCCGCCGAAGAACCCCCCGGCCAGGATCGCCTGCGGCGGCCGGGCCGGCCCGCCGGCCAGGGCCACCAGTTCGCCGGCCGGGATCCCGAGCGGGATCTCATAGACGCCTGGCCTGCGGACCGCGCCGCCGACCGTGACCAGGGCGGAGCCGGCCCCGCCGCCGACCGCGCGGAACCAGTCAGCGCCGTACCGGGCGATCAGCGCGATGTGCGCGAGCGTCTCGACGTTCTGCACCAGGGTGGGCCGGCCGTTCAGGCCGGATTCCGCGGGCCGGGGCGGGACGAACGCGGGCTTGCCTGGGCCGCCGTCCAGGTAGCTGATCAGTGCCGTCTCCTGGCTGGCTACGTAGCCGCCGCCGATGCTGGCGACCTGGATCGGCACCCGGTTCAGCCCGGCCCGGTCCCTGGCCGCGACCGCGCCGCTGAGCTGGCCGGCCAGGCCGTCGCCGCTGGCGTGCACGCACAGGTAGGCGCGGGTCGCCCCGACCGCCTCGGCGGCGAGCGCGATCCCGTCGAGCACCAGGTGCGGCGCGCGGGCCAGCAGGGTGCGGTCCTTCAGGCTGGCGGGCTCGGACTCGGCGCCGTTGGCGACTACGACGGGGCCGGCCTGGCCGCGCAGCGGCCCGCGCCCGCGCCCTGGCCGCGCCACCGCCCGCATCTTGCGGCCCGCAGGGAACCCCGCGCCGCCCCGGCCGGTCAGCCCGGCCCGGTCCACCTCGCCGATCAGCGTGCCCTCGCCCGGGCCGGCCATGGCGTCGCGGAACGGCACCGGCCCGTAGGCGGCCAGGTGCTCGGCCAGGCCCAGCGGGCTGGCCGGCGAGATCAGCCGCGGCAGCTGGGCCTGCCAGGGCGCGGCCCGCGCCCCGGTCACGCTCACCGGCCAAGCCCCTGCGGTGCGGCGGCGTGCCCAGCCCCGGCTGGCGCCGCGCCCGGGCTGCTGCCGCCCAGCAGCGAAGGGGGGGTGCCCGCACGCCTGGACCAGCCCGGCTGCAGTGGCCCGGCCGCCAGCCACGCGGTGCCCGCGATCAGCACCAGCACCATGGCCAGCGCGCCGGCCAGCCGCGCCAGCGGGCGCGCTGGCCAGCCGTAGGCCAGCCGCCAGCCGGTCAGCACCGCGACCGCCGCCACGCAGCCCGCGGTCAGCGCCAGCACCCAGCGCACCGGGGTATCGGTGCCGGTGCCCAGGCCGTGCAGCACCGCGACCGGCCAGCACAGGTACGACGCCCAGTGCACCAGCCGCCAGGACCGGTAGCTGATCCTGGTCCGCACCAGGCTGCTTATCGCGACCGCGACCAGCAGGTCAAAGGCGGCAGCGCCGAGCCCGAGCCAGAGCGGCCGGTAGGCGGAGATGAACGGGATCACCACGTCCTGCAGCCGGATCGGCACGAACCCGTCGGCGAGCGTGGTCACGATGTGCACGGCGGTGAAGGCGACCGCGAGCAGCGAGGCGTTGCGGTGCAGGCCGGCGATGACGAACCGGGGCCAGGACGGTCGCTGATAGCGCACCGAGCTGAGCAGTCCGAGTGCCATGCTGACCGTCAGCAGCACCAGCGCGATCAGGCCGGTTGCCCTGGTCAGGTACCACAGCCAGGTCGAGGAGTTGACCACCACCGCGGCCCGCGCCGCGGCCGGCGCGGCGCCCCCCGCGGCGCTGGCGGCGCCGGCCGCGGTCATGCCGGGCCGGGGGCCGGCCGGCCGTCCGGCGGCCAGCCCGCGACCAGCTCGGCTGACCCGTCCGCCCGCACCAGCCGGGCCGGCAGGCCGGCCTCGCGCAGCCAGCCGGGCGCGGCCTCGCCCCGGATGATCGCCGCGGTGCTCGCGGTGTTGGCGTCAACGCAGCTGCCGGCCGCGACGCTGGCCGTCCGCCAGCAGGTCCGGGCCGGCTCACCGGTGGCCGGGTCGATGATGTGGTGCATCCGCTGGCCGCCGACCGCCCAGGTGCGGACGGTGGTGCTCGAGGTGGCCAGCCCGCCGGACACGATGGTGATCGTCTGGCCGGGCGCGTCCGGGCCGGCCGCGTGGTCGTCGGTCACCCGGATCCGCCAGCCGGCGCCGGGCGGCGGCCCGCCGACCGCGATGTCACCGCCGAGGCTGACCAGCACGCCCGCGCCAGTCGCCGCGGCGATCTGGGCCGCGCAGCGATCGGCGGCCCAGGCCTTCCCGGTCGAGCCGAGGTCTAGCTGCGCGCCGCGGCGCAGCCAGGCCAGGCCGCGCTGGCGGTCCAGCTGCACGCAGCGCCAGCCGGGCACCCCGGTGCCGCGCCGGTGCCGCCGCGGGCCGGCGTCCCCGGCCGCGAGCAGCACCGCGAAGTCCCGGTCGTAGCCGATCTCGGCCAGCGCCTGCCCGCAGGTCGGGTCGACGGCCCCGCCGGTCAGCCGGGCCGCGCGCAGCGCCACCTCCAGGATCTCGGCGAACAGCGCGGACACCGGTACGGCCCGGCCGCCGGCCGCGTTCAGCGCGGACAGCTCCGAGTCGGCCCGGAACCTGCTGCAGGCCCGGTCCACCGCGGCGAGCTCGGCGTCGGCGACCCGGCGCGCCAGCTGGACCGCGGCCGGGTCACTGACCAGCAGGGTGGCGGTGGTGCCGAAGATGCTGAAGGTCTCCCCGGCCGTGGCCAGGCTGGTCATGAGGCTCCAGAGGTCGCCTGGCCCGCCCCCTGGGCGGGCGCGGGCGGCTGGGCCGGGATCACGATCGAGGACTGGCCGTGCTTGCCGGTGCCGGCGTGCTGCTGATGAGCGGCCACGTCATGGCCGAACGCGGCCGCGATCAGCGCCGAGCAGACGGCGCCGACGGCACCGGCCCGCCAGGTGAGCCTGCTGACCCTGCGGACGCCGTCATCGCGCGCTGCCATCGCGAAGCGCACCTCGTCGCGCCGCATGACCTGCTCCTCCCTGCGGCCCGGCCGCATGCGCCCGGCCGGGGCCGGGCACCCCGCCCAGCGTCGCCGCGTCACCCTAGGAATCGCTGAAAGGCTCATCCAGGTTCAGTGCGGGTCCAGGTTCAGTGCGGGTCCAGGTTCAGTGCGGGAATTCCGGGCCTGCCGGGTCAGGTCTCTGGGCGGCCGGCGGCGGGCCCGGGTGTATCCCTTTCTACCTCGCCGCGCCGATTGCCGCGACCGCCCGGGGCCGCCCGGCCCGCCGGCCGCCCCGCGACGGCCAGCGCTGCTGGTCCTGGGCCTGTCGGGCGGGCGGAGCTGTCACGTATGTTCTCAGCATGCCCGGATACACCCAGGACAAGGACGCATACGTCAGGCGGCTGCGCAGGATCGAGGGCCAGGTGCGCGGGCTGCAGCGGATGGTCGGCTCCGATGTCTACTGCATTGACGTGCTCACCCAGGTCTCCGCCGTCACCCGGGCGCTGCAAGCGGTCGCGCTCGGGCTGCTGGAGGACCACCTGAGCCACTGCGTGACGGAGGCCATCGAGGCCGGCGGCCCGGATGCGGCGCAGAAGGTGCACGAGGCCGCCACCGCGATCTCCCGGCTGGTCAGGTCGTAGCCCCTGGAGCGGCCCCGCCGTGCTCGGGCCCGGCCAGCCGGGCAAACGCCCGCAGGTTGGCCAGGCTCTCGCCGCGCTTGGTCCGCCAGGCCCATTCCTTGCGGATCGAGGAGGCGAAGCCCAGCATCAGCGCGGGGTCGAAGTTCTCGTCGGAGTAGCTGAGCACGCAGCCCAGAATCCGGTCGATCTCATCGGTGCTGATGCCCTCCAGCGGCAGCCTGCCGACCAGGTACACGTCGCCGCTGCGGTCAAGGGCGAAGTGAACGCCGTACATTCCGCCGCTGCGCTCCAGCAGGAACCGGTAGAAGGCGGCGTGATTCTCATCTGGCTGGCGGCAGAAGAACGCCTCCACGTGCAGGCTGTGGGTGCCCGCGATCAGCCAGGTCATGGTCGCCAGCTTGTGCTGGCCGGCCAGCTTCACCAGGTAGGCGCCCGGGCGCGGGTTCTCGTAGCCGATCTCGAGGCTGTCCAGCGCGGCCGCGATCGCGGCCGCGGCCGTCGCTGACCGCGGCGCCAGCTCATCCGTCCCGGCCACCTCAGGCCCCGGCCGCCGCCCGCGCGGTCTCGCTCATGATCGCTGAGTACTCCGCGATCAGCCGGTCGACGGTCTCGCCCCAGCCGAACCGGGACGCGTGCCTGCACGCGCCCCGCGACAGCCGGGCCAGCTCCGCGGGGTGCTCGATCAGCTGCCGGACCGCCCGCGCGTAGTCCGCCGGGTCGCGGGAGTCCACCAGGATGCCGGAAACGCCATCCAGCACCGCGGTCCGCAGGCCGCCGACCGACGCGGCCACCACCGGCGTGCCGCAGGCTTGCGCCTCGACGGCCACCAGGCCGAAGGATTCCGAATGCGAAGGCACCATCACGATGGTAGCGGCCCGGTACCACCGGGCCAGCTCAAGCTGCGGGCATGGCGGTTCAAGCCGGATCAGCCGGGAAATCCCCAGCCGGGCGGCGAGCTGGGTGAGCCCGTCAGGGTCGGCGCGCCCGGCCCCGCTCGGCCCGCCGACGAACGCCACCGTCAGCCGGCCAGCCAGCTCAGGGTCCTGCCGGGCCAGCATCGCCGCCGCCCGCAGCACCACGTCGGGTGCCTTGAGCGGCTGCACCCGGCCGGCGAAGACCAGCACCACCGCATCGGGCGCCAGCCCCAGCTGCGCCCTGGCCTGCCGCTGTGACCCTGGCTGGAACACCGACAGGTCCACACCCGGGTTGATGGTCGAGACCCTGGCCGGGTCGGCGTCATAGAGGCTGATCAGCTGCCGGGCTTCCTCGTCGGTGTTGGCGACCAGCCGGTCCGCCGCGCTGACCACCTCCGCCTCGCCGCGCAGCCTGGCCAGCGGCTCGGCGGCGTCACCAGCGGCCAGCGCCGCGTTCTTCACCTTCCCGAGGGTGTGCATGGACTGCACCAGGGGGACCCCCCAGCGCTCCTTGGCGACGGCGCCGACCTGGCCCGACAGCCAGTAGTGCCCGTGGATGAGGTCATACCGGCCGGGCGCGGAGGCAGCCTCGGCCTGCAGCACTCCCAGCGTGAAGCTGCACAGCTGGCCGGGCAGGTCCGCCTTGTCCAGGTCCTCGAACGGCCCGGCGGCCAGGTGCCGGACCAGGACACCGGGGGCCAGCTCGGCGACCGGCGGCACGTGCCGGGATGAGGCGCGGGTGAAGATGTCCACCTCGACGCCGCGGGCAGCCAGCCGCCTCGCGACCTCCACCACGTAGACGTTGAGCCCGCCGGCGTCGCCGGTTCCCGGTTGCTCCAGCGGCGATGTGTGGACGCTGACAGTCGCGATGCGCTGGGGAAAGCGTCGCGGCACGGGCATGCACCTCCGTGAGAGCAACCGTCTGCCAGCGCAGCATGTTCCCGGCGCCGCGACCGGGCCGGTTAGGCTTTCCGGCGTGACAACACTGGTCCTGCTCCGGCATGGCGAAAGCACCTGGAACGCCGAGGGAAAGTTCACCGGCTGGGTGGACGTCGGGCTGTCCCCGGCCGGTGCCGCGGAGGCCGCCAGCGGCGGGCGCCAGCTAGCCGAATCCGGCCTCAAGCCAGACATTGTGCACACTTCCGTGCTGACCCGCGCGATCCAGACGGCCAATATCGCGCTGGAGGCGGCGCGGCTGCTGTGGCTGCCGGTCCGGCGGTCCTGGCGGCTGAACGAGCGGCACTACGGTGCCCTGCAGGGCAAGGACAAGGCGCAGACCCGCGCGCAGTACGGCGAGGAGCAGTTCATGCTCTGGCGCCGGTCCTATGACGTGCCGCCGCCGCCGGTCGCGGCCGGCGATCCCATGTCGCAGGACGCCGACCCCAGGTACGCGCACCTGCCCGCGGAGCTGATGCCGCGCACCGAATGCCTCAAGGACGTCGTCGGGCGGCTGCTGCCGTACTGGTACGACGTGCTGATTCCCGCCCTCGCGTCCGGCCAGACCGTGCTGGTGGTGGCGCACGGCAACTCGCTGCGCGCGCTGGTCAAGCACCTGGACGGGATCGGGGACGCGGAGATCACCGGGCTCAACATCCCGACCGGCATGCCGCTCGTCTACGAACTCGACGAGAGGTTCGCGCCGCTGGTGCCAGGCGGCCGGTACCTGGATCCGGTCGCGGCGGCCGCGGCCGCCGAGGCGGTCAGCAACCAGGGCCGGTGACCCCGGCCGGCCGCCGCCGCGGAAGCCGCCGGGTAACCGCAAGCTGTCGTGAACATGAATATTGCGCGAATAACGGCACGTCGCCGCTGACCGCCCGGTGCGGCCCAGGCGGCCGCCGCATACCATCAGGGCGTGGACATGGGGCTGAACGACACGTCCAGGCCCGCCGCGCTCCTGCTGGCGTGCCCGGATGCGCTGCAGCGCTCAGGCAGGCCGGTGCGCTGGTGAAAATCCGCGTCGCGACGCCGGCGCCGGCGGACGTCACCGTGCCCATTGACACCGAGGTGCACTCACCCCCGGGCCGGCTCCCGCCCGGCATCGCCGCCGTCCTGTCGGTCTTGTCGTCGTCGGCGGTCGTGCTGGACAGCGAGGACCGGGTGCTGACGGCCAGTTCGGCCGCCCGGGCGTTCGGCCTGGTCAAGGGTGACCGGCTGGTGGTCGGCGAACTACTGGCCCTGGCCCGCCAGGTGCGCAGGGACAACGAGATCCGCGAAGGCGAGATCGAGGTCTCCACCAGCAGCTTCAACGGCCGGACGACCAGCTTCAACGTGCGGTTCGCGCCGCTTGACGCCGCGCTCGGCGGCGGCGGCCTGGTGCTGCTGCTGGCCGAGGACCAGACCGAGAGCCGCCGGGTGGAGGAGGTCCGCAGGGACTTCGTCGCCAACACCAGCCACGAGCTCAAGACCCCGGTCGGCGCGCTCGCGCTGCTCGCCGAGACGGTAGAGGACGCCGCCGACGACCCCGAGGCGGTCCGCCGCTTCGCCGGCCGGATGCGGCAGGAAGCGGCCCGGCTGACCCACCTGGTCCAGGACCTGATCACGCTGAACCGGATCCAGGCCGCCGAGCCGATCCCCGACCCGTTCCCGGTCCAGGTCGGCGGGGTGGTCGCGGAGGCGCTGGACCGGTGCCGGATGAAGGCGACCGCGCGCGGCATCGAGATCGCGGTCAGCGGGCCGCGTGACGTGGTGGTGCTCGGTGACGAGGACCTGCTGATCACCGCGCTGCGCAACCTGCTGGAGAACGCGGTCGCCTACAGCCCGGACAAGACCAGGGTGGTGGTGTCCACCAGGTACGCCGGCGACGACGCCGTCGAGATCAGCGTCGCCGACCAGGGCATCGGCATTCCCGAGCGGGATCTTGAGCGGATCTTCGAGCGCTTTTACCGGGTTGACCCCGCGCGGTCGCGCGCCACTGGCGGTACCGGCCTCGGCCTGGCCATCGTCAAGCACGTCATCGCCGCGCACGGCGGCAAGGTCACGGTGTGGAGCAAGGAGGGCACCGGCTCCACCTTCACTCTGCGGCTTCCGCTGCGACCCCACGCGCCGCCGCTGTGAGCGGCCGCATCCGCACGGCGATGAGTCAACCGGCCAGGAGGCAGTGACAGTGACCCGAGTGCTCGTCGTCGAGGATGAAGAGTCATTCAGCGACGCGATTTCCTACATGCTGCGCAAGGAAGGCTTCGAGGTAGCCGTCTGCCCGACCGGTCCCGACGCGATCGAGACGTTCGACCGCAGCGGCGCCGACCTTGTGCTGCTCGACCTGATGCTGCCCGGGCTGCCGGGCAGCGAGGTGTGCCGGACGCTCCGCGAGCGGTCGAACGTGCCGGTGATCATGCTGACCGCGAAGGACAGCGAGATCGACAAGGTGGTCGGCCTGGAGCTGGGCGCCGACGACTACGTCACCAAGCCGTTCTCCTCCCGTGAGCTGGTCGCGCGGATGCGCGCGGTGCTGCGCCGCCGCGGCGACGCTGAGGAGCCTGCCGCCTCGATCATGGAGTCCGGCCCGGTCCGGATGGACGTCGACCGGCATGTCGTGACCATGCGCGGCGATCAGGTGCAGCTGCCGCTCAAGGAATTCGAGCTGCTTGAGGTGCTGCTGCGCAACGCGGGCCGGGTACTGACCCGGATGCAGCTGATCGACCGGGTCTGGGGCGCCGATTACGTCGGCGACACCAAGACCCTGGACGTGCACATCAAGCGGCTGCGGGCCAAGGTCGAGGTGGACCCGGCGAACCCGGTGCACATCGTGACCGTGCGCGGCCTGGGCTACAAGTTCGAGCCCGCCGGCTGACGGCGCCAGCTCACCCCGCCCAGCAGGCCCGGACCAGTCAGCGGGTGCCGCCCCGGGCTGTCCTGGGCGCGGCCGTCAGGGCGTGCTGGTCGGCACCGGGGCCGGCGTCGTGCTGGTGCCCGGGCTCGCGGTGCCGCCAGGCGACGGGCTCGCGCCCGGGCTCTGGTGACGGCCAGATGACGGCGACGGTGACGGTGACGGGCTGGGCGGGGGCGCCATCGTGGCGAAGTACCTGGCTCTCGGCACCACCGGCACCAGCAGCCGCACGCTGCCCGCGTTCTGGAACGTCATCACCAGGCGCACGAAGCCCCCGCCGGCCAGCGGCCGGGTCAGCCCGCTGAGGACGGCCTGCGGAGCCGGCCCGGTGAGCAGGATGGCCTTGTTGGTGGCCAGGCTGATGGGGGCGGACGGCAGCGTGACCGACGTGGCGGCGCCCGGGGCGGAGATGCCGACCAGCCGGTCGGGCGTGCCGGTGTTGACGATGGCGAAGAACAGGCTCGCCTGCTGGCCGGCCGGGATCTGCCCGCCGATGGCCGGGCCCAGGACGAACACGTTCCTGACGGCGATGTCGCCGACCACCGTGGACGCGCCCTCGGTTGGCTGATGCCATTCGCTAGTCGGCGCGTTGTTGCCGGCCTCGCACCCGGCGAGCAGCGGGATCAGCGCGGCGACCGCGACGACGATCAGGCGGCGCGACCGCCCCGCCCCGTGGCTGCTCCAGATCACGGCGTGCTCTCCTCGTCTTCGTACTGGCAAGCACTGGGAACGCGGCACAGCGTAGCCGTCGCCGTGATCGCGGTGAGCGCCGGCCCGCGGCAACGGCCCGGCCCGGCCCGGCGCGCCGCGCCGCGGCTAGCGCTGCGGGACGGGTGTGAGCTGCCGGAACTGGTCCGATAGCCGCAGGCCGGGCAGCAGTCGCGGGGATATCTCGGCGACCGAGCCGTCGCCGTGCACGAGTATCGCGGTGAGCCCGGACGGCCGGTAGGTGCGGCGCAGGACGCTGCCGCTGTCCTCCGCCACCTGGGCGGTACGCAGCGCGGCGGCGCCCGCCAGCTGGCCAACCTGGGCCGCCCCGGTGCCCGACCCGACCAGGTACAGCGCGACGTGCGCGCTGGCCGCCTGCCCGGCCAGCTGGTGTACCGCCTGCGCGCACTCGCAGCCCGCCGGGACCAGCGCGAACACCGCTGGCGGGAGCAGCCGCAGCCGGGTCGGCTGGCCGGCCACGAGCAGCGTGCCATCCGGCAGCGGCCCGCCGATCTGGCCCACCACCGGCGCCGGCCCGGCCGCCGGGTTGGCGCCGGGCTGGCTGCCCGCACCCGGGTGCCCGGGCGCCGGGGTCGGCGGCGCGGAGATCCCGGCGGGCAGCTTGCCGCCGGAAGCCTGGGTGGCAGCCGCCGCGCCAGCAGGCCCGGTCTTGGGCCGCCCGGTGGCCGGGCTGGCGGCCAGCCGCTTGGGCAGGCCGGGGACGCCCGCCTGGCCCGCCGAGAACAGCGTCAGCAGCGTCCCTGAGACCAGCGCGAGCACCAGGCACCCGGCCAGCAGCGGCAGCACCATCCCGTCCCTGGCCAGCGGGCCGCAGAGCCTGCGCAGCCGGGTCCGCCGCCGCTGCGCGCGCAGCTGACGGTGGTATGCCTGCACGTCACGGTCGAGTTCCCGGGCATCGTCGGGAATCTCGATGTCCACCGGAGGCAGGCCGAAGTCGTCCCGTTCCGGTTCGCCGCCAACGTTCACCCGCGCCCCTCTCCGCCCTGAGCGGCCACGTCTATTTCAGTATGAGCCCCCGGCCGGGCTGGCGTAACAGCGCGGGGACCCGGGACCGGCGAACAGCCAGGACGAACCGGACGTAACCGGACAGTAACCGCGGCTGGCGGCGGCGCCGGGCGGCGCGCCCGCGCTACCCGCCCCGAGCAATTTCACGGATCTTGAATCGGGCCATTGACCTGCATGTTTGCTATCAAGGACGGCTAATCGCCCAAGTGCGGCGTGGTAAGATAGCTTCAGCGGAAGGGGTACTTGCCACATGTCTTTCAAGGTCGGCGACACAGTCGTCTACCCCCACCATGGGGCTGCTCGGATCGAAGAGATCGAGACCCGTTCGATCAAGGGTGAGGATAGAACCTACCTCGTGCTGAAGGTCGACAAGGGCGACCTGACTGTGCGTGTCCCCGCGGACAATGCCGAGCTTGTGGGCGTGCGGGACGTGGTCGGGCAGGAAGGGCTTGAGCGCGTTTTCGAGGTGCTGCGCGCCCCGTACACCGAGGAGCCGACCAACTGGTCCCGGCGGTACAAGGCCAACCTGGAGAAGCTCGCGTCCGGCGACGTCAATAAGGTCGCCGAGGTCGTCCGCGATCTGTGGCGCAGGGACAAGGAGCGCGGCCTGTCGGCCGGCGAGAAGCGGATGCTCGCCAAGGCGAGGCAGATTCTCGTCAGCGAGCTCGCGCTGGCCGAGAAGACAAATGAGGACAAGGCTGAGGCCCTGCTCGACGAGATTCTCGCTTCCTGACCCCGCGGTCAGCGATCCGGCCCGCTACCCGTGTCCGGGCAGTTTCCGCTGCCCGGACCGCCCGCTGGATTACCCGCCCCGATGACGGCTAGCAATGCGCCTCGGGTGGGCGTCGGCACGGATGTGCACCCATTCGAGGAGGGCAAGCCGCTGTACCTGGCTGGCTTGCTCTGGCCGGGTGAGCCGGGCCTGGCCGGCCATTCCGACGGGGACGTCGCCTCCCATGCGGTATGTGACGCGCTGCTGTCCGCCGCCGGGCTCGGTGACCTTGGGCACCATTTCGGCACCTCGCGGCCGGAGTGGGCGGGCGCGCGCAGCGTCCTGCTGCTCGGCGAGACGGCCCGGCTGGTCGCCGCCGCCGGGTTCGACGTCGGCAACATCGCGGTCCAGGTCATCGGCAACCGGCCCAAGATCGCCAGCCGCCGGGACGAGGCGCAGCGGGCGCTGTCAGCGGCCCTCGGCGGCGCGGCGGTGAGCCTGTCCGGTACCACCACCGACGGCCTCGGCCTCACCGGCCGCGGCGAGGGCATCGCCGCGATCGCGACCGCGCTGCTGATCGCCCGGTCCGCCGGGTAGATCCGCGGCCGGCCGCTACGGTGCCCGCCGACGACCCGCTACGGTGCGGCCGATGACCCGCGACGACGCCCGGCTGTGGACCGGCCGGTCCCAGCTGCAGGACGTCCAGTACCGCACGGACGCCAACCTGGCAGCCCGGCAGGCCATCTACGCCTACCAGCGCCCGCGGCAGGACCTGCCGTCGCTGGTGCTGGGGCTGGCCGGCCTGGACGGCGCCGAGACCGTCGCCGATGTCGGCTGCGGCAACGGCGCATACCTGGCTGAGCTAGCCCGCCGCGGCCACCCGGGCCGGGTGGTGGGCGTGGACCTGTCCGCGGGCATGCTGCGCGCCGCCCGTGACCGCGCACCGGGGCCGGGACTGGCCGCCGGGGACGCTGCCGCCCTGCCGCTGCGCGATGACGCCTGCGGCCTGACCCTGGCCATGCACATGCTCTATCACGTGCCTGAACCGATGGCGGCGGTGCGGGAACTGCGCCGGGTCACGCACCCGGGCGGGCGGGTCCTGGTGGTGCTCAATGGCGAGGATCATCTGCGTGAGCTGCGTGACCTCATCACCGCCGTTCTCGGCGGCACCGCGGGCGAGGCGCCGTTGCGGGAACGACTGGACCTGCGCTCCGGCGAAAGCCTGCTGTCCGGCGAGTTCACCTCGGTAACGCGGCACGATTTCACCGGCGAGTTGGTCATCCCTGGGCCGCAGCCAATCGAGGCCTATGTCCGCAGTATGGCCATCACCCAGGATCTGCCCGACCCGGCGGCGCTCGCCACGGCCGTGGGCCGCCTGGCCGGTACCGGGGAGCATGATGTATTCCGGATCCGGACCCACAGCGGCTGCCTGGTCTGCGGATAGGCCGCCAATGCCCGGCGTAGCCCTCCCTGGCGGGCAATCCGGTCGCGGCCTGCCCGGCGCCGCGCCGATCCGCGGTGCCGGTTAATCCGGGCAGCCAATCCATGGCGAAGCCGATCCCGGGGTGGTGCCAATCAGGAGAGCAGCGCAGCCCGGGTGCGGTCAATCCGCTGCCATACCGCTAATCCTCTTCCGGGTTGCTAATCCTCTTCCGGCGGAGTCGGCGAACTCCACAGCCGGTTGAATTGCGGTGGCGCGGCACTGGCCGGGCTGGGCTCGCTCTCGCCGGGCTTGCTGTCGCCCTGGTCGCGGTCGCCGTGCTTGCCGTCGTCTTGGACGCTGTCGCTGGACTTGCGGTCGCTGGACTTACCGTCGGCGGGCTTGCGGTCGCTGGGCTTGTCGTCGGCGGGCTTGCGGTCGCTGAGGCGGTCGCTGGGCTCGGTGTCGGCGGGGTCGCGGGTGTCCTGGACCGCCCGGGCGGCTCTGGCCGCGGCTGATCCATCCTCGGGCTGGCCGACCGCCTCGCCGGGGGCGGCGGTCGCGTCAGCGACGACCGCGTCATGACCGGCTGGCCCGGCCGGCGTCCGGCCGGCGACGAAGCCGGGGACCGGAGCGGGGCTGAGGCCGTGCGCCGGGTAGCCGGGGCTCGCGACCCGCTCTCGCGGCTCCCCGGTCAGCCAGGGGTCGTCATGATCCTCAGCAGGGCTGGCCTCGTCGCTGGTCGGGTCGTCCAGGCCGGCGTCGTTGCCGATGGCCAGCTGTGCCTCGTCAGCGCCGCCCGCGTCCGCCGGTCCAGCGCCCGCTCGGTAAGCGCCTGCTGAAGCACGGTCGACCGGGTCAGCATCGGCGGGGTCAGCGTCCGATAGGTCAGCGTCGACCGGGTCAGCATCGGCGAGGTCAGCGTCAGCCGCGTCCGCCGGGTCAGCGTCCGATAGGTCAGCGTCGGCCGCGTCCGCCCACTCCAGGGCTGGCTGAGGCTCCACTGGCTCGCGCGGGGGCACCGCTGGCCCGGGTGAAGTGACCGGCGGTGCGGACACGGCAGGCCCGGACACGGACGGCCCGGAGGCTGACGGCCCGGAGGCTGACGGCCCGGAGGCTGACGGTGCGGGAACTGGCGGGGCGGGGGCCGATGCGGGGACAGCATTCGGGATCGTGGCAGCTTGCCGGGCGGTCGGGGGCGGCGCGAACTGAGCCTGCGTCCTCGGGATCAGCTGGACCTGCGCAGCCGTGCCCGGCTCCGGCGGCGGGGCCTGCCCGGCCGGCCTGAGCAGGTCATGAATCCCGGTCCGCTGCTCGGGCGGGCTGGCGGTCTGGCCGCGGCGGCCCGGCCTGGCGGTGTCCTGCTGTCCGCCGAGCCGCCGCTGCCTGGCATGCCGCAGCATGGCCATCAGCAGCCCGAATCCGATCAGCACCAGCACCCAGGGAATGATCGCCGCCGCAGCGGCGGCGGGGCGGTGCGGGAGCCTGGTGCCGGTCGCGTGCACAGCGCCCGCCGCGGCCCCCGCGGCCAGCAGCACCAGCATCGACAGCCACGCGTACAGCCGGGCCACCGCCCCGGCGCCGCGCAGCGACAGCACCGCCGCGCACGCGATGACCAGCATCGCGTCGAGGATCCCCGGGTAAACCCTGGCGAGCGAGGTTGACACCCCGGCGGTCAGCGCCAGCGCGTGAATGCCGGAATACGACAGCACGAACGCGGCCGCGGCCAGCGCGAGCACGCCGATGACGACCGCGACGAGAGCTAGGGCCCGCAAGGCGCGGTGGCTGTCGGCGTGGGCGTAATCGGCGGCCGGGGTGTGTCCGCTCATCGGGCCGGTCGTCCTTCCTGCACGACGCTGACGCTTTGCCTCGTCAGCCTATTAACGCCGCCAGCCTATAGTCGGGAGTTGTCGGCGACGCCGTGCCGCGCGGGCCAGAGGAGGCGAAATGCCGTATTACCGGGTGAGCGGTGAGATTCCAAGAAAGCGACACACCCGCCTCTACCGCCCCGACGGCGGCCTGTACGCCGAAGAACTGATGGGCGAAGAAGGCTTCGTATCCGATTCGTCGCTGCTCTACCACACCCACCTGCCGACCGCGATCGTCAAGAGCGACGGCGCGGCGGACGACGCCGCGCTGGCGGCCGCCACGCCGAACCACCCGCTGCTGCCGCGGCACTTCCGCACCCAGGACCTGCCCGGCGGCGGTGACCTGGTGCTCGGCCGGCAGTTCCTGCTGGGCAACGACGATGTGCGGATCAGCCTGGCCAGCGCCGACGCCGCGTCTGAGCTGTACCGGAACTCAACCGGGGACGAGACCGTCTACCTGCGGGAGGGCTCGGCCGCCTTCGAGTCGGTCTACGGCACGATCGAGGCCGCCGCCGGGGACTACGTGGTCGTGCCCCGGGGCACGATCCACCGCTGGATCCCGGGCCCGCAGGGCGCGCAGGCGCTGGTCATCGAGGCCCGCGGGCACATCAGGCCGCCGCGCCGCTACCTGTCACAGTACGGCCAGTTCCTGGAGCACGCCCCCTACTGCGAGCGTGACCTGCGCGGACCGGACGGCCCGCTGCTCGCCGAAGGCGAGGACGTGCCCGTGCTGGTCCGCCACCGGGACGGGCTGACCCGCCTCACCTATGCCCACCACCCGTTCGATGTGGTGGGCTGGGACGGCTGCCTTTACCCCTATGCGTTCAACATCAGTGACTTCGAGCCCATCGTGAAGCGCACCCACGCGCCGCCGCCGGTCCACCAGACATTCGAGGGCCCGAACTTCGTGATCTGCTCGTTCTGCCCGCGGCTGCTCGACTTCCACGAAAGCGCGGTGCCGATCCCCTACAACCACCACAACGTGGACTCCGACGAGCTGATGTACTACGTGGCCGGGGACTACACCGCGCGCCGGGGCTCGGGCGTGGGCATCGGCTCGATCACCCTGCACCCGTCCGGCTTCACCCACGGCCCGCAGCCCGGGGCGGTGGAGGCGGCGATCCGCGGCCTCGGCGAAGGCCGGGCCAGCACCGACGAGACAGCGGTGATGATCGACACGTTCCGGCCGCTGCTGCTCGGGCCCGCCGGGCTGCGCTGCGAGGACCCGGAGTACGCCTGGAGCTGGGCCAGGGGCAGCCGCGGCTGACCAGCCCCTCGCGGCGGCGGCGGGCCCGGCGGCTGGCAGGATGCTCGAAGCCGAATGGATGGAAAGCAGGTCATCATGGCTCAGCTGCCCGAGCGCGCGCGTGCCCTGTTCAGCGCGCCCAACCACGCCGTCGTCGCCACCCTCGACCCGGACGGCAGGCCGCAGTCCAGCGTGGTCTGGGTCCGCGCGGACGGCGACGACGTGCTGTTCTCCACCATCAAGGGCCGCCGCAAGTACGCCAACCTGACCCGCGACCCGCGGGCCAGCGTGCTGGTCTATGACCCCGCGGACCCCTACACCTACGCCGAGATACGCGGCCGCGCGGCGCTCACCGACGACCCGGGCGCCGGGCTGATCGAGGAGCTGTCCCGCAAGTACACCGGCAAGCCGTTCGGCGACCGGCCGGGCGAGCAGCGGGTTATCGTCCGGGTAACGCCCGATCACGTGGTCGTCTACGACTAGCCGCCGC
This sequence comes from Streptosporangiaceae bacterium, assembly GCA_036558005.1. Lineage (GTDB taxonomy): Bacteria > Actinomycetota > Actinomycetes > Streptosporangiales > Streptosporangiaceae > DATBGO01. Next base: position 25,505 of record DATBGO010000349.1, on the reverse strand, counting down.
AGGCGTGCGGCGAGCGGGCGTCGGTTTCCCTTAGCCTTGAATCATGGTGCTGCGCCTCTATGACACTGCCGCGCGCTCGGTGCGCGACTTCACGCCCGTGACACCGGGGCGGGCGTCGCTGTACCTGTGCGGTGCGACCGTGCAGGCGCCGCCGCACATCGGCCACATCCGCTCCGGCATCAACTTCGACATCCTGACCCGCTGGCTGCGGGCCAGCGGCTACCAGGTCACGTTCTGCAGGAACGTGACCGACATCGACGACAAGATCCTGCGCAACGCCGAGGCCGAGGGCTCGGCCTGGTGGGCGGTGGCGGAGCGGAACCAGCGGGCCTTCATCCGGGCCTACGACTCGCTCGGCTGCCTCCCCCCTGACGTCGAGCCGCGGGCCACCGGGCACGTGCCCGAGATGATCACGCTGATGCGGCGGCTGATCGAGGCCGGGCACGCCTACCCGGCCGACGGGAACGTCTACTTCGACGTGCGCACCTACCCCGCCTACGGCGAGTTGTCGGGCCAGAAGCCCGATCACATGCGGCCGGCCGACGACAGCGACGGCGGCGGCAAGCGCGACCCGCGCGACTTCACCTTGTGGAAGGCCGCCAAGCCCGGCGAGCCCACCTGGGAGACGCCGTGGGGACCGGGCCGTCCCGGCTGGCACCTGGAGTGCTCGGCGATGTCGACCAAGTACCTCGGCGGCACCTTCGACATCCACGGCGGCGGGCTCGACCTGGTCTTCCCGCACCACGAGAACGAGCTGGCCCAGTCCAGGGCGGCCGGTGACGGGTTCGCCCGGTACTGGATGCACAACGGGCTGGTGCACGTGGCCGGCGCGAAGATGAGCAAGTCGCTGGGCAACTCGATGATCGTCGACGTGATGACCACCCAGGTGCGCCCGGTCGAGCTGCGCTACTACCTCGGCCAGGCGCATTACCGGTCGGAGATCGAGTACTCACCGGAGGCGCTGGGCGAGGCCGTCGCCGCCTACCGGCGGATCGAGGGCTTCGTGACCAGGGCCGCGCAGCCAGCCGGCGGCGGGACCGGGGACGTGGCGCTGCCCGCCGCGTTCACCGCCGCGCTCGACGACGACCTGGGGGTGCCGCAGGCGCTCGCGGTGGTGCACGAGGCGGTCACCGACGGGAACAGCGCGCTGGCCGCCGGGGACACCGCGGGCGCCGCCAAGCACGCCGCCGAGGTGCGGGCCATGCTGTGGGTGCTGGGCCTGGACCCGCTGGCCGAGCCGTGGGCGAGCGCCACGGGCGCGGACGCTGACCTGCGCGGCGTGATCGACGCGCTGGTCCAGATGTCATTCCGGCAGCGTGAGGCCGCGCGCGCCCGCAAGGACTACGCGGCGGCCGACGGGATCAGGGACGAGCTGGCCGGGGCCGGCATCGTCGTCGAGGACACCCCCGACGGGCCGCGCTGGGACCTGCACCGGTGAGCGACCAGGGAGGCCGCGCGCCGGGGCCGGGCGGCCGGGCCAAGTCAGGCAAGCCGCGGCCGGGCACCGGCGGGTACGGCAAGCGGCGGCTTGAGGGCAAGGGCCCGACGCCGCCTGCGCACCTGCGCCCGGGGCACCCGGCCCAGCGGCGGGCCGCCGCGGCGGCTGGCGGCAGCCGGGCGGCTGGCCTGCCCGGCCCGGGCGCGGCGGGCGGCCGGGGCGGGCCGCGCGGGGACCGCGGCCGGCCGGCCAGGTCCCGCGCCGCGGGCGCGGCCGAGATGGTGGCCGGCCGCAACGCCGTGCTGGAGGCGCTGCGGGCCGCGGTGCCCGCTACCGCGCTGCACGTCGGGCCGCGGCTGGACGCCGACGAGCGGATCAACGAGGCGGTCAAGCTGGCCGCGGGCGCGGGGATCGCGGTGGTCGAGGCGGGCCGGGACGAGCTCGACCGGCTCACCGCCGGCGCGGTGCACCAGGGCCTGGCGCTGCGGGTCCGGCCCTACGCCTACGCTCACCCCGGTGACCTGCTGGACCGGGCCGCGCAGGCCGGCGAGCAGCCGCTGATCGTGGCCCTGGACGGTGTCACCGACCCGAGGAACCTGGGCGCGGTGGCCCGGTCGGTGGCGGCGTTCGGCGGGCACGGGGTGCTGGTGCCGGCCCGGCGGGCCGCGGGCGTCACCGCGGGGGCCTGGAAGGCATCAGCCGGGGCGCTGGCCACCGTGCCGGTCGCGCAGGCAGCCAACCTGGTCCGGGCGCTGGCCAGCTACCAGGAAGCCGGGCTGTTCGTCGCGGGACTGGACGCCGGCGGCGACACCCCGATCGCCGGGCTGGGACTGGCTGACTCCCCGCTGGTGCTCGTCGCCGGCGCGGAGGGCCGCGGGCTGTCCCGGCTGGTGGCGCAGCGGTGTGACGTGCTGACCAGGATCCCGATCACGCCCGCCGCGCAGTCACTGAACGCCGGCGTCGCCGCGGGCATCGCGCTGTACGAGGTCGCCCGGGCCCGGCTCGCGGCCGGCTAGGAGCCTTCTGCCCTGTCGCTGCCGCTGCCCAGGATCGTCTTCAGCACGGCTGTGTAGTCCCGGCTCCCCAGGCCGGACTGCTCCGCCTCGGCGAGCCACGATCCGGCCGCGGCGATCAGCCGCAGGGTCACCCCGGCATCAGCCGCGGCGGCGGCGGTAAGCCGCGCGTCCTTTTCCGCCAGGGTCAGCGCGAAGCGGGGCGGATACTCGCCGGCCTCTATGGCCGGCCGGCGCCGCTCAGCCTGCGCGGCGAGCGGGGTAGCCGCCAGCACCTGGTAAGCAGCGTCAGCAGACAGGCCGAGGCCACGCGCCAGCACAATCGCCTCGCCAAGCGTCCCGAGCGTGGCAAACAGGACCGCGTTGGCCACCAGCTTCGCCGCCGCGCCAGCCCCAGCCTGCCCGACATGCCGCACCGAGCCGACCGCCGACAGGACCAGCGACACGCGCTCCACGATCTGGGCCTCCCCGCCCGCGAAGATCACCAGCGATCCCGACTCAGCCTCGGCCAGGCTGCCCAGGACGGGCGCGTCGACCAGCCCGGTTCCCGGCGGCAGCACTGACGCCAGCCGTGCCACGGCCGCCGGCCCCACCGTCGACATCTCGATGACCGTCAGCGATTCGCTGGCGCCGGCTACGACTCCGTCCGCTGCCTCCGTCGCTGCCCGAAGTGCCGCCGGATCCGCGACCATCGTGATCAGCACCTCCGCCCGGCTCGCGGCCTCCGCTGGCGTCGCCGCCGGGAACGCCCCGAGACCGGCCAGCCGCTCGGCGCTCCCGGCTGACCTGTTCCACACCGTCACCTCATGGCCCGCGGCCATCAGCCGGGCGGCGATGCGGCTCCCCATCGCCCCGAGCCCGATCACAGCGACCGCTGTCATGCGCCCGCTCCAGCCACCCCGGCCCTGACCACCGCAAGGCCGTTCCTGCGCCGCATAGCACCGTCCTCCTCGTGCCTCGTCGCGTTGCGCGGGCAGCGGGCAGGCGCAGGCTGGCCGCAGGAGCGGGAGGCCTTCTAGGAGTCTAGAAAGTATCCGCATTCTCGCAACGGGGCGCGGGCCGCTGCCCGGGCTACCCGGGCGTCTGCAGCGGCCGCACGGCGTCGGCAGGAGCTGCCCGCGGCCTGCCAGCCCGGGCGGGATCGTCGCCGCGCGGGCCGAGGACCAGCCGGCCATTCTTGCCCGGCGCGCCGCTGGCCGGCGCCTTGGCCGGCCGGCCGGCTGGGCGCGGGGCCGCGGGCAGCGCGGCGACCTGGCCCTTGCGGCGTGATCCGCGCCGCACGGTGCTGGCGGCCGGCAGGCCAGCGCTGTCGTGCAGCAGCGGCACGGGGCCGACGATCAGCGGGTCGGGCTGGCCGACCACCTGCTCGTCCTTCTCCGCGTAGTCCAGGCAGGAAAGCACGTAACGCAGCGCCTCCAGCCGGGCCCGTTTCTTGTCGTTGCTCTTGACCACGGTCCACGGCACCCCAGCCCGGTCGGTGTGAAAGAACATCGCCTCCTTGGCCGCGGTGTATTCGTACCATTTATCCAGCGAGGCCAGGTCGATGGCGCTCAGCTTCCACTGCTTGACCGGGTCCCGCTGCCGGTGGATGAACCGCCTGAGCTGCTCGGTCTGGGACACCGAGAACCAGAACTTGATCAGCGTGATCCCGTCATGGACCAGCATTCGCTCGAATTCGGGGGCCTCGGTCAGGAATTCCAGGTACTCCTCGTGCCCGCAGAATCCCATCACCCGCTCGACCCCGGCCCGGTTGTACCAGGACCGGTCGAAGAAAACGATCTCTCCTGGCGCGGGCATGTGCCGCAGGTACCGGTGCAGGTACCACTGTGACAGCTCCCGTTCCGTCGGCTTCTCCAGGGCCACGACCCGCGCGCCGCGCGGGTTGAGGTTCTCGGTGAACCGCTTGATCGTGCCGCCCTTGCCGGCCGCGTCCCTGCCCTCGAACACGATCGCCAGCCTGTCCCCGGAGGACTTGACCGACCGCTGCAGCTTGAGCAGCTCGATCTGCAGCGGCTGCAGAGCATGCTGGTATGCGGCGCGGCTGAGCCGCTGATCGTAGGGGTAGTCCTGGCGCCAGGTCTGGACCGGCGTGCCGTCGTGGCGGACTAGCCGCGCGCTGCCTTTCTTCTGGCTGATCCGCAGCCCCAGCTGGTCGGCGAGCCGCCGGAGGACCGCTTCGACGTCGGCGTCATCAGCCTGGCCGGACACTGGACTGCCCCGCAGCGCCGGTGTGTCGTCCCGTCCGGCTTTCGCGCAGCCGCGGGAAGCGCCCGCTGGCCGCCTCCCGGACATTGCTGACGAAACTCACCACAGCCCCCGTTCTGCCTGGTCAGTCACTATTTCGGCGGCACGCCGAACGACGCGGGGTAGATACCCGCGCCTTCCAGGCGCACACCTGAGGGCAGGATTACCTGGACGGCCGGCTGCGCAGGCCGGCCCCCGCCAGGACCAGGCCCGCTATCGCGATGACCGGGCCGGCCACCGCCCAGAACGTCACCCCCGACATCACGCTGCCGCCGATGGCACCCATTCCCTGTAGCCCCCAGATGACCCCGGCGATAACCAGCAGCGCCCCGATGGCGATGAGCAGGCTGCTCTTCATGGCGATGGGCACCTCCCGGCCGGCGGCCCGGTAGCCGCGCGGAACTGTCCCCGTGACAACGGATCTGGCCGGCCCGGGGTTCACCGCCACGGCAACCCGCCGCCCGGCCCGGGCGTCTAGGAAATGGCAGTTCGGTCCGATTGAATTGGATCAGGTGCCGTTAATGCTTTACCCCCCGTCCTGAGCGCGCCGGGCGCGCGGCAGGCAGCCCTCAAGGAGCAGGCATGAAGGTGGCGAATTCGAAGTGGCTGCCGGCCATCGGCGTGGTCATGGCGGCTGGCCTGATTTCGGCCGGGCCGGGCGGGATAGCCGCCGCCAGCCCGGCGGCAAGGACTTCGCCGGTGGCGCCGCGGGCCGTGACCTCGCCAGCGGCGCCACCGGCGGAGGCGGTCCTGGCCTATCACCCGTCCGGCCGGATCCTGCGGCTGGGCATGCGCGGCACCGCGGTGAAGAACCTGCAGCGACGGCTGGACGTGCTGAAGTACTACCCGGGCAAGATCGACGGTGTCTTCGGCCAGAGCACGCTGGAGGCGGTGTGGGCCTTCAAGCGGGTGCAGGGCTTCACGATCGACGCGAAGAACGCCAACGACGCCGACCGGAGGCTGCAGCGCGCGCTGCTGCATCCGCGCCTGCCCCGGGTGCTGGTGCCCCGTGGCGGCAGCCGCCGGGTAGAGATCAACCTGAGGAAGGAAATACTGGTCCTCTACAACCACAACGACATCGAGCTGATCAGTCACGTGTCGACCGGCGGCGGCTACTACTACCCCTGCCCCGGCGGCGGGACCTGCGGCCCGGCGATCACGCCGACCGGCAACTTCCGGTTCCTCAGCTACGCTCCGGGCTGGATAAAGGTGCCCCTCGGGACCATGTACAACTCGGCGTTCTTCATCGGCCGCGCCTACGCCGTGCACGGTGACATTCCGGTGCCCTATTACCCGGCGTCGCACGGCTGCGTGCGGATCCCGATGGACATCGCCAACTTCTTCCACAAGAAGATTAACTTCAGCACCGGGGGCGTGGGCACGCCGCTGTATATCCGGCACGGCTGACCAGCCTTTTCCCGCGCCGTGCGCGGGACCAGCAGCGCCGCAGGAGCCGGCCGCCGGGCACCTGGCGGCCGGCTCCGCTGGCGTATGGCCGGGCCTGGCCGCCGCGACCGGCGGACGCCTGGCGTTCCCCTGTCTGTCACTTTCCATCCCTAACGGTCTAGAGTCCACCAAGGGCCGCAAATAGCACCGGCTCGCAGTAATGGAAGGTGATCATGCGAAAACTAAGGGGACGCCCGGCCGCCGCGCTGTCGGCCGCGGTACTGGCCGCGGGCATCAGCTTCGCGGCCGCGCCAGCACTGGCTGCCCCCCAGGCTGGCCCGGCAGACGTGACCACGCTGACCGGAAGCTTCGCTGACGGTGCGACCTACGAGATCCAGGTCCCCGACAACTGGAACGGCACCCTGTTCCTCTACAGCCACGGCTATGTGACGCCGGGCTCGGCCAACCCGGCGCAGGACGTCGGCGACCCGGTCACCGGTGCCTACCTGCTCGGCCACGGCTACGCGCTGGCTGGCTCGTCCTACGCCACCACCGGCTGGGCGATCCAGCAGGCGCTGCCCGACCAGATCGCCACCCTGGACGCCTTCAGCCAGCGGGTCGGGCAGCCCAGGCACACGATCGCCTGGGGGCACTCACTCGGCGGCATCATCACCGCGGGCCTGATCCAGACGTTCCCCAGCAGGTTCAGCGCGGCGCTGCCGATGTGCGGCGTGCTGTCGGGCGGGGTCGCCACCTGGAACACCGCGCTGGATGCCGAGTTCGCCTTCCAGCAGCTGATCGCGCCGGCCAGCAACCTGCAGCTGGTCAACATCACCAACCCGGTCGCCAACCTGACCAGCGCCGAGACCATCGCGTCCCAGGCGCAGACGACCCCGGCCGGCCAGGCCAGGCTCGCCCTGGTCGCGGCGCTGGGCGACACGCCTGGATGGTTCACCCCGCTGTCACCCGAGCCGGCCAGGACCGACTTCGCCGGCCAGGAAGCCAACCAGTTCCTCTGGGACACCCAGGTGACCTTCCCGTTCGTGTTCGCGTTCCGGGCCGAGCTGGAGGCCAGGGCCGGCGGCAACGCGTCCTGGAACACCGGCGTCGACTACGTCAGGGACCTGCACCAGTCGGCCGACTTCGCCGAGGTGAAGGGGCTGTACAAGGCGGCGGGGCTGAACCTGAACGCCGACCTGGCGACGCTGAACCACGCCGCGCGGATCAAGGCCGACCCGTCGGCGGTGGCTTACCTGGCCCGCAACATCACCTTCAACGGCGAGCTGCGGATGCCGGTGCTCACCATGCACACCACTGGTGATGGCCTGGTGGTTCCGGAGAACGAGCAGGCTTACGCCAGCGTGGTCCGGCGGGCAGGCGACTCGCGGCTGCTGCGGCAGATCTTCGTCAACCGGGCCGGGCACTGCGCGTTCACCCCGGCGGAGACCATCTCGGCGGTCAACGTCCTGCTGAACCGGATGCAGGCCGGCCGCTGGGACGACCACGCGCTGCGGACCTCCAGCCTGAACACGGCCGCGGCCGCGCTCGGCCCGGGCCTGAACGTGTTCAGCAGCGGCGGCAGCGTCGTCGCCACCCCGGCCGCGTTCACCTCGTTCCAGCCGACCCGCTACCTGCGGCCATTCGACCAGCGCCCGCGGCGGGGCAGGCACTGACCGGGTAACGCCAACCGCACACCGCGCGGGCCCGGGCCGCCACCGACCGGCGGCCCGGGCCCGCGCTTTCCAGGCCTGTCACCGCGAGCCCGGCCCCGCGGCGCCCCTTCGTTACCGGCGCCTGGCGGGGCCGATCCGGAGCAGCCGCCACCAGGCGATGACGGAGAACACCAGCCCCAGCGCGAGCATCATCCCCACGTCCAGCAGCCAGGTGCCCGCCTTGTGCTTCCACAGCGGGTCGGTGGTCAGCGACGGCGAGCCGGACGACGAGCCGGCGCCGGTCTGCGAGGCGGACGGGCTCGGCGAAGCCTTCGCCTTCGGCTTCGGCTTGGCCGCGCTCAGCTTGGCCGTGGTGCTCGCCGTGCCGCTCGGGCTCGGCGTCGCGGCGGCGCTGGACGACGCGGTGGCGGACGGTGACGCCGCGCTGCTCGGCGAGGCGCCGCCGCCGGGCGAGGACCCGCCCGGTGCGGTGCCGCCGGAAGGTGACTTCTTGTGATGCGTGCCCGGGGACGGCGAGGGGTGCGAAGCCGGGGGCGCCTTCGCGGCCGGGAACTGGATCACGTTGAGGTTGGTGGTGGACGCGGCTGCCGCGAACCCCCAGCGTGACGGCGACAGCCAGGCGACCTGCTCGATCCCGGCCTTGCCGTTGAGCGAGAAGATGCCGCCGGTCAGCACGACCTGGAACAGCACGATCACCACCAGCAGCGGCATCGTCCGCTCCGAGGTGCTGACCATCGCGGAGATCAGCAGCCCGAGCGTCATCGACGCGGCGGCCAGCACGGCCAGCGCGATGAGCAGTTCGACCAGCGGCAGGTGGGTCAGGAACGACCCGGTCAGCGGCATCTTCCTGCCGACCAGGCCGACCGCGACCAATAGCGCCGCCTGGACCGCCGACAGCACCGCGAGGATGATCAATTTGGACAGCAGGTAGGCGCCGGAGGACAACCCGGCGGCCCGTTCCCTGCTGTAGATCACCCGTTCCTTGACCAGTTCGCGGACCGAGTTGGCCGCGCCGGTGAAGCAGGTGCTGAGGATCAGGATCAGCAGCAGCGTCCCGATATCGGTATTGCCGGGTCCGCGCAGCCCCTGCGGGGACGGGATGACCCGGATCAGGATGCCCAGGAACAGCGGCAGCGCCGCCAGCACGGCCAGGAACACCCGGTCGGAGGCGATCACCGCGAGGTACCGGCGGCACAGCGTGGACAGCTGGGCGAACCGGTTCCTGGCCGCGGGCGGCGGGGCCGCCTGCACCGGGTGCGGGGTGGCGGCCTGGCCGTCCAGCTCGGAGGCGACGTACATCGCGTGGTAGGCCGAGCGCCGGTACTCGCCGGCCCAGTCCCGGCCTGGCTCGGCCTCGAACGCCTGGAACACCTCGGCCCAGCCGGGCTGGCCGAAGTGCTTCAGCGCGTCCGCGGGCGGCCCGAAGTAACCGATCTTGCCGCCGGGCACCAGGACCAGCAGCCGGTCGCAGAGATTCAGGTTCGCGACGCTGTGGGTGACCACGATGACCGTGCGCCCGTCGTGCGCGAGATCGGCCATCAGCTCCATGACCGACTTGTCCAGGCCCGGGTCCAGGCCGGAGGTCGGCTCGTCGAGGAACAGCAGCGAGGGCTTGGTGAGCAGCTCCATCGCGACGTTGACGCGCTTTTGCTGGCCGCCGGACAGCGCCGACGTCCTGGTCTCCGCGTGCTTGGTCAGCGACAGCTCTTCCAGCACCTCGGTGATCCGGGTTTCCCGCTCGGCCTTGCTGACGTCGCGCGGGAACCTGAGCTCGGCGGCGAAGCCGAGCGCCCGCCGGGCCGACAGCTGGGTGTGCAGGATCTCCTGCTGCGGCACCAGCCCGATCCGGTAGCGTAGCTCGTCGTAGTAGGCGTAGAGGTCACGGTTGTCGTACAGGACCGAGCCCTGGGTGGCGGGCGAGATCCCGGTCAGCGCGCCGAGCAGGGTGGACTTGCCCGCGCCGCTGGGCCCGATGACGCCGAGCAGGCAGCGCTCGCCGAGCGGGAAGCTGACGTGGTCGAGCAGCACCTTGCCGCTGGACAGCCGCACGGTGAGGTCCCTGGCCTGCAGCGAGATGTCACCGGAGTCGATGAACTGCTGCAGCTCGTCGCCGATCAGCCGGAACGTGGCCGGCCCGATGGCGACGATGTCCCGCTCGGTGACGATCGCCGATGACACCCGGGCGCCGTTGACGAACGTGCCGTTGTGGCTGGCCAGGTCCACGATCTCGTAGCCGCGGGCGGAATTGCGCAGCTCGGCGTGGTAGCGGGACACGCTCAGGTCGTCGACGACGACATCGTTGTCGGCGGCCCGGCCGATCCGCAGCACCCTGGTGGGCAGCCGCATGATCGCGCTGGGCTGGCGGACGATGCTGGAGGCGGGGGATCCGGCCGGGAAGCCGGTCGCGTGCGGGTCGTAGCCCCGGCCGCCCCCGCCCTGGCCCTGGCCGGGCGGCGGGGCGGCGGGCCGCGGCGGCGGTGGCTGCGGCTGGCCCCGCCCGGCGGCCTGGCCGTCCTGGCGCAGGCCAGCCGGCCGGTCCGCCAGCGCGGTGCCCATCGGCCCGGCGGCGGGGGCAGCGGGGCGGGCGACCGAGCAGGACATGACCGGGCCGTCGTCGGGGTGCCCGAGCCGTACCGTGCATTCACCGTCGATGGGCACCCGCTGGACCCGCCGGGAGTCCAGGAACGTGCCGTTCGTGCTGCCGGAGTCCTCCAGCAGCCAGTCACCGTGCTCAAGCCGGAGCACGGCGTGCTGCCACGACACCCGTGAATCGTCGACCACGATGTCGGATGCGGGGTTCCGGCCAATCTTGTAGGCGGGCCCTGCCTGTAGGCTACGGTCGGAGCCCTGAGTCCGGACTACAAGCGCCGGACCGGTCGTCCCTGCCCCCACGTTAGTCATTGGACAACTGTAAGGCGCGCGGGGCCAAAGCAGAATCCGGCCCGATCAGTTCGTGATCTCCCCGGGCGAGTCGGGTCGCCGCGCCCGGCCGGCCGGGCTACGATCCGGGGGTCTGGCCGCCGGCCGGCGCCCGCGCGGCCCCCGCCCGGGTTGCAGGCAATGGCGGCGGACAAAGATACTTTTAGAACGCACCCGGCAGCTTTGTGACTCAACCCCCGCGATCCCGGAGCATGCCGATGCGGCTTCCATGGGCTCTGGGGAGCGTCGGACGGGCAGGGTTGGCGCTGGAGGCGCGGTGAGCGACGAAACGTGGGGACCGGGCGATTTCGCTGTTGGCTCCCAGATAGCCGGTTACCGGCTGGAAGAGCAGATCGGCCGGGGCGGCATGGCGGTCGTGTACCGCGCCCTGGACGTGCGGCTGGACCGGCGGGTCGCGCTGAAGATCCTGGCCCCCGGGCTGGCGCTGGACGACGCGTTCCGGCAGCGGTTCATCCGGGAGTCACGGGCCGCGGCCGCGGTCGACCACCCGCACATCATCCCGGTCTTCGAGGCCGGCGAAGCCAACGGCGTCCTGTTTATCGCGATGCGGTATGTGCTGGGCGGGGACGTCCGCAGCCTGCTGGACTCCGGCGGCCCGCTGCCGGCCGCGCGGGCCGCCGAGATCATCACCCAGGTGGCCTCGGCGCTGGACGCGGCGCACGCGCGCGGCCTGGTGCACCGGGACGTCAAGCCCGGCAACATGCTGCTCAGCTCCGCTTCGGGCAGTGACCGGCAGGACCACGTCTACCTGTCCGACTTCGGCCTCAGCAAGCAGTCGCTGTCGGTGACCGGGCTGACGTCGACCGGCCAGTTCCTCGGCACGATCGACTACGTCGCGCCAGAGCAGATCGAGGGCCGCCCGGTCGACGGGCGCGCGGACCTGTACTCGCTCGCGTGCGCGGCCTTCGAGATGCTGACCGGCACGCCGCCGTTCCGCCGCGATCAGGGGCTGGCGGTCGTCTGGGCCCAGTTGTCCGAGGCCCCGCCTTCGATCACGTCCCGCCGCGGTGACCTGCCCGCCGCCGTCGACCGGGTGTTCGCCAGGGCGATGGCCAAGGCCCCGGCCGACCGGTACCCGACCTGCCTGGCGTTCGCGGTGGCGCTGCGCGAGGCCCTCGGCCTGCAGACCCGGCCCGCGGGCCCGGCTGGCCCGGCCGCGGGCCCGGGCGCGACGGTCGCCGCTGGCCCGGCCAGCGGGTCACCGCGCCCCCATCCGCCGACCGAGATATCCGCGCCGGGAGCAGCGCCAGGCGCCGGACGCCCCGGGGACGACCAGCGCCTGCACCAGGGCACCGTGGCCGCGGACTGGCAGGCGGCCTCCGGTCCTGGCCGGGGCCAGCCGCCGGGCCAGGGCCAGCCGCCGGGCCAGGGCCAGCCGCCGGGCCGGGGCAGCCAGCCGCCCGGCCCGCCGACCCAGGCCGCGGACCGGCCGCAGCAGCCGCGGCAGCCGACCCAGCCGGGCCTGACCGAGCCGCCGGGCGGCTACCCGCCGCAGGGCGGATACGGCGGCTACCCCGGGGATCAGGGCGGCTACCGCCGCCGCCGGCCGTGGTGGCGGACGCCGGCCGCTGTGATCATCGCCTGCGTGATCGTGCTCGGCGCCGCGGGCGGCGCCTTCGCGGTCCTCGGCGGGGGTGGCGGAAGCGGGAAGAACAACAGCGGCGGCGGCAAGCCCTCCGTGGTGTCGATGCCGGGCTGCAACGTCGCGGTCGCGCCGGCCCCGACGCTGAGCCCGCGGATCGCCACCACCCACACCGGCGGCGGACCGTTCGGGGTGAAGGCCGCCGCCGACGGCAATTTCACCTTCGTCACGCTCGGCGACTCGATCGCGGTGCTCAGGAACGGCGCCGGCCTGGCACCCACGCTGGTGCGGACGTTCTCCGCGCCGGGGGCGTCGAAGAGCCTGGCGCTCACCAGGGACGGGAAGTACCTGATCGCGGCGGCGCACAGCGGTGCCATCGTGATCAACGTCGCCGCCGCCGAGCAGGGCAGCGCCAGCCCGATCGTCGGGACCCTGACCAGCCCGTTCGGCCATGGCGCCGTCGAGGTCGCGATCTCGCCGGGTAACAAGTTCGTCTTCGTGACGCTGCAGAGCAGCGCGGCGATGGTGGTGTTCAACCTGTCCAACGCGCTCACCAATGGGTTCGCGGCCTCCGATGTGGTGGTGGGCAAGGTCAAGCTCGGCCAGCAGCCGGTCGGGATGGCGTTCTCGCCGGACGGGAAACTGCTGTACGCGACCAGCATGACGCGGGTCAAGACGCCGAACCCGTCGGCTGGCACCCTCTCGGTGATCGACGTCCACCGGGCCGAGACCAATCCCGCGAAGGCGATCAAGTCGATCGCGACCGCGGGCTGCAGCCCGGTCCGGGTGGTTGTCTCACCCGACGGCAGCGACGTCTGGGTCACCAGCAGGGAAAGCAACGCGCTGCTCGGCTTCTCGGCCGCCAGGCTGCTCTCCAGCCCGGCGCACGCGCTGATCGCGCGGGTCAACGTCGGCGCCGCGCCGATCGGGCTGATCATGTTCAGGAACGGCAGCCGGATAATGGTGGCCAACTCCAACGTGCACAGCCAGCCCGGTGCCAGCGCCAGCCTCATGCTGATCGACACCCAGGCGGCGCTGCACGGCGGGCACGCGCTGCTCGGGCTGATCAAAACCGGCCTGGTGCCGCGCGAGTTCGGGCTTGACCCGGATGGCAAAACGCTGTTCGCGACCAACAACGACTCTGGCTTCGTGCAGGCCATCGCCGTTGACAGCCTGAAGTGAAGGGGACCGGGCTGATGGGGACGCCTTCCCAAGGGGATTCTCGGCGCCGGGCCGATGCCCTACCATCGCAACATGAACCGGGCCAGGACGGCTGAATCCGCTATGCCGCAACGATCGCGGGCAGCCGCATGAACGGGTATCCGGCCACCGTTCCTGTCCGCCGCCGCCACCGAGGCAGGACCATCCTCATCATCGTGATCGCGCTGATCGCGGTCCTGGTCGCGCTTGATTTCGGCGCCCGGGCGTTCGCCGAGAGCAAGGTCGCTTCGGAAATCCAGGACCAGGGCTTTCCGAAGAAGCCGGACGTGTCGATCAATGGCTTCCCCTTCCTGACCCAGGTGGCAAGCCGGGACATGAAGAGCATCGACATCTCGTCGACGGATGTGCCGGTCGGCCCGGTGACGATCCACCTCATCAACGCCAAGCTCGACGGCGTGCACATCAACTCCAGCTTCAACGGCGCGACGGTCGACACGCTGACCGGAACCGCCCAGATCACCTTCGGTGACCTGTCCAACTCGCTGGAGAACGAGGTGGGCCCGCTGGGCTCGCTCGGCGGCGCCGGGCTCACGCTGAAGCCGGCCGGGCCTGATGAGGTGAAGGCCAGCCTTGACCTGCTGGTCACCAGCGGCTCGGCGACCTGGAAGGTGGCCAAGCTGGGCGGTGACAAGATCAACATCCGGCTGGTATCCAGCAATGGCCTGCCCTCGGAGCTGCTCGACTCGGTCAAGAACATCACCGTGCCGCTGACTGGCCTGCCCCTGCACCTGAAGATCGAGAGCGTCAGCGTCACCCCGGCCGGCATCGTCGGCGTCCTGGGCGGCCAGGACGTAACCTTCGGCGGCTAGCCCAGGCTTACGTCATACTGACCCGCCGGGCCGATTCCACCAGCGCCTCAGCTACTCTCCCTGCACGCTTGGCGTCCGCGGCGGTCGACCGGGCATGGCTGTACCCAGCTTTGGTCTTCATGCCCAGCAGCACGCGCAGGTGCCGTGCTGAGCCGCTGTCGGCCTGGTGTAGCAACCTCACTGCCTCGTTATGATCCTGGCCTTGTGCATGTTGCCCGAGGCGGGCGCAGCAAATGACATCTGCGGCGGCGATCCCGGCGTGAATGTACAAAGTGGTGATGGCATCGGGGTTTGCGGCTTCCCCGCCGGCCTGGCCAGCGATCAGGCTGGCGGCGTCAAGGAACTCCACTGCCTTGAGCATCCGGCCCCGGCGCATTTCCGCGGTGCAGGCAGGCGCGCGCACCATGTCAGGCTCCGGCTCCACGCAACTGCTTCATGAACCAGTCGCGGCGTCCGGCCAGAGTGATGCCCTCGTTCAGTACGTCGTGCAGCACCTGTTCAGCTCTTACCTCTGCCAGGTCGCTTACCGCGTACTCAAGCGGGCGCGTGTCGTTGCCGGTCCATCTGCTGGCGTCGGCGGACAGATCGGCGACCTGCTCATCCCAGATGTCGGATGGGGTGTCATCGGCCCGTACCAGCAGCAGATCGAGGTCGCTGTTCTCATTCATGGTTCCGCGAGCGGCTGATCCGAATACAGCTGCGTACACCGGCCGGTAGAGCCAGTTGCTGAGGCGTTCCTCAAGTCGACGTAGCAGTGTTTGGCCAAGCGTGGCCAGTTCGACAATTGGGCCTGCGGCCAGGTGCTCCCGGTTGAGCCGGTAACTGTAGGCATTGCCGATCCTGTCGGAGTGAACGACCCCTTGGCGATGGAGACGGCGAAGCACCTTCCGGATTCCTTCCTCCGAGTAGCTGTCCAGCATGCGATGAAGCTGCCCGGTGGTGACGGCGGCGTCTAGGCGGGCGAGCACGGCGAGCACGTCACCATCGAGCGTTGGCGTGATGGTTGCCAGCGGACGGTTGAGCTGCATGCCTCCTCCGGTCCCTGAGCCGAGGCCAGGCAATAAACTATAGTACGCACTCACGTACTATAGTTTTCCTAGCTGGACTATAGTTCAGACTAGCGTCGGTCACTCCAGGCAGCTACCCTCACGGCAGGCAGCCGTGACTGGCGCCAACCTGGCCGGGCGGAGGAGGGGAGGTCAGATGGGGCTGTTCCGGCGGAATCAGCGTGGTCCGGAGGGCGGGCAGCCAGCGGCCGCGGGGATGCCGGGGTTAGCCCGGCAGCTGCAGGACCAGGCCCGCCAGCAAGCCGCTGCCTACCAGCAGGCAGCGGCCCAGGCGGCCGCGCCTGCCGGGTCCGCGAGCTGGGCCCGCCAGGTGCTGGCCATCCTGGCGCCGCCCGGGCCGGGCTTCGTCAAGCGCTGCACCTGCGTGGTGTGCGGGGCGCCGAAGAAACTGCCCTCCGTCACCGCCTACGTGTACTGCGACTACTGTGCCTCCCTGGTCGACTACGACCTGCGCCGGGCGGGCGAGTCCGACACGACGCCGGGGCCGCAGTATGCCGCGACGGTGAACAGCACGCACGCGGCGGCGCAGGCCGCGCTTGCCGCCGGTGACCGGGACAGGTACCGGGAGTTGCAGCGGATCGTGCACGAGGCGTACGTGACGCACGTGCCGATGGCCGTCTCCCACCGGGCCCGCAGCGACCCGGACTACCGCAGCGCCTGCATCAGGTACCTGACCGAGGCCGCGGTGGCGCGTGCCTTCGACCCGGCCGCCCGGGCGCTGGAAGCAGAGATGCGGCAGCGGGTGATGGGCCTGCGCTACACCGGCGGGATGATGGCGCCGGCCGTGGCGGCGGACTCGTTCTGGCCGATGGCGCAGACGCTGGAGAAGCAGATCGAGGCCGGCCGGGCCCTGTACCGCTCGGCCGGGCTCGCCGACCTCGACCCGGATCACGCTGAGCACCTGACCGGCAAGCTCACCTGGTCGGGCTTCTGCCAGGGCTGGCTGGGCATGCTCGACCCGCAGGCCGCCGGGCAGCTGCTGGACCGGGCGGGCCTGCGCAACGAGTACGTGCCGGTGCAAGCCGAGGACGGCCAGCCGCGGCACTGCGGCGGCTGCGGCGGCGAGTTCAGCGCGCTGCCGGGGGCCACCGCGGTCATCTGCTCAGGCTGCGGCCGCAAGATCGACATCGGCGCGGCCGAGATCGGCTGCGCGGCCTGCGGCGCGACCATGACCCTGCCGGCCGGGGCGGACCGGGTCAGCTGCCCGTTCTGCCAGGCCCAGGTCGCGCGGGCCGGGCTCCGCTAACCGGCTCACCGGCCGATGCGGGTGTTCGTGATCGAGGTGAACTGGCAGATCAGCGCGGCGGAAAGGAAGACCAGCCCGAGTGCGATCTCGTTGAGCCGGCGCAGCTCGCGGCCGCTCGCGGCGAACCCGAACATGGCCAGGGCCGCGACGGTCAGGATGAGGGCGAGGGCGTCCATTCGGGCTCCTATGTGGTTATCCCCAGAGATCTGGGCGGTAGCGTGCGGTCGTCTCTAGCTCGTCGAGGTAAGCCTTTGCCTGCTCGCGCGGCATCGGCGCGTGCTGCGCGGCGATGTCGGTGAAGGCGGCCCGCACCGCCGCGCGCATCGGCTGCCAGCCGCAGACGTAGACGTAGCCGCCAGCGCTCAGCAGCCGCCAGACCAGCGCGCCATGCTCCCTGATCTGGTCCTGGACGTAGTCACGGTGGCCGGGGTGCTCGCGCGACATCGCGACGTGCAGGTGGTCGAGCACGCCCTCGGCGGTGAACCGCTCGATCTCATCCCGGTAGATGTAGTCGAGGCCGCTGGACCTGATGCCGTTGAACAGCGCCGCCTCGGCCAGCGGGACACCCGCGTCCTTCAGCGCCAGCCGCTCCCAGAGGAACGCCCGCATCGGGGCGAAGCCGGTGCCGGCCGAGATGAAGATCATCGGCTTCGACACGTCATCCTGCAGGTGGAACCCGCCGGCGCTGTCATGGAAGATGTTCAGCCGGTCGCCTTCCCTGAGCGCGTGCAGGTATTGCGAGGCCAGCCCGCGGAACTCGCGGCCCGGCATGCCCGGCACCGGCGTGCTCTCCAGGCCCACGGTGAGGTGCGCGACCCCGTTACCGTGGATCGCCGGGCTGGAGCTGACCGAGTAGTAACGCGGCCGCAGCGGCTGGGCCACCTGCAGGAACTCGAAGATGTTCAGCGAGCACGACGGGAAGTCCTCCAGCAGCCGCAGCAGGTTGTAACCGCCTGCGTCGATGGCCGGGCGCAGCGCAGCGCCGGGGCCTTCCAGCGCCTGCAGCACGTTCCTGATCTCCGCCAGCTTCGCCCGGTCAGCGGGATCGGACGCCTTGGCGAGCAGCTGGTCCACCAGCGGGACGCCCGGCCGGCCGGTGATGTCGACGAGGTTGGTGAGCACGTTGCGGACCTGCAGCACGACGCCCTTGGGCACGACCCGGACGTTCATCGTCTTGGGCACCATGAACAGCCCGTCGGGTTCGGCGCCGAGCCGCCGCACCAGCCGTTCGACCTGGTCCTCGTCGTTCTTCGGGCAGACGCCCAGGTGGTCGCCTGCCCGGTAGGCAACCCCCGGCGGCAGGCTCACCTCCAGGTGCCTGGTCCGCTTCGGCGACTCCGCGGCCTGCAGTTCCCGGCACGCGACCGCGCGACCCTGCACCGTGTCCACGCCGGCCGCGTTGGTGAGGATCGTCGGGGCGAGCAGGACCCGCGAATGGGAGCCGCTGCTCTGCGAGGAGGCGGGCGCCATCAGCCGCATCACCGCGGAGACGCTGGCCGGCGGCCCGGGCAGCTGTGTCGCGAAGTCACCGCCGGGCAGCGACCTGTGCATCGCGGTGTTGGATTCGGACCTGGTCAGCACGCCCGAGGCCGCGCGCTCTGAGGCGGCCCGGGCGGCCGCGGCCGCGGTCGGCGTGGCCCCCGACAGTTCCTGCAGGACCGGCCAGACGCGGGAGTTCCAGTCGGCGTGCAGGCGTTCCCAGGACGGCGAGCCCACGTCGCCGTAGCCGAACTCGGCCAGCGGCGCGGCACCGAGTTCGGCGAGCTTGTCGTGCACGTGGCGGGGGAAGGCGAGGAACGCGTTCCACTGGCTGTTGCCCAGGCCCCAGACCAGGTACCGGCAGTTGAGCCAGGTCTGCGTGCCCGGCTGGGCGCGGTCGATCCAGGACTTGAACGCGGCCGCGTTCGACGGCGGGTTCGAGGTGTAGGTGGAGGTCATCACGACCAGCAGCCAGGGCGCGCGCGGCGGCGACTCGGCGAGCTCATTCAGCGTGATCACGTCGGTGGAGTAGCCGTAGAAGTGGCCGCGTTCGGCGAACTGCTCGGCCAGGTCCTTGTTCGCGCCGAAGTTGCTGCCGTAGGCGATCACCAGGTGCGGGTAGGGGCTGGCCGCCGGGATTTCCGTCGGCTGCCCCCAGCCGGCCGCGGCAGGCGCGGGCGCCGGGTGGCGGCCGCCCGCAGCGGGCGGGGCGGGGGCCGGCCCGGGCGTGGCGGCGGGCTGTTCCCGCGGCGCGGACGGGAAGGCGCGGACCTGGCCTGGCGCGCGCGGCAGCCGGACGACCGGGACGCTGACCGGCTTGGTCGTCACCACCGTGTTCTTCGCCACGGTGGCGCCCGGCGCGAGCCGCAGCTGATAGTGCCGGTAGATCTCGAACAGGACGACGCGGAGCATCATGAACGTGACCTCTTGCGCCATGCACTGCCGCTTCCCGACCGAGAACGGGATGAAGGCGTGCCGGGGCCGGTCCACGACCTTCTCCATGGCGAACTGCTCGGGGTCGAACCGGCCGGGGTCGGGTCCCCAGTACCGCGTGTCGCGCTGCGCGGCGAGCGTGCCGACCAGGATGATGTCGCCCTTCCTGACCCGGTAGCGGCCCAGCGTCCCGTCCCTGAGGCTGCGCCGGATCGTGACCGGCATCGGCGGGTAGATCCGCAGCGTTTCCTTGATGACCTGGGTCATGTACGGCAGCGCCATCAGGTCGTCGTACCGCAGGTCGTACTCCGGGTCGCCGCCGGTCACGGAGTCGATCTCGGCGATCAGCTTCTCCTCGACGTCGGGGTTGGTGGCCAGCACGCTGGCCAGCCACGCCCCGGTGATCGACGGGCCGTTGAAGCCGTTGGAGAGGTGCATGAGGATCTGGTCGCGGACGGTCTCGGTGTCGAGGTACTCGCCGGTCTCCGGGTCGGGGGTGCCCACCAGGCGGCTGAGCAGGTCGGTCTGCGGCCCGGACGGGCTGGTGTTCATCCGGGCCCGCACCAGCGTGTCAGCCGTCCGGAACAGTTCCTCGTTGTTGCGCAGGTAGCGCTTGCGGCGGGCGCGCCTGGCCGGCCCGGCGAACAGGGTGAAGTCGGGGCGGGGCTCGGCGACCCGCAGGATGCTCTCCTTGGTGCTCTCCGGCACGGCGGTGGCGAACGGGTGCGGGGCGGCGGCGTCGAACAGCCCGAAGTCGTAGTTGCAGGCGCCCCGGCCCGATACCTCCAGGGTGTAACGCTCCATCCAGGTGCGCGCGTCCAGCGGCTCGCTGTCAGGCATCGCCGACCAGGCGGCGACCAGCTTGCGCGCCTGCTCCTTCATCCGCTCCAGCTGCGTCCGCTGATGCTGCGGCGAGTACCACGGCAGCATCACCCGGCGGATCTGCTCGGTGCGGTCGCTGTCACCGATCACCGAGATGCCGCAGCCGCGGGAGTTGCTCAGCTGGGCGAAGAAGTTGATCTCTTCGACCCGCTTGCCGAACTGCTCCTCGTCGGCGGCCACCTCGTCGAGCAATTCCGGATCGGACACGACGACGAGCCGCCACTTCTTCGTGGGGATCCCGACGGCGTAGACGTGGCCGAACCGGCGGTAGTAGTCGAGCTGGGTGTCGTTGTCGTTCAGGATGGCGAAGTTCGCGAACCGCTCGCCGTCGGGCACCAGCCAGCGGATCGCGTACGGGATCTCCAGCGGCGCGGAGGCGGAAGGTGTCGTAACAAGCGGTGTCGTAACAGGCGGTGTCGTAACAGGCGGTGCGGCAACGGCCGGGGCCGCGGCGATGGGCGGGGGCGGGGCGGAGCCGGGCGGGGCGGCTGGCGGCGAGGCGCCTGCGTCGGCGGGGCCGGCGGGCTCGGCGAGCTGCTGCAGCTCCGGCCCGGCCAGCCGGAACCTGGCCGGGCCCACGCCGATGACGTCTCCGTCGGCCAGCGACGCGGCGATGACCCGCTGCCCGTTGACGAAGGTGCCGCCGCCGCTGTCCAGGTCCACGATCCGGAAGACGCCCGAGGCGCCGGCCGCGCTGCGCAGCTCGGCGTGGTGGTCGCTGACGCCAGGACCGGGAAGCACGATGTCGTTGTCGGGCGCCCGGCCGATCCGCACCGCCCGGACGGCGGGCTGCGGCAGGCTGGCCGCGCATCGCAGCACTGGCCCGTCACCGGGATCGGCGAGCCGGAACAGCACCTCGCCGGTGATGCCGGCCTGGCTTACCCGGCCGCCCGCCGTGTAGGTGCCGTTCGTGCTGCCGTTGTCGATCAGCAGCCAGCGGCCGTCCTCCGCCCGGAGCACCGCGTGCTGCCAGGACACGCGGCGGTCGGTGATGACAATGTCACCTTCCGGGTCACGCCCGATCACGTACACCGGTCCGGCCGGCAGGCTCCTGTCGATCCCCTGCGCCTGCACGATAAGTTCCGGCGCAGCCCCCCAGGAAAGGGACGTCTCGCTATCCACGCGCCAACTGTAGAGCGCTTCCCCGGAAAGTAAAACTGGCATGGGGAGCCCTACCCTGGCGGTCTTCACCGGGCCGGGCCGGCGGGCTCCGGCCCGCCATCGTCGCTGCTGACGGCATTGCCAACGGCTGTCACAGACTGCCATCTAAGGAATGCGGCCGGCAATCGGCCAGCATTATCGAAAACGCGGCGCCGGGGGGCTGCGCGCCCGGCCGGGCCCGGCGGCCGTTAGGGTGAGAAAGGGATTTGAATCGTGATACACCGCGCATCGGCCGGACCCGCCGGGAGGCACGAAGATGGCGTTCTTCGACCGCACGGGGCGCAAGCTCGCTGCCGGGCCGACGCTGCTGCTCAGCGCCGATCCCGGGCCGGAGTTGCTGGCAGCCGCCCGGTTGTATGACCCGGGCCTGCGGCAATGGCACGGCAGGCTGGTGTTCGGCAACGGGGTGCTGCTGTTCGGCCCGTTCGAGGTCACGCCGAAGCTCGCCGGGCAGGCCGGGCTGCCGCCCGGCACCGCGGTGGCCTGGTACGCCGCCGCGGCCGTGCAGGACCACCGGGGACGGCGGCCGCATGACGCCAAGGTGGCTGATGGCGAGCTGCTGGTGACGGGGCTGGCCGCGCGGCTTGGCGGGCACGTGTTCCCCGGCCAGGCCCGGCCGCCGCGGGCACTGCTGGCCTCGGTGTACAGCGAGCAGGCAGTCCCGGCGGAGGAGGTCGCCGGACTGCTGCGGCCCTACGCCGGGGAGGTGGCGGTCGAGGACGCCAAGGAGGACAGCTACGCGATCAGCGGCCCGCACGCCGTGTTCTACACCGCCTACTGGTCTCCCCGGCAGTACGTGGCGGACCTTGAGCCGCCCGCGGCCGGCCAGGGCGGCAGGCAGGGACTGCATCACTGGGACCTGAACACCGGCATGCGACCGCGCAACGTGCGGCATGACGCGCAGCTCAAGCTCGCGCAGGCCGCGCTCGCCCTGGCCGGGAGGGCCGGGGGAGTCGCCGTGGACATGTTCGGCTTCCGGTTCGCCGACCCTCAGGAACTGCTGGCCGCCGCCGAGCCCGCGCACGAGCAATAGCCTCACCCGGTCCCCGGCGGCCACCTGCGCGGCTCGTGCCCGGGCCGGCCGGTCAGGGCACCAGCGGTCCGGCCAGGACCCGCAGCCCTGCCTCGCGATCCCCGCTCCAGGCCACCGAATCGGTGTCGGCCGGCTTGCGGCCCCAGAGCATCAGCAGCAGGTCCTCGGCCCGGCCCGAGATCCCGGCTGCCGGCTCGCCGGGCCCGAACACCCAGGACCCGCCCGCGTCGGTGGCGGTGAGCCTGACGGCCTGCCCGGGATCGGCGGCCCGTCCCCTGGCGATCATCAGGGGCGCCATGGTGTCGAAGACCTCGGCGACGCCGTCGGCGGCGAGCGCCACGTCCATCGGCGCCGCCGGGCCGAGCGCGTTCTCGGCGTCCCAGCGGTGCATCAGGGTCTCCTGGCTGCGCCGCCGGCGCCAGAATCCGACCGTGTGCGGCGGGAAGAACGACCACGCATCCGTCGAGGGATCGACCGACAGTGACCGCACGAGCGTGTCCGCCGTCCCGGCGTACCAGGCTTTCAGCGCTGCCTGGCCGCGGGGCGCGGCAGCCTCGTCATAGCTGTTGCCGTGCCGCTCCCTGACGGCCGTGACCACCCACAAGTTGCCCGCGCCCATGTGGGCGGCCAGATCGGACAGCGTCCAGTCGCCGCAAGGCCTGACCGGGGTGAGCAGGTCGCCGTCCAGCGTGGCCCCGAACGCGTCGAGTTCGCGCCGCAGGGCAGCCAGGTAATCCATCGCGCCAACATACAGCGCGCCGCCGACAGGACCCGCCGCGCTACCGGGCCCGCCGCGGGCACGTCCGCAGGACCGGCACGGCGATGGTGGCTGAGGTTCCGTCGGGTCCGGTGACGGCGAGGATGACGCAAGCGGGGCGTGTCACGAAGATGCCCCCGACGTACAGGGTGTAGCGGCGGCCGCAGGCGGGCAGCCGTACCCGGCGAGACGGAGCCAAGGCGCCAGTCCCGTAGCCGAGGCGGGCCGACGCGGGGCTGACGACGGCGACAGTGCGGTAGGGCCGGGCGTCAGACGCGACCGAAAGAGCGGTCTTCCAGGCCAGGTAACGGTGTCCGGCCAGGTGCTCCACGGGCAGAGCGTCAAGGGCGCTGGTGTCGCCGATGAAGCCGTCGACCCCGTTGACCAGGCGCGCGGGACGGGTGTCCCTGTTTTGCTGACCCGCCGAATCGTGACAGCTCAGAAGGTCCGTGGCGGCGTTGCCGAAGGTCTCGTGCGGGGTGTCAGGGAGCGCCAGCGGAATGGCGATGGCCGCGGCCGCGGCCGCGGCCATTCCCGCGGCAGCTCCGATGATCCGCAGGCGCTGCCGCCGCGCTACCCGCCGCACCCTCTGCTCCGCGTCTGGCCACGACGGGAGCGACCACCGGGGATCGCGCAGCAGCGCTCGCAGCCTGTCTTCTGCCTGGTTCTCACTTCGCCTGGTCGTCATGTCCTGGCACCGTTTCCGTCGTTCCTGCCGTCACGAGTGGCCGCAAGGCCGTCAGGCCCCGTGATGCGAGGCTGCGTACCGTGCCGGGCCGGCAGCCCAGCAGCGACGCGATCACCGGGTCTGGAAGATCTTCGAGGTACCGCAGCACGAGGACGGCGCGCTGCCGGGCGGGCAGCGTCGCCAGTGCCCGCCGGAGTATGTCCCACTCCTCGCTTCGCCGCAGGCTGGCGTCGGGCGCGAACAATTCCGGCACGTCCCCTAGCTGAACCCGGGACCCCCATCGCCGCCACTGGGTCAGGTGAGTGTTGATCATGACTCGGCGCACGTAGGCGAGCGGATTGTCGGCGCCCTTCCTGCGCCACCTGCGAAGCGATCTGGCCAGGGCGTCCTGGACCAGTTCCTCCGCTTCCAGCGGGTCGCCGGTCAGGACATGCCCGAACCGCAGCAAGGCAGGCAGCGATCCGGCGACGAACTCGCTGAAGGTCTCGCCTCCAGGATCGGTCTCGGGCACGGGCGTCCTCTCCTCTACTCACCCTGACTCGCCGGAGCCGCCAGATGTTGCACCGGACCGGAGTCGCGGGTCAGGCCGGGCTGGCACAGCCGCGGAACGCCAGCCCGGTGCTGTGCGATCATGGGCCGGTGGCGGGGCGGCTGGCGGCGAAGGTAGTGATCGTCACCGGCGGCGCGTCCGGGATCGGCTGGGCGGTCGCGCGCCGGGCCGTGGCCGAGGGCGCCGCGGTGGTGATCGGCGGGCGCCGGCCGCAGGCCGGTGCGGAGGCCGCCGCGCGGCTGCGGGCCGAGGGCGGCCAGGCGCTGTTCACCGCGGCCGATGTCACGGTGGAACGCGATGCGCGAGGGCTGGTCGAGGCGGCCGTGTCGGAGTTCGGCCGGCTGGACGGGGCGGTCAACAACGCGGGCGGCGTCAATGCCGGCGGGCCGGTCCACGCGACCGAGGACGCGGCCTGGCAGGCCGACCTGGCGCAGAACCTGACCAGCGTCTTCTACTGCCTGAAATACCAGATCCCGGCGATGGCCGCGGCCGGCGGCGGGTCGGTCATCAACAACGCCTCGATCGGCGGGGCGCGGGGGATTCCCGGGATGGCCGGGTACGTCGCGGCCAAGCACGGGGTCGTCGGGCTGACCCGGTCCGCGGCGCTGGAGAACGCCGGCCGGGGCGTCCGGGTCAACGCGCTGGTCACCGGCAACGTCGACACCCCGCTGTACCGCCGGCTGCTCGGGGTCGCGCCGGGCGACCCGCTGCCCGGCCCGGCGCCGAACCCGTCCGGCCGGGTCGCCAGCCCGGAGGAGATCGCCGCCTTCGCGGTCTTCCTGCTCAGCGACGAGGCCGCGTTCATCACCGGCGCGGCGCTGGCCGCCGACGGCGGCTCCACCGCGCAGTAGGCAGCCGAACCGCCCGGCGCCGGCGGCGCATGGTAACTATGGTGAGCGACGAGCCGAGCAGCACCGGAGCCGAAGATGCTGGAGTCCAGCGACGTGGTCGCTTTCGTCGGGACGACCGACCTGCCCCGCGCCAGGGAGTTCTACGAGCGCAAGCTCGGCCTGCCGGTCACCGGGCGCAGCGACTTCGCCTGCGTCTTCGACGCGGGCGGGACCATGCTGCGGGTCACCGCGGTGGCCCGGGTCGCGGCCGGCGGCTACACCGTGCTCGGCTGGCGGGTGACCGACATCAAGGCGGCGGTCCGCGACCTGGAAGCCAGGGGCGTGGTGTTCAACCAGTACGACGGCATGGAACACGACGAGCACGGGGTGTGGACGACCCCGGGCGGCGACCAGGTCGCGTGGTTCTCCGATCCGGACGGCAACACGCTGTCCATCACTCAGTTCGCGCCGGGCGGGTGAACCCGTAGGACCGCTCGACCCTGGCCACGTGCACCGCGTATGCGGTGTACCACTGGTCCCGGCCGCGGGCCCGGGTGGCCGCGTGCTCGGCGT
>DATBGO010000348.1:0-3690 GCA_036558005.1 Streptosporangiaceae bacterium | reverse complement strand
GGGTGAGATGCTGGCCGGCCTGGTGAGGTCCGGCGGGGGATTGCCGGGTGAGATGCTGGCCGGCCTGGTGAGGGCCGGTGCGGTGTTGCCGGGTGAGGTGTCCGGCGGGGGGGTGTCTGACGGGGTGCGGCCCGGTGCGGTGTGGGCGGGCAGGGTGCTGGCGGGCGAGGGACGGGCGTGGCTGGGGCGGGTGGTGGCGCGAGCCGGCCCGGATTCTGGCGGGCTCGCCTGCTCGGTGGCCTTGCCCGGCGGCCGGCTGGGCTCGGCTGGGTGCTGGGCGGGGCGGGCGGGGATGCGGGAGCGGGCGCGGCGCTGGGCGGCGGCCGGGGCCGGGGTGCCGGGGGCGGCCTGGGCGTCCGCGCTGGCCTGGGCGCGGGCCTCGTCGTCGGGGGCGGGCCTGGACACGTCCCTGGCCCGCATCGCGGCGCTGATGGTGATCCTCATGCCGGGCATCGCGCTACCCGCGGCTCAGAAGATCATCGGGCACCAGGGCGCCGGATCCCACGACATCGCGGCCGACAGCGCCGCGATCGCGCCGTCGGTGTGCTGGCTGGCCAGGCCCGCCGCGGCGAACTCGCCTAGCCTGGTGCCGCCCAGGTAGCAGGCGCCCAGCGCGGCCACCGGCAGGGTGACGTCGGCCGCCGCGCTGGCCGGCTCGCAGCTGGCCGGGCCGCCGGGCCCGGCGGACTGCAGCCGCCAGCGGCCGGCGTTCGCCGGCACCAGGTCGTCAGCCACCTCGATAACCAGGTCCACCGGGCAAGCGTAACGCCGCTGCGCCAGCGCGCCCGGCACGTCGATCAGCCGGACCCACAGCCCGTCGCCCTGCAGCGGGCGGGCCCGGCGGCGGTCGGCCAGCAGCTGCTGCAGCGGGTCATCGGGCGGGCGCCGGTAGGCCTTCACGGTGGCGACCAGGTCCCTGGTCAGCAGGTCGGACCAGAGCGCGGCGTAAGCGGCCGGGCTGACCGCCATCAGCTCGCTCACCGACAGGACATGAGCCGGTATCCCGTCATCCCAGGCCGACTGGACGTTGTAGAGGGCATAGCCGAGCGTCCCGGTGCCGTCGGCGGCGATGAGCGCCCGCATCGGCGCCGCGCCGTGGCGGTCCTCGGGCGGGTCGGCCAGCACGTTATCCCACCACCGGCCGTCCCTGGCGAACATGCCCGGCCGGACGGGCCGCACCGCGTCGTACACCGCCGCCAGCTCAGCCCGGGGGAACGGCGCCTCGGCGATCCGCAGCCGCAGGCCGTCGGGCCGCCGGGCCGCGGCGGCGAGCGGCCCCAGCCCGCCCGCGTCGCGGTCGATGGTAAGCCGGTACTGCACTGAGGCGTTGCCGTAACCGTACCGGCCGTAGATCCCCGGCTCGGATGCCCACAGCACCGCGATCGCCTCGCCCCGGTCCCTGACGTCGGCCAGCTGCCTGCGCATCAGCGCGGACAGCAGCCCGCGCCGCCGGTAGGAGGGCAGCACGGACACCCCGCTGACCCCGGCGGCGCTGGCGACCGTGCCGGGCACGGTCAGCTCGAAGCTGTACGCGCACGCCGTCGCGATGATCGCGTCCTGGTCGAACGCGGCCAGGCTCCGGTCCGGCTCGAACACGGCCAGGTCGTTGCGCTGGTGCTGCTCGCTTTCCTGACCGGCGTTGAACGCGTGCAGTGCGACCGCGTAGTAAGGGTCGAACTCCTCTTTCCCGACCGGCCGGACCGGGTAGTCAGCTGCCATACGTCATTGGTACCCGGCCCGCGCCCGTGCCGCGAGCGAGTTTCCGGCCGCCGGCGGCCCCGGCGGAGTGCAGCTAGCACGCCGCTGATACCGGTACAGTGCCGGCATCATGGTTCCTCAGGTCCCGCACCGGATCACCAGCGCGGTGCAGGCGGCTTCGCACCGGCTGCGCGGCGTGATCAGGCGGCAGTTCATCACCAGGAACCGGCGGGTGGCGTTCGGGCTGGCGATCGTGGTGGCCGGCATCGGCATCGCCGCGGTCGAGGTCTCGGTGTCCTGGTTCTCGCCCGGGGTAATGATCCTGCCGATCCTGGCCGGCGGGCTGCTGCTGTGGCCGCGGGCGCTGCGGGTGCTGTTCTGCGTGGTCGCGGCGACGCTGACCTACGACGCGGTGGAAGGCCGGGCCGGGCCCGGCATCATCGCGACCATCGTGGTCACCGCCCTGATCGCTGACGTGCTGGCCAGGACCAGGGAGAAGCTCGGCGTACGCGGGCTGCGCGGCGACCAGATGCTGATCGACCTGCGGGACCGGATCCGGGCCCAGAGCACGCTGCCCGGGCTGCCCGAGGGCTGGCAGGCCGCCTCGGTGCTCAGGCCCGCGGGCGGCTCGTCGTTCGGCGGTGACTTCGTGGTGTCGGCCTGCGACGGGAAGACACTCGAGGTCGCGCTCGTCGACGTGGCCGGGAAGGGCATCGACGCGGGCACCAGGGCGCTGCTGCTGTCCGGCGCGTTCGGCGGGCTGCTCGCCTCTGTCCCTGCCGACCGGTTCCTTTCCTCCTGTAACGCCTACCTGCGCCGGGACGGCAACACCGAGGGCTTCGTGACAGCCGTTCACCTCGCAGTTGACCTGGCCACCGGGGAATACGTGGTCGCATCGGCCGGGCACCCGCCCGCCGCGCATTTCGAGGCGGGCAGCGGCAGCTGGCGGCTCACCCAGGCCCGCGGCGTGGTCCTCGGCGTGGTCCCTGACCTGCGCAGCAGCCCGGAACGGGGGGCGCTGCGGCCCGGCGACGCGCTGATGCTGTACACCGACGGCTTGGTCGAGGAGCCGGGCCGGGACATCGACGTCGGGATCGACCGGCTGCTGGGCGCCGCCGACCGGCTCGTGACGACCGGGTTCGCGGCGGGCGCCGGGCGGCTGGTCCAGACCATGCAGGGGCGGCGCCGCGGGTCCGACGACTGCGCGCTGGTTCTCATCTGGCGGATATGACATTGGCGTCAGTTATTGCTTATGCCCGGCACAACTAGATTTGGAGACTGCGGCCAGGGAACAACGACCCAAGTGCGGCAACGGGGTTAAATGGGCGGGTCAGGATGGGGCTAACAACCGCCCTGCAGCCAGGGGAAGGCGACACGGGCGTCATCTGACGTCTATGTCATTATTTGCTTTTCAATTGAGAGCTGTGCAGAAATATGGAACGTGACGCGCGACGGGACGCGAATGAGCGCCGGGTCGGGCCAGGAGACTGACGTGGGGCCGACGGTAGCCGACGCACTTGCCGCCAGGGCGACCCACGAGAACTTCCCGGTCGCCCTGAAGGTGCTGCCTGCGCGCTACCGGGGGCACCTGATGGCCGTGTACGGGTTCGCCAGGACCGTCGACGACATCGGCGACCAGGCGCCGCAGCCGCAGCGGCTGCCGCTGCTGGCGGAGATGGAAGCCGACCTGGCCCGGCTCTACCGCGATGATGGCGATCCGCCCGCGATCGCGGCGATCCGCGAGCTTGCTCCGGTGGTGTCCCAGTGTGCCGTGCCCATGCAGCCGTTCCTGGACCTGATCAGGGCAAACCAGCAGGATCAGGTGGTTTCCCGGTACCAGGGCTTCGATGACCTGCTCGGCTACTGCAAGCTGTCGGCCAACCCGGTCGGCCAGATCGTGCTGCACGTCTTCGGCGCCTACACACAGCAGCGCGCCGAGCTTTCGGACGCCATCTGCACCGCGCTGCAGCTCGCCGAGCACTGGCAGGACGT
>DATBGO010000347.1:0-1699 GCA_036558005.1 Streptosporangiaceae bacterium | reverse complement strand
CGGCGGCGGACGGCGCCGCGCTGAGGCCGAGGCCACGCTGCGCCAGGTCGTGCCGGAGCTGTTCGACAGCACGCCGGTGCCGATGCCACCCGGATTCGACCAGCCGGCCGCCCGGGAGTTCTTGGTCCGGTTCTTGTTCTCGTGCCTGGTGGATGCCGATGCGCTGGACACGCAGGCGCATCGCCGGGGCGCACCCCGGCCGCGGCTTGCCCCCCTGCGGCGGATTTCGGTGAGCTGACGGCCAGGTTCGAGCACCGCCGGGCCGAGCTCCTCACCGGCCGCGGCGGGTCCCCGGCCGGCCGGTGGCGCGACAGCGTGTACCAATCATGCGTGGCTGCGGCGGGCGGCCCCGGTGGCTTGTACCGGCTGGCCGCCCCGACAGGCTCGGGCAAGACGCTGGCGACAGCGACATTCGCGCTGCGGCACGCCGCCCTGCACGGGAAGGCGCGGGTGATCGTCGCGGTGCCCTTCATCACCATCACCGAGCAGAACGCCGGGGTGTACCGGCGGCTGCTGGATCCGGGCGAGCCCGGCGGGCAGCCTGTCGTCTTGGAACACCACTCGCACGTGGATCTTGACGGCGGCTGCGCGGCAGATCGCTGGCGGCGGCTGGCGGCGGAGAACTGGGATGCCCCGTTCGTGGTCACCACCACGGTCCAGCTGTTCGAGTCGCTGTTCGGCCGGAAGCCGTCGCGGATGCGCAAGGTGCACCGGCTGGCTAACTCTGTGATCGTGCTCGATGAGGTGCAGGCCCTTCCCCATGGCCTGCTGGTCCCGCTGGCCGATGCGCTGCGCCTGCTGGCCGCGCCTTTCGGCGCCACGGTGGTGCTGTCGTCGGCGACGCAGCCCGAGTTGTGGTCGCTCGGGCCGCTGCGCGACGTGCCCGCCCGCGACCTCGTCCAGAACCGGGCGCCGCTGTTCCGGGCCATGCGGCACACCCGGTTCGAGTGGTGGCTGACGCCGCGGCCGCCCGGCGGCAGGCCCGGGGCTGCGGCCAGCTGAACCGGGCGCGGTCAGCCAGCTCTATTACGGTCAGCGAGCTGGCGGCGGGGCGCGCCTGGTACTGACTACCCTGTTCACCGGGCGGCCCGCGGGTGCCCGGGTGCGGCGGGCGGGCGAGGGCCTGGTCCAGGCTGGCGTAGACGGGGATCAGCCGGTCCAGGGCGGTCAGGGCGAGGATGCGGCGAACCTCGGGGGCGGTGACCGCCAGCTTGACCTGCCGGCCTTCGGCCCGGGCTCGCTTGTGCGCCCCGATCAGGGCGTGCAGCCCTGCGCAGTCGCAGAACCGCGTCCGGGTCATGTCGACCACCAGGGCCGCGCCGGGGCGGGCGGCGGCGTGGAGCAGGGCCGCCCGCAGCGCTCCGGCATTGGTGATGTCGATCTCCGGCGGCGCGATCAGGACGGGCACGCCGCGGACGACCTGGACGGGGAACCTGGGCTCAGTCATCGTCATCGTCGTCACCTCCGAGCGGGACCGGGACGGGCTGCGGCGGCCGGGCGTGCCGGCCGGCCGGGTCCGGGGCGGCGGGCAGGGCCTGGAGCGCTTCGCCCAGGGTGTGGGCGAGCCGCAGGGTGCAGTCCAGGCCGGCCAGCTGGAGCAGCTGCCGGGTCTGCGGCCGGGCGCAGACCACGTGCAGGCTGGTGCCGCGGGCGGCGGCGCGGCGGGCCGCCCCGGCCAGCGCGCCGAGCCCGGCCGCGC
>DATBGO010000346.1:0-2084 GCA_036558005.1 Streptosporangiaceae bacterium | reverse complement strand
CGTTGGCCTGGCTGGTCGAGGGCGACGCTCGGGCCCATACTCAGATAGCCGCACGGCGCCGCCGCCATGGATGAGTACAGCACAGACCCGCTAGCGTCAACGTCGTTCCAATGCTGAGTGTTGGGTCAGACCCGAATCCGCGAATAAGGCGGTGAGCTGACTCCGGCTCCCATAAATGATCTTGGTGCGCGAGGATTCGCGGTAGCGGGCACGCTGACAGCCCGGGAGTCAGCGCCGGGTTCGCCGTTTTGCGAGGCCCTTTCTGCGGTTCGGGGCCGGTAGGCCGCGGACAAGAGCGGGGAGCCGGGGCTCAGCAGGTGCAGGTCAGGCGGGGGCGGGCAGTGCCCGCAGCCGGGTCAGGACCTCGGGCAGCAGGCCGTGGCCGGGCGGGAGCCGCAGGACCAGGTGGCGGGCGTGGCGGACCAGCCGGCCGGGGACGGCGATCAGCCGCCAGCGCAAGGTGGCGATCATGGCCTTGCCGCCGCGCACGCCGTGCCCGTCCACGATGTCCTGCCCGGCGGTGGTCGCGGTGAGCTGGTGCAGCCAGGCGGCCATGGTCGCGGCGAGCAGCGCGCCCCACATCCACGCCAGGTTGACCTGGGGGTATCCGGACGGGAGGTGCCGCAGGGCGGCGCCGAGCTTGCTGTCGCGGAACAGGTTCTCCACCGTGGTGCGGTGCCGGTACCAGCGCTCGGCGGCGGCCGCCCGGGCCGGGCTGGACACATCCAGGTTCGTCAGGATGAACGAATAGGCGTAGACCGGGCCGGCGGCGGCCAGCTCGGGAAACGGCAGGGCCCGCTGGTCCGGGTGCAGGGTCCGGCGGCGCCGGGACCGGGGGTCGGCCGAGACCTGCCCCGGCTCCAGCGCCACCCGGCGGATCAGCAGCCGGGCATCCGCGGGCCACCAGTCCGGGCAGTACTCCGCAACCGCCACCTGGGCATTGTCCATCTCGATCGCGTCGTGCCAGTCGTCCTCGGCCAGGCCGTCCAGCAGCCGCCACAGCGGCGCCATCCGCCTGGCACCGATCGCGAAGCTGATGTGCGCGTCGTGGGCGGCGCGGGCCAGCGCGCCCGCGAAGTAGCCGGCATCGGCGCGCAGCCCCACCCGGCTTGAAGCCCGGGCCGCCGCGGGCAGGCAGCCCAGCGCGCGGCGCAGCAGGTCCGGCGCGGTCGCGCGCGGGTCATCAGTGCCATCTCCCAGGTCGGCGGCCAGGACAACCTCGGTCTCGGCCCAGGCCGCGACGTGCGGCCGGCCGACCCGCTGGCCCTGATGGTTCCAGGCCACGCCGCGCTTCTTGCGGCCGTAGACCTCCACGTCGGTGGTGTCCAGGTCGATGGTGACCGGCCCGCTGGCCAGCGCTGCCGCCCGCGGCGCGGGCAGCATTTCCAGCATCCGCCCGGTCACGGCCGCCAGCCCGGACTCCACTGCCTGCCACTGCCCTGGCGTGATCCGCCGGGCCAGGCCCGCCGCGGTCGTAGACGCCAGCCCCGGCACCGGCGTGATCTGCTGCCCGGCCGCATCAGCCCGCTGCCGGTCCAGCCCGGCCAGGAAATCCTCCCCGGCCAGCTGCGCCGCGGCCAGCCCCGCCAGCAGCTCCCCGGCCCCGAACCCGCGGTCGCGCCGCTTGATCGGGCCAACCGCCGTATCCAGCGCGCTGATCACGCCGAGCCGCCCGCACAGCTCGGTGATCACGGCCAGGCCCGCGTTCGGCGTCAGCGACCGGTCCGGCGTGCCGATCCGCGGCAGCTGCCTCGTTTTACCCGCTCCGCTGCGTATCCTGTTCACCAGATAGGTGCCTCTCAGCCCGAGATGATCATTACTTCGCAGCGATCATCATCCCAGGTCAAAGGGGCACCTATCTGCATTTGCCGGGCCGTGTCACCGAGCTATTCGCGGATTCGGGTCTGAGGATGGAGAGCACCCGTAAATGCGACGGAGTGGCTTTCCGGCGGACGACGACCGTAACCAGGATGTGTTCGGCAGGGTCTGCCGCCTCGGTGGCCCGCGCTCCCGGTAGCGGGTCGCGCTCGCTGCCGGGCAGCGCTACCCAGTTAGTTGATGCAGACATCTGACCCGAATCCGCG
>DATBGO010000345.1:0-2472 GCA_036558005.1 Streptosporangiaceae bacterium | reverse complement strand
CCCACGGTAGAGATCGATCATTCCAGCCTGGTGCCGCTGCACGAGCAGGTCGCCGCGGCCGTCCGCCGGGCGATCGCCGACGGCGAGGCGGGGCCTGGTGAGCGGCTTCCGCCCGCCCGTGACCTGGCCGCCGTGCTGGGGGTCAACGCCAACACGGTGTTCCGGGCGCTGCGGACGCTGCGGGAGGAGGGGCTGGTGGAGTTCCGCCGCGGCCGCGGGGTGTCGGTGACCGGGACCGGCCCGCAGCGCAGCGCGGTGGTGGCGAAGGCCCGGGAGCTGGTGGCGGTGGCGCGCCGGTACGGCTACCGGCCGGACGAGCTGGCGGCGATCATCGAGCAGGTGTCGGTGGAGCTGCCATGAGGATCGCGCCGCCCGGCTGGCCGGCTGACGCCGGGACACAGCCGGAGGCCCTGATCAAGGAAGCGCGCAGGCGCCAGCGCCGCCGCTGGCTTGCGGCCGGGGTAGCCGTTGCGGCGGTGCTGGCGGGCGTGGCGGGGGTGGCGGCTGGCGCGGCCGGGCATCGGCCTGGCCGTCCTGGCCCGCATGGTCATCCCCGGTCGCAGGTGGCAGCGGGGCAGTCTGCGGCGCCGGGACCGATCCCGGGCAGCATCGGCACCACGCTGCTGATGTGGCCCGCCGGCTTCGGGCAGTGCTGCGGGCCCGTGGCCGTCGATGACCTGAGCACGGGCCGGCTCACGCAAAGCCAGCAGCCGGCTATCGGCGTGGGTGACTACCAGCCGCTGCTGGCGCACGTAGGGGGGTGGCTCGTCTATGTGGGCAACGGGACCACCGCGATCAGGGACGACCTGAGCGGCAAGCCCCGCGTGCTCGGGCCGACGCCGTTCTTCACCCCGGCCGCGGCACCGGGGCGGGTGTGGTTGTTCCAGGTCCAGCACGGCGTGCAGGGCCCAGTCCGGGCGTGGACGGTGGCGCTGTCCGGGAGTCGGCCCAGCCGGCCGATCACCGTGCCCAGCGCATACGTGCCGGCCGTCCGGGGCACGGACGCCGGCCTGCTCGTGCAGGTACCGCAGGGCCTGGCCTTGTGGAACCCGGGCCGCGCGCCCCGGATCTTGCCGTCCTCGCCTGGTTTCGCCGATGGGTTTGATGCCACCTCGCGGCTAGTGGCCTACGGGACGGGCTGTATCTCGCAGGCCACCGCACAAAACGCGCCCCAAGACCCCGGCGCAGGCTACGACACGTGCCAGGTGTTGCGGGTCCTGGATGTGGTCACCGGGAAGCTGGTCTCATTCCCGGCACCGCCGGGCACCGCGGGGTGGGTGCCGGGCGGGTTCAACCGGGTCAGCGCGATCTCTCCTGACGGCCAGATGATCGCCGCCTACGCCGCGACCCGGCCGCGGGGGGCAGGCCAGGTGCGCTTGTACGTGATGCGGATCGCCGGCCCGTCCGGGCGGGCTATGCCAGTCCCGTCGTCGGCCGCGGCCCTGTTCGCCAGGACCGCGTGGTCGGCCGACGACACCTGGCTGCTCTACCAGGGTCCCGGCGGGCACCTGTGGGCTTATCAGGTGGCCAGCGGCCAGACGCGCGCCTCCAGCACGCCGTGCTGCCAGTACACGGTCATGGCCGCCATGCCAAGTCGCTGAACAGGAGCGTTTCCGCGGCCGGGTGGAGGCCTAGAATCCCGGCGCCTTCCGCGAGAGCAGGGCCGGGTCGTCGAACAGCGGGCACTCGTCGAGGGTCAGGCCCGCCCGCTGCCCGGTCTCGATCACCGCGAGGGCGCGCACGGTGTCCGGGCCGTAGACGCGCCGTCCGCTCACCCGGTCCGGCCGGGGCAGCAACCCGATCTGCTCGTAGTAGCGGATCGACGACGGTCGCCGACCCGCCTGTGCGGCGACCGCGCCGATGGACATCGAGCGGTCCTGGTTTGACATCAACCCGACTTTAACAGCGACCGTAAGACCTATGACTAACAGCACCCCGATCGCGTGCACGCTCGGCGTGGCCGACCTCAGAGCCCAGGCCCGGCGCTGGCAGCGGCTGATGGCCCGGGCGCTGACCGAGCGGTCCGAGACCGCGGACGGTCTGCGCCTGACCTTCCGGTCCGAAGCCGAGGATGAGCTTCGCGCCCTGGTCGCCGTCGAAACCGGGTGCTGCGCCTGGGCCGCCTGGACGGTCGAGCCGACCGCCGGGGCGGTCGTGCTCGACGTCCGTTCGGCTGACAAGGGCATCGCCACCTTGCACACCATGTTCCGCTGACCGCCGGGCTGGGCTCAGGCGGCCCGCTGACGGCCCGGCATCAGCCTGGTCAGCGCGGCCACCAGCAGCAGCAGGACGCCCATCTGGAGCACGCTGCGCTCGAAGGCCAGGCCGTAGCCGTGGCTAAGGGTGCCGAAGAACAGCACGCCGGTGACGGCTACCCCGATCGAGTTACCGACTTGCTGGGCGGTTGACAGTGCCCCGGACACCGAGCCGGCCGTGGCCGGGTCGGCGTGGCCGAGCACCGTGGTGGTCAGC
>DATBGO010000344.1:0-2599 GCA_036558005.1 Streptosporangiaceae bacterium | reverse complement strand
CCAGCGGCACCAGCGGGACCTGCTGGCCGCGGCGCGATGACGTCCGGGGCATGCTTCCAGCGAACTCGCGGGGCCGGGCGAGAAATAGTGGTCATATGACGACACTTTGCCCGCCCCACCCTGGGCTTGCTGGCACCGTCCCCGCGCAGGCGCTGATCGGCCTAGCAGGTCGCGGCCCTAGCCAGGACCTACGTTACTGCCATGTGGTCCGTTGACCGGCCGCCGCAATGGGTGGGCCGCGGGCAGGAGCTCGCGGTCGTCCGTGCTGGCGTCGAGGCCCTCGGCCGCGGTGAGGGAGCGGTGGTCTGGGTCGAGGGCGAACCCGGCATCGGCAAGTCGTCTCTCGTGGCCGAAGCCCTGGCGGCAGGCAGCGGCCCGGGATGGGATGTCGGGTGGGGGACCGCGGGCAAGCTCACCGAGCGGCTGCCGCTCGGCGTGATGCTGGAGTGCCTTCAGGTGCGGCCGGGCTCGCCGGATCCGCGGCGTGCGCACGCCGCCGGCCGGCTGCGCAGCCTCCGGCAAGGACTGTTCGCGGACGGCGATGCGTCGGTTACCGGCATTGAGGTGCTGGTGGCCCTGGTAGACGAGCTCTGCGCGGCCGCCCCCACCGTTCTCGTCCTGGATGACCTGCAGTGGGCCGACGACACGTCGCTGATCGTCTGGCACCAGCTCGCCGCCTCGATCGACCAGCTGCGGCTGCTACTGATCGGGACATGCCGGCCGACCCCGCGCCGGGTGGAGGTGCAGGAGCTCCGCGCGTCCGTCGTCCGTCGCGGGGGTGCGGTAGTCACGCTGGGGCCGCTGACCGAAACCGACGTGACGGCCCTGGTCACGGCGATGCTCGGATCACCGCCCGGGAATGCGCTGCGGCAGCTGACGGAGCAGGCGGCCGGCAATCCGCTGTACGTCCGCGAGCTGGTCGACGCCATGGTGCGCGAGCAGGCGCTGGACATCGGTCCGGCCGCCGCCGAGGTTTCCGCCCCCCGGGAACGGCTGCCGGCGTCGCTGGCCGCCGTGCTGAATGACCGGCTCAGCTCCGTGTCCGCCGAGACGGCGCAGCTGCTGCGGACCGCCGCGCTTCTCGGCGGGAGGTTCACGGTTACGGATCTAGCCGTGGTGCTCCGCAGGCCGGCGTCGGACCTGGCGGCCGGCGTCCAGGAGGCGGTGACGGCGGGCATCCTGATCGGTTCCGGTCCGGACCTGGCGTTCCGTCATCTGCTGATCCAGCAGGCGCTTGACGAGAGCATGCCGGCCGCGCTGCGCACGGCGCTGCACGCCGAGGCGGCGCGGGAACTCGCGGCCTCGGGCGCGGATGCCTTGAGCGTCGCGCAGCAGCTGTCCGCCGCGAAGTGGCCGGGTGAGGCCTGGGTCCGTAACTGGCTCATCGAGGCCGGGCCCGCGCTGGCTATCCGGGCCCCGCAGCTCGGGGCCGAGCTGCTGCCGCGGGCGCTGGACGAGACGCCCAGTGACGACGAGGCCTGGGCCGGGCTCATGACCAGCCTGGTCTGGGCTCTGCTCGCCGCCGGGTCCCATCAGGAGGCGGCCCGGCAGGCCGGCCGGGCGCTGACGGTCATGACCGACCCGGTCCGGCGGGCCGAGATGTACTGGGTGCTGACCCGGGCACAGGTCAGCGCGGGCCGCAGCGACGACGCGATCACGACCATGCAGCGGGCCCTGGCCTCGGCCGGCCTGCCCGGCGAATGGCGGGCCCGGATGCTGGCTCTGCTGGCGATGCTGCAGCGGGCCGCCACGGGCGACCTGGACACGGCCGACGCGACCGCGATCCAGGCCCTGACCGCCGCCGAGCAGGCCGGCGACGCGTTCGCGACGGCGCACGCCCTGACCGATCTGTGGCTGACCCGTTCCATCAGGCGCGATCATGCGGCCGCGCTCGAGGCCATCGACCGGGCGCTGCGCGTGCTCGGCGACGGTCCTGGCCACGCCGACCTGCGCTCGTTCGCCCTTGACGGCCGCATCTTCACGCTGCAGAACCTGGACCGCTGGCCGGAGGCCGAGCTGACCCTGCGGCGGGTCCGCGAGGCCTCGCAGCGAAGCGGGAACCCGGATCGTGCCGCCTGGGTCACCGCGGCGGTGCTTCGGTACTGGCTCGGCCAGTGGGATGATGCCCTGGCCGAGCTGGGCCCGGATGACACCGATGCTCTCGGGCTGACGTATTCCTTTCTGCGCGAGCGCTGGTCCGCGCTGCTCTGGCATGGCGTGTCCGCGCTCATCGCGGGCCGCCGGGACGAGCGCACACTGGCCGCCCAGCAGCTTCGCCAGGGCCTGGCGCTGCCCATCCAGACGGTCGCCGACCGGGAGAACCAGGACTTCCTGGTCGCCGCGCACGCGCTCGCACTGGAGCAGAGCGGAGAGACGCACCAGGCCATGCTGAGGCTCGCCGCGATGCTGCCGCGCCGCGACGGGGAGATGACCCTGATCCACCAATGGCTACCGGATCTGGTCCGGCTCGCGCTGGCCGCGGGCGACCGGCCGATGGCGCAGGCCGCGACGCAGGCCTGCCAGGGGGAGGCCGCGGCGGAGACCCACCCGGCCCGGGCCGCCGTGGCCAGCCTGCGATGCCGCGGGCTCCTCGAGTCCG
>DATBGO010000343.1:0-5501 GCA_036558005.1 Streptosporangiaceae bacterium | reverse complement strand
CCGGTGCCGGGCCGATCGCCGGCTCCGACCCGATGACCGCCGCGGCCCTGCTGAGACTCGGCGCCGTCGCCGGGTGGTGGGCGGGCGACGCCAAGCTCGTCCAGGACGCGGCCGACCGGATGACCGAGCTCGGCCAGAGCCGGCTGATCCCCGGGCCTGGCGCCCTGCAGGCCATGGCCGACCTGCTGGCCGGCCGGCCGGCCGCGGCCGTGCCGAGGCTGGCCGAGGTGGTGGCCGCCGCCCGCCGCGGCGGGCCTGATGAGCTCGCCGCCAGGTTCTACGCGGCCAACATGGCCCTGCTGATCGGCGATTTCGACGGCGCGCGTGACCTGATGCTGTCAACGGCCCAGGCCTGCCGTACCCAGGGGGTGATCCGCTTCCTCGCGCCGCTGTCGCTCGGCCTGTCGTACGCGGACTTCTGCCTCACCAGGTTCCGCGCCGCCGCCGAGGCCGCGACCGAAGGGCTGCGGCTGGCCCAGGACACCGGTCAGCCGGTGCGCGCGGCCGGGCTGTACAGCATGCTGGCCCTGCTCGCGGCGGTCGGCGGCGACGAGCCGCGCTGTCACGAGATGGCCGCCCGGGCTGCGGATCAGTTCGCCGGCGATGAGGTCGCGAACGTCGCCGCGATGGCGCAATGGGCCCTGGGACTGCTCGATCTCGGCCTCGGCCGGTACGCCGCGGCGCTCGAGCGGTTCGAGCTGACCGCTTCCGGTGCCATGCGGCACTACATCCAGCCGATCCTGTTCGCACCGGATCAGGTGGAGGCGGCACTCCGGCTCGGCGCGCCCGACCGGGCCGCGGAGCCGCTGGCCCGCTTCGCCGCCTGGGCGGGGGCCGCCCGCCAGCCGTGGGCGCTGGCCGCGTTGCACCGCTGCCAGGCCCTCACCCGGGACGGTGACCCAGAAGGCCACTTCCGCGAGGCGCTGCGGCAGCACGCCGTCAGCGGCCGTCCGTTCGAGCACGCCCGCACCGCGCTGCTCTACGGCGAGTGGCTGCGCCGGGGCCGGCGCGGTACGGACGCCCGCGCGCCGCTGCGAGCCGCGCTCGCGCTGTTCGACCGGACCGGGGCCCGTCCCTGGGCCGACCGGGCTCGGGCCGAGCTGCGCGCGGCGGGGGAGCCCGCGGCCGCCGGGGCGCTCGCACCGGACCGGCTGAGCCCGCTCACACCGCAGGAACTGCAGGTTGTTCGGCTGGCCGCCTCCGGCGCGACCAACCGTGACATCGCCGCCCAGCTGTTCATCAGCCCCCGGACGGTCAGCCACCACCTGTATCGCGCGTTCCCGAAGCTCGGCGTGACCAACCGGACCGCGCTGGCCCGCCTCGACCTCACCGGCCCCGACGACCTGCCGTGACTGGTGGACCGGCTCACCCGCTGCTGGACGCGTCGGGACCGTGCACGATTTCCTCGACGCGCTCCGGCGAGATGTCGTCCGGTCCGAGGCAAGGACCCGAGCCGCGGGCGGCGACCTTGTTGATTGCCTCCCAGACGCGGCGGTCGGCCCAGTAGCCGGAGTGGCCGCCAGACGCGGGCGGTGCCTGCCCGTAGACGTAGTAGCAGTCGGCCGGGTCGGGGAACTCGGTATCCACTCGTTCCCGCACCGTCTCGGGCAGGCCGCGGGTCACCGGCCCGCCGATGGGATCGGTCGGGTAGTAGAAGTTACGCCAGTCCCTGACCTGCCCCTTACCGCCCGGCAAGAGCCGCCCGAGCAGTGCGGCGTCGAAGTAGGCGGGGAAGGCCCAGCCGTAGAGCTTGACCAGCGGCGAGCCGAACGTGATCAGAGCGGGATGGTCGTCCGGGGGACGGCAGGCGGGCTGCGCCAGCGCCGCGGCGCCGAGCACCGTGCCCTGGCTGTGCGTGACCAGGACGACCCGGCCGCCGTTGTCATGAAGCCACCACATCCGGCGCTGCAGGTCGGGTATGGCCCGCTCGGTGTAGCACGGAGGCGACAGCGGGTGGTAGGCGCGCGGCCAGAAGGTGCCCACGTCCCACAGGACCCCGATCGTGCGCCGCTTGCTGGGGTCGCTCCACGCCGCGTACAGGAACGCCGCCAGTGCGGGCAGCGCCAGGCCGGCCAGGGCGATGCCGACGGTGCGGACGAACGGAGACGGCTGGAGGCCCAGTTGCCACACGCACACGGCCATGATCAGCTGGCCGAGGACGATGGTCCACAGCAGCCAGGCGGCGTCGTGTGGCGCGCGCGCCAGGAACTGCACGCGGGCGATCCGCCGCTGCCACTTCCTGCCGTCGCCCTTCTTCTTGGCCTCGTCCCCCGGCGGCCGGAACGGGGTCAGTCCGGACCAGTACCAGACGTCCAGTGTCTCGGACAGGCCCGTCCTGAATTCCGCGGTCCGCTCCTGGTACTCCTCAGCCATCTCCTTGGGCAGCGTGACCGCCCGCAGCCAGCGGACGGCCTCGAACGCCGCGAACGCCAGGACGGCCAGCACCAGCGCCCAGACCAGCAGCGGCATCCCGGATGTGATCACGTTCGGGAGGTAGATCTGGCCGGGCCGGGCGGACAGGGCCTTGGCCGCGTCGCTGGTCACCGGGCCAACCAGGTGAGCCACCCAGATCTCCGCGCCGAGCAAGACGATGTTCAGCGTGCCGAACCCCAGCATCAAGGTGACCCAGGAACCGCCGATCAGCGTTCCCTTGCTGCCACGCAGGCCCAGCAGCGTGGATATCAGCGCGATCGCCACCGCCACCGCGATGGCCAGCGTGGTCCATCCGGTCACGCCTGCCATCCCCGGCAGGCCTGCCGCCCGGACCGAAGGCACGCCCGGCTGCCGCCACGCGAACCAGCCCGAGCAGATCAACCCGGCGCCCGCCGGGATCAGCAGATACGCCACCAGGCGACGGAGCTTGTCGGCTCGTTCGCCCATGGCGGGCCCGGCGCCGGACTTGGCCATGGACGGCGTGTCGAGGGCGTCCAGGCAGACGTAGCCGACCGCGAGGGCCATCGTGGCCGCGCCGAGGGCTATCCCCGCCCATCCCAGCGCGCCGTCCTGCGGCGACCCGCCGGCCAGCGCCCTGACCGTGACACCCAGCACGATCGCCAGGAACCCGCCGGCCACCGCCACGTGCAGCCAGGTCAGCAGGCGGACCGTGCCCTTGCCGTCCCAGAATTCCTGGTCGGCCAGGCCGTTGGCGAGCGTGTCCGCTGCGGCGCTTCTGGTCTCGCGCTTCTGGCCGTCCTCCACCCGGTACGGTGGCCGCACCGCCTCGTAGCGCCACGACCTGATGCCCAGCCCGACCAGCGCCAGCACGAACAGCACCACCACCAGCACCCCGACCGTGACCTGGCGGGCCGGGTGCCCCGTGACGAAAGGCCAGCTCAGCGGGGCCAGCCACCACTGATGGCCGGCCAGCCCGGCGCGCGACGTCTGGTAGGCGTTGACGTCCGCGCTGATCATCACGGCGATCAGGGCCGCGTTCACGGTCAGCGCCAGCGCGCACAGCCCGGCGGCCAGCCGGTGCAGCCGGAACCGCCACGCCGACGCGCGGGTTCCGGGCGGGCACATCCAGCCCGCCAAGTTGGCGAACAGGAACGGCAGCAGGGCCAGCCACAGCACCCGGACCTTGCTCCGCGAGGTCAGGCCGCCCCACGAGAAGACCTCGACGTGCCGGTCCACGTCCAGGCACGCGTCCCGGTCCTCGTCGCTGGCGCGATGATCCGAGCTCCGGAAAAAGCCCGCGACCGCGTCGCCCATCACCTGCTCGGGAGCCAGGTCACCCAGGATCGCATCCGGCGGCGTCCCGCCCACTCCGTGCACCCTGAGCTCGGTCACCCCGTCGGTCTTGGCCGGCACCGCGAGCTGCACGCTGGGCAGCGCCACGGAATGTCTGGGAATAGGCATATCGGACCTCCGTCGCAAGGCCGTTCGGTACATCAGATATGGAGACTCAGCGCCGTCCGCGTGATACATCCCGCCGTGCCGTCCGACCGCCGCCAGGGGGATCGATCTACCCGCCGGGGTCTATGTGGATCTTGGTGCCCGCTCCGGTGCTGATCTTCCCGGCCAGCGCCTCGGCGGCGTCTTCCAGGCTGACCGTCACCTCGACGATGCGCGACGGATCCACCCGGCCGTCGGCGTAGTGCTCGATCGCGGGCCCGATCCCGGCCGACGCGCCGAGGATGCCTACCGCGGTCATGTCGCCGAGTACGAGGTCGCGGCTGTCGATCGGGCTCGGCACGCCCGCGATGCCGATGTACACCAGCCGCCCGGCCGGCTCGACGAGGGCCAGGGCGGCCGCGGGCATCCGGGGGTCGTCGGTGCAGTCGATCACCGCGTCGTATGTTCCCGGCGGCGGGTCCCCGGCCGTCCAGTACCCGGCGGCGCCGAAAGCCGCGGCCAGTTCCTCCCGGTCACGCGCCAGCGCCCAGATGTCCACCTCGGCTCCCATCGCCGTGGCGAACGCCGTGGTCAGCAGCCCGATGGTGCCCGGCCCGCAGACCAGGATCCGCGTCCCGGGACCGGCCTGCGCGGCCGATGCGGCCCGCCAGCCGTTGCCGCCCGGCTCGACCAGGGCACCGGATCGGTCGTCGATGGCGTCGGGCAGCCGGTGCAGGCTGGACGCGCGCACCAGGACCTGCTCCGCCAGCGCGCCCGGCCAGTTCACGATGCCGACCTCCTGGCGGCTGGCGCAGACATGCCCGCGCCCGGCCGCGCACCGCGGGCAGCGCCCGCAGCCGAGCATGGTGTCCCCGGTCACCCGGGCCCCCAGCCACCCCGGGTCGACCTCGTCTCCGACGGCGGACACCACGCCGCACCACTCGTGCCCCGGGCGGACCGGGAAGCCGATCTTGCCCTGGGCGAAGTAGGCCAGCTGCCCGGTGAACAGCTCGACGTCGGTCCCGCAGATCCCGGCCCGGCGAACGTCCACCACGACCTGTCCCGTCCCCGGCGCCGGCGCCTCCACATCCTCGACCCGGGCCGACCCCGCCTCGCTGATCACAAGTGCGCGCATGGGGTGCGACGGTGCCAGCGGCTAGCTCGCGACCAGCGGCTCGTCCTCGGCCACCGGGACCTCGCCCGCCGCCCCGGCCAGCACGCGCAGCGCGTCCGGCGGCAGGTAGACGCTCACCGGGATGCCCTGGGCCAGGTCAGGGCGTGAGCCGTCGTTCTGCATCAGCGCCTGCACCTGAATGCCCGGCGCCAGCCGTAGCAGTACCTCGGTGGCGGAGCCGAGGAACACCACGCGCTCCACCATGGCCGGCACCCGGTTCTCGCCGGCCGAACCATGTTCCTCGATCCGTACCCGCTCCGGCCTGATCACTGCGTGCGCGGTGCCCGCCGCCACCTCGCACCGGTGCGAGGTCAGCGCGAAGTCCCCGATCCGGAGCGCGCCCGCCGAGACTACCTCGACCTCCATCAGGTTGGCCGCGCCGAGGAAGTCGGCCACGTAGTTGTCCGCGGGCTCCTCGTAGACCTCGCGCGGGGTGCCGATCTGCACGATCCGGCCCGCGTTCATCACCGCCAGCCGATCGGACATGGTCAGCGCC
>DATBGO010000342.1:0-2992 GCA_036558005.1 Streptosporangiaceae bacterium | reverse complement strand
GATGTGGGCGGTGCCGGGCTGCAGCCTGGCGGCCACCCGCTGCTCGCCGCGCGGGCCGAACTCGCCAGCGGCGGCTACTTGCTCACCGGGCGGCTCAGCCTGGCCGCGCATCCGTGGCTGGCTGATCACGCGATCAACGGCACGGTCATCCTGCCGGCCACCGCCTACCTGGACCTGGCGCTGCACGCCGCCAGCCAGGCCGGGTGCGGCACCGTCAGCGAGCTCACCCTGCACAGCCCGCTCAGCCTCCCGGCTCAGGAGGACGTGCTCCTGCAAGCCGTCATCGATCCGGCAGATGAGGCCGGGCGGCGCGGCCTCAGCGTGTTCTCGCGGCCCGCCGCGCCGGACGACGCCGGCTGGACCTGCCACGCGACTGGCTCCCTCAGCCCCGGGCCCGGCCGCACCGCGGACCCCGCCCCCGCGGACCCCGCCCCCGCAGACCCCGCCCCCGCAGACCCCGCCCCCGCAGACCGCAGCCCCGCGGACTCCCGCCCGGCAGAACCCAGCCCCACGGATTCCGGCGGCGAGGACCTCAGCGCCGCGGACCTCGCCGCTCGGACCAGCCTGCCGGGAGCGTGGCCGCCGGCTGGCGCGACCCCAGCCGACCTGGACGCGCTGTACGGGCGGCTGGCCAGCGCCGGGTTCAGCTACGGCGCGGCCTTCCGGGGCCTGACCGCCGCGTGGCACGCCGGGGATGAGGTGCACGCCGAGATCGGGCTCCCCGCCGACGCGGGCACCACCCCCAGCGGCTACGGCCTGCACCCGGCCCTGCTGGACGCCGCCCTGCACGCGGCGGCGCTGGCGGCCGGCGGCGATCCCGGCGAGCTGCGGCTGCCGTTCAGCTGGAGCGAGGTCACGCTGCACCAGCCGGGTGCGAGCAGCCTGCGAGTCCGGGCCCGCTGCGACGGCAGCACCGCGTCCCTGGCCATCGCCGACGAGGCGGGCCAGCCGGTCGTCTCGATCGGCTCGCTGACCTTGCGCCCGGTCCCGCCCGGCCTGCTGACCGGCGCCGGGCCGATCGGGGACGCGCTGCACCAGCTCAGCTGGCTGCCAGCGCCCGTGCAGCCGGGCCGGGCACACTCAGCCAACGGGCAGCCGGGCACCCTACCTTCAGCCAATGGCCAGCCAGCGGTATCGGG
Source organism: Streptosporangiaceae bacterium (assembly GCA_036558005.1). Lineage (GTDB taxonomy): Bacteria > Actinomycetota > Actinomycetes > Streptosporangiales > Streptosporangiaceae > DATBGO01. The sequence goes on along the minus strand of DATBGO010000342.1, from coordinate 1,853 downwards.
CCCAGCCAGCGGGCAGCCAGCGGCATCGCGTTCAGCCAACGGGCGGCCGGCCGCGGCACATCCGGCCAGTGGCAAGGCGGACGTGGCACCCACAGCCGCCGGGCAGCCAGCGGCAGCAACTTCGGCCAACGGGCGGCAGGCCGCGGCCGGATCGGTGGCGGTGCTGGGCGACAGCTCGGTGGCCGGGCCTGGCCCCGCCTGTTACCCGGACCTGGCCGCGCTGCGCGCGTCGGCCGCGGCCGGCACCGTCGCGCCGGACCTGGTGATCGCGCCGGTGCTGCCGGACGGCGACACCCTGACCGGCGCGCACGCCGCCGCTACCCGGGTGCTGGCGCTGCTCCAGGACTGGCTGCGCGACGGCCCGCCGGGCGAACCGCCGCTGGCCATCGTCACCCGCGGCGCGGTCGCGGTCAGCACTGATGAGCCGGTCGCCGGCCTTGCCGCCGCCCCGGTCTGGGGCCTGGTGCGCAGCGCCCAGTCGGAGAACCCGGGCCGCTTCCTGCTCGCCGACACCGACGACACCGACGCGTCCCGCCAGGTGCTGGCCGCCGCTCTGGCCGCCGGGGAGTCGTCGGTCGCGGTGCGGGAGGGCCAGGTCTTCGTGCCCCGGCTGACCCGGTTCACCAGCACCAGCCAGGACGATTCGGCCAGCCGGAGCCAGACGGCCGGCATCGACCCGGGTGGAACGGTGCTCATCACCGGCGGGACCGGAACGCTGGGCGCGCTGGTGGCGCGGCACCTGGCCACCGCGCACGGCGCGCGGCACCTGCTGCTCACCAGCCGGCGTGGACCAGCCGCCGAGGGCGCCGACGCCCTGCGCGCCGAACTGGCCGCCAGCGGCACCGAGCTCGACGTGGTGAGCTGCGACAGCGCCGACCGCGACGAACTGGCCCGGGTGCTCGGCCAGATCCCGGCTGAGCACCCGCTCACCGCGGTGATCCACGCCGCCGGGGTGACCGACGACGCGACGCTGCCCGCGCTGGACGAGCAGCGGCTGGCCGCGGCGCTCCGGCCCAAGATCGACGGGGCGTGGCACCTGCACGAGCTGACCCGCGACACCCCGCTGGCCGCGTTCGTGCTGTTCTCCTCCCTGGCCGGCCTCGTCGGCAGCCCGGGGCAGGCCAACTACGCGGCGGCGAACAGCTTCCTGGACGCGCTGGCCCAGCACCGGCGCGGCCAGGGCCAGCCCGCCACCTCACTCGCCTGGGGCCTGTGGGAGCACAGCAGCGGCATCACCGCCGGGCTGACTGCGGCCGACCGGGCCAGGATCGAACGCGGCGGGATCCTGCCGCTGCCCGCCGGCGACGCGCTCACCCTGCTGGACGTGGCGCTGACCGGCGGCGATCGGCCGCTGCCAGCCGCCCTGTCGCAGCCGGGCAGCAGCCAGCCAGCCGCGGGCCAGCCAGCCGCGGGCCGGGCGGTCCTGGTCCCGGCCCGGTTCAGCCCCGGCGCGCTGCGCGCCCAGGCCCGGTCGGGGCTGCTGCCGCAACTGCTGCACCGGCTGGTGCCCGCGAACAGCATCACCGGCACCGGCCACGGCCCGGCCAGCCCGGTGGCCGGCCACCCGGCAGGCGACGGCGGCGCCGGACTGCGCGGCCAGCTGACCGGGAAGAACCCGGCCGACCAGGAACGGCTGCTGCTCAGCCTGGTCCGCGACCACGTTGCCGCGGTCCTCGGCTTCGGCTCGGCGGCCAGCGTCCCCGCCGACCGCGGCCTGCTCGACCTGGGCCTCGACTCGCTCGGCACGATCGAGCTGCGCAACAGGCTCGACGCCGCCACCGGCCTCAAGCTGCCGGCCACCCTCCCGTTCGACTACCCGACGCCGCTGGCCATCGCCGGCTACCTGGGCGCCG
>DATBGO010000341.1:0-6232 GCA_036558005.1 Streptosporangiaceae bacterium | reverse complement strand
GAAGGCCATCATCGAGATCGGCTGCCCGTCGGCGGTGATCACCACTCCGGCGGCGTTGCCGATCCGCGCCGGGTGCAGCTGAGCGTCGCGCCGGGCGAACATCATGGCCCGGCCGGCCACGGCAGCGGCGCCGCGGACGAGGTCGATGCCGCGGGGGCCTTCGGCGCGCAGCTCGACCTGCGGATACAGCAGCGCCATCAGCGCGTCGAAGTCGCCGTCGCGGGCGGCGGAGAAGAACGCGTCCACCACGTCACGGGCGGCCTCGGTGTCAGGCTGGCCCGCCTCGGCGCCGTCAGCGACCCGTACCCGGGCGCGGGCGCGGCTCGCGAGCTGCTTGGTCGCGTTCGGGGTGCGCCCCAGCATGGTCGCGATCGAGTCCAGCGGCACCGCGAACAGGTCGTGCAGCACGAAAGCGAGCCGTTCGGCCGGGCTGAGCGCGTCCAGGACGACGTAGAGGGCGAGGCCGACCCGCTCGGCCAGCAGCGCCTCCTGCACCGGGTCGGCCGCGTCCGCGTCGGCGGCCGTCCCCGGCAGCAGGATCTCCAGCGGCTGCTCGCGCCGGGTCGTGCGCGAGCGCAGCATGTCCAGGCACACCCGGGCGGTGACGGTCGTGAGCCAGGCCCGGAGGTTGTCGATCCCGTCGGCGCCCGACCGGCTCAGCCGCAGCCACGTCTCCTGCACGGCGTCATCGGCATCGGCCTGAACGCCCAGCATCCGCAAAGCCACCGAGCGCAGGTACTCCCGGTGTTCCTCGAACCGTGCCGCCAGCTCCAGCTGCTCGTTCACGCCCGTCCCGTTCTCCGTGCTCATACGACTGTGACGAACCGCGGCCCGGTCAGGTAACACGGCCGCTGGTGTTACCCCCGGGCGTCGCGATCCGTCGTAGTGCTGACCCTGCGAAGACAACCTGAAACGACCCGGCGCACCGCGCCAGAGAGGTCCAGCATCATGACCGCACGGATGCCCAACCCGGCGACCTTCCTCCCCGAGGCGATGACCGGAGTCAAGCACATCAACAAGGCCATCTACTCCGGCGGCGTACCCCAGGCCACCCTCGAACTCGTTCACCTGCGGATCAGCCAGATCAACGGGTGCTCGGCCTGCGTGCACGGCGGCGCGGCCAGCGCGGCCAAGGCGGGCGAGAGCGCCGAGCGGCTGCACGCCGTGGCCGCCTGGTACGAATCGCCGCTGTTCGACGACGCCGAGCGGGCCGCGCTCGCGCTGGCCGAGTCGGCGACCCGGCTCAGCGACCGCCCCGGCGCGGTCACCGACGAGCAGTGGGAGCTGGCCCGCAAGCACTACGACGACAAGCAGCTCTCCGCCCTGATCCTGATGATCGCGACCAGCAACTTCTTCAACCGCATCAGCACCACGATCAGGCAACCCGCCGGCGCCACCTGGGCCTGATCACGGCGGCGCAATCACTGCCCCGATCCGCCCGGACCGCCTCCTCCCTGGCAGCCAGCCAGCTGGCCAGGGAGGAGTTCTGCGGGCCGGCCCGGACCGGGGCAACGGCGCGCCCTGCTGCCGGCGGCTGGTTAGAGTGCAGCATGCGGGTCGAGCCGATGACCGACGAGCACGCCGCTGCCGTGCTGGCGATCTACCAGGCGGGCATCGACGAGGGCCAGGCCACCTTCGAGACCCGGGCCCCGTCCTGGGGACAGTTCTGCGCGGCCAGGCTGCCCGGGCACCGGTTGGTCGCGGTCGCCGGGGACGAGGTGGCCGGCTGGGTGGCGGCCAGCCCGGTGTCGGGCCGGCCCGTTTACGCCGGGGTGGTCGAGCATTCGGTGTACGTCCGCGCCCGCGCCAGGGGCCAGGGCACCGGGCGGATGCTCCTGGACGCGCTGATCGCCTCCACCGAGGCGGCCGGGATCTGGACCATCCAGTCCGGCATCTTCCCGGAGAACACCGCCAGCCTGGCGTTGCACAAAGCCACGGGATTCCGCGTCGTCGGAACCCGCGAGCGCATCGCCCGGCAGCACGGCCGGTGGCGGGACGTGCTGCTGATCGAGCGCCGGAGCCCGGCCATCTGACGCCGCGACCGGCGCAAACCCATCCAGCAAAGGAGGCCGTAGCCATGCCCGCAACGAGTCCAGGCGGTGCGCAGGACCTGCTGGCGAGCATCCCGTTCGCCGCCGTCCTCGGGATCCGGGTGACGGGGGCCAGCCCGGAGCAGGTCAGCGGCGAGATGGACTGGGCGCGGGAACGCTGCACCGCGGGCGGGCTGCTGCACGGCGGCGTCGTCATGTCGCTGGCCGACACGATCGGCGCGATCTGCGCCTTCCTCAACCTGCCGGCCGGGGCGACCACCGCGACGGTCGAGTCGAAGACGAACCTGTTCCGCTCGGTCCGCGGCGGGACGCTGCGCGCCAGCGCCCGGCCGCTGCACGCCGGGAAGATGTTCATCGTGGTGCAGACCGACCTGGTCAATGACGCGGGCCAGCCGGTCGGCCAGACCACCCAGACCCAGGCCGTGCTCATGCCCCGGCTGCTGGCCGGCGCCGGCGGGCCGGCCTGACACCCGGCGCGGCCGGGGCCGGCGGCCGGCCGTCGCGGTCACCGGGTCGTGAACGCGCCGCCGTTGAGGTGGATGACCTGGCCGGTGATGTGCCGGGCGCCGGGTGAGGCGAGGAAGTAGGCGGCCTGCGCCACGTCGCCGGGCTGCCCGGGCCGTTTGTCGTGGGTGGCCGCGACCAGGGCGTCATGGCGCTGCGGGGTGAGCCGGCCGCGGAAGAAGCCGGTGCCGTCGATCAGGCCGGCCGAGATGACGTTGGCGGTGATCCCGCGCGGGCCGAGCTCCGCGGACAGCCCGGCGTTCCAGGCGGACAAGGCCGCCTTGGCGGCGCCGTAGGAGCCCGCGCCGCGCTCGGCGCCGATCGAGCCGATGCTGATGACGGACCCGCCGGGGGCGAGCTGGCCGGCCACCGCGTGCGTGGTGAGCACCGCGCTGAGCAGGTTGGCCTCCAGGTTGGCCCGCCAGCCCGCGAGCAGCTGGTCCAGGTCACCGTCGTCGTCAGCGCCGCTGTCGTCGTCAGGCGGGCTGGCGAAGTCGGTATTGCCGCCGGCGTTGTTGACCAGCACGTCCAGCCGGGGCCCGAGCTGGCTGGCGAGCGCGCCGACCTGGGCCGGGTCGGTGGCGTCGCAGGGCAGCGGGTGCGGGCCCGCCGCGGCCCCGGCCTGGCCGGCCAGCTGGCTGGCGGCCTGCTTGAGCCGCCCGGGGTCGCGGCCGGTCAGGTAGACCGTGTCGCCGCCGGCGGTGAATCGGGCGGCGATGGCCAGGCCGATGCCGTTGCTGGCCCCGGTCACGAGCACATAGCGAGTCATGCTGTCCTCCTGGTCAGGCGGGGCACTGCTACGTTTAGGTCTAAACATACTTGATGGAGCGAGCCGGGCCTGCCCGGCGGACGGGGGTGGTCCGGATGGAGCAGGCAGCCGGCAGCTACCCGTTCGACTCGGTGTCTGGCTACCCGGCGGCGCGGATCGCGGCGGCGTGGCGGCGGGAGCGGCCGGGTACTCCGGTCGACTCGATCGAGATCGTGACGCCGATCTGGCGGCTGGCCAAGCTGCTGGCCGACGACCGGCGCCGGGTCTTGCGCGAGGTGGGACTCGACCCGGCGACGCTGGACCTGCTCAGCGTGCTGCGCCGGGCCGGGCCGCCGTACCGGCTCAGCACCCGCGAGATCGCCCGCCGGACGCTGGTCACCGCCGGGGCGATCTCGCAGCGGCTCGCCAGGGCGGAGCGGGCCGGGCTGGTCGCCCGGTCCCCGGCCGGGGACGGGTCCAGGTCGGTGATCGTGTCGCTGACGGCGGCCGGGCACGCGGTGATCGAGCGCAGCGTCGACCGGGTGCTCAGCCGCGAGGCCGAGTTCGTGCAGAGCCTGGGCCCGGCCGAGCGGGCCGGACTCGCCGCCGTGCTCGACCGGCTGCTGCACGATGTGGCCAGCCGGGTCGCGCGGGCCGCCGGCCGCCCGTCCCCGCCCGGGTCCGCTGATCGCGCCCCGGCCGGCCGGGGCGGGCCGGACGAGGACCCCCACGACGATCCGGACGATGGCCCGGCCGCCGCGGGCGGTTCAAGGTAATCGCCTGGCTGATCCGGGCCTGGACAGCCGATCCGCGGCTGCCTACCCTTGACTGTATGGTCAGTCAGTTCAGGTATCCCGTTGCTCCCGTCGACCCCGCGGGCCTCGCCGATGCGCTGAAGCCGTTCGGCGCCAGCCGGATGCTGCCGGTGGCGGCCTACCTCGACCCGGCCGTGTTCGCCTGGGAGCAGCAGCACTTCTTCGGCGGCGGCTGGAACTGCGTGGCGCTCAGCGCGCAGGTCGCCGAGCCCGGTGACCAGCTGGCCGCCTCCACCGGGCAGGGCAGCGTACTGCTGGCCCGGGCCGGCGACGGGGTGCTGCACGCGTTCGCCAACACCTGCCGGCACCGCGGTCATGAACTGCTCGCCTGCGGCGCCGCCACCAGGCGCAACGCGATCGTCTGCCCCTACCACTCGTGGACCTACTCACTGTCGGGCGGCTTGCGGGCCGCGACCGGGTTCAAGGGCGCCGCTGGCTTCGACCCGGCGCAGTGGGGACTGGCCGGGCTCGCGGTCACCGAGTGGCACGGGCTGGTGTTCGTGGACGGATCGGACGGCCTCGCGCCGCCGCTGGAGCCGTGCCTGGCCGAGCTGGACAAGCTGGTCGCCCCCTACGAGCCCGAGCGGCTGGTGCTAGCCGGGCGGCACAGCTACGAGGCGGCGGCCAACTGGAAGATCCTCACCGAGAACTACCACGAGTGCTACCACTGCCCGATGATCCACCCGGAGCTGTGCCGGGTCAGCCCGCCCAGGAGCGGCGAGAACTACCCGCCGCAGGACGCCTGGGTCGGCGGCTGGATGGACCTGCGCGACGGCATGGCGACCATGTCATTGGACGGGACCAGCGCGGGCGTGCCGCTGCGCGGGCTGGACGCGACCGGGCTGCGGACCGTGATCTACCTCAACGTGTTCCCGAACGTGCTGCTCAGCCTGCACCCGGACTACGTGATGACGCACCGGCTCACGCCGCTGGCGGCCGACCGGACGATGATCGAGTGCACCTGGGCGTTCGCGCCCGAGGCGGCGGCCAGGCCCGGCTTCGATCCCGGTTACGCCGTCGACTTCTGGGACATCACCAACCGGCAGGACTGGGCGGCGTGCGAGTCGGTGCAGCGCGGGCTGTCCTCGCCGCACGCGCGGCCGGGGCCGCTGTCGCCGGACGAGGACGCGGTGTACCAGTTCGTCACCACGGTGGCCCGCGGCTACCTGGGCCAGCCGGCCTGGCAGGCAGCCGGCGAATTCGCGGAAGACACCGGCCGCTGATGCTGTTGACTCATCTGCATCAGCAGGCGTTTCTCCCCGCAGTGAAGGACTCCTTACGTGACTGTGCTCGATTTCCCCGTGAACACCCTGGCCGGCGAGCCCGCCTCGCTCGGCGGTCTGTCGTCCGGCCAGGCCCTGCTCGTCGTCAACGTCGCATCGAAGTGCGGTCTCACCCCGCAGTACGCCGGCCTGGAGCGGCTGCACGAGCAGTACAAGGACCGCGGCTTCTCGGTGGTGGGCTTCCCGTGCAACCAGTTCGGCGCGCAGGAGCCGGGCAGCCCGGAGGAGATCGCCGAGTTCTGCTCGGTCAACTACAACGTCAGCTTCCCGCTGTTCGAGAAGATCGAGGTCAACGGCCCGGGCCGGCACCCGATCTACGCCGAGCTCACCCAGGCACCCGACGCCGCGGGCGAGACCGGCGACATCCAGTGGAACTTCGAGAAGTTCCTGGTCGGCCCGGACGGCAAGGTGCTGGGCCGGTTCCGGCCGCGGACCGAGCCGGACGACCCGGCCGTGATCGCGGCGATCGAGGCCAGCCTGCCCCGGTAACCACCCGGCGGCCGGTCCCGGCGGCGCCTGGGCTGGCTCAGGCCAGCGCCGCCGGGCCGCGCTTGGTCATCTGGCCGGCGATGATGGCGCGCTGCACCTCGCTGGTGCCCTCCCAGATCCGCTCGACCCGCAGCTCGCGGTAGAATCGCTCGGCGACGTTCTCGCGCATGTAGCCGCGGCCGCCGAACACCTGGACGGCCCGGTCGGCCACCCGGCCGGCCATCTCCGACGCGTACAGCTTGGCCATCGAGCACTGGGCGTGCTGGACCTTCAGGTCCGCGCCGTCGTCGACCGCGCGCGCGGTCTCGTAGGTCAGCGACCTGGCCGCGAACAGCTCGGTCA
>DATBGO010000340.1:0-1673 GCA_036558005.1 Streptosporangiaceae bacterium | reverse complement strand
CAGGCGCTGCAGCGGCTCCCCGGGGTCGATACCGAGTTCGCCGGCGAGCAGGTCGCGCACGCGCCGGTAGGCGGCGAGTGCTTCCGCCTGCCGGCCGCACCGGTACAGGGCCAGCATCAGCTGGCCGTGCAGGTGCTCCCGCAGCGGATGCCCAGCGCCAGGTCGGCGTCGATCCGGGCCTCGACCGCGGCGAGCCGCAGTTCCTCCAGCCGGGCCGCCTCGGGCCGGGTGAACGCATAGCCGTCCAGGTCGGCCAGGACCGGACCGCGCCACAGCCCCAGCGCCTGGCCCAGCGTACCGGCGGCTTCGGCGTGCCGGCCCGCCTCCAGCGCGGCCCGCCCCTCGGTGAAGCCGTCCTCGAAGACCGCCGCGTCCAGGTGGCCGCGGTCCACCCGCAGCACGTAGCCGCGGCCCCTGGTCACCAGGACGGCCCCGGCGCCGCCGCGGGCCCGGTCCGGCTCGAGCGTCTGGCGCAGGTGGGATACATAGGTTTGCAGGGTCGTGACCCACCCCTCGGGTGGGTGCCCGCCCCAGACGTCCTCGGCCAGCCGGTCCATCGACACGACCCGGTTCGCCTCGAGCAGCAGCAGCGCCAGCACCGCCCGCTGCCGCGGGCCGCCCAGCGGCACGGCTTGCCCGGACCGCCAGACCTCCAGCGGCCCCAGAATGCCGAACTGCGCAGACCCCGTTTTGGCGGCCACCGCTTCAGCAGTCATCGCACACCCCGCCCGGTGATCTCCCCTCAGCCGCCCGGGCCAACGGCTTTGAACCATTCCACCACCAGGCCCGGCACGGGTCCACCGCTATTCCAAGCCGTCGTTCCAAGCCGGCCTCAAGGCGATTCCGGCCGCCCTGCGGTGCCATGTCGGTGCGGGCAACCGAACAGGCCATCCGGCCAGCGCCCGCCAGACAGCCCGAAGGAGGCACCCAGATGATTCACCGACCCGCAGCTTCGGGGCCGCGCCCCGTACGACGCGGCATCGGCCGCACCCGCCGGACGCTCACCACGCTGAGCGGCCTGGCGGGTTTCCTGGCCGTCACGATCGGTCTTGCCCCCGCCGCGTGGGCAGCCTTCCCGCCGCCGGAGCCTCCCGTCGCCCCGCCGTCGCCCCCGCCCGCCGCGGCGGCCGCGCACTTCCCGCTGTGGGCCGTCGTGGTGATGGTGGCGGCCACGGTGGTGCTGTCCGTCGCCACCACGCTCATCACCCTGTCGCTGGAACACCTGCGCCGGGCCCGCCGCATGCCGGCGGCCGCGGCCGAACCCCAGGCCGGCGAGGTAAGCCCCGCCATTACGCCACCACCGGACGCCGGGCCGGGCGAGATCCTCGCCAGCCACCACTACGCGGCCGGGTACGAGATGTACCGGCCCGGCAGCCGTTGAACATGCCACGCACTGCGGCAGCCGCCAGGAAACGCGACCCCGACGGCTGCCGCGGGGTTGCCAGCCATGATCTGAGGCCCTGCGCCGATGGGTAGAGAAGCCAGGCCCTGCGGACTGAGGCGGGTGCGCACGCGTGGGCGTGTTCCCAGCATGGCTGGATCGTGGGAATCACCCATCGGGCATGGCCATGGTCACCCGGGCTCCCCCCTGCGGCCGGTTCTCCGCCCACACCCGGCCCCCGTGGGCCTCGGCGATGGTGCGGACGACGGCCAGCCCGAGCCCGGCCGATGTC
>DATBGO010000339.1:0-29081 GCA_036558005.1 Streptosporangiaceae bacterium | reverse complement strand
CCACGTCCAGCAGCCTCACCACCGCCTACCACGACCGCCAGGACAAGTGCAGGCAGGAGTGTCAGACCCAAATGTGAACATGGAGCCTGGTGAAGTGTGAATACTTCTTTGAGCCGGTGAGCGGGATCGAACCGCTGACCTGCCGTTTACAAGACGGCTGCTCTGCCAACTGAGCTACACCGGCGGGAGACTCGTGCATGGTAGCCGAACCCGGCCCTGACATGCGCATCCGCGCTCTGACCAGCGGATCCACCGTGCTGGTCGACGGCGGCGGGCGGCGCGGACTCGGCCGCGGAGTACGGTTGGGCGGGGCTGTCGGCGGCTGCCGGCGGGCATCTGTGCCTAATACGCGCCAAAAACTCGTGACCCTGGGATGCCGTGACGCCGCCAACTGCCATGCCAAGCTGCTGGCTGGGGCACGAGGCTCAACCACGGTTCTGGAGGTCGCCACGACGAATCTCGCGCTTCGGTGGAGAAGGAGGCGAACATGCCCACGGGCAAGAGACCGCCGGTAGAAGTGATACTTCCCGAAGAGCCTCCCGAGCTGACGCCTGCCGCGGCCCGGGCGCTGCTCAAGATCTTGATGAAGGCCTATGAGGAGCAGGTAGCGAACGAAGGCCGCTCCGGAGCCAGGCCGGAGTGATCCCCGCAGCAAACGGCCCTTCTGCGACCTGAGCGCAACTCGTTAGATGCCTGGCGGAACATGAGCCTTCGTTCGCTGCCGGTGCGAGGCCATCCGCCGCTGTCACGGTCACTCGTCGTCTAGCGCATCTGTGATCCGGCGCTTGGCGATGGTGTGCTGTCCGTCGAGGCATTTGGCGTAGACGCGCAGGAGCATTTCGACACTGTGGCCGGCCCATCCGGCAACCTGGGTCGCGGGCACACCTCCGCTGAGCCAGGTGGACAGGCACGCGTGCCGCAGGTCGTAGGGTCGTCGGGCCAGCGGGGAGCGGTAGGCCTCGGCCGGTAGAGCGGCCTTGCGGGCGCGGTCCCAGGCGCGCCGGTAGGTGATACTGGGCAGCGAGCGGCCCTGTACGCCGCGGAACAGCAGATCGGCAGGCTCTCCCGCGAACATCGCGAGGTACTCGCGTAGCAGCCTGGTCAGCGGCGGCGGGCAGGGGACTCTTCGGGTTTCGCCTTCGGCGCGGTGCTTGAGGCCGCGGCTGTCGCGACCGCCGCCGTCGTCGGTCCACTGTCGGCCGACGTCGGGCCGGGCCGTTCTGAGATGGAGTTCGCCCCAGTCGTCGTCCGGTTCGCGGTAGCACTGTGCCTTCTCATCCCAGACGAGCGCGGGGAGTTCGACATCGCGGCGGCGCAGGCCGACGGCTTCTTCCGGGCGCAGGCCGCTGTAGTAAAGAACGCCGAAGAACGCGACCAGCCGCGTACCGCTGGGCTGCTGGGCTCGGACTGCTGCCAGCAGCGCTCGTGCCTGGGCGGGGTTGACGACGACTTGGCGGTCGACCTCGTGAGCGATCTGGGGCGCCCGCCATTTGACGTGCTTGAGCGGGTTCTCCTCCAGCACTTTGAGTTCGACTGCGTACTCGAGCGCGTTGAGCAGGACGGCCCGGTTCCGGCGCACCGACGTGGCTGCGGCACGGGTACCGTCGAGGCGGGAGGTGGCCGCGGTAAGTAGCCGACGAGTCAGCGCCGGATCGGCCAGTTCCTTGACCTGACTGGTGTTCCCGGCCAGCCACGCGAGGATATTGGCGACGTCTTCCGGAGCCGCCGCCCGCTGCTTGGTGTTGTACCCCCAGTTGATAAGGGCCCGGCGCAGGGAGCGGCTGTCGGGCTTGCCTCTGGTGTTGGCCACCATGACCACGGTCGCAGACGCGAGGGCTTGCGCGATGGCCCGCCGGTACTTGGCCGAGGCGGTGTCCCATTTCATGTCCACGTAGGCGCAGGCGAACTCATACCAGCCCGATCCGGGCTGGGAGCGCTGCCAGGACACAGGTTCGCCGGTGGCCAGGCTGAATGCCTCGCCCTTGCGGGCGGCGGCCAGCAATTCGCCGCGGAACACGTCGGCCTGTGCGGCGCCTCGGAATGTCCGCCTCCACTCGTGCGGGCCTGCCTTCCAGCGGACGCGGTGGCTGCAGACCTGGGTGCCGCGGTAGACCTCGGTCTTATATACGCGGACGTCGTAGGTGGTGTCCATCACGCAGCCGCCTGGTCCTCGCGGGCGCCGAGCCAGCGTTCGAGGTCTGTCCGGCGGACCCGCAGGCTGCCGTTCGGCAACGTGATGCACTGCGGAGCCCGCCGCTTGGCCCGCCAGTCGTAGAAAGTGGACCTGGAGATCTTCAGCTCTTTACAGACTTCAGCAACGGTGAGCTTCTCGTCGGGTTTGTGGGCCACGTGGCCTGGCAGGTGGGTCATTGGTCTGCTCCGCTCTTCGGGGATCGCGGATGGTCGGTTGCTTGCCGGGTGCGTGCTGCAAGGCGCTCGGGTGACGGGCGCGTTGCCTGTGTGGTGCGGTGCCGTGCATGCATGCTCTGCTCGTTGCTGGTGGTCAAGTCCCGGAGCGCGCGTGGGCCCGAGAGGGGTGCCTGCTGCCCGGCAGCCCACGAATGTGGGAACTCGGGCCCAGGAGCCCAGCACGGGTACCGGGCCATGAGGACTTGACGTTCTGGGCCGAGCTGAGCGTGGATCGGCGCGGCGCATGGCAAGCGCCCGGCAGCCTGGCTGTAGACGGCCTGGACGGGCGCCGTCCGTGCTCTCACCAACCATGGAGGTGACTGACCGTGACCACTAGCCCTGTGAGCCCGGATGATGGCCGGGGAGTATCGGGACCAGGCGCGCCCGGCGATCTGGCCGACCAGGACCGCATCTGCGGTGGGCCTGGATTCCCGGACGACCAGGATCGCGACGATGACGTTGATGTGCTGCACCTGGCCGGGCAGCGTCCGGCGGGCCGGGGAGAGTGGCTGCTGATCACCGAGGTGGACGGGCTGCCCGGCGCGAAGTTCACCGCAAGGGTTCTGCCTGCCGAGGGGCGGCAAGCCCATGGCGGGGACGTACTGGTGCACTTGTCGGCCCAGCCCGGTGCCGGGAAACTGGACCTTCCTGCCGTCCGGGTCAGCGTGTGGGCGGCCGTTGACGGGCTTCTGATCCCGGTCGCGGCCTGGGACCGGGCGGATCCCGACGGGTGGCCGGAGCGGATCCGCGCCACCGTCGCCTTCGCCATGAGCGTCCTGACTGAGCTGGAAGAGCACGGAGCCGATCTCGGCCCATCCCCGGTGATCGACCTGGACGATGACGCCGCCACTGCAGTGGCGGGCATCCCCGCAGGCGTGACCTTGGGCGCAGCTGGTGGGTCCCGCCGACTGCCGGGCCGCTGATACCGGCACGGACGGCCGCTGCCGGGGGCAGGCGGTACCTGCCGCCTGCCCATGGCCGACGACCGTCCCGGCCTGTTCAGCAGCTGGCTGGACGCCAGGCTCGACGGCCTGGCCGCGGGACTGGGCAGCGAAGCGCGCCGCTGGGCCATCACCCTGCACGGCGGCGGCCCGCGCACCCGGCCACGCTCCCCCGGCACCGCGCGGGCCTACCTGCGCGCCGTGCGGCCGGCGCTGCTGGCCTGGCCGGCAGGCTATGACTACCTGCGTGAGGTCACCCGCGACGACATCCTCGGCTACATCGCCGGCCTGTACCGCCACGAGCGGTACTCGGCGGTCTCGGCGCTGCGCTCGCTGTTCACCTGGGCGAAGAAGGCCGGCGTGATCTTCCGCAACCCGGCGACCCGGATCAAGCTCGGCAAGCGCGAACTCGCGATCTGGCAGCCGCCGGGCTTCGGGCACCTCGCCGGCGCCATCGCCGCGGCGACCACCCCGCAGGCCCGCGTCTGCGTGGTCCTCGCCGCCGTGCACGCGGCCAGGCCAGGCGCGATCAGGGCGCTGCAGCTCGACGATGCCGACCGTGGCGGCCGCCGGCTGCGCCTTGCCGGGAAAGACCGGCCGATAGGCAAGCTGACCGGCAAGATCCTGCGCGAGTGGCTTGAGTTCCGGCACCGCCGGCGGCCGCACACCGCCAGCCCGCACTTGCTGATCAGCAAGGAAAGCGCGCTGCGGCACGGGCCAGTGAGCACCGCCTGCCTCACCAGCCTGCGCGGCCTGCCCGCCACGCTGGAGCGGCTGCGGATCGGCTGCCAGCTCACCGAAGCCCTGGCCGCCGGGTTCGACCCGCTGCACCTTGCCGAAGTCTTCGGCATCAGCGAGCACACCGCGATCCGCTACGCGGTCAGCGCCCGGCAGCTGACCGGACGGGCGCATCAGCAGGCACCCCGAATACCGTGAATTCGGACCGCGCTGGCACACCAGAACCGTGATCGGCGTCCGCGGGAAATAACCGCACGGGTGAGGCGGCCTGGCACCGCCAGCCCCGCACGCGCCCGCCCGTCAGCGAATGGAGTATCCATGCAGAGCCGCGCGCAAAGTCGCCTGGCGGCCGTTGGCGGGTGCTCTACTGTCATGACGTGGCCGGGGTTCCGGGGATGACTTGGCTGGCGGAGTGCTCGGCCGCAGCGCCCGGCGAGGCCCTTCGGGTCGTGGCGCCTGAGCTGAGCGGGTGCTCCATCGCAGTCCCGGGCCGGCCGGCAAGGAAGACCTGCTGTGGCAGTCGGGCAGCGCGGGCCGCCGGTGAGCAGTTCATCGTGAAATTCGCGTGGTCGCGTCCCGCCGCGCTGCGCCTGGCGCGCGATATCGGCGTCCTGACCGCGCTCACGAGCGACGCGCGGGTCCCGTTCCTGCCCGAGGTCGTCGCCAGCAGCACCGACCCCCTGCTCCTGATCACCAGGCGCGTGCCGGGGTCTTCCCTGTTCGAGGCCATCGGCTCGATCGACCGGGCCGCGCCGGCCGGCAGCTCGCGTGCTTCCTGGCGGCCCTGCACCATCCGGCTGCGCGCGAGCGCGCCGAGGCCGCCGTCGGCAAGCTCACCAGCGCCCAGCTCCCGCCGGCCACGACCACGGTGCTGCGCGACCAGTTCGGGAGGTGGGCCCGGCCAGACCAGCGCCAGGCGGTCCTGCACGGGTGCGACTGGGCCGACGCCGTGCTCGCCTCGCCTGCCCCGGCGGTGCTCGTGCACGGCGACCTGCATGGCGATAACCAGGTGTGGGACCGTGACGAACTCCGGCTGGTGGTGGACTTCGAGACAATCGGAGCCGCTGAGCCGGAATACGACCTGCGTGCCTTTCCCGGTCCCGAGATGGGTCCCGGCGTGCAGCTGCTGACCGCCACCATGCGCCACTACCAGCAGATCACCGGCCGCCAGCTGTCCGCCGAGCGTGTGATGGCCTGGCATCTGCGCAACGCCCTCGGCGACGCGCTGTGGCGCAGCCAAGCCGGCATCCCGCTGCCGGACCACCGGACACCACCGCAGTGGGTCGACGACCTGGCGGCGCGCTTCAGCGCACTCGGCATCGACCCCGGGGTATCCCCCGGAGCTATCCGGCAGACGACACGCCGCCAGAACCAGGATCTTTGAGGATCCTTGGTCCCAGACGACACCGATCGTCCCCGCCGCAAGCCCAAGCAGCAGCGCCGTGCTCGGCTGGACACCAGCGCCTAGCGGCAGCACCGGCAGGCGAGACCGGCTCACGCCGCCGCGCCGAGTTCACCCGCAACTCCGGGATCATCATGGGAGAATCGCCGCGCTGCACCCTTGAGTTCACGCTGAGGACCCTTGAGTTCGCGCGAACCGCCGGGAAAGGCCGGCGCGCGGAAGATCAGGATGTCCTCGTGGACGATCAAATGCCAGGGCTTGCCGCGGGCGCGGGCTTTGCGGGTGTTGTCGAGCTGGAAGAACGAGGGCCGGGGGATCAGCTGCTCGCCGCGCAGCCCGGCCAGCAGCGCGACGCACCGCTCGACGGGGGTCAGCCCGGCGTTGCGGCCGGCGGCGATGAGGGCGCTGGGCAGGTCGACCAGTTCGCCGTGCTGGCGCCAGGGCCGGGCGGTGACCACGACGATCCCGCCGGGGCGCAGCAGGGCGGCGCAGCCGGTGAGGATCTGGGTGACGCCGTTGATGAGGGTGTCGAGGCCGTGGTGGGCGAGGTTGACCGGGTCGCGGCTGTAGCGGTTGTCGTATTTGGTGACCCCTTGCCGGGTGGCGTGGACCTGGCCGTGGATGCTGGGCCCGTACGGCGGGGAGGTGACCACCAGCGCGACCTGGCCGCGGGCGGAGGCGGGGGCGATCTGGGGGAGCTGGCGGGCGTCGCCGCGGATAACTTCGGCGGCGCCGGCGGCACGGTGGCGGCGGGCGTGGGTGATCCCGGCGGCGGCCAGTTCCGCCCACCGGGGCTCGTATTCGACGCCGATGGCGTGACGGCCCTGGTGGATGGCTTCGATGAGGGTGGTGCCGATTCCGCACATGGGGTCGGCGACCAGGTCACCGGGGCGGGTGTAGCGGGTGATGGCGGTGGCGGCGATGGCCGGGAGCATCTTGGCGGGGTGGGCGGTGGCGGCGGGCAGGTACCGGCCGCGGCGCTGGGTGCGGGCGTCACGCTGGGCGGTGGCCCACACCGACAGCGGCATCTCACCGCCCTCCGCCAGGCTGGTCTCCTGGGGGCGTGCCCGGGAGGCGGGTGCGGGCGGGCGGCGGTCAGTCATGGCCGGGGGCGGCGAATACCAGCAGGTCGCTGTGGGCGGGCAGGTGCCGGCCGGCCATGGCGGCGGCCAGCTGGGGCAGCGCGGGCGCGCCGGGATCGGGGGGGTGCAGGCGGCTGCCGCGGATGGGGGCGTGCAGGGCGATGATGTGCTGGGCGTAGATCAGCCCGGCGGCGCGGGCGTGCGCGATGACCTGGCCGGGCCAGCCGGGCTGGCGGGCCGCGGCGGTGATGACGGCCAGCAGGCCGCCGGGCCGCAGCGCCCGCTGGCAGGCGGCATACAGCACGCCGGGATCGGTTCGGGGGTCAGCGTCGCCGCCGGGCGGGGGGCAGCCGGGGGTGGCGCAGGCAGCGGTGATGGCCAGGGCGGCCTGCCCGGCTTCGCGGCAGGACCCATCCAGGAAGGCGGCCGGGCCGCCGGGCCGCACCCGGGCCAGCGGGCGCACCGCCGGGTCCAGGCCATTGTCGAGCAGGGCGGCCAGGTCGCGGTTGTGGCGGGGGCTGGCGGCCAGGGCCAGGGCGCGCCGGCCGGCGCGGGCCGCGGCCAGGAGCGCGCTGGTGCCGGGGCCGGGGATGACGACGACCAGGTCCCCGGGCGCCGTGAACGCGGTGGTGATCATCGCCGCTGCGGTGGTGTCCAGCCGCTGGGGGCAGAGCGTCTGGCCGGGGCTGGCCGGGCAGCGGCCTGGTGCGGGGACGGCGGGCCAGATGCTCAGCGGCACTCCGGCGCGGATGCCGGCGCTGAACGCCAGAGGCGGGGCCGTGCTGGGAGGCGGGGCGGGAGGGACGGGCGGATCGGCCATGGGCGGTGATCGCCCCGCGGGCCGCCGTGTTTCGCTGACATTAAAAGAAATCAGGTTTCCGGGACCCTTTTTGACACCCGTCCGGCACGGATTCCCCGACTGCAGGCAAATGCAGCCCAAGGTGGCCCGGGAGCATTACCGCATGGCCTGTGACCGGCGCGTGCCCGCGATATACCTCCGGTGTACCTGACGGGGTGAACCCGCAGGCAGGAAGCATACCGGGCGTTACGGGCGCCTGCGCGGCGGCACCGGTCCCGGCGGGGCGGCGCGGTGACCGCAGATACCCGGCAGTGGCCGGGCCGGCAGAAAGTACACGGGAAGTACACCAAAGGCCGGCGGGAGGGATATCGCAGGCCCATGAAAGGTCAATGGCGGGTGGCTTCATGGGCACCGCGACATCCGCGAAACCCCTTCCGGCAAGGAGCCGCCATGCCTGCCCGCGACACATCCGCGACCCCCGCCGCCAGCAGCCCGCACCGTGCCGGGCCGGGCGCCGGGCGGCTCGGCCCGCTGGACTCGGCCGACGCCGCGTTCCGGCTGCTGACCACCGGTCCCCGCCCGCTGGCCCTCAACCCGGCGCGCCTGGCCCCCGGCCTGCCAGACCGGCAGGTCCCCCTCGGCGAGCTGCGCGCCCTGCTGCTGCACCCGGCCACCAGCACGGCCGCGCGCAACAAGGTATGGGCCGAGCTGGTCCGCCGCGCCCGCGCCGGCGGCCCCGCCTGGATGATCGGGCTGACCGGGATCGCGATGCCCGGGCTGCGCCGCGCCGCCGCCGCCTGGTCCACGGGCTACCGGGGTGACCTAGAGGACCTGCAGGCCGAGGTCCTGACCGGGTTCCTGACTGCGGTGCGCCGCCTGGACCCCGCCGGCCTGGACGCCGTCCCGCTGGCGTCGCGGCTGTGCTGGGCCGCGTGGCGCGCCGGGCAGGCCCTCGCCTGCTCCGACGCCGCCTGGTCCTCCCGCCGCCGCGACCTCGGTGAATCGGCCGGCGCGCCGGTGATGCCCTGGGGCCACCCCGACTTCGTCCTGGCCGCCGCCGTCAGCCAGCACGTCCTGACCGCGGCCGAGGCGGACCTGATCGGCCGCAACCGGCTCGAAGGCGTCCCGCTCGCCCGCATCGCCGGGGAACTGCAGGTCAGCCACTCCGCGCTGTGTCACCGCCGCCGCAGAGCCGAGGCGAGGCTCACCCAGGCGATCCGGCGCGGTCAGCTGAGCGATCCCGGAACTTCCTGACCGGCCC
Organism: Streptosporangiaceae bacterium; assembly: GCA_036558005.1. GTDB lineage: Bacteria > Actinomycetota > Actinomycetes > Streptosporangiales > Streptosporangiaceae > DATBGO01. The sequence goes on along the minus strand of DATBGO010000339.1, from coordinate 20,449 downwards.
GGTGTCAAAAACACCACCGGAACCCGGATTTCTGTAAGTGCGGGGGAACCCCCGCCCCGGCACGCCGCCGGGCGGCCCTGGGCCGGCCGCCGCCGCATCGCTGACACCCGCCCGCCGCCTGCCCCCCGGAAGGAGGCACCGCCCCGCGCCCGGCCCAGGGCCACCTCCCGGCCCGCCGCATCACCCGCACCAGCTCCCCGCGAAGGAGACACCCTCATGAGGCTCATCCCGGCCCGGCCCCGGCGCGACGCCGCCGCGCGCCTGGCCGCTGCCGTGCTCACCGCGGTGCCGCCCCTGCCCGCCAGCCGGCGGGGGGCGCTGGCCGCGGCGGCCTCGATCGCCCAGGTGATCGCCAACACCACCGCGTGGATCACCGGGATCCTCGCCGGGATCGCCACGCTGTTCCTGACCATCGGCGGGCTGCGGTACCTGATGGCCGGCGGGGACCCCGGCGAAGTCGAGAAAGCCAAGACCGCGCTGAAGTCCGCCGGGATCGGCTACGGCCTGGCGATCCTCGCGCCGGTCATCGTGACCGTGCTCAAGTCCCTGGTCAGCGGCTGATGCCCGCCGCCCCCACCGCCCCCTGCCCGCGGCCCGGCCCGGCCGCGGGCCTGCCCTGGCCGCCCGCTGTGCCCCTGGCGGGCCGGCGGTGATCGCATCGCCACCGGCCGGGGCGGCGCCGGGCTGCGGGTTCTTCAACGTCTCCTGCCATGTCGGGCAGGCGATCACCTCCTGGTTCGCCAGCCTGGTCACCTCGGCGGTCAACCCGCTGTTCGCGGTGCTCGGCAAGACCCTGCTGGCCACCCCGCAGCTCGGCGGCCTGGCCACCGTCCGCAGCCTGTGGGCCGGGTCGCTGGCCATCGCCGACACCGCCTATGTGCTGCTGGTGCTGGCCGGCGGCATCATCGTGATGACCCACCAGACCCTGCAGACCTCCTACGCCGTCAAGGACATCGCGCCGCGGCTGGTGACCGGGTTCCTGGCCGCCAACCTGTCCCTGCTGCTAGCCGGCAAGGCCATCACGTTCGCCGACGGGCTGTCCGCCGCGCTGGCCGGGCAGGGCCTGGACCCCGCCGCAGCCGGGGTCATGCTGCGCAGCCTGACCGTGCGGGTGGTGGCGACCGGCGGGGTGTTCTTCGTCGTGCTGGCCCTGTTCGCGGTCGCGCTGCTGCTCGCGCTGACGGTCATCTACGTGGCGCGGCTGATGCTGACCGTGGTCCTGATCGCGGTCGCGCCGCTCGCGCTGGCCTGCCACGCCCTGCCCCAGACCGAAGGCGTGGCCCGGTGGTGGTGGCGGGCGTTCACCGCGATCCTGGCCATCCAGTCCGCCCAGGCGATCGTGCTGGTCGCCGCCGCCCGGCTGTTCTTCACCCAGCAGTGGGCCGTCCTGGTCGCCGGCGCGGCCGGCGGGCAGGCCGGCGCGGTGGCGCTGGACGCCATCCAGCTGCTGTGCCTGCTGTACATCCTGGTCCGCATCCCGTTCTGGATCAGCCGGCGGGCCTGGGCCGGGGGGCGCAGCCCCGTCCGGTCAGCGGCCCGGTTCGTGGTCGCCGCCGCCGTGCTCCGCCGCGTCACCCCGGTCCTGTCCGGCCAGGCCGGCCGCCGCGCCCGGCATAACCGGCGGTCCCCGTGATCATCTCCCCCTTGCGTACTGGAGGCAGCCTCATGACCCCGGCCGAACCCGGCCCCGAGCCGGTGCGTATCCCCGCTGACATCGACCAGCCCGACAAGATCCTGGCCGGGCTGACCGCCCGGCAGGCGGCCATCGCCGCGACCGCAGCGGTGATCACGTGGGCCGGGTGGGTGGCCACCCGGCACGTCCTGCCGGCCCCGGCGTTCGCGGTCCTCGCGGCCCCGGTCGCGGTGGCCGCCACGGCCCTGGTGACCGGCGAGCGGGACGGCCTGAGCCTGGACCGGCTGCTGGCCGCCGCGTGGCGCCACGCCCGCTCGCCCCGCCGCCTGGTCACCGCACCCGAAGGCATCCCAGCCCCGCCAGCCTGGGTCACGCCGCCCGGCCCGCCGCCCCCGGCGCTGCTGGCGCCGCTGTGGCGGCACATCACCAGTGACGGGGTGATCGGCCTGGGCAGCGGCGGCGCCGCCGCGGTGGCAGCGGTGTCGACGGTGAACTTCGCGCTGCGCACCCCGGCCGAGCAGGACGCCCTGACCCGCGCCTACGGCCGGTGGCTGAACTCCCTGACCGGCCCGGTCCAGGTGCTGATCCGGGCCGGGCGCGCCGACCTGGCCGGCGCGGTCACCGCGCTGCGCGACGCCGCTCCCGCCTTGCCGCACCCCGCGCTGGAGGCCGCCGCGCTCGAGCACGCGGAGTTCCTGGCCAGCCTGGCCGCCGATCAGGACGTGCTCACCCGGCAGGTGCTGCTGGTCACCCGCGAGCCCGCCCACGCAACCGGCCGGCCCGGCAGCGGCGGAACCGCGGCGGCCAGGGCTGCCCAGCGCGCGGGCGAGGCAGCCCGGCTGCTGGCCGGAGCCGGCCTTCAGGTCCGGGTGCTGGACGGCGGGCAGGTCACCGCCCTGCTCGCCGCCTGCGCCGACCCCGCCGCCCCCCTCCCCCCAGGTCGGCTGGCTGTACCCGGCCAGCCGGTCACCGGACCGGGCAGGCCCGCATGACGCCCCGCCGCCTGCCGCGCCGCCCCGCCGCCCCAGCCGACATGGCCGGCGGGGAGGGGATGCCCGGGCCGCCCGCTGTGGAGGTCAGTGCCCGGCACGTGCGGATCGGCGATGACTACGCCGCCACCCTGGCCGTCACCGGTTACCCCGCCGAGGTGGCCGCGGGCTGGCTGGAACCGCTGACGGCCTACCCCGGCCGGCTCGACGTCACCTTGCACATCGACCCGGTCCCGGCTGCGGTGGCCGCCGCCCGGCTGCGCCGGCAGCGCGCCCGGCTCGAATCGGGCCTGCGGGCCGGCGCCAGCCGCGGCCAGCTCGATGACCCGCACGCCGAGGCCGCCGCCGGCGACGCCCGGGACCTGGCCTGCCAGCTCGCCCGCGGCGAGGGCCGCCTGTTCCGCGCCGGCCTGTACCTCACCATCCACGCCGCCACCGAAGACGACCTGGCCGCCCAGGTCGCCGCGGTGCGGGCATTGGCCGCTTCCTTGCTGCTGGTCACCGTCCCGGCCACCTTCCGGTCGCTGCAGGGCTGGGTCACCACCCTGCCCGCGGGCACCGACGCGCTGGGGCTGCGGCGCACCATGGACACCGCCGCGCTCGCCGCGTCCTTCCCCTTCAGCAGCCCCGACCTGCCCCGCGACCCCGCCACCCCCCAGGCGCTGCCCGGCGTGCTATATGGCGCCAATACCGCCGGGCCGGGCCTGGTCGCCTGGGACCGGTGGGCCGCCGATAACCACAATTCCGTCACCCTGGCCGCCTCCGGCGCGGGGAAGTCCTACCTGGCCAAGCTGGAGATCCTCCGCAGCTTGTATCAGGGCACCGAATGCTGGGTCATCGACCCCGAAGACGAATACGCGCGCCTGGCCGCCGCCACCGGCGGATCGTACCTGCGCCTCGGCGCCCCCGGGGTGCACCTCAACCCGTTCGACCTGCCCGCCGCCGGGCAGGAACGGCCCGGCGCCCTGACCCGCCGCGCGCTGTTCCTGCACACCATGATCGCGGTCCTGCTCGGCGCCCAGCCCTCCCCCGCCGAGCGCGCCGCCCTGGACAAGGCGATCATGGCCGCCTACCACCAGGCCGGGATCACCGCCGACCCGCGGACCTGGGCGCGGCCCGCGCCGCTGCTGCCCGGCCTGGCCGGCGCGCTGCGCGCCGCCGGGACCGGGCCCGCGACCGCGGTGGCCGACCGGCTCGCCCCGTTCACCGACGGCACCCACGCCGGGATGTTCGCCGCGCCGACCACCACCCGCCCCGAAGGTCACCTGGTGGTGTTCAGTCTCCGCGAGGTCCCCGGCGAGCTGCGCCCGGCCGCGACCCTGCTCGCCCTGGACGCCACCTGGCAGCAGGCCTGCGACCCAGCCCGCCGCCGGCGGCGGCTGATCACCGTGGACGAGGCGTGGCTGCTGATGCGCGACCGTGAGGGCGCCAAGTTCCTGTACCGGCTGGCCAAGTCCGCCCGCAAGGTGTGGGCGGGGCTGGCCGCGGTGACCCAGGACGCCGGGGACGTGCTCGCTACTGACCTGGGCCGCGCGATCATCAGCAACTCCGCCACCCAGATCCTGCTCCGCCAGGCCCCCCAGGCCATCACCAGGATCACTGCCGAGTTCCGGCTCTCAGCCGGGGAACAGGCCCTGCTGCTGGCCGCCCGCCGCGGCGAGGGCCTGCTCGCCGCCGGGCCCTCCGCCCGGGTGTCCTTCCAGGCCCTGGCCTCCCCCGCCGAGCACGCCCTGTGCACGTCCGACCCGGCCGAGCTGGCCGCCCTGGAAGCCGCCGGCCATCCCGGGCCATCGCCGGACCCGGGCAGGCCCAGGGGCCCGGACGAGGACGGCCTGCTATGACGCTCCGCCGCCCCGTTGCGGCGCTGCGGGTACCTGGCGGCCCGGCGCGGGCCGCGACCGGCCCGCTGGCCCGGTACCTGACGGACCCGGGCGCTATGGGCGCCCGGGCCGCCCGCGTCCTGCTCGAAGCCGCCCGCCACCAGGGCCCGGTGGCCGGGCCGGTGCTGGCCGCCGCCCTGATCGCGGCAGTGGCGGGCCGGGCGTGGCTGCGGCGCCGCCGGCACGCCGCGCTGGCCGCCGGCGCCCGGGTCATCACGGTGCTGGCCCCGCCGCAGGCCGACCCGGCCGGCGGGCAGGTGCTGTGGGCGAACCTGGGCGGGCTGCTGCGCCCCCCATGGGCCCGGTGGTGGCACGGGCAGCCGCACATCGGGTTCGAGTACACCTGGGCCGGGCCCGTGATGACGATCAGCGTGTGGGTCCCCGGCACCGTGCCGCCCGGCATGATCGAGCGGGCCATCGAGGCCGCCTGGCCCGGCGCCCACGCCCGCACTGCCCCCGCCACCGCGCCGGTGCCTCCTGGTGCCCTGGCGACCGGGGGGACGCTGCGGCTGGCCCGCACCGAGATCCTGCCCCTCAAAACCGACCACCAGGCGGATCCGCTGCGGGCCCTGGCCGCCGCCGGCAGCGGCCTGGCCGGCGGGGAGCACGCCGTCGTCCAGGTCCTGGCCCGGCCGGTCACCGGCGCCCGGCTGCGCCGCGCCCGCCGCGCCGCCCGGCAGCTGCGCGCCGGCCGTCCCGCCCGCCTGCCGGGCCGGCTGCTGGACGCCCTCACCCCCGGCCGCCCCGCCCCCTCCGGCCGGGCCGCGGCCCGCTCGGACCCCGAGGTGGCCGCCGAGGTACGCGCCAGCGTCATCAAGTCCGCCGGCCCGCAGTGGGACACCCAGATCCGCTACGCCACCGCCACCACCGCCCTCCCCGCCGGGCCGGGCCGGGCGCGGGACAAGGCAGCGCAGGCGCGGGCCCGGGCGCGGCTGCGCGGCCTGGCCCACGGCCTGGCCTCAGCGACCGCCCTGTACGCGGGACGGAACTGGCTGGCCCGCCGCCGCCTGCGCCGCCCCGCCCGGCAGATCGCGACCCGCCGGTTCCGCCGCGGCGCCCTGCTGTCGGTACCCGAGCTGGCCGCCATCGCGCGGCTGCCCGCCGACGCGTCGGTGCCGGGCCTGTCCCGGGCCGGGGCCCGCGCTGTCGCCCCGCCCGCCGTCATCCCCGTGCCCGGTCCGCACGTCCGGCCGCTGGGGGTCAGTGACACCGGGGTGCCCCGGCCGGTCGGCATCGCTGTCGCCGACGCCCGCCACCACCTGCGGGTCATCGGCCCCACCGGGACCGGGAAAACCACCCTGATCACCGGGCAGATCCTCGCCGACGCCGCCGCGGGCCGCGGGGTGGTGTTCATCGACCCCAAAGGCGACGCCGTCACCAGCCTGCTCGCCCGCCTCCCCGCCCGCGCCGCGGGGAAGGTCGTGCTGCTCGACCCCGACGGCAAGGCCGCGCCGCCGTGCCTGAACGTCCTGCAAGGCGACGGCTCGGGCACCGACCACGACGTGATCACCGACAACGTCACCGGGATCTTCCGCCGCATCTTCGCCCAGTTCTGGGGACCCCGCACCGACGACATCTTCCGCGCCGCGTGCCTGACGCTCCTGCAGTCCGTGCCGCCCGGCTCCGGGCACGTCACCCTCGCCGACATCCCCGCCCTGCTCACCAGTGAAGCCCGCCGCCGCCGGCTCACCGCCGGGATCCGCGACCCGGTCCTTTCCGGGTTCTGGGACTGGTACGAGCAGCTCAGCCCCGCCAGCCGCGCCCACATGACCGGCCCGCTGATGAACAAGCTCCGCGCGTTCCTGCTCCGCTCCTTCGCCCGCCACGCCATCGCCGCCGGGCCCTCCACCTTCACCATGACCCAGATACTCGACCACGGCGGGCTGTGCCTGGCCCGCCTGCCCAAAGGCACCCTCGGCGAGGAAACCGCGCAGCTCGCCGGGTCGTTCCTCGTCGCAGCGACCTGGCAGGCCGCCGCCCGCCGCGCCGGAATCCCCCCGCACCAGCGCGCTGACGCGGGCCTGTACATCGACGAGTGCCAGAACTTCCTCACCCTGCCCTACCCGCTGGAAGACCTCCTCGCCGAAGCCCGCGCCTACCGGCTGTCGATCACGATGGCTCACCAGAACCTGGCCCAGCTGCCCCCCGACCTCGCCGCCGGGATCTCCGCGAACGCCCGCTCCCAGGTCATCTTCACCGCCAGCCCCGAAGACGCCCGCGCCCTCGAACGCCACACCCTGCCCGCCCTGACCGCCCACGACCTGTCCCACCTGGGCGCCTACCAGGCCGCCGCCCGCCTGCTCGCCGAAAGCGGCCAGGCCCCCGCCTTCACCCTCCGCACCCAGCCCCCGCCCCCCGCCATCCCCGGCCGCGCCGCGCTGATCCGCGCCGCCGCCCGCGCCGCCCACAGCGCCAGCACCCCCCGCCGCCCCGCCGCCCCCGCCGTGGCGGCGGGCGGCAGCGACCCGCGCCTGCACCTCACCCCGCCCCCAGCCAGCCAGCCACCGCCGCCATCCGCCCCGTAACCCCCCCGGGAGAACCGCCCATGCCCGTCCCCCCACAGATCCGCCCCCAGGCCGGGCTGCGCAGCCCCATCCGTGCGGGCAGCCGGCTGGCGCGCAGCCCCGGGCTGCTCGCCGCGCTCGCCGGGCGGCTCACCGCCCGGGACCGGTGGCTGCTGCGGATGCTCCACGAGCACCGCGTCCTGACCACCACCCAGATCACCCAGCTCGCGTTCGGCACCACCCGCGCCGCCACCGCCCGGCTCCTGACCCTCTACCAGCTCCGCGCCATCGACCGGTTCCGCCCCCTCACCCCCACCGGGTCCGCGCCCTGGCATTTCGTCCTCGACGACGCCGGCGCCTGCCTGCTCGCCGCCGAGGACGGCATCACCCCCGCCCAGCTCGGCTACCGCCGCGACCGGGCCCTGGCGATCGCCCTGTCCGCCCAGCTCACCCACGCCACCGGAACCAACAGCGTGTTCTGCGCCCTGGCCGCGCAAGGCCGCCAGGCGGGAAACGCCGCCCTGACCTGCTGGTGGTCCGAGCGGCGCTGCGCCGCCTTATGGGGCGACCTGGCCCGCCCCGACGGCTACGGCCAGTGGGCCCAGAACACACCAGCCGGCCCCGCGGTCACCGACTTCTTCCTCGAATACGACACCGGCACCGAGAACCTGCACCGCGTCGCCGCCAAGCTCACCGGCTACCGCGACCTCGCCGCCCGCACCGGCATCACCACCCCCGTCCTGTTCTGGCTCCCCACCGCCCGCCGCGAAGCCGGCCTGCGGGCGCTCCTGGCCGCCACAGCCCCCAGCGGCCCGGCCGCGCAGCCCTCCGGCACGGCCCCCGGGGTGCCCGTCGCCACCACCACGCCCGAGGCCGCCGCCAGCGGCGCCGGGCCCGCCGGGCCGGCCTGGCTGCCGGGCGGGCAGCCAGGGCCGCGGCTGCGTCTCACCGCCGCCGGCGGCACCAGGCCGGCCCCGCACCCCGCCCCCGTCGCGGGCCGACAGGCCGAGGACACCACCGGCCTGCCCTGGCACCCCCCCGACCCCACGCCACCACCCCTGCCCGGCCACGGCCCTCCGTCCAGCGCGAGCACCGCATGACCAGCCCCCGGGCGCCCGCCGCCAGGCCAGGCTCACCCCGCACCGGCAGCGTGCCCGCTGGCACACACTTCCCGGAAGGCACCGCGATGACTGACCGCACCACCCGGACGGCCCGGATCACCCCGGCGCTGGCCATTGTCGTCCTCACCGCCGTGTGCACGGCCTGCACGGTGCCCCGGCCCGCCCTCCCGCAGCAGGCGGCGGCCAGGCCAGCACCGTCATCTCCGGCCCCGGCCCGGGCAGTGGCGCCCGCGCCGCGCCTGGCCGCGCTGCTGCCCGACAGCCCCGCCTGGATCGAGGCCGCCGCGGGCCTGGCCGCCCGGTTCGCCGCCGCCTACACCACCTGGTCCTGGCGCCAGCCACCCGCCGCCTACCTCGCCCGGCTGCGCCCCCTGACCGCCGCCGCGCTCTACCCCGCCCTCGCCCGCGCCGCCGGCACCCCCGGCATCCTCGCCCGCCGCGACCGCGCCCGCCTGGCAGCGGCCGGCACCGTGACCAGAGAGCGGATCCGCGGCCTCACGCCCGGCTCCGTGATCATCACCGTCCAGGTCCGCCAGGTCATCACCACCACTCGCGGGCACCGCGAGGTACCCGATGACCTCGCGGTCACCGTGATCCGCGCCGGCCGCGGGCAGGCTGTCTGGGACGTCGAGCCCGCCGCGGCCGGGAACACCGCAGGAGGCGCCGCTGATGCGCCCGCACCGTGACTCCGGCAGCATCCAGGTCACCGCCGCCGCCGCCGCGGCGCTGCTGCTGCTGGCCGTGGCGCTCGCCGGCGCCGGAGCCGGGATACTCGCCCAGGCCGCCAGCACCTGCCAGGCCCAGCCCGCCGCCAGCACCGCCACAGCCGCCATCCCCGCCGCCTACCTCGCCAGCTACCGCAAAGCCGGAACCCGGTACGGCATCCCCTGGACCGTCCTGGCCGGCATCGGCGACATCGAATCCGGTCACGGCCGCTCCCGCGCGCCCGGCGTGCACTCCGGCCAGAACCCCGCCGGGGCAGCCGGGCCGATGCAATTCGGCATCGGCGGCCTGGCCGGGAACACCTGGGGCGGCACCCCCGTCCACCCCGCCGCCGAGCACACCACCGGGTACGGCACCGACGGCGACCACGACGGGACCGCCAGCGTCTACGACCCCGGCGACGCCATCCCGTCGGCCGCCGCGTTCCTCAAAGCCCACGGCGCCCCCGGAAACCTGCGGGCGGCTATCTTCGCCTGGAACCACTCCGACGGGTACCTCACCGGCGTCCTGAACCAGGCCGCCCGCTACACCGCCGGCGGCACCCAGGTCCTCGCCGCGCAAGAAAACCCGGCCTGTGAGCAGGCCGGCCCCGGGGCCCTGCCCGCAGGGGCCGCCGGGAAAATCCTCGGCTACGCCGAAGCCCAGGCCGGCAAGCCCTACCAGTGGGGCGCCACCGGCCCCGGCGCGTTCGACTGCTCCGGCCTGGCCATGATGGCCTACCGCGCCGCCGGGATCACCATCCCGCGCACCAGCCAGCAGCAATGGGCCTCCGGCCCTCGCATCCCCGCCAGCCGGGCCCGGCCCGGCGACCTGGTCTTCTTCGCCGGCTCCGACGGCACCATGACCGCCCCCGGCCACGTCGGCATCCTCACCGGCCACGACACCATGATCGACGCCCCCATGTCAGGCCAGGTCGTGCACGAGGAAAGCTTCACCGGCAGCACAGACCTCGTGGGCTACACCCGCCCGAGATGATCAATTGCAGCGTTGTAGGTTCTCAGCGTAAATGGCGCTTCCCGGGTCTACTTGGCGTAGCCGTTCAGGGAGTCCAAGGTCTTGCTGTGACTGAGCAGCGAGTTTGGCACTTGGGCATCGAGTTTGGCGTTGTCGTTGATCGCCTGCCTGGCGTGCATGACTTTCGCCGGGGTCGGCGCAGGGGTCGTGGGTCGTCTAGCGCTCGCCGATCTGGTCGGCGAGGTTGTCCGCGAGGATGTTGAGGATCTGCCTGAGGTCGGCGTAGTGGGGTTTTGCCGGGCTGGCGTTGTAGAAGTGCCACATATTGTCGCGGCGCCGGCGCCAGGTGGGGTCTCCTGCTGACAGGTGGTTCTCGATGATCCGGGGTGCCATGAGGTGCTCGCCCTGGGTGGTGCGCGCCCAGACGGCCTCGGAGGCGAACTGGCGTTTGCAGTCGCTGAGCTCGGGCTGGAACGGTCCTTTTGTCGGGGGGAGCTGGCTGATGATGTCCTGCCATGTCTCGGGGCCGATGCACCAGTGCTGCAGGGCGTCCCTGCGGTGCTTGTAGTTGATCAGGCCCGGGGTGGTGCTGAGCTGCCGGGCGAGGGCGTGCACCGCGATCCGGAATTCTGCCGGGTCGTCGGCGAGGGCCGCTGACCGGGGTGATGCCTTGAGGTAGCGGTGGTCGATGCCGAGGAAGGCGGCGGCCTCGGTGAGCGAGCCGCCTGCGGACATCTGGACCAGGCGGAGGGCGGCAGCGCGGCGGAGCAGCCGGGTGTTCCCGCCGATGTGGCGGAAGTGCTGGTCGTACCAGTCGTCTTGGAGGTTCTCGGGGATGTGCTCGGGAGCGAAGCCGGCCTGGGAGGCGGGTGCGCGGCGTCCGCGTGAGCGCCGGTCGGTGCGCTGGAAGCTGTTGATCAGGGGCTCGATCGCGTCCCGGAAGCCGTCAGAGCAGTCGTGGCCGGCGCGCTGGTAGCGGCGGATCCACCGGCCTCGCGGGCTCTTGCGGCTCGCGCCGTCCCGGGTAGGCGCGACGAGTTCGCCGATCACCCGCAGGTCACCGCCGTCGAGGATGCGGGCCGCCGCGGCGATGAGGGCGGCGCCCAGGCGCGCGTCCAGCGGCGGCGCGTCGCAGAGCGTGTGCCGCCGGGTCCCGGTGCCGCCCGTGCTGGCGATGTACTGATCGAGATGGTCAGCCATGTCCCGGCCGGTGATCAGGTTCCGGCTGTGCGGCCAGGCTCCGTTGATCAGGCTGCAGACTATCCGGAGGTCGGCAAAGTACTGAGCGGGGGCGGCGGGCCGGCCGACGCTCGTGACGGTGGCCGGCCCTTCGGGGCGCAGCAGACGGAGCAGGCGGTCCTGCAAGGCGAGCAGGTCATCAGGAACCGGGGATTCTTCCGCTGTGGAGGCAGGGCCGCCGAGCCAGGCCTGGCAGGGACGGGCGCGCCGGCCGTCCTGCGGGCTGCGGGCCGCCCGGCACTGCGCGGGGTGCAGGCCGCGGTAGCGGGCAAGCGGGATTGGCCAGGCGGGCGCTCCTGGATGAGCGGACATGGCCGGCTGCGCGCACGAAGGGCATAGGTGCTCAAGCAGCCGGCGGTGGAGCGGGCAGGCGAACACGACCGGCAGCCGCCATGTCTTGCGCCAGGCGCCGCCGTGCTGCTGCTGGATGTAGCTGCTGTCGCCGGCCAGGCACTGGGGGGCAGTACCGGGTCGCGGCTGTGAATACCCATGGGCTGGCCGGTGACCTGGGGCCCCACTGACCGGAGGTGATCGCGGGCGCCGCCCACGGGTAGCGGGCGGACATGCTGCTCAGGCACAGACCCGAGGTTTCGGTTCGGGTGAGCCTGGCGGCGCTGGCGAGCGACCGGGCCGCCGCCTCGCCGAGTTGCATGACCAGGCTCTGGCGGGCCTGGTCATGACCGTGATGGCTGACGGTAAGGCCGGTGAGCTGCATGACCCGGGCCGGGGCCAGCGCGAGCCGGTGCGCCAGGCGCAGCAGGTAGCCGGGCAGTGACTCATCAGGCAGCGGGTCCAGGCTGCGCGGAAGCGGGCTCACGGTGGTCATCGGCTGGTTCGTCCTGGCTAGGTCCGGGCGCTGCTTGCGCTTCCGCGGTCGTCGAAGACGGTGCTGCGCCCGCGCTTGCGTTTCCTGGCTTCGCTGCCGCCCGGCTGCGGGCCGGGCGGGATGGCGGGAATCTCGCCCGCACCGGCGTCACGGCCGCTGGCGTCGGGGAGGCTGAGGGTCACGCTGTCCAGGAGGGCCTGGCTGAGGCATTCGGTGCCGGTGTCGATGGCTTCGCGGCAGCCGTCTTCGATCAGCCGTTCCAGCAGGCCGACGACGCCGCTGGTGCGGCGGTAGAGGTATTCGGGCATGTCACCGCTGGTGAGCATGCCGGGGGCGGCGTTCATCAGCCGCAGCTGCTGCTCGACGCCGGCCAGGTGCGCCGTCCAGGCGGTGATCTGGGCCGGGGTGTCGTAGCGGAACCGGTCCAGCTCGATCAGGTCGAAGCGGCGCTCGGTCTGGGTGGCCTCCAGCTGGTGGATGCCGGCGTGCCGGGAGGGCGGGAATGCCCACTGGCCGGTGGCAGGGTCGTGGCGGCCCTCGCGCAGCAGCCCGGAGCCGGGGATGTCCACCCCGATGAGCACGAGGGTGACGTGCATGCTCATGAACGCGCGGATCAGGTCCAGGACGTCCTGGTCATCGGCGCGGTGCATGCGCAGCCGGGTGATGTCGTCCAGCAGCAGCGCCTTGGTGCCGTGGTCGCGGATGGATGCGGCGACCTGGCGGATCAGGTCGGGCAGGTCCATGTTCCTGGTGTCGGCGCCGTAGAACCCCAGGATCGCCTTGCAGGCGGACTTCGGCTTGGCGGTGACCGGGGTCTGCGCGTAGGCGACCGGGGCGTGCAGGTCGCGGGCCCCGGGGACCGCGTCGGGGTTGAGGTGGTGGTGCAGGTCCAGCCAGGCGTCCTCGAAGCCGGCGGCGATCTCGCAGGCGGTCTCGGTCTTGCCCTGGTAGCCGCCGCCGGTAATCATCACCCCGGCGCGGGTGGACGGCTTGTGCTTGAGCGCGTTGGACTCGATCCGGCCGCGCAGCACCCGGGTCACCGCCTGGCTCATCGGGGTCTGCTGCAGCGGGAGGTTGGCGTGCGTAGCGGCCCGGTGCAGGTCATAGAGCATCCGCCGGCGTGGTGGCAGCGCCCGCCAGGCGGCTCGGTCCAGCTGCGGTGCGGGCGTGAACGAGCCCCTGGTGGTGCGCCACTGCTGCCAGCCGGCCAGCGTCTCGCGTGCTGGCGGCGGCCCCGGGAGGATGAAGGGGGCCGGATCGCCGGCGCCTCCGCCGTCCGCGGGCCTCACGGCAGTTCCTGCCCGGGGCTGCCCGCTGCGCCTTGTGGTCCGCCGGGATCTTCGTCCGGGAGGCGGAGCATGCTGCCGTGCCGCAGGGCATCCCGCATCAGCGGGGCCGGGTCGGGCCTGGAGCCGGCCGCCAGCTCACGGCGCCGCCGACGCTCCGCGTCCACTGCGGTAGCGGCGTCGCGGGCCTGGTCCCGCCAGCGCATCGGCACCACCGCGGCGTCTGCGCAGGCGTCACCGCCCTGGCCTGCCCCAGCCGCGGTCGGCGTCGCGGGAGCGGGACGGTCGGCGGCGGCCTGGTCCGCCTGGGCGGTCTCGCGGGCGTGCGCGGTGCGCTGCTGGCGGCTCATCTGGGTCGGCCACGCGTCGACGGGGATCAGGCCGCCGACCATGTCCAGGAGCAGCGGCAGCAGCTCGGCATCCGACCGGGGCTGCAGGCCCGCCGCGCGGGCGGAGCGCAGCAGGTCATCGGCGCGGATGTCGCTGAAGGACGGCACCTCGCCCTCGGGCGGCAGACCGGTCCAGCGCAGCGCATGCCAGTCATGGGTGACCGGGTCGCAGAAGAAGACATGGCGGCGGTCGCGGGGCTCGCGGCGGATCTTCCACTTGCCCCTGGCTGCACCGCCCTGGGGCGAGGGAGCGGACCGGTAGGGGCCCAGCGCCGGGCCGTCGTACCACAGCCCGCGGATCTTCACCCCGCGACGGCCGTGGATTTTCACCAGGTGCACCGGGAGCAGCTCGTAATACAGGTCCGGGAAGGGGATCTGCAGCGCGAACCCGCCCTGGGACATCGCGGCGGCGAACAGCGTGTTGGGGCTGTGCCGGGTGCCCGGATCCCATGCCGGGGCGTACTCGCCGAGCTCGCGGCTCTGCCAGACCTTCACGATCCAGGTCGCGATCAGGTGCTCGGCCTGGGCCAGGGTGAGCACCGCGTCAGCCTCGGGATCAGTGCCCCGGTCAGCCGTGTCGATCCCGCGCCAGCCCAGCAGCATCTCCAGCAGCAGCGACTGGATCCCGGAAAATGCCCGCTCCACGGCCTGCTTATCAGTAGGGCGCAGCACCCTGGCCGGCAAGATGTTCGCGCCGATGACCCGCTGCACCTCGATCAGGTGGTGATTCTTATAGACCGATCCGTGGTCGGTGGTGACCGTCTCGGGAGCGAAGAACGGCAGGCCCGCGACCTTGTGCCCGGCGAAGGAGGCAACCAGGGACGCCGGGATGCCCGGGTAGGGCCATTCCATGTCCTGGCCCCAGTCCGCGCGCAGCGGCAGCGGCATCATCACATCGCGCAGCAGCATCGCCACGTCCACCGAGGTGTCCGACACCAGGGTGAGCCGGAAGGCGACCAGCGAATGCGTGTAAAGGTCCAGGGCCACGGTCAAGGACGCGGTCACCGGGTCGCCGAACACGTGCTCGCGGACCTTCACCCCCAGCGGGCTGGTGTCCAGCGCGACCACCTGACCGGGCCGGTGGATCACCACATGCCCGCCGGTGACCGGCAGCCTGGCCGCCGACCGGGCATACCGCTGCCGGGCGCCGCCGGGGCCGAACCATTCGGTCCAGGTCCGCCGCAGCGTCCAGTAGGACGGAACCGCCGCGTCCGGGCCGAACCTCTCCCGGGCGTACTGGCGGATCAGCCTGTCCCTGGTAGCCATCGAGACCCGTGACCGGTGCAGGCACTCGCCGTGCACCGCGTAGATGGCTTCCCGGACCTGCTCGGTGATGCTGGGCCGCTCCCCTCCGCAGCGCAGCCAGTTCCCGTCGATGCACCCGGTGATCCCGCAGCGGCGGCACTGGCCGGCCCACCGCGCCAGGGTGCGCTCGCTGATGCGGGCCAGGCCCAGCATCGCGGCGGAATCAGCGCCCAGGGCGGCGATCTCAGCGACCTTGGCCAGCCGCCGCTGGCGCAGCGTAGTGACCGCCGGATCGTAATCCGGCCGCGGCTCGCCGGGCAGGGCGTGCATCGGGCCGCCGCTGCGGTAGCCGGTCTCTGCCTCCATCAGGTGCGCATAGCGTGACGCGACCAGCTCCCGCTGCCGGGCGGTGAGGTCCTCCAGCCCGGCCGGCTGCCGGCCCCGGCTATGCGGCAGGCCCGCGGCGGCGGCCGGGGCGGGCCGGCAGTCGCGGCGATTGGCCAGCGCCCGGATCGTGGTGGCCAGCTCCCGCGCGCCGTCGCCGCGCAGCAGCACCCGGCCCGTGTGCGCCTCGATCTCCTGCACCTGCCACTGGGTGCCCGCCAGCATGATCCGGCAGCCCGCCGACAGCTCGACCGGCCCGCGGCCCGTGCCGCTCACCGCCCGCCCCGGGCTGCGGCGCGCCAGACCAGGGAACTGTCCCCGAACGGCTCGGCCAGGTTGATGGCCAGGACCCGGTGCCAGATCAGGTGGATCGCGAACGCGCGGGCGACCGCGGGATAGCAGGTGGCCGCCACCAGGTCAGCGAACCGCACCGGGCCGCCGGCGGCCGCGGCGAGCAGCGCGCCTGTCATGCCGAGCGGGTCGCTCAGCGGCCGTCGCTGTGCCGACAGCGTGTCCAGGGTGGTCATCACGTGCGGCTGCCACCCGCCTACCACCCCGTAGCGCCACCCGCAGGCCAGCGCCGCCTCGGCCGAGGCGGCGAACTTGACCCGGTCGGCGGCCTCGATCCGGTCCGCAGGCCGCACGTCCAGCAGCCATCTGCCCTCGCTGGTGACGGCCAGGAAGTCCGGGGTATGTTCCCGCGGCCCCGCCGCCGACTCAAACCGCATCCGGTGCGGCTGCGACACCACCTCGTGCGCGCCCAGGAAATCCAGGGCCAGCAGCAGCCGCTGCTCGGCATGGCTCTCGAACCCGTGCAGCCTCCCGGTGCCGGCCATGCTCTGCAACCCGGGCCGGTGCCCCTGGTCAGTGCGCCAGGTGAAATGCCGCACCGGCTCGCAGCCAGGCACCGGGAAGCCGCCCATGCTCCCCGCCGGGCAGGCCACCTCCCGCCCGGCGACCTTCCACGTGGCCACCCACCGGCTGCTCCACCCCGCTGCCAGCAACAGGGCGCGCCGGTCCTCGTCGGTCACCGCGCACATCCGGGCCAGGTTCGCCAGGCGGCAAGAATCCGACGCCATCACCGGGACATGCCGCCAGCATCGTTTAGAATATCAATCATAAGTGTCTAAAATATAGAACAGCATGAGGGCGCGCTACCGTTTCGAAGGTGCAGGACGTGAACGACGACAACCGCGACGCCATAACCCGGCAAGCCCGCATCGCGCTTGGCAGCCGGCTACGCGAGATCCGGGAAAGCAGGGGCATGACCCAGACCGCCGTGGCCAGGCAGGCCGGACTGAGCCGCTCGTTCTACGCGCAGGTCGAGCACGCCCGCCAGGCAATCTCAGTCGACCGGGCCTTCACCATCGCCAGCGTCCTCGGCGTGGAGATGACCGAGCTGTTCACCGGGTTCCCCGCAGTGCCGCACGCCCGGCCCTACTGACCAAGCTCCCGCAACGCCGCGAGCCCTGCCCGCCAGATCACAGGGGCGCCACCCTGCACGCTCAAACGGACTCAGCCGCCAATCACCGTGCCCAGAACGTGCCAAACTCCATGCCCAGACCCGCTGCCCACCAGATCGCAGTCATCCAAGATGCCAAACTCGCTGCTCAGTCACACTTGCCCTGACGTGCGACCGGTAGGGGTCAGAACGGTGTTCGATGGCGACTACGGTGACCCGGCGCTGGTGATCGCCGATACGGTAGATCACGCGGTAATCACCACGGCCAGACTGTGAAGCCCCTCAGGGCCAGGCGTGCCGGTGCCATCATTCCCGCTGGTAGACCGAGACGTGGCCACGGCTGCCGGAGTCGAACGGCTGCCGGTCCCAGCCTGCGTAGCGTTCGCGTAGCCGCAGGCTGGCGTGCTGAGCCATCAGGTCCAGTTCGCTGGGCCAGGAATACCGCAGGGCCACCGGCCGCAGGTGCGTGCCCTGGCCGTCGAAGGTGATTATCTGGGTGAAGATGCGTTGCTGCGCCGCATCGTGACGGGCCAGTTCGAGGACTGCGGAGTCTTCGGTCACCGCTCGTGCCCGAACACGCTGGCCCCGGTCGAACCGAGCCAGGTCAGGGATCAAGCATTCGATGACGAACATCCCGCCCGGGCCGAGCACGCGAGCGACGTTACGGAAGCACTCAGCCTGCCGGGCCTGGCTGAGCAGGCAGAACAGCGTGGTGAAGACCAGGTACACCACGCTGAACGGTCCGCTGGCGGGAACCTGGGCCATGTCGCCGACGACAACCGGGATCAGTTCACCGCCCGGCTTGGCCCGTAACTGTTCCACCATCGCCGTGGAGGCGTCGATCCCCTCCACGGCGATCCCCCTGCCAGCCAGCGGGAGCGCGACCCGGCCCGTGCCGATCGCCAGCTCCAGCACCCGGCCGCCCCCGGCCAGCCCGGCCAGGAACTCCACCGCGGGCGCCGGGTCCATCTCAGCATGGTCCTCGTCATAGACGCCAGCCCAGCAGTCGCCGTAGAACGCGGGATCATCAAACCCTGCCACACCACCCACTCAAGCAGAACGCAGGGCCGCAAACCACCCATTCCCGTGACCCACGGAACCACCCATTCCCGTGACCCACGGCCGCGCACCCATACCGCAATCACCGGCCGCGCAGCGGAATTCCGGGCTGGCCGCCAGGCCGGGCCTGCATCCTGACGCTTCCCGAACCCACGCGGGCGGTCTGTGACCCTGACCGGCCAGGCCGGCCGACTGCCGCGCCGCGTATAGCCAGCGATCAGCGCGGACCACGCCCGATGGCTGCCCAGGCATCGGTAACTACCCGTGACGAACTGCCTGCTCCCGGCAACCGGGACCGGACCCGCGGTGGCAGGCGATTCCGGCCAGTGGCAAGACGCAAGCGGCACCACGATCATCACCACGAACTGGTACTTCTTCGCCCGCGCGGCTAGGTGGCTGGTGTTTTTCGTGCGTGGCGTTCCGTCATGTTTCTTGATCATTCCGGGAGGATTGCGTAGCTGCAGGTCTTCCTTCCGGGGTGGTCGATGACGCTGGGTCTGGCACCAAGGCAAGCTGATCTGTTCTCCTCTACGGCGGCTTACTGCGATCAGCGGGTGGCGCCGGACTCGATCTACGGGATCTTGCACCGGGAGTGCTTCGCCTTGTTCCCGGATGAGATGTTCGCGGACCTGTTCACCGGCACCGGGCGGCGCAGTGTGCCGCCGATGATCGTGGCGGTGGTGATGGTGCTGCAGCGGATCGAAGGGCTGTCGGACCGGGAGGCGGCAGACCGGTTCGCGTTCGACGCGCGGTGGAAGTACGCGGCGGGCGGGCTGGACTTCGGTTACCCGGGGTTTGTGCACACGGTGCTGGTGGACATGCGGGAGCGGCTGCGCCGTTCGGCGCGGCCGGACCGGATCTTCGAGGTAACCCTGAATGCGGCCCGCCAGGCCGGGCTGGCGGGCCGTCGGCGGGTGCTGGATTCCACCCCGTTGTATGACGCGGTCGCCACGATGGACACGGTCACGCTGATCCGCTCGGCGATCCGCGGGCTGCTGAGGGCAGCTGGCGAAGGGCTGGCCGGCGAGTTGCGCGCGGTGCTGTGCCGCGACGACGACTACGCCGCGGCCGGCAAGCCGGCCTGCGATTACGATGACCCTCAGGCGCGGGAGGAACTGGTCGATGCGCTGGCCAGGGACGCTCGCGCGCTGCTGGGCATCCTGGAGGGCCGGGAGCTGGAGCCGGCGCTGGCGCAGGCCGTGCAGCTGCTGGCCACGGTGACCGGCCAGGATCTGGAGCAGGACGCGGCCGGGGTGTTCACGATCGCCCGGCGGGTTGCCGCGGACCGGGTGATCTCCACCGTCGATCCGGAGGCCCGGCACGGGCACAAGACCTCCGCCCGGGGCTTCGACGGCTACAAGGGCCACGTCGCGGTCGACCCGGACTCGGAGATCATCACTGCCACCGGCGCCACGCCCGGTAACAGCGGGGACGCCGAAGCCGCCGGGGATCTCCTCGCCGGCCTGCTGCGCGGCGATCAAGACGGCGCCGCGGACCCGGCCGGCGGCCAGGACAAGCCGGCGGTCTACGGCGATGCCGCCTACGGCGCCGGCGAACTGCTCGAACGCATAGAAGACGCCGGCCTGCACAACGGCATCAAAGTGCAGCCGCCGGCCGCGGTGACAGGCCACTTCCCCAAGGGCCGCTTCGCCATCGATCTTGACGCGGGGACCGTCACCTGCCCGGCCGGGGTCACCGTGCCCATCCGCGCCAGCGGCCATAAGCGCCACGCCGGGACCGCCAGGTTCGGCCCGGCCTGCCGTGCGTGCCCGCTGGCCGCCCAGTGCACCACCGCCAGGAACGGCCGCACCATCACCATCGGCCCGCATGAGGCCCGGCTGGCCGCCGCCCGCCAAACCCAGGCCAGCCCGGCCTGGAAAGCTGACTACCGGGCCACCCGGCCCAAGGTCGAGCGCAAGATCGGCCATCTCATGCGCAGGCGCCACGGCGGGCGCCGCGCCCGGGTCCGCGGGCAGCTCAAGGTCGCCGCCGACTTCGCCCTGCTCGCCGCTGCGGTCAACCTCGCCCGGCTCGCAGTACTGGGCGTCGCCAGCACGGGTCCCGGCTGGGTCGCAGCCAGCACGTGACCGGCCCGGCCGACCACCGCGAGAACAGATCGCCCCCGTCCTGGCCTCACCAACTCCCGCCGTCAGCCCGGAAGCTCCGCACGCACGCCCCGTCCACACGCCACCCCGTCCGGCACCGCGCGGCCAGGCAGCACGCTGAAGCCATAACGGTCGGCAAAGGCCCGTTCGACACCAGCCACCTAGCACTCACATCGACCTGTCCGGCCAGGACGACAGCCAGCGCCGCGACCTCCTCGGCCACCGCTGGTGGACTATCACCGAACTTCACGCAACCCGGGACCTCGTGTTCCCCGTCGGGCTAGCCGGGCTACTACGGCGACTGCTGGCCGGCGACATGCCACACGATCCAGTCCACCTCCCGTGGACCTAGCCACCAGCCCGAACCGGCCCGTCACACTGCGGGAACCTATTCCATGCACGTCAGGGCAAGACCTGGACTCCCTGAACGGCCACGCCAGGTAAACCCGGGAAACGTCATTTATCGCTGGGAGTCACAATCGGTGAGAGCAGCGTGCGCGGGAGATAGCCCGCCAGCACGCCGGTGACACTCGTTCACGTTTCGCCTCGCGCCGGCTCGTAGGTGGCGATCACCACGCCGCTGGCCGAGGTGAGGCTGCTGGTAAGCCGCAGGGACAACTGCGCGCCCTCGGGGAACAGCCGTCGTCCGG
>DATBGO010000338.1:0-46854 GCA_036558005.1 Streptosporangiaceae bacterium | reverse complement strand
GGTGCTGCCACAAGATCGCCCCGCCGCTGTCGGCGGTGAACACCTGGGCGCCGAGCTTGCGGTCGATCTCCAGCACCAGCAGCGCCGCGGCGAGCACCGGGAAGGCCAGCAGCACCAGCATGCTGGTGAGCAGGATGTTCCAGGTGAAGATCGGCATCCGGAACATGGTCATGCCCGGGGCCCGCATGCAGAAGATCGTGGTGACGAAGTTGACCCCGCTCAGGATCGTGCCCAGCCCGGACAGCGTCAGCCCCATGATCCACATGTCGCCGCCGATGCCCGGCGAGTACAGCGAGCTGGTCAGCGGCGCGTAGGCGTACCAGCCGAACGCGGCCGCACCGCCCGGGGTGACGAAGCTGAACAGCAGGATCAGCCCGCCGAACAGGAACATGTAGTAGCTGAGCAGGTTCAGCCGGGGGAAGGCCACGTCCGGCGAGCCGATCTGCAGCGGCATGATCTCGTTGGCGAACCCGACGAACAGCGGGGTCGCGAACAGCAGCAGCATGATCGTGCCGTGCATGGTGAACAGCTCGTTGTACTGCTGGTCGGACACGATGTGGTTGTTGGGCTCGAACAGCTGGGCGCGCATGATCAGCGCCATCAGCCCGCCGGCCAGGAAGAAGAAGAACGAGGTGATCAGGTACAGGTGACCGATGATCTTGTGGTCGGTGGACGACAGCCAGCTGGCCAGGATCGAGCCCTTGCGATAGCGCGCTGGCGCGGCGATCGGGGCGGGCTGGCCGGCGCCGGAGTCGATGGTGGTCACTGCGCACCCCCAGATGCCGTCTGCTGTGCCTGCTGCGAGGCGATCCACTGCCGGAACTGAGCCTGGCTCACGACCTTGACCTGGAACAGCATCCGCGAGTGGAACACGCCGCAGAGCTCGGTGCACCGGCCGATCGAGACGCTGGTCTTGGTCGGGGTCACCTCGAAGTGGTTCGGGTGGCCGGGGATCACGTCCCGCTTGAAGTCGAACGGGATGATCCAGAACGCGTGCACCACGTCGGTGGACACCAGGTTGAACCGGACCGTCTCGCCGACCGGGATCTCCAGCAGCGGCAGGTTCTGCTTACCAGCGCCCGGGTTCCACATCGCGCCGGTCTCGGACACGTAACCGGGCCCGCCGGGCACCTTGTACTGCGGGTAGCCGAACTGCCAGGTCCACTGGACCCCGGTGACGTTCACCACCACGTCCGGGTGGGCCGACAGCTTGTTGATGTAGTTCTCGTCCCTGGCGGTGAAGTAGAACAGCACCCCGACCATGAGGAACGGGACGACCGTGTAGAGGATCTCGATCGGCAGGTTGTACCTGACCTGATGCGGCACCCGGTCGGAGCGCTTGCGGTAGACCAGCACCGCCCAGATGATCGCGGCCCAGACCACGATCCCGACCGCCCACGCGGCGACCCAGGATCCCTGCCACAGGGTCAGCACGGCCTTGCCCTGCTTGGTGATCGGGTCCGGCATGCCCAGCCGGGTGAACGCGGTCGACTGGCAGCCAGTCGTGACCAGCGCCACCGCGCCGAGCAGGCCGGCCAGCGGCAGTAGCCTGCGGCGCCGGGTGGGGCGCGGAGAACTGCGGAGTGGACTCAACCGAATGCCTTCCCAGCGGATGACTCCCGGCTCCACCGGCCGGTTTTGCTCGTCCTACAGACTGTCGTGGAAAACAGTACCGCGCGGGTGCGGCGAAGCTGGCGGTACCCCCGGTGCAGGCACGCCGATTCGCCTGCCGCGCCAGGGCAGCGCGGCCCGGCCGCCCGCGCCCTGGCCGGCGGTCAGCGGCGGGCGCTGGCTTGCTCACCGACCGCTACGTGTGGGTATGTTAGGCGGGTGAGCCGTCCGGTACCCCCTGCTGACCCCTCGGCCGCGGCCGCGCTGACCATCGACGCGCTGGGCCGCAAGTGCCCGATCCCGATCATCATGCTGGCGGAACGGATCAGGGAAGTCCCGGTTGGCGAGTTCATCGCGGTGCTCGCCGACGACCCGGCCGCCAAGACCGACGTCCCGGCCTGGTGCATGATCAAGTCACACGAGTTCGTCCGCCTCACCGACCTGGCCAGGGGCTGGGCGTTCGTGGTACGGCGCAGCTACTAGCCGCCGTCGTCGGCCGGCCGGAACCGGCCGGTGAACCTGGGGTCGCTCTCCCACCACGGCCGCTGCCCGGCGCCGGCCGCCGCGGCCTCCCCGGTGCCCGGTTCCGCCAGCTCGTCCTGGCGGTCGAGCTCGGCGTCGACCACCTTCGCCTCGGCCTCGTCCTCCCTGATCATCTGGATCAGCTGGGCGGCCAGGAACGGCAGCCCGACCAGGTCGCCGAGCAGCCACAGCGCCCCGCCGCCGAGCACCTGGTCGCTGGTCAGCCCGGGCCCCCACGGCCGGGCCAGCGCATGGTAGTAGCCGCCGGCGATGAGGTGCTGGTCGGCGATCACCGCCAGGCCGAGGATGGCGTCCCCGACGACTTCCGCCCCGGTGATCCACAGCGACACCAGGTACGGGTAGGCCCGGGGCACCGGGTCGGCCCGCAGCAGCGTCCAGAAGAACACGTACCCGGGGACCAGCAGCGCCAGGCAGGTCAGCTCGCGCACCGCGGTGCTGCTGAACCCGGCCGCGTACCAGGGCGTGAAGTAGAGCGCGAACGGCACCACCACCAGCGCCAGCGTGCTGACCGCGGGGAACGTCGCCGCCACCGCGACCCTGCTGCGCAGCGCGGCCTCGATCCGCGCCCCGGCCCGCGGCGCGGCCGCGATGGCCAGCGACAGCGGCCGTCCCATCGCCAGGAACAGCGGCACGGCCAGCAGCAGCAGGGTGGTCTGGATCGCCCGGGCGTAGAACAGGACCGGCCGGTACACCCCGATCCAGGACATGGTCGCGATCACGGTCAGGCCAAGGCCCAGTCCGCAGAACGCTATGCTCCGCCCGGCCGCCCAGCTACCGCCGGTCAGCCGCGCCCGGCGGGCCCCCGCCAGGTACAGCCCGCCGAGCAGCAGCACGAACGCCGCCGCCCACGGATCGAAGGTCCACTCGGTCAGCGCCCGCAGCGGGGTCAGCTCCGGCGGCCCGTGATACCCGGTCGCGAGCGTAACGGCCACGCCGGTCACGTTACCCCCCGCCGCCATGGGCATCCCCGGTGGCGTTGTTCACCGCGTGGCGGGAGCCCGGAAGCTGGGCCGGTGAAAGGGCCGGCCGTAAAAAGTACAGCGCCAGCGGCAGCGGACTGCCGTGCTGGCGCTGTACTGCCGGGGCGACGATACAGGGAGGAGACACCCCGGGGACCGGGAACTCAGGCGGGCGTGCAGCCCGCGGTGTTAGCCGAGACGAAGATGCTCTTAGGCTGCCGGAACTGCGCCGGCGGCACCCTCGACGTGCGCGGGCTGATGCAATAGGAGGGACCGCTGCCGCCGGTGCCCTGGTAGAGCCAGACTCGCACCGGGCAGCCATTCTGCACATCCTGGACGACCTTGTTTCCGGTCACCTCGTATAGCGCTTTCTGGCAGGTGAGCACGCTGGTGGAGTTTGTGTAGATGATCCGCACGCTCGCCGCCGCGGCCGCGGGGACCGCGGCGGTAACGGCGAGGCCAGCGCCCAGTATGAGGCCTGCCGCGGCTACCCGGCTTTTCACTGGCACCTCCGCGTTATGGGCTATTACCGGTCAGAACGCTTTTACCGGGGTTCATCGTAGGGCGGCCTGCCATTGCCGGACCAGGCAGTCTGACCGGCAGTTTGACCGGCAGTCCGGGCCGGCTAGATGCCGAACGCGCCGGCCGCGGGCGGCCTGGCCCCGTTCAGCCGCGCGGTGATCTCACTCGCGTCCGGGTGCTGGAGGTCATCCAGGATCGCCAGCGCCTCCCGCCACGCCTGGTGCGCGCTGGCCACCCGGCCGGTGCCGCGGTGCGCGTCGCCGAGGTGGACCAGCGCGACCGCCCGGTTGTACCGGTCCCCCAGCGCCTGCAGCAGGTCCCTGGCGAGGCCGCAGCACGCCGCGGCCTCGCCGTAGCGGCCGAGCCTGAGGTAGGCGTAGCCGAGGCTGTCCAGGCTCGCGGCCTCGCCGGGCCGGTTGCCGATCTCCCGGTTGAGCGCCACCGCCTGCTCGCAGTGCCCGACGGCCTGCTCGTAGTCGGCCAGCGCGGCGAAGATCCAGCCGACGTTGTTGAGCGCCCGCGCCTGGCCGGCCCGCGAGCCTGCCGACCGGAACAGCGCCAGCGACAGCCGGGCCTGGGCCAGCGCCTCGGCCAGGTCGCCGCGGCGGTGCGCCAGCTGGGAGATGTCCAGGTGGACCCGGGCCCTGGCCGCGTCACCGCCGAGCCGCTCGCGCAGGGCCAGCGCGGCCCGCAGCTGGTCGCCGGCCTCGTCGAGCCGGCTCATCCGCACGTAGGCGCGGCCGAGGTCGCTGCGGGCGTGCGCCTGCCCGTCCAGGTCGCCGGTGCGCTCCGCGGCGCCGACCGCGGCAGCCTGGACCGCGGCCAGCTCGGCCCAGTGCCCGGTCAGGTCGAGGTAGTGCATCATCGTCCACGGCAGCTGCCAGCCGTGCGGGTCCATCCGCTCGCGCGCTGTCTGCGCGCAGGCGGCCAGCAGCGTGTCGTGCTCGGCGGTGAACCAGGCCAGCGCGGCCGCGTGGTCAGCCAGGGTCTCCGGCCTGGCGCCCGGACGCCGCGGCGGCACGGTGATCAGCTCGCGGGCCGGGTACAGCAGGTGCGCGGCGGCGTGCCCGGTGTGCAGGTAGTGGTCGAGCACCCGGGTCATCGCGGCCTGGCAGCGCTCCGGGCCGTCCACCGCGGCGGCCTGCCCGGCGGCGTAGGCGCGCAGCAGGTCGTGGCAGCCGTACCGGCCCGGCACCCGGTCCTCGATCAGGTGCGCGGCGCTCAGCTCGCGCAGCAGGCTGGCCGCGTCGGCGTACGGCAGCCCGGCCAGGCTGGCCGCGGCAGCCACCGAGATGTCCGGGCCCGCGTGCACGCCCAGCAGCCGGAACAGCCGGGCGGCCGGGCCCCGCAGCAGGTCGTATGACCAGGAGAAGACCGCCCGCACGCTGGTCGCCGCCTCGCCGGTGCCGAGCGAGTCCAGCCGGGCCGCCACGTCGCGCAGCTGGCCCGCCAGCTGGGCGAGGCTGATCTGCGGCCGGGCCGCGGCCCGGGAGGCCGCGATCGCCAGTGCCAGCGGCAGCCGGGCGCAGAGCCCGGTCAGCTCGCTGACCGCCTCGGGCTCGCCGGCCAGCCGGGCGGTCCCGAGCCGGAGCGCCAGCAGTTCCTGCGCGTCCGCCCGGCTCATCACGTCCAGCGACACCGGGTGCGCGCCGTCGGCGACGGTCAGCCCGGGCAGCTCGGCCCGGCTGGTGACGACGGCCAGGCAGGATCCGCCGCCGGGCAGCAGCGGGCGGACCTGATCGCAGTCCCTGGCGTTGTCGAGCAGCACCAGCATGGCCAGCCGCGCGGTGAGACTTCGGTAGAGCCCGGCCCGGGCCGCCGGGCTGGCCGGGATCTGCGCGGGCGGCACCTGCAGCGCTTCGAGGAAGCCGCCGAGCACCTCCGCGGGGTCCGCGGGGACCCCGGAGAGGTCGAAGCCGCGCAGGTTCGCGAACAGCTGCCCGTCGGGAAACCGGCCGGCGATCATCCTGGCCCAGTGCACCGCCAGGGTGGTCTTGCCCACCCCGGCGGTGCCGGTCAGCGCGATGACCGTCGGCAGGCCCGCCGAGCCGGGCGGCTGGTCCAGCAGCCCGGCCAGGTCCCGCAGCTCGGCGGCCCGGCCGGCGAACCGGCGGGCGGAGGCGGGCAGCTGCATCGGGCCGCCGGCCGGGTCCGGGCCGGCCGCCCGCCGGGCGGCCGGGCCGGCCCTGGCCGCCCTGAGCAGCTGGCTGCGGGCCGGGCCGGCCAGCGTCAGCGCGTCCGCCACCAGCCGCACTGACTGCTGATAGGGCCGCCGGGTGCGGCCGCGTTCCATGTCGCGCAGCGCCCGCACGCTCAGCCCGGCTCGCTCGGCCAGCTCCTCCTGGGTGAGGCCGGCGGTCATCCGGTACCGGTGCAGGATCGACCCGAAACTGCCGTCCTGCTCATCGGCTGCGTTCACGTCGGCTGTTCCCAGGCGCTCGTTCTGGCCGGCATTGGCGGCACCGTTACTGGTACGCCCAGTATTCCCCGCGGCTGCCGCGATCACGGCTGGCTTGCCCGGATAAGTCCGGTATTGACAACGGCGCAGCCGGTGGCCGATACCGGACACGGCACCGGTTTCGGTTGCGAACTGGACACGCCCATACCCGATTCCTGCAACTATTGCCTGATCAACTGGTCTAATCATGGAGAACGTCATCATCCTCCGAAGAAGGGATCGCGCATGCCGCATGTCAATCGGCTGCGGGTGATCAGTGCCACGGTGGCTGCCGGAGCGCTCACGCTAGGCGGCTTCGCCATGGCGAGCGCGGCGCAAGCCGCTCCGCGAAAGGACATCGCGGGCACCCATCCGCAATGGGCCAATGCGTCCCATCGCGTGTCCAGCCCGGCGGTCAGCTCGGGCACCGTGTCCGCCAGGGTTTACCTGGCCGGCCGCAATCCCGCCGGGCTCGCCGGGTACGCCACCGCGGTGTCTACCCCGGGGAACGCGCTGTACCGGCACTTCCTGTCGCCGGCTCAGGTGCAGGCACAGTACGGCACCACCGCCGCCCAGCTGTCCGCGGTCGAGGCGTGGCTGCGCGGCGCCGGCCTGACCATCACCGGGGTCAGCAACCACGTGGCCGGCGGCTACGTCGCGGTGCGCGGCAGCGCCGCCGCCGCGAGCAAGGCCTTCTCAGTCAGCTTCGGCGCCTTCAAGAACGCCGGCGCCGTGGTCCGGGCGCCCGAGCAGGCCGCCTCCGCGCCAGCCAGCGTGGCCGCGTCGGTCCTGACGGTGACCGGGCTGTCCACGGCGAAGCAGACGATGCGGCCCGCGATGGCGACCGCCGGAACGTCGGCGGGCGCGGCGCCAGGCGCGCACGCCAGCAAGCCGGCCGCTGCGGCGCCGGCCTCAGGCGGCAAGTCGGTCAAGGTGGCGGGGCTGCCGCCAGCCGGGCCGAATTTCTGGGTGGCGCGTCCCTGCGCCGCCTACTACGGGCAGAAGGTCGCCACCACCAAGCCCGTCGCTTACGGCAAGCACCAGCCGTACGCGCTGTGCGGCTACACGCCGCGGCAGATCCGCGCGGCCTACGGGGTGACGGCGTCACACGAGACCGGCAAGGGCCAGACGGTGGCGGTCGTGGACGCGTACGCGGCTCCCACCATGCTCAAGGACGCCAACCACTACTCCAAGGTCGTCGGGGACAAGCCGTTCCGCCGCGGCCAGTACCGCCAGATCCTGCCGGCCACCTTCAACAGCATCGACGACTGCGGCGCGGCGGGCTGGTACGGCGAGGAGTCGCTGGACGTCGAGTCGGTGCACGGCCTGGCGCCGGACGCCAACGTCCGCTACGTGGGCTCGGCCAGCTGCAACGACGACGACTTCTCCGACGCGCTGGCTTTCATCGTCAACAACCACGTCGCCAGCATCGTGAGCAACTCCTGGGGCAGCGTCGAGGACCAGTCGCTGGGCACCGTCGACGTCTACCACCTGATCTTCCAGGCGGGCGCGGCCGAGGGCATCGCGTTCATGTTCTCCTCTGGCGACAGCGGCTACGAGGCGCCGGCTGAGGACCCCGGCTCCGACAAGATCCAGGCCGACTACCCCACGTCCGACTCGTTCGCCACCTCGGTCGGCGGCACCAGCCTCGCGGTGGGCAAGACCAGCAACTACAAGTTCGAGACGTCCTGGGGCACGATGCGCCTCTCGCTCGCCAAGAACGGCAAGAACTGGGCGTCGACCCCGCCGGGACCGTACCCGGACTCCTACGACGGCTCGGGCGGCGGCGGCACCAGCACGCTGTTCACCCAGCCGGCCTACCAGAAGGGCGTGGTGCCGAACTCGCTGTCGCAGACCCTGCCTGGCGGCGCGCACTCTGCCACGAAGATGCGCGTCGTCCCGGACGTGTCGGCGTACGGCGACCCGGCGACCGGCTTCATGTACGGCGAGACCGTGCTGCAGCCAGACGGGACGACCCAGGCCTTCTCGCTCAGCCGGATCGGCGGGACCAGCCTGTCCTGCCCGACCTTCGCCGGCATCGAGGCGGACGCGCAGGAGGCGGCGCACGGCCCGCTGGGCTTCGCCAACCCGCTGCTGTACGCGGTGTCGACGGCGGACGCGAAGGCGTTCCACGACGTCACCGACCACCCGCTCGGGCCGACGCCGCTGGCGCAGGTCCGGACCGACTACACCGACCCGTCGACCAAGGCCAAGCCGCTGGTCTTCAGCCTGCGGACGCTCGGCATCAACGGTGAGGGCCCGGAGGCGCTGCACGCCGTGGGCGGCTTTGACGACGCGACCGGCGTCGGCTCGCCGTGGCAGTTCGTGCAGTTCGTGAAGGCGCACGGCTAACCGCCGCGCCGCCGTGACAGACGGCGGGGACGGCCCGCTCCGGGCCGTCCCCGCCGTTTTCGGCTGACCCGGCTCGCCGGCGCCCGCGGGCGAGCCTCAGTTGTAGTGCGCGGCGATCTCCTGCCCGGCCTCGCTGCCGTAGGCGGCCTCGAACCGCTCCGCGAGCGGGCCCGGCTTGAGCTCGTACTCCTGGTTGCCGATGGTCTCCAGCGCGTGCGCCGCGATCAGGTTCCCCAGCTGGGCGGCCCGCTCCAGGCTGAGGCCCCAGGCGACCGCGGACAGGAACCCGGCACGGAACGCGTCCCCGGCGCCGGTCGGCTCCTGCGGCACGACCGCCACCGAGGGCACCGCGACCGGCGGCTGGCCCGCGCGCTCCACCCGGGCCCCGTCCGCGCCGAGCGTCGTCACCCTGACCCCCACCCGGTCAGCCACCTCGGCGGCGCTCCAGCCGGTCTTGTGCTCGATCAGGGTCGCCTCGTACTCGTTCGAGAACAGGTAGGCCGCCCCGTCGACCAGCTCGCGCACTTGCGGCCCGTCCATCCGGGCCAGCTGCCAGGAGGTGTCGGAGGCGAACGCGATCCCCAGCTCACGGCACTGCCGGGTGAAGCTGAGCATGGCCTCGGGGTCGCTGGCGCCGATCAGGATCAGGTCAACCCCGCCGGCCCCGCCGGTGACGCCGGCCAGGTCGATCTCGCGGTCCTCGGTCATCGCGCCGGGATAGAACGAGGCGATCTGGTTCATGTCCAGGTCGGTGGTGGCGACGTACCGGCCGGTGTGGTGCAGCTGCGACTCGCGGACCCCGCCGGTGTCCACGCCGTGCTGCTCCAGCCAGTCCCGGTACCCGGCGAAGTCAGCGCCCGCGGTCCCGATCAGCAGCGGCCGCAGTCCCAGGCACCCCATTCCGAAGGCCATGTTGGCGGCGACCCCGCCATTGCGGATGGACAGCGAGTCAGCCAGGAAAGAAAGCGAGACTTTGTGCAGCTTGTCGGGCATCAGCTGGTCGACGAACCGGCCAGGGAACGTCATCAGGTGGTCGGTCGCGATCGAGCCGGTAACGGCAATGCGCACGGGCGGGTCCTTTGCTCGGGTCGCCAGAACGGGGCTCCGCCAGGTTACCCCGCGCGCAGGCGGCCACGGCGGACGGCGCCGCCGCCGCCCCGGGTACCGCGCTGCCCGGCTTGGCTACCCGGCTTAGTGGAAGGAGTCGCCGCAGGCGCACGACCCGGTCGCGTTCGGGTTGTCGATCGTGAAGCCCTGCTTCTCGATCGTGTCCACGAAGTCGATCGTCGCGCCGCCCAGGTATGGCGCGCTCATCTTGTCGGTGACCACCCGCACCTCGCCGAACTCGCTGACCACGTCGCCGTCGATCTGGCGCTCGTCGAAGTAGAGCTGGTAGCGCAGGCCCGAGCAGCCGCCCGGCTGGACGGCGATGCGCAGCCGCAGGTCATCGCGGCCTTCCTGGGCCAGCAGGGTGCTCACCTTGACCGCCGCGGCATCAGTGAGGTTGATGCCCTGGGTGGTCGTCTCGCCCTGAACTGTCATCTGCGTTAGCTCCTGCGTCCGGCTGCGGCCGCCGCCCCGTACGGCGCGCGGCCCTTGTCTTCACCCCAACGATATGCCCGCTGCCCTCATTCCGTGTCCTACAGGCCGGGGGCGCCCCACACCGGGAACCAGCGGCTCAGTTCCGGCTCGATCTTGAGGTCGTCCGAGACAGCGCCGCGGACCTGCATCTCCAGGGTATTGTCCCTGCGCTCGCCCGCCAGCGGGGCAAACGGGTAGAAAGTACCCCGCTTGTACAGGTAGACCAGGCCGATCTTGTGCCCGGAATTGTCGGCGAACGCGAGGATCGTGCACAGCAGCTGCGGGCCGAAGCCGCCCTGCTCCAGCGACGAGTTCACCGCGTGCAGGTCGGTGACCAGTCCCTCGACGTCATCGTCGGCATGCCGGCAGACCAGCCAGGTGAACCCGTACTTGTCCTTGCTCACCTCGATGTAGGTCTTGCTGCCGCCCATGCTGAGCAGCGCCTGGACGTCGGACTCGATCTCGCTGAACGCCCGCCCCTCCACCGCGCGGAAGCATACCGAGCCGGTCCCGGTGGGCCGCAGCTCCGTCGCCACCTGCAAGGTGATCGCCGCCGACGGCAGCCCGAACAGGTTGTCCAGCTTGGGCGGCGCCGGCTTGGTCCGGCCGAGCAGCGTGTCCAGAAAGCCCACCAGTACCTCCCAGGGCGTCGAGCGGGGTCAGCTCCCCGGCCCGGAGCTTACCTGCCCAGCTGCTTGGCTATCTTTTCCAGCTCGGCCAGGCGGCGATCCAGCGACGGGTGGGTGGAGAAGATGTTGGACAGGCTCATCTGGCCGCGGCGCGGCGACAGCGCCGGGGCGAAGTAGAACGCGTTCAGCGGCTCGGCCGCGCGCAGGTCCCTGGTCGGGATCGACGCCATCTCCCCGTTCACCTTGACCAGGGCGCTGGCCAGCGCGGACGGGTTGCCGGTCAGCAGCGCGCCGGACCGGTCGGCGGACAGCTCCCGGTATCGCGACAGCAGCCTGATCAGCAGGAAGCTGATCGCGTAGACCACGACGCCGACGACCAGGACGATGAGGGTGACCGGGATCGCGTTCTGGTCGTTGCCGCCGCGGCCGCGGCCGCGGTCGCCGCCGAACAGCTCGGAGTAGAACGCGAACCTGACCAGCAGGCCCGCGATGATGCCCAGGAACGAGGCGACGGTCATCACCGTGACGTCCTTGTGCGCCACGTGCGACATCTCGTGCGCGAGCACGCCCTCGAGTTCCTCGTTGTCCAGCTTGTTCAGTATGCCCTGGGTCGCGCACACCACCGCGACCTTGCTGCTGCGCCCGGTGGCGAACGCGTTCGGCATGCTGGCCGGCGCGATCGCGATCCGCGGCTTGGGCATGTTCGCCAGCGCGCAGATCCGGTCCACGATCTGGTGCAGTCTGGCCGCGTCCCGCGAGTCCTGCGGCCCGACCACGCGCGCGCCGGAGGTGGCCAGCGCGATCTTGTCGGACCAGTAGAACGAGGCGAACGCGATCCCGGCACCGAACAGCACCGCGATGAAGATGATCCCGCCGCTGGTCACGCTGGTGAAACTCAGCAGGATGTAGACCAGGGCCGTGATGAATGCGACAAAGACCAGGCCAAGCAGGAACATGGTCGCGCCCATCCGCGCGATCAGCCCCCTGTCGGTCGCATAGCGCGTGCGCGCCATCGGCGACGCCTCCGTTCCGTCCCGGCCGCCGCTGCAGCCCTCTTACTCCATTACACCTCAGCGCGGGGAGTGTTTCGCCCGGCCTGATCGCGACGGCCGGGCTCCGCCCCGGCCCGAGCGGTCAGGCAGCAGCGGGTCCCAGGGGAGGATCCCCTGGACAAGCACTGCCGACCCGGCCATCCCGTTCAACGGGCGGCTGCCGCTGATCGTTCCCCTGCGGCGCTCAGCCCCGGCGGCTCAGCCCCGGGCCGGCTCAGCCCGGGATGAGCCCGTCGTCGGTCAGCAGCTTGCGCACATCCTCCATGGTGGCGCCGTCCTGCGGCAGGATCAGCTCGGACGGCTGCAGCGCGTCGGGCTGCAGCGGCGTTCCCAGCACCCGGACCCGCGACAGCAGCGCGTCCAGCGCTGCCCTGAAACCGGCCTCGTCGTTGACGTCGACCGCCGCGGACAGCTTCGAGTCAAGCTCGTTCAGCTCGCCGACCGCGGCGTCGTCGACGCTCAGCTGGCCCTCGCCGAGGATCCGGACGATCATTGCCCGTCACCCGCCGGAGGCTGGTCGCCCGACGGCGCGGCGCCGGCCGGCTGGCTCTGCGCGGCGGACTGCCCGCCGGGGCTGCCGGAGTTCTCGATCTGCCGGGGCGCCTCGCCCTGAGACAGCTCGGTCTTCATCCGGGCCAGCTCGGCGTCCACGTCGTTGCTGGCGCCCATCCGGTCCAGCTCGGCCTGGATGTCGTCACGCGGCCCGCTGACCACGTCGTCGAGCGCGCCCGAGGCCATCAGCTCGTCGATCGCGCCGGCCCTGGCGCGCATCTGCTCGGTCTTGTCCTCGGCCCGCTGGATCGCCATGCCGACATCACCCATCTCCTCGGAGATGCCGGTGAATGCCTCATTGATCCTGGTCTGCGCCTCGGCGGCGGTGTAGGTGGCCTTGATGGTCTCCTTCCTGGTCCGGAAGGCGTCGACCTTGGCCTGCAGCCGCTGGGAGGCGGCGGTCAGCTTCTCCTCCTCGCCCTGCAGCGAGGTGTACTGCGTGTTCAGGTCGCTCAGCTGGCCCTGCAGGCCGGACTTGCGCTGCAGGGCCTCCCTGGCCAGGTCCTCCCGGCCGGCCGAGAGCGCGTCCCTGGCCTGCTTGTCGAGCTTGCCCGACGACTGCTGAAGCTGGTTGATCTGCAGCTCGACCCGCTTACGCGACGTTGCCACGTCCGCCACCCCGCGGCGGACCTTCTGCAGCAGCTCAAGCTGCGTCGTGTAGGAGTAGTCGAGGGTCTCCCGGGGATCTTCCATCCGGTCCAGGGCCTTATTGGCCTTGGCCCGGAAGATCATGGTGACCCGCTTCATCACGCTCATAGGCGCGACCATCCCCTCATTCCTGTACACCGCCGCCGCGGGTGCGCGGCTGCGCCGCGAAAACTGGCGTGCTGCGAAGGGCAGCGCAGTTGCTGCGAATGCTCCGTTCCACCCTACGACGACGGCGCAACAGCCGTCACCACGACGGCACCCGCCGCGGCCGGGGATCACCATGGCCTGGCATTGCGGGGGCTTCGTCCCGGTAAGCTATCGGGGTGTTCCGACGACGCGCGCAGGTCACGCCGACCGTCCCTGACCAGGACTCGCAGCCGGCCTCGGGCAACGGCTCGGCCGAAGCGGGGCTGCGTGCCTACGCCGAGGACAGCGCGGCGAGGGGCAGCAGCTATACCGCGGCCAAGGGCAGGCCGACCCCCAAGCGCAGCGAGGCGCAGAAGCGGCGCAGGGGCCCCTACAACGCGCCCGCCGACCGCAAGGCCGCCTCGACCCAGGCCCGGACCAGGGACCGGACCGCCCGCGCGACCAGGTACGCCGCGGCCAAGCGCGGCGAGAACTGGGCGCTGCCGCGCAAGGACCAGGGCCCGGTCCGGGCGCTGGCCAGGGACTACGTGGACTCCCGGCGGCGGCTCAGCGAGTACTACATGTACGCGGTCGGGCTGCTGGTGGTGCTGCTGTTCATCCCCGGCCTGCGGGCGTACGCGGATTACCTGATCATCGTGGTGCTGATGGTGATGATCAGCGAGGGATTCCTGGTCGGCAGCCGGATCACCCGGCTGGCCCAGCAGCGGTTCCCCGGCGAGAGCATCAAGGGCGTGAAGCTGTACGCCGCCATCCGGTGCACCCAGATCCGCAAGCTGCGGATGCCCGCGCCCCGGGTCAAGCCCGGCGAGAGCTTCTGACCGCTGCCCGCCGTGGCCGCCCCCGCCGGCCACCGGGACTGATGGCGCACTAGGGTCACCAGCATGGAATATCGTCATCTCGGGCGAAGCGGGCTGATGGTCAGCGAGATCGCCTACGGCAACTGGATAACCCACGGATCCCAGGTCGAGGAGGAAGCCGCGGCCGCGTGCGTAGCCGCCGCGCTCGACGAGGGCATCACGACCTTCGACACCGCCGACGTCTACGCGGGCACCAGGGCCGAGGCGGTGCTCGGCCGGGCGCTGCACGGCGTGCGCCGTGAGTCGGTCGAGATCTTCACCAAGGTCTTCTGGCCGACCGGCCCTGGCCGCAACGACCGCGGCCTGTCCCGCAAGCACATCATGGAGTCGGCGCACGCGTCGCTCCGCCGGCTGCAGACCGACTACCTGGACCTGTACCAGGCGCACCGGTTCGACGCCGAGACGCCGCTGGAAGAGACCATGCGCGCCTTCGACGACCTGGTCCGCCAGGGCAAGGTGCTGTACATCGGCGTGTCGGAGTGGCGGGCGGAGCAGATCTCGGCCGCCCTGGGCATCGCCGGCCAGCTGGGCCTGGACCGGATCGTCTCCAGCCAGCCGCAATACAACATGATCTGGCGGGTGATCGAGTCCGAGGTGATCCCGCTGTGCGAGAAGGAAGGCATCGGCCAGATCGTCTGGTCGCCGATCGCCCAGGGCGTGCTGGCGGGCAAGTACCAGCCAGGCGCCGCGCCGCCGGCCGGGTCGCGCGCGACCGACGCCACCGGCTCAGGTTTCATCAAGGACTACCTCGCCGACGACATCCTGTCCCGGGTGCAGGAACTCGCGCCGCTGGCGGCCGGCGCGGGCCTGTCCATGGCCCAGCTGGCCATCGCCTGGACCCTGCAGAACCCGAACGTGTCCGCGGCGATCGCCGGCGCCACCCGGCCCGACCAAGTCCGGCAGAACGCGGCGGCCTCCGGGGTGCGGCTGGACCCGCAGCTGCTGGCCCAGATCGACGCGGTGCTCGGCCCGGTGATCAGGCGTGACCCGGCACTGACGGCGAGCCCGCCGCGCCGCCCCTGACGTCCCGCCCGCGGACCCGCACTGCTCCTTGACGCACTGCCCCTTGACGCACTGCCCCTTGACGCACTGCCCTTTGACGCACTGCCCCTTGACGCGCTGCCCTGGCGCCCGGCCTCAGGGCTGCGCGCCGTCGGGGTGCAGGCTCATCGGGCCGTACTCGGCCCGGTCCTCCTCCAGCAGCGTCACCTGGTCGACCCCGGCCTCCAGCAGCTCGCGCCAGTTCTCGCCCAGCCAGCTCTCCGCGTCCCCCTGGCTGCTGAAGGACTCCCTGGGCAGGCCGCGCGCGCTGACCACGGTCCCGTCCTGCTTCTCGAACTGCCACGTCCAGGCCATCGTCTGCCTTCCTTCCCTGGCCGGCCGCGCCGCGCCGGTCCGCCGCGGTCCCGCCGATCATAGGCCCGGCGCGGCCCGGCCGCCCGGCACCCGGCCGCTGCTGCCCCCGTGGTGACCCGGACAAGGTCGCCGTAATGGCCACTAATCGCGGGTTCAGCGGGCGAACGGCACGAGACAAGGCGCTGAAGCTGTTAAGTTCTATGGGCTAGCCCTGAGCGGGCGCGCTGAGGACAGCGCCGGCCGTTCGGCCCGTGATCAAGGTGGTGACGACATTGACGCGCGTTGTCGTCGTTGGTGATCTTATGACGGACACCGTCGCCCACGCTGCGCTGCCCCTCGCCAAGGGCAGCGACACGCCGGCCACGGTGACGATGCACGGCGGCGGGTCGGGCGCGAATATCGCCGCCTGGCTGGCGGTTGACGGCGCGGAAGTCGCCTTCGTCGGGCGCCGCGGCGCCGACATCGCCGGCCGGAACAGGGACATGGAGCTGATGGGCTACGGGGTGGACGCCCGGCTGGTGATGGACCCCGAGCGCCCGACCGGCACCTGCGTGGTGATGGTCACCCACCGGGGCGATCACACGATGCTGTCCGACCCGGGGGCGAACTCGGCGCTGTCCCCCGACGACCTGCCCAAGGACCTGTTCACGCCCGGCAGTCACCTGCACATCTCCGGCTACACCCTGCTGAACGAGGGCTCCAGGCCCGCCGCCCTGGCGGCGTTCAGCCACGCGCAGCGGGCCGGGATGACCGTGTCGGTGGACGGCGCCTCGTCGGCCCCGCTCGAGCGGGCAGGCGCCGAGCCGTTCCTGCAGCTCACCAACGGGGCGGCGCTGCTGCTGGTCAACTCCGACCAGGCCAGGGTCATCACCGGGCGGGACGAGCCCGAGCAGGCCGCGCGGGTGCTGAACGCCTGGTACCCGCAGGTGGTCATGAAGCTGGGCGCCGACGGCGCGCTGTTGTACGCCAACGGCAGGCCCGACCCGGTCCGGGTGCCCGGGCCGCCGGTCGAGAACATCCTCGACGGCACCGGCGCCGGGGACGCGTTCTGCGCCGGCTTCCTGCCGCCCTGGCTGGACAAGAAGCCGCCGGGCGAGGCGCTGGCGAGCGGCTGCCGGCTGGCGGCCAGGGCGCTCGGCATGGTTGGCGCCAGGCCGGCCCTGTAAACCGGGCCCGGATGGCCAGTTACCTCGACAGCCTGTTCTCGCTGGCAGGCCGGGCCGCACTGGTCACCGGCGGGAGTTCGGGCATCGGCACCGCGATAGCGACCGCCCTGGCCAGGGCAGGGGCCAGCGTGGTGGTGCTGGCCAGGGACCAGGCAGCGCTGGAACGAACCGCCGCTGAGCTGCGGTCGGCCGGCTGCGCGGCGGCCTGGGTCAGCGCGGACCTGGCCGACCGGGCGGACCTGGCCCGCGGCGCGGACCAGGTGGTCGCGCACTTCGGCGAGCCCGACATCCTGGTGAACTGCGCCGCGGTCAACATCCGGCCGCCGCTGGCGGAGCTGACCGTGCAGCAGTGGGACCAGACCATGGCGGTGAACCTGGCCGCCCCGTTCCTGCTCGGCCAGCGCTTCGGCCCGCCCATGGCGGGCCGCGGCTGGGGCCGGATCATCAACGTGGTGTCGCAGCAGGCGGTCCGCGCGTTCGGCAACAGCGGCGGATACGGCGCGGCGAAGGCAGGCCTGGCCGGGCTGACCCGGTCCCAGTCCGAGGCATGGGCGCCGCGCGGGGTGCGCTGCAACGCGGTCGCCCCCGGGTTCGTGCCGACCCCGATGACCAGCGCGACCGCATCCGACCCCGCGGCCAGCAGGGCGCTGGCGGACCGCACCATGATCGGCCGCAACGGCGCGGCGGACGACTTCGCCGGCCCGGTGGTGTTCCTGGCCAGCGACGCCAGCGAGTACGTGACCGGGCAGGTGCTCTTCGTCGACGGCGGCTTCTCGGCGCGCTGAAAGCCGCTGGCCCGCCTTACCGCCCTGGCCCGCTGTGCACCATCCCTGCCCGCCCCTAGGCGGCCTGCCGGGCGTCGGCGACGAACGCCGCGAACGCGTCCAGCCCCGCCTCGATCTGGCCGGGCGTCAGCAGGCTGTAGGCCAGCCGGACCTGGTGCGAGCCGCCGTCGCCGTCGTAGAAGTGGCTCATCGGCGTCCACAGCACGCCGTACTGGCGGGCGCAGCGCTCCAGCAGGCTGTCGCCGGCCGCGAACGGCAGCGACACCACCACGAAGAACCCGCCGGCCGGGGTGTTCCAGCTCACCCCGGACCCGGCCGGGAACCTGCTGGCCAGACCGTCCAGCACCTGCCGCCGGTTGCGCAGGTAGACGGCGGTCTCCCGGACGTTCGCCTTGATCACGCTGCCGCCGTTCTCCAGCAGCTTGCCGGCCACCACCGCCTGCGACAGCGGCGAGGTGTTCACCGTGACCATGCTCTTGATCTTGGACAGCTCGTCGGCGAGCAGGCTGATCCCGCCGTCCTGGCCGGCCACCCGCTGGTCGGCGACCACGTAGCCGACCCGGGCGCCAGGGAACCCGGTCTTGGCGAAGGACCCCAGGTAAATGACGCGGCGTGCGCTGTCGAGTGCCTTCAGCGTGGGCAGCCGGGTGCCGTCGCCGAACGTGCCGTACGGGTTGTCCTCCAGCAGCAGCAGGTCCTGCCCGGCGGCCGCGGCCAGCAGCCGCTCCCGGTGCCGCACGGTCATGGTGACGCCGGAGGGGTTGGCGAAGTCGGGCATCACGTAGCAGGCGCGCGGCCGCAGCCCGGCCGCCCTGGCCCGCTGCGCCTGCGCGGCCAGGTCGCGCAGGTCGATCCCGTCCGGCCCGCTGGCGACCGGCCACACCGGCATGTCCACCAGCCGGGCGGCGCCGGTCAGCCCGACGTACATCGGGGCCACCGACAGCAGCACGTCGCGGTCGTCGCGGCGCAGCGCGCGCGCCACGATGAGCATCCCCTCCTGGCAGCCGACGGTGACCACGATGGCATCCGGGCTGACCTCGACGCCCTCGTCCACGGCCAGGTGCCCGGCGACCACCTCGTGCACGATCCCCTTGGTCCGGCCGTACTGGAACAGCGCCCGGCTCACCTCCGCCTCCGTGCAGCCCTGTCGGGTCCGCAGGTAGTCGCAGAACGAGTCGATGTAGCGGTGGATGAGCGCCACGTCGAAGAAGTCCTCGGCGGGCCGGCCGGAGGCGAACGACACCGCTCCCGGATAGCGGCTGGCCACCTCGTTCAG
Organism: Streptosporangiaceae bacterium; assembly: GCA_036558005.1. GTDB lineage: Bacteria > Actinomycetota > Actinomycetes > Streptosporangiales > Streptosporangiaceae > DATBGO01. The sequence continues at coordinate 28,381 of DATBGO010000338.1, read as the reverse complement.
GAAGTTCATCGACTCCAGCGCCGGGTCCTGCAGGCAGGCGTGCAGCCCGGCTGCGGTTAGCTCGGCCGTTATGTCCACCTGACCAGCGCTCATGGGCCGCGGCTCCCTCCAGCACCAGCGCCATCAGCCAGCCACCTGGCTGTTCGTACCCGCATTCTAGGCCATTTCGGACACCTGCGGCGGCCAGGCGGCCCGGAATGGCCAGCGCGCCAGGCCGCCGTCACCTGGGCGCCATTCGCGCAAATCACCGCAAATAGCAGCGCGGCAGGCGATCAGGAATGGCGGTAAATGGCCGGCCTTAATCCCGGCCGCGCCCTTGACATACCGCGCATATCACCGCAGCGTTGGCATGGGACGCGTTGCGCCCCATTGTTCTGGCTGGCCACAGGCGGTGCCGCGGGCAGCCGGATGAGCAGTGGCGAGTTGGGAGGAGGTGCACCGATGGTAGGCAGCAAGGAAGCTATGCGCGTCGTGGGCAAGGAAGGCGGGAGCTGAGGCTCGTCGCTGAAGGCGGGAGGACTTCCCGGCCGGCCGCGCGCCGGGCCGGGAAGCCCTTACCGCCGCCGGGGCTCAGCTCTCGGCCGCCGCGCGGGCGGCCCGGTAGCGCTCCCGCAGCAGCTTCTTGTCCACCTTCGCCACCGGTGTCAGCGGCAGCTCGGTGACGAACTCGATCTCCCGCGGCGTGTACAGCTCGTTCAGCCGCGCGGCCACCAGCTCGCGCAGCTGCGCCGCGGTCACCTGCGCCCCCGGCGCGGCCACCACCAGCGCGTGCACCGCCTCGCCCTCGGCCTCGTCCGGCACCCCGATCACCGCGGCCGCCCGCACCTGCGGGTGGCTGGCCAGCACGTCCTCGATCGGCCTGGCGTACACGTTGGCCGCGCTGATGCCGGTCACGATCATGTCGCTGACCCGGTCGACCAGGAACAGGTAGCCGTCGGCATCCAGGTAGCCGACGTCGCCGGTGCGCAGCCAGCCGCCGGTCATCGCCTGCGCGGTCAGCTCGGGCTGCCGCCAGTATCCCGACATCAGCAGCGAGCCGCGGACCCAGACCTCGCCCGGCTGGCCGGCCGGGCAGGCCGCGCCGCCAGCATCCCTGATCTCGATGGCGGTGTCGGCGAACGGGCGCCCGGCCGAGCTCAGCCGCTCCGGGTGCCCCGGGTCATGGTCGAGGAACGGCAGGTCGGTGATCAGCGGCGCCTCGCTGGAGCCGTAGACGATCCGGATCACCGGGCCGAACCGCTCGATCGCCTCGGTGAGCCTGGCCGGCGCGGCCGGCCCGCCGCCGACGTTCAGGTACCGCAGCGACGAGGTGTCCGCGGTGCGCACGTCCGGATGGTCCAGCACCTGGTAGAGCAGCGCCGGGGTGAGGAAGGCGCTGGTGATGGCCTCGCGCTCGATGGTGGCCAGGAAGACAGCCGGGTCGTAGCCCTCATCCAGGAACAAGGTGCCGCCTTCGAACAACGTCAGGAAGGCCGGCATCTGCCCGGCGACGTGGGTGAACGAGGCCCCGTACAGGAACCGCATCGGCGGCTCGCCGACCGACAGGTAGTAGGCGGCGATCATCAGCAGGGCCTGGTAGAACGCCTGCCCGTGATGGACGAGCTTGGGCTGGCCGGTCGTCCCGCCGGTGTAGAACAGCGACTCCGGCGGCGGGCCGGCCTGGGCGAGGTCCAAGCTGGCGCGCCGGCCCAGCGCGGCCAGCAGGTCAGGCCCGCCGCCGCCCGGGCCCAGGCACAGCAGCGGGACCGGTCCGGCCTCGCCGGCCAGCATCCTGGCCAGCTGCTCGCGATGCGGCGAGGCGGAGTAGATGAGCACCTCCGCCTCGGCCATGGTGAAGAACCTGGCCTGGTCCGGCGGCGGCGCGTAGCTCGCGATCCAGATCGTCCGGCAGCCGAGCAGGTGCAGGGCCAGGTGCAGGGCCGCCGACTCGGCCCGGTCGTTGACCAGGACCCCGACCCCGGCGCCCGGCTTGACCCCGTGCTCACGCAGCGCCGCGGCGAAGCTGAGCGTGTCGCTGCGCAGCTGCGCATAGCTCAGCCGCGCGCCCGCCGTGACGATCGCCTCCCGGTCGCCATATCCGGCGAATAATTCCAGTGCCTTAAGCACGTAGTTGGCACCGGGCCCGGCCTGATCCGCCATAGCGTCACTCCATTACGCCTCGACCGGCAAATGTCCAGGTTCAGGTGCGCACGGAGCATGATCGCCCATTCCCTGGCCCAGCAGATCAAGGGTAGCTAAATCGGGCCGATTGGTAACTACCGTCTCGACAGCCACGTTATGCCTGGGGCAAGCTGAGTCGTCGGGCAGTCGGCGGCGGGAGGGCGGAGGCGGCATGGAGGTGCGCGCGGGCGCCGGGCCCCGCCAGCAGACGGTGACCGCGCTGATGGCCGAGCTGGCCAGCGCGGCCGGCCGGCAGGACCCCTACCCGGTCTATGCCCGGCTGCGCGAGCTGGCCCCGGTGGCCTGCCTGCCGGCCGAGCAGATGGCCTGCCTGACCCGCTACGAGGACTGCGCGGCGGTGCCCAGGGACGGGCGGCTCGGCGCCCAGGGGCCGGCCTTCATGGACGCGACCGCGCCGGGCTGGCGCGACCACCCGGGCCTGCGCGCGACGCATGAGTCGTTCGTCTTCCGCGATCCGCCCGAGCACACCCGGCTGCGGCGGCTGGTGGCCGGCTGGTTCACCCAGCGCCGGGCCGAGGAGCTGCGCGCCTTCATCGAGCGGCGGACCGCCGTGATCCTGGCCGCGCTGGCCGACGCGACCAGCGACGGCGGCGTCGCGGACCTGCATGACCTGCTGGCCACCACGCTGCCGATCGCGGTCATCAGCAAGGTCGTCGGGGTGCCGGAGGCTGACCAGCGCGCCCTGCGCACCCCGCTGGAGGGGCTGCGGCTGGCGGTGGACGGCTCGTCCAGGGCCACCAGCCTGGCCGCCATCGACAGCGGCGGCCAGGCCCTGATCAGTTACTTCGCCGGCCTGGCCGGCCAGCGCAGGGAGCAGCCCCGCGACGACCTCGTCTCCGCGCTGGTCGCGGTCAGGGACGGCGCCAGCCCGCCGCTGTCCGAGGACGAGCTGCTGCAGTCGCTGGCGCTGATCTTCAGCGCCGCCATCGAGAGCATGGCCGACCTGCTGCTCAACGCCGTCGCCGCGCTGCTGGCCTTCCCCGCGCAGGCGGGCCGGCTGCGCGCCGACCCCGGCCTGGCCGGCCCGGCCGCCACCGAGGCACTGCGCTATGACCCCCCGGTGCAGGCGATCGGCCGGATCACCGCGAGCGCCCTCGAGCTCGGCGGCACCGCCATCCCGGCCGGGACGCTGGTGCTGGCCATGATCGGCGCGGCCAACCGCGACCCGGCCGCCTACCCGGATCCGGACGCCTTCCGCATCGGCCGGGCCGGCCCGGCCCCGCTGTCGTTCGGCGGCGGGGTGCACCACTGCCTCGGCGCGCCGCTGGCGAGGCTGGAGGCGGCCATCTTCCTGCCCGCGCTGCTGCGCGGGTTCCCCGGGCTCGCTCACGCCAGCCCGCCGGTCCGGCGCGGTTTCGTGCTGCGCGGCTTCGCCGCCTTCCCGGTGATCACCCGCTAGCGCGAGGGCGGAGGACCGCGATGGACCAGGCGCCGGGCACCGGGCCGCAGCTTGCCCAGGACCTGCTGGCCAGCCTGCGCACCACGCAGGCCAGCGCGGACCCCTACCCGGTCTACGCCCGGCTGCACCAGCTCGGCCCGGTGCACCGCAGCTCCGCGGGCACGGTCTTCGTCACCGGGTACGACCAGTGCGCGGCGATCGTCCGCGACCCCGCGTTCGGCGCCCAGAGCCCGCGGTGGAACGACATCGCCACGCCGGGCTGGCGGGACCGGCCCGGCCTGGTCGCGACGTTCGAGACCATGCTGTTCCGTGACCCGCCCGAGCACACCAGGCTGCGCCGGCTGGTCTCCGGGGTGTTCAGCCCGCGCCATGCGGACCGGATGCGGGCGCAGGTGCGGCGGCTGGTGTCGGACGCGCTGGACACGCTCGCGGACGCGGGCGCGGCGGGCAGCCCGGTGGACCTGCAGGAGATCCTGGCCGGGTCGCTGCCGATCGCGGTGATCGCGGCGATCGTCGGGGTGCCCAGGGCCGACTGGCCCGCCCTGCGGGCGGCGATCACCGCGCTGCTGCAGGTGGTCGAGCTCACCGCGGGCCCGGCGGCGCTGGCCGAGGCCGACGCGGCCGCGGTCGCGCTGCGCGACTACTTCACCGCGCTGGTCGCCGCGCGGCGGGCCGCGCCCGAGGATGACCTCACCTCAGACCTGGCGGCGATCGCCGCGGCGCCGGCCCCCGGCGGCGGGCCCGCCTGCACCGAGGACGAGCTGCTGCAGACCCTCACCTTCGTGTTCATGGCCGGGGTGGACACCATGACCAACCTGCTGGCCAACGGCACCGCCGCGTTCCTGGCCCACCCGGCCCAGGCCGCGCTGCTGCGGGCCGAGCCCGGCCGCGGCCCGGCCGCGGTCGAGGAGGTGCTGCGCTACGACCCGCCGGTCCAGCTGGTGGCCAGGATCGCGGCCGCGGGTGCCAGCGTCGGCGGCGTCGAGGTCAGCGCCGGGGAGCTGGTGGTCGCGGTGCTCGGCGCCGCGGGCCGGGACCCGGCCAGGTACCAGCGGCCCGGCGCGTTCGACATCGCCAGGACCCAGCCGGGCCCGGTGCTGGCCTTCGGCGGGGGGCTGCACTACTGCCTGGGCGCGCCGCTGGCCAGGGTCGAGGCGGACTGTTTCTTCAGCGCGCTGCTGGCCAGGTTCCCCCGGCTGCGGCTGGCCGGGACCCCGGCCCGCAGCGGCATGGTGTTCCGCGGCTTCAGTCAGCTGCCGGTCTGCTGGTGACGGCCGGCGCAGGTCACCGGCCGGGCGGGCGGTCAGGCGGCTGCCCGAACGCCTCGGCCAGCCGGGCCGCCGCGTGCGCCACCGCCTGCCTGGCCCCGTCCAGGATCCCGGACATGGTGAAGAACCCGTGCATCATGCCGTCGTAGCGGGTGTGGTCGACCGGCACCCCGGCCGCGCGCAGCCGGGCCGCGTACCGCTCGCCCTCATCGCGCAGCGGGTCGTACTCGGCGGTGATCACGGTGGCGGGCGGCAGCCCGGAAAGGTCGGCGGCCCGCAGCGGCGAGGCCAGCGGGCTGGCGCCGTCCTCAGGCCGGGCCAGGTAGTGGCCCCAGTACCAGCTGACCGAGTTCGGGTTGAAGAAGTGCTCGTCGGTGACCTCGCGCATGGAGCCGGTGGCGGCCTGGTAGTCGGTGTTGGGGTAGACCAGCAGCTGGTGGGCCAGCGCCGGGCCGCCGCGGTCGCGGGCCAGCAGGGTGACCGCGGCGGCCAGGTTGCCGCCCGCGCTGTCACCGCCGACCGCCAGCGCGGCCGGGTCGATGCCGAGCCCGGCGGCGTTCGCCGCCGCCCAGGCCGCCCCGGCGTGGCAGTCGTGCACCGCGGCGGGGAACTTGTGCTCAGGCGCCAGCCGGTACCCGACCGCGATGGTCACGCACCGCGCGGCGTTGGTCAGCTGGCGGCAGACGCCGTCGCAGGTGTCCAGGGTGCCCAGGGTCCAGCCGCCGCCGAAGTAGTAAACCAGGGCCGGCCACGGCCCCCGGCCGGCCGGCCGGTAGACCCGCACCGGCAGCTTGCCGCCGGGGCCGTCGATGCGCAGGTCGGTGACCTCCGCCACCGGCTCGCCCTGGCCGGCCGCCGCGGTGATCGCGGCCAGGTCCGCGGCCCGCGCCTGCGCCAGCGGCAGCGTGTACAGGTTGGGCACCTGGTCACGCTCCAGCCGGTCCCAGATGGCCTGGACCTGGGGGTGGTAGGGCATCCCTGCCTCCTCGCCTCGCCTTACCCTGGTACCGCCTCGATGAGGCTCTCAGCCTGCCGCGACCGGACCGGCGCGGCCCGCACCGCGGTCACCCCGAAGCCCGCCGCGGCCAGCAGCTCACGGTATTCCGCCTCGCTCCGGTCACAGCCTGACAGCATGACCAGGATGAGCAGGTCCATGACGCTGCCCCTGGCCGGGCCGGGCGGTGCCGCCTGGCCGTTGTGACCGTCCTGCCCGTCCCGCGGCCCGGTCTCGATCAGTTCCTCGAACACCAGCAGCCGGCCGCCGGGCGCGATCGCGCCGCGGATCCGCGCCAGCACCGCGGCGGCCTGCTCGTCCGGCCAGTTGTGCAGCACCCGGGACAGCACGTAGACGTCCGCGCCGGCCGGCATCTGCTCGAAGAAGGAGCCCTCGGCGAACTCGACCCGGCCGGCCAGCTCGTCGCCGGCCAGCGCGGCGCGGGCCTGCGCCACCGCCGGGGGCAGGTCGAGCAGCACCCCGCGGGCCCGCGGGTTGGCCCGCAGCACCCAGCTGAGCAGCCCGCCGTTGCCGCCGCCCACGTCCACGATGGTGCGCGCGCCGGACAGGTCGCAGGCGGCCAGCGCGGGCGGCACGGGCGCCTGGCCCATCGCGGCCGTGAACGTCGCCGCGGCCTGCGGGTTGCGCGCCAGGTAGTCGTAGAACGGCAGGCCGTAGACCTTGTCGAAGGCGGGCTGGCCGGTCCGCAGCGTGTAGCTGATGTCAGCCAGCGAGCGGAACACCTCCTCGCCGAACATGATCGCCGCGTCCCTGCTGGACCTGGTCACCCCGGTGCGCAGCGGCTGGCCCAGGGCGGTCAGCTCGAAGGTGCCTGGCGCGGTCTGCCGCACCAGCCCTCCCGCGGCCAGCGCCCGCAGCATCCGGTGCAGCGCCCGCCGGTCGGTACCGGACGCGGCGGCGAGCTCGGCGACCCCGCGCGGCCCCTCCGCGAGCAGGTCCGGGATGCCGAACTTCACCAGCGCGTAGCAGGCCTGCGCGAGCCACGGGCTGGACAGGATGCTGAACAGCCTGGCCCGGTCCGCGGGCCCTGGGGCCGGCGCCGGGCCCGCTGCGCTCACCGGGCCGCGCCGGGCGCGCTGGCGGGCCCCTGGCCCTGGCCCGCCGGGGAGCGGCCCGCCAGGTAGCCGCCCAGGCACCGGATCGCCTCCGCGGCGGCGATCGCGTGCCCGCGCATCGTGCCGTGCCGCGAGTCCTGGCTGTACATGTCCGCGTCCTTGGCGGCCGGGTGCCAGGTCAGCTCGACGTGCAGGGTGCCCAGGTCGGCGGAGACCGACCGCATCCGCCGCGACAGCCCGTGCAGCCGCTCCCGCAGCCGGTCCCGCACCGGGTCCGGCAGCCCGGGCGCGAGCGATCCGTCGAACAGCCCGACGGTCAGCACCTGGCAGCCGGGGCCGGCCAGCGCGCCGATGATCGCGCGCAGGTCCGCCTCGGTCCCGGCCAGGTCGTAGGAGAACCGCAGCACGTCGTAGCCGCCGCAGGCGACCAGCGCCAGGTCCGGCCCGAAGCTGGCGGCCGGGCCGAGCTGCCTGGCCGCCACCCTGGCCGCGGTGCTGTTGGCGCTGCCCAGGTTGAGGTAGGCCAGGCCGGGCCTGGCGACGTCCAGCTCGGCGGCGATCCGGTCCGCCCACGGCTGGTCCGGGTAGCCCGGACTCGGGTCGCCCAGGCCCTCAGCGACGCTGTCGCCGAGCACCGCGAACCGCCGCCAGGGATGGCCGGCCAGCAGCCGCTCAGCCTCCCCGGCGCGCAAGCAAAAAGGGTCGGCTTCCTCCGCCGGGTATGGGCGCCGATTTGCCACTCTGGCACACTACGACTGACACTGGCCCGGTTCAACAGCCAATGGCGGGCGGCCCGACGAGGAACATCGGTGTGGATGCTGACCAGCGGGCCGGGCCGACCGGGCCGGGCGGCCCCGGCCCGCTGCGCCGCAACAGGGACTTCAACCTGCTGTGGGCCGGCCAGGCCATTTCCAGTCTCGGCAGCCAGATATCGGTCATCGCCTACCCGCTGCTGATCCTGGCCGCCACCGGGTCGGCGGCGAAGGCCGGCCTGGTCGGCGGCGCCAGCCTGACCGGCACCCTGCTGCTGCTGCTGCCGGCCGGGGTGGTCGCCGACCACTACCCGCGGCGGCGGATCCTGATCGTCACCTCGCTGACCCAGATGACCGTGGCCGGCACCGTCGTCCCTGCCGCTCTCACCGGGCACGTGTACATCGCGCACCTGGCCGCGGTCGGCTTCGCCCAGGGCGCGGCGGGCGCGTTCTACACCGGCGCCAGCAGGGGCGCGGTGCGCCGGATCGTGCCCGCCAGCCAGCTGCGCGAGGCGATGGCCGCCACCCAGGCCAGGGACCAGGCCGCGGCGCTGCTCGGGCCGCCGGCCGGGGGCGCGCTGTTCGGGCTGGCCCGGTCGCTGCCGTTCGCCGCCGACGCGGTGTCGTTCGGCGCCATCGCGGCGGCCGCCGCGCTGCTGCGGACCTCGCTGGACCCGCAGCGGGCAGCCGGCCAGGCCCGCGAGCCGCTGCGCCGCGCGATCACCACCGGGCTCCGCTTCCTGCTGGGCCACCCGTACCTGCGCACGGTCGCCATCTGGGCGGCAGCGGTCAACACGATCGCGGCCGGCATGCTGCTGATGGTCATCGTGCTGGCCCGCAGCCGGGGCGCGACCCCGGTGGAAATCGGCGCGCTGCTGTCCATCAACGCCGCCTGCGGGCTGGCCGGCGCGGTCGGCGCGCCGCGGCTGATCAGGCTGGCCGGCGGGCGCAACCTGGCGCTGCTGACGTCCTGGCTGCTGCCGGCCTGCGGGGCCGGGATCGCGTTCGCCCGCTGGGTGTGGCTGATCGGCGTGCTCGGCGCGGTCACCACGTTCACCGTCATGCCGGTCAACGTGCTGCTGCTGTCGTTCGCGACCCAGATCACCCCCGACGAGCTGCAGGCTCAGTCCGGCAACGCGCTGCAGCTGTGCTCGATCAGCCTGAGCTGGGCGGCCCCGCCGGTCTTCGGCGCGCTCACCGACCGGCTCGGCCCGCGGCCCGCGATCCTGATCGCGGCCGGGCTGTACGCGGTCACCGCGGGATGGCTGCAGGCCAGCAGGTCACTGCGGCTGCTGGATGAGCCGCCGGGGCAGGCCGCGGCGGCGGCCGCGGGCGGCGGCTAGCTGACCGGCCGCCGCCGCGGGCCGGTCACCAGGTCACCGGCAGCTCGAGCAGCGCGCGGACCAGGCTGTCCTGGGAGTAGCGCAGGTCAGCCAGCGGCCTGGCCAGCGCCAGGGCGGGGAACCGGGTGACGACCGCCTCCAGCCCGGCCGCCAGCTCCAGCCGGGCCAGCGGGGCGCCGACGCAGAAGTGCGCGCCTGCCCCGAAGGTCAGGTGCGGGTTGGGCGTGCGGCGGATGTCGAACCGGTCCGGGTCGGCGAACCGGCCCGCGTCCCTGTTCGCCGCCGGGAGCGACACCTGGACCGCGTTCCCGGCCGGCACCACGCCCGCGGACAGCTCGACGTCCTGCGTGGTCACCCGCAGGAACGCGCCCTCGCTGGCGACCTCGTAGCGCAGGATCTCCTCGACCGCGGCCGGGATCAGGCCGGGGTCTGCGGCCAGCGCCGCGTACTGGTCCCGGTGGCGCAGCAGGGTGAGGATGCCGCGGGCCAGGATCGCCGAGGTGTTCTCCTGGCCGCCGATGAACAGCGCCGCGATCATCTGGTACAGCTCGTCCTGGCTCAGCGTCCCGGCCACGTCGCAGGCCCGGATCAGCTCGTCGACCAGCCCGCTGCCTGGCGCGGCCCGGCGGCTGGCGACCAGCTGGTGCAGGTAGGCCACGAACGCGGTGCCAGCGTCGGCCCGCTCGTCCGCCGTCACCGCCGAGGTGGCGAAGAAGATGCCGGTCCAGCCGATCAGCGCGGCCTGGTCCGGCCCGGGGACGTCCATCAGCTCGCAGATCACCCGGATCGGCAGCAGCCGGGCGAAGCTGGCCACCAGGTCCGCGGGCGGCCCGGCCGCCGCGACCGCGTCGAGCAGCCCGCCGACGGTCCGCTGCACGGCCGGCCGCCACTGGCTGGCGTTGCCGGGCCGGAACGCGCCCTGCACGGTGCGGCGCAGCCGGGAGTGCTCGGGCGGGTCCAGGTTGACGATCGCGTCCGGGTTGGCGGACATGTCGTCCACCGCGGTCAGCCGGGGCGCGCCGGGGTAGCGGAAGTTGCGGCTGAACCGCCGGTCCCGCAGCACCCGCTCGACGTCGGCGTAGCCCATGACCAGGCGGGCCAGGTCGCCGCTGGGCAGCCGGATCGGGGCCAGGCCGCCCCCGCCGCGGTCATACAGCCGGGTCGGGGTGCCGTAGTCCTCAGGAAGTAAGCGGAACGGGAACGCCTCGGGCTCGGTGCCGGTCATCCGCCGCATCGCCTCCTGCCGCGGCCGCGGGCCGCTCCTGGCATCTCACAACATAGTGTTACAAGTCGCCGCGAACGGGAATAGGTGCTTTCTGTGGCACCGAAACCAGCACCCGGCCGGCTAACAGTACGGTCACGGGCGATAATGACCCTCTGTGACTCCCGGACGGGTACTGTCCGGAACCGACTGATCACAGCTTGACCAGGTAGCGACCGATGTGCGACTCTCACGTTCAAACGCCCCCATCCCCGACAATGGCTGTTGCCAAGGGATCTTTCAATGACTGACCGCCTTTCCTGGCATCCGACTGCGGAAACGGCGCTACCGAGCAGTGGTGAATGGGTTCAGGGCGCACTGCTGGCCGGCGATCCGGCCCAGACCTGCCTGCAGATGGGCCGGCCGGTCAGCCGCCAGGAGCTCTCCGACATGGTGGCCCAGCAGGTCAAGCAGCTGGAGGCCGCGGGCCTGGCCCCCGGCGGCAGCGTCACCCTGCACCTGCCGCCCTCGCTCGGCTACGTGGCCAGCCTGCTGGCCGCCTGGCAGGCTGGTGCCCAGGTCAGCCTGCTCGATCACCGGCTGGCGCCGGCCGAGGTGCAGCGCGCCCTGGACCGGCTCATGCCGCAGGTGGTGGTCGCGGCGGACCAGGTGTCCGGCTCGGCGATGAGCGGGTATGCGGACGTGGTGCCGGCCGCGCGGCCGCGGCCCGGCGGCCGCGGCGCGCAGACCGGCCACTCGCTGATCCAGCTCAGCTCCGGCTCGACCGGCCCGTCGAAGGTCATCGCCAGGACCGCCGCGGACCTGGTCGCCGAGCTGGAGCGCTACGACCAGCTGGCGCTGTACCCCAAGAGCGGCGACCGGATCGTGCTGCTGGCCTCGATCGTGCACGTGCTCGGCCTGGTCGGCGGCCTGCTGTACAGCCTGCACGCGGGCGTGCAGCTGGTCTACCCGCAGCGGCTGACCGCCGACGGCATCCGGGCCGCGGTGGCCGGCTCACCCGAGCCCGCCATGGTGCTGGGCGTCCCGTTCCACGCCGAGCTGATGGCCGCCGTGCCCAAGCCGGTGCCGCAGCTGGCCCGGATGGTGGTGGCCGGCGAGCTGCTCAGGCCGGCCGTCAGGGATGCGTTCACGGCCGGCTACCAGGTGCCGCTCGGGACCATGTACGGGATGACCGAGCTCGGCGTGATCGCCACCGACCTGTCCGGCGAGCACGCGCCCGCGGTGGCGCCCGCCCCCGGCATGACGCTGCGGGTGGCTGACGGCGAGCTGCAGGTAAAGATGGCCGCCTCGCCGTACATCGGGCTGGTCGACCCGACCCGCTGGGCGGACGGCTGGCTGCACACCAGGGACGCCGCGCGGATCGACGAGGCCACCGGGCTGGTGACCATACTGGGGCGGCTCGACTCGCAGGTCGCCATCGGCGGCCTGAAGGTCGACCTGACCGAGGTAGAGCAGACCCTGTGTGAGCTGCCGCAGGTTGCGGTGGCCGTGGTCAGCTTCGATACCGCCATCGAGGCGTACCTGGTGCTGCGCGAGGGCTGCGCGCTCGCGGACGCGGTGGCGGCGATGACTGACCAGCTGGCGGCGTACAAGCGGCCGCGCCGCCTGCATGTGCTGACCGAGATGCCGCGCACGGCCACCGGGAAGGTGGTGCGGGACCGGGCTGTGCTGCGCGCCGTGGTGGGCGCCGGCCCGGCGGTGACACCGTGACGTGACCGTGACCCGTTCCCGGGCTTGCCAGGGAACGACTGCATGAAGATCGCGCCGAAAGGAGCTCCCATATGGACGACGAAGTCCGTACGTTTGTCGTCGAGGCACTGGCAGCCATGAATTACGACGTCAGCGAAGTGGCCGGGGACACCGACCTGGGACCGGAAGGCCTGGACCTGGAATCGCTCGCGGTAGCCGAGCTGGCCGTGCAGGTCGAGGACAAGTTCGGGGTGAAGTTCACCGACGAGGACACCGAGCAGCTCGCCCTGATGACGCTGGATGAGTTCGCGGCCGAGGTCGGCAGCAGGATCGCTGTCACCGCCGGCGGAAAAGCCGAATGAGCCAGCCGGCGGTGCCGGACCGGGCGGAGGTCATCGCGATGCTCGCCACCTTCGGCGACCGCGATGCCGCTGATGTCGCTGAGCGGATCGGCTCGCTGGAACTGACCTGGCTGATCACCAAGGTCGAGGAGCGGTTCGACATCACGCTGGACCTCAGCGACGAGGACCTGCACCAGATGTCGACGGTGACCGGCGCGGTCAGCGTGCTGCACGAACTGCTCGCCGGGGCGGGCCATGGCTAACCAGCAGCCGCCCGCCGCCGGGCGCGGCCAGGTGGTGATCACCGGGCTGGGCGTCACGTCGGCGTACGGCCGCGGCACCGCGCCGCTGCTGGCAGGGGTGCTGTCGGGGAAACCCGCGTTCGCCCCGGTAACCCGGTTCGGCACCGAGCGCTGCCGGGTCAAGGTGGCGGCGCAGCTGCCGGGCGCCCCGGTGCTGGCCGACGAGATCACCGCCGCGGTGCAGGACGCCTGCGCCGCGGCCGGGCTGGACGCCGGGCAGCGGGCCGGCTGCGAGCTGCTGGTGGCGCTGCACTCGGACGCGGCCGCCGCCAGGGACGCGACGGCTGGCTCGGCGGTCGGCGACACCGCCGCCACGGTCGCCAGCCGCTGCGGTTTCCCCGCCGCCGCGCGGGTGTACGCCGCCGCGTGCGTGGCCGCCAGCACCGCGGTCGCGGACGCCGCGTCGATGATCGTCACCGGGCAGGCAGGCCGGGTCACGGTCGCGGCCGGGTTCCTGGTCGACAGCGACAGCCTGAGCCTGTTCGACGCCGGCCGTGCGCTGGCCGCCGACGGGCAGGTCCGGCCGTTCAGCACCGGGCGGCGCGGGATGCTGCTGGGCGACGGGGTGGCCGCGGTGGTGCTGGAGTCGGCGGCGGCCGCGGCCAGCCGGGGCGCCCGCCCGCTGGCGGTGCTGGCCGGCTGGGGCCGGGCCGGCGACGCCTACCACGTGGTCCAGCCCAGGCCCGACGGCTCCGGCATGGCCCGCGCGATCACCTCGGCGCTGCGCCGGGCGGGCCTGTCCCCCGCTGACATCGGCTACGTCAACGCCAACGGCACCGGCACCTCGTTCAGCGACAGCGCCGAGGCCGCCGCGCTGCACCGGGCCCTGGGCGCCGCGGCCGGGCTGGTCCCGGTCAGCTCGACCAAGTCGGTGCACGGCCACGCCCTGGAAGCCTCGGCGCTGCTGGAACTGGTGGTGGCCGTGCTCGTGCTCGGCGCCGGGCGGCTGCCGGTCAACGCCGGGTACCTCGGCCCCGACCCGGACTGTCAGCTCGACCTGGTGCTCACGTCCCGGCAGGCCAGCCCCGGCTATGCGCTCAGCCTGAACGCCGCGTTCGGCGGGGCCAACACCGCGCTGCTGGTAGGTGCCGCGTGACCGCGCCGCCGGTGACCGACCCCGGCCCGGCCGCGCCGCACCAGCCGGCCAGCCAGCTGCCATTAGTCCTCGCCTCTGCCCGCTGGCCGGCCCGGCCCGGCGACCAGCTGCCGCAGATCGCCGGCTTCATCACCTCCTCGTTCAGCCCGCTGGTTGCCGAGCTGGCCGAGCGGTGCCTGCGCGAGTACTTCGGCGCCCCGCCTGCCGACCCGCAGCGGGCCGCCAGGACCGCGATCCTGCTGGCCAGCACCAGCGGCGACCTGGTCACCAGCGCGGCGGTCGCCGCCGCTGTCGACGCCGGGCGGCGGGTGCCGCCGCTGCTGTTCTTCCAGTCCAACCCGAACGCGGTGGCCGGCTACGTGGCGGGCCGCTGGGGGCTGGCCGGCCCGGTGGTCTGCACCATGCCGGCCGCCGACACGCTGGCCGACGCCCACCGCAGCGCGCGGCTGCTGCTGGCCGACGGCGACGCCGACGCGGTGCTGCTGATCCAGGCCGAGCAGGCCGCCGGCGACCACGGCGACTACGGCCTGGCCCAGCTGATCGGGCCCGCGTCGTGGCCGCACGGGTCCGCCCCGCCGCAGCCGCTGTCCGTGCCTGACCTTCGCGACGGAAGAGGTATCTGAGTGCCCGCCAAGAGCATGCGCGCCCAACTGGCCGCGATCCCCGGCCTGGGCGCGGGAAACGTGCTGACCACTCTGATCAGCCGCGGCGACCGGCTGGACGAGCCGGTGCTGACCTTCGACACCGCCACCGGCCGCCACCCGGCCTGGCAGCCGCTGACCCTGCGCCAGCTCGATGAGCTCACCCTGGCCCGCGCGGCCAGCCTGCGCGCGCTGGGGATCGGCATGCGGGACCCGCTGGCGGTGTGCGCCCCCACCGCGGCCGACACCACGCTGACCTTCCTGGCCGCCGTCCGGCTGGGCGCGATCCCGGCGCTGATCAATCCGTATCTCCCGGCCGACCTGCTGGCCGAGTACATCCGGCGGCTCGGCGCGGCCGGCCTGGTCACCGATCCCGGGCACGCCAGCGCGCTGGCCGCCTACGACACCGGCACCCCGCTGCTGGCCGACTTCACCACCCTCGGCCAGGGCGATCCGGGCCAGGCTCCCGCGCCGTACCGGCACTTCCCCACCGACCCGGTCGCGATCACCCACTCCTCGGGCACCACCGGGCTGCCCAAGGCCGTCGTGCACTCGCACGCCAGCCTGTTCGCCGCGATCAGGTACCGGCTGGGGCTGCCCCGGCCGCAGGGCATGGAGCGGCTGCTCAGCGCGATGCCGTGCGCGCACGCGGCGGGCCTGATCGTGATCAACCTGGGCATGTGCTCGGGTGGCGAGGTGGCCATGCTGTCCCGGCAGACCGGTCCTGGCGTGCTGGCCGCGATCGAGTCCTGGCGGCCCCGCTGCGTGGTCGGGTTCTCCAGCACCTGGCCGGACCTGGTGAAGGCGCGGCTGGAAGAGCATGACCTCAGCTCGGTCGCGCTCTGGTGGAACACCGGCGACTGCGCGCACGAGACGCACATCCGCAAGCTGGTCGCCAGCGGCAGCAGGGAGACCGTCACCTCGGCCGGCCGGCAGCGGGTCACCGGCTCGGTGTTCGTGGACGGCCTGGGCTCCAGCGAGATGGGCCACTCGCACTTCTCCATCGCGCACACCAGGGACACCAACAGGTACGGCCGGTGCATCGGCCGCCCGCACTCGTTCGCCGAGACCGTGGTGATGGCGCCGGACGGCACCCAGCTGCCGCCCGGGCAGGTCGGCGAGCTCGGCACCAAGTCGGAAACCCTGTCGCTGGGGTACTGGAACGACTCGGCCCGGACCTACCGGACCAGGGTCGGCGGGTACTTCCTGACCGGCGACGTCGTCTACCGGGACGAGGACGGCTACTTCTACCACCTGGACCGCAAGGTGGACTCGGTCGACCTGGGCGACGGCGGCTTCTTGTACACCGCGGCCAGCGAGGAGCGTGTCCTGGCCGCCTGCCCGGACGTGATGGACTGCACCCTGGTCGCGCTGACCGAGGACGGCCGGGTGGTCACCGACGTGCTGCTGCAGCTGGAGGCCGGCGCCGACCCCGGCGCCGACCGCGGCGATCAGGTGCGCGCCGCGCTGGAGCCGCGGGTCGCGGCCACCGTCCGGGACGTGATCGCGGTCGGCGACGACAACCTCCCGCTCACCGCCACCGGCAAGGTGCGCAAGTTCGTGCTCCGGCAGCGGCACCTGGAAAGCGTGCAGCGATGACCGGGCAGCCAGCGATGAGCGTCGACGGCGAGGACGCCGCCGTGGTCACCGGCATCGGCCTGGTGACCCCGGTCGGTGACGAGGTCGACGGATTCTTCGATGCGCTGTGCAAGGGCCCGTCCGGGCTGCACCGCCCGCCGGCCGGGCACCCGGCCGGAGCGGAGCTGGAGGTCGCCGGGCTGGCGCCGCATATCGACCCGCTGAGCGTGCTGCCGCCCACCGAGGTCCGGTGCGTGGACCGGTTCGTGCTGCTGGGCCTGGCCGCCGCTGAGCGCGCGCTGGCCGACGCGAGCCTGGTGGTCGGCCAGGACGCGGACCCGCAGCGGGTGGCGATCGTGGTGTCCACCGGCGGCGGCGGGCTGGAGACGTTCGAGCAGACCTCGCACGCCCGGCTGGAGCGGGGCCGCACCGGGGTCAGCGCCTACCTGCTGCCCGGCATGCTCTCCAACATGGCCACCGCCCGGATCGCGATCAAGTACGGGATCCGCGGCTTCAGCACCGCGATCGTCACCGCCTGCGCGGCCGGCGCCCAGGCCGTGGCCGAGGCGTACCGGCTCATCGCCGACGACAGCGCGGACGTCGTGATCTGCGGCGGCACCGAGTCGCCGCTGCACCCGACCATCGCCGCCGCGTTCGGCAACGCCAGGGCGCTGGCCAGGGGCTGGGACGACCCGGCCGCCGCCAGCCGGCCGTTCGACCGGCGCCGCAACGGCTTCGTGCTCGGCGAGGGCGCCGCGGTGCTGGTGGTCGAGCGGGCCAGCCACGCCAGCGGGCGCGGCGCCCGCGGTTACGCCACCCTGGCCGGCTGGGGCGCCAGCACCGACGCGCACCATCCCACCATGCCCAGGCCCGACGGCGAGGGCGCGACCGCCTGCATGCGGCTGGCGCTGCGCCGGGCGGGCCTGAGCCCGGCCGACGTGACCTACGTCAACGCGCACGGCACCAGTACCAAGATCGGAGACATCGCCGAGGCGACCGCCATCCGCTCGGTCTTCGGCGCCACCCAGCCCGCGGTCAGCTCCATCAAGTCAGTCACCGGGCACATGCTCGGAGCCTCCGGCGCGGTCGAGGCAGCCGCAAGCGCGCTGGCAGTAAGCCGCGGCGTCATGCCACCAACCCACAACCTTGACGACCCAGATCCGCAGTGCGAACTGGATCATGTCCGCGGCCCGGCCCGCACTGCCGCGGTCGGTGCCGCCCTGTCAAACTCCTTCGCCTTCGGCGGGCACAACGTCAGCCTTGTGTTCGGCCCGGCAAGCGCCCCGAAGTGGCCATAGCGACCGGCCGGGCCCGCGCCCGGCATGCGGTGGCTACGGCCGAAACCCCTGTGAGAGGTCAACGATGAGGATCCAGGGAATCGACCATGTCGAGTACTACACCGGCGACATAGAGCAGGCCGCTGACCGGCTGTGCAACGCGTTCAGTTTCCGTATCCACGGCGCCAAGGGCGGCCCGGGCAGCGCGCCGGGCGGCGAGCGGTCGCTGCTGCTGCGCCACGGAGACATCCAGATCCTGCTGACCACCAGCATGACCCCGGGCCACCCGGCGGCGGAGTTCGTCCGGCGGCACGGGGACGGTGTCGGGTCGATAGCGTTCCGCGCCGATGATGTGCAGGCCGCCTACGGGCAGGTCGTGGCCAACGGCGCCGAGCCGGTCCGGGCGCCTAGCTTAATGACCGGCCAGGGCAGCCAGGTCACGGTCGCGGTGGTGGCCGGCTTCGGCGACGTCACGCACAAGCTGGTGCAGCGCTCAGGCCCGGCCGACGAGTTCGCCCCCGGCAGCATCGAAATGACCAGGCCCGCCGCCGATGAGGGCATCCTCAGCGTGCTCGACCACGTCGCGGTCTGCCTGCCCGCGGGCGGCCTGGACGCCACCGTCGAGTTCTACCGGGACGTGTTCGGCCTCAGCCAGATCTTCGACGAGCGGATCGAGGTCGGCGGCCAGGCGATGCTCTCCAAGGTGGTCCAGGACGAGTCCGCCGCGGTCACCTTCACCCTGATCGAGCCCGACCTGACCCGTGAGCCCGGCCAGATCGACGAGTTCCTGGCCGCGCACGGCGGCGCCGGGGTCCAGCACCTGGCGTTCCGCACCGGCGACATCGCCGGCGCGATCCGGACGCTGTCGGCGCGCGGGGTGGAGTTCCTCACCGCGCCCGCGGGCTACTTCGCCTCGCTGCCGCAGCGGCTCGGCCAGCTGGCCATCCCGGTGGCGCAGCTGCAGGAGCTGAACATCCTGGCCGACCGGGACCGGTGGGGCGAGATGTTCCAGATCTTCAGCCTGTCCGCGCACGAGCGGAACACGTTCTTCATCGAGCTGATCGAGCGGCAGGGCGCGCTCACCTTCGGCAGCCGGAACATCAAGGCGCTGTATGAGGCGCTGGAGCGTCAGCATGCCACGGCGGGCCAGCTGACATGACGACAGCAATCCACCGGGGAGGATACGAATGACCAGCACGAGCCCGTTCACGCTCACCGAGGCGGAGCAGCAGCTGCTGCCCACCGACGAGGAGGTGGCCAGCTACGCCGCCCACGGCTGGTACCTGACCCGGCAGCTGCTGACCGAGGACGAGGTCGACGAGCTGCAGGCCGCCACCGACCGGTTCTACGCCGGCCGCCGGGACCGCACCCTGCCGGTCCGGCCGCCGAACCTGGCCTACTGGGAGCCATCCCACGGCCCGGTCCAGCGGCACAACGACTACGTGCACTACGAGAGCGACGAGGTGCGCGAGATCCTGACCAAGCCGCTGATCGGCGCGGTGGCGGCCAGGCTCGCGCAGGCCAGCCAGATCAGGGCCTGGCAGGCCACGCTCATCTACAAGCCGCCGAGCCAGTCCGAGGCGAGCAACCTGGTGCCCTGGCACATGGACCGGCACTACTGGCAGACCTGCACCTCCGAGCGGATGCTCACCGCGTTCATCCCGTTCCATGACTGCGGCGTCGAGATGGGCACGATCACCATGATCGACGGCAGCCACCGCTGGCAGGAGATCGACGGCGACGACTCGACCCGGCATTTCGCCCAGCGGGACCGGTCCGAGCTGGAATCCATCCTGGAGCAGACCGCCAAGCTCAACGACGCCACCGTGAACGCGATCCCGATGGTGATCCCCAAGGGGCACATGAGCTTCCACCACTGCCGGATCTACCACGGCAGCGGCCACAACGTCAGCGGCAGGCCGCGCCGCGCGATCTCGTTCCACCTGCAGGACGGCGACAACCAGTGGCGGAGGTTCAGCAGGCCCGACGGCAGCGCGCTGGTCTACAACAACGACATCGTGGTCAGGAAGACCAGCCAGGGCACCCCTGACTACGCCGACCCGGACTACTGCCCGGTGCTGTGGGCGTCATAGCGGGCCCGGCCGCCAGCCAGGCGGGCACCCGGCCACTGGACAGCCTGGCGGGCCGGTACGCGAGGATGGCGCTGATCCGCGGCTTCGAGGAGCTGGCGCTCACCCTGGTCAAGTCGGGCGAGCTGGTCGGCGGCATCCACCCCTACATCGGCGAGGAGGCGGTCGCGGTCGGGGTGTGCGCGGCGCTGGGCGGCACCGACCTGATCACCAGCACCCACCGCGGGCACGGGCACGTGCTGGCCAAGGGCGCCGACCCGAAGCGGATGCTGGCCGAGCTGCTGGGCCGCGAGACCGGGCTCAACCACGGGCGCGGCGGGTCGATGCACGCCGCCGACGTGGCGGCGGGCATCCTGGGCGCCAACGCGATCGTCGGCGCGGCGGGCCCGATCGCGGTTGGCGCCGCCTGGGCGGCCCGCCGGTCCGGCCTGGACCGGGTGGTGGTCACCTTCTTCGGCGACGGCGCGCTGAACCAGGGCGTGCTGCTTGAGGCGATGAACCTGGCCGCGCTGTGGCGGCTGCCGGTGCTGTTCGTCTGCGAGAACAACGGCTACGCGACCACGATGCCGATCAGCACCGGGGCGGCGGGCACCCCGTCGGGCCGGGCCCAGGCGTTCGGCATGCGGGCCGCCACCGTCGACGGGATGGACGTGGAGACGGTGCGCGACAGCGCCGCCGAGGCGGTGGCCGCGGCCCGCGGCGGGGCCGGCCCGGCGTTCCTGGAGTGCCTCACCTACCGGTACGGCCCGCATCACACGATGGAGAGCCGGCTGCGGCTCAGTTATCGCACCGCCGAGGAGATCGAGCGGTGGCGCGAGCGCGACCCGCTGGTCATCCAGGCCGCGAGGATCGCCGCCGCGGAGCGGGACCAGATCGACGCCGAGGTCGCCCAGCTGCTCGGCGAGGCCGCCGAGTTCGCCAGGTCCAGCCCGCACCCGGATCCGGCAGGCGCGCTGGACTACCTGTACGCGAGCGGGCTGCGGGGCAGGGACGGGATGGTCGGGTAATGGCCAAGCTCTCTTACGCCAAGGCGCTGAACAAGGCACTCGTCAGCGAGATGGAGCGCGACCCGGCGGTGTGCGTGTTCGGCGAGGACATCACGGCCGGCATCGCCAGGCTCACCCTCGGGCTGGCCAAGCGCTTCGGCACCGACCGGGTGATCGACACCCCGATATCGGAGCAGGCGTTCACCAGCCTGGCGACCGGCGCGGCGCTGTGCGGGCAGCGGCCGGTGATCGAATTCCAGATCCCCTCGCTGCTGTTCCTGGTCTTCGAGCAGATCGCCAACCAGGCGCACAAGTTCTCGCTGATGACCGGCGGCCAGGTGTCGGTGCCGGTCACCTACGTGGTGCCGAGCTCGGGCTCGCGGGTGGGCTGGGCCGGCCAGCACTCCGACCACCCCTACAGCCTGTTCGCCCACGTCGGGGTCAAGACCGTGGTGCCCGCCACCCCGACCGACGCCTACGGCCTGCTGGTCTCGGCGATCAGGGACGATGACCCGGTGGTGCTGTTCGCGCCGTCGATGGCGATGGAGGTACGCGAGGACGTCACCACCGAGCTGGAGCCGGTGCCGCTCGGGTCGGCCAGGATCCACCGCGCCGGGGCCGACGTCACCGTGGTCGCGCTCGGCCAGCTGCTTGGCCCGGCCCTGGAGGTGGCCGACGAGCTGGCCGCGGAGATATCGGTGGAGGTGTTCGACCCCAGGACGGTGTACCCGTTCGACTGGGCCGCGCTGGCGGCCTCGCTGGACAAGACCGGCCGGCTGGTGGTGATCGACGACTCCAACCGCAGCTGCGGGCTGGGCGGCGAGGTGCTCGCCACCGCCGCGGAGGAGATGCGCCTGGTCGCCCCGCCCAAGCGGGTCACCAGGCCGGACGGCGCGGTGCTGCCGTTCGCGCTGGCGCTGGACCAGGTCGTGCAGCCAGGCCGCGACCAGCTCGCCGCCGCGGTCCGCGCGGTGATGAAGTAACGCCGGAGGAGCCATGGACATCGTCAGCCTGGACGCCCGCGCGCTGGCGGCGGCCAGCCAGGTCGTGGCGCGGGTGCGGCCCGGCCAGCTCGCCGGGCCGACGCCGTGCCGGGACTGGACCCTGGCCGGCCTGCTCGCGCACATGGTGGCGCACAACCACGGGTTCGCCGCGGCGGCCCGCGGCGAGCAGGTGCCCGCGTCGGTGTGGGAGGGCGCGCCGCTGGGCGCGGACCCGGCCGCGCAGTTCGGGGAGTCGGCGGACGCCGCGGCGGCGGCGTTCGCCGCGGCTGGCGCGCTGGAGCGCAAGATGGAGCTGCCCGGGCTGGGCGCGTTCCCCGGGCCGGTGGCGGTCAGCTTCCATTTCGTCGACTACCTGATCCACGGCTGGGACGTGGCCAAGGCGATCGGCGCGGTGCCCGAGCCCGGCGCCGACCTGGTCCAGGCCGCGCTCAAGATGGTGTCGCGCTACCCGGACACCCCGCAGGTGCGCGGCCCCGGTGCGCCGTTCGCGGCGAAGGTCGCGGTGCCTGACGACGCGCCGCCGCTGGACCGGCTGGTCGGCCTGCTCGGCCGCGCCCCCTCGTGGGCCCCTGGTTGAGCAAGCACCGCCTGAAGAAAGCACAGCCTGAAGCAAGCACCGCCTGAAGCAAGCACCGCCTGAAGCAAGCACCGCGGGAGGATTCCGGCCTGAGGAACTCCGGCCGGCACCGCGAGGCTGCGTGGCCTGCCCGCGGCGCGGGCGGCACAATGGCGGTCATGGCCAGACGCAGCACGACAACCCCGCCTCCTGAGGACTTCGAGGAGAACATCGTCGACATCGACGTCACCGAGGAGATGCGGGGCAGTTTCCTCGAGTACGCCTATTCGGTGATCTACCAGCGCGCCCTGCCGGACGCGCGGGACGGGCTCAAGCCGGTGCAGCGCCGGATCCTGTACCAGATGAGCCAGATGGGCCTGCGGCCCGACCGCCCGCACGTCAAGTGCGCCCGGGTGGTCGGCGAGGTGATGGGCCGGCTGCACCCGCACGGCGACAGCGCCATCTACGACGCCCTGGTGCGGATGGCGCAGCCGTTCGCGATGCGGCTGCCGCTGATCGACGGGCACGGCAACTTCGGCTCGGGCGACGACGCCCCGGCGGCGATGCGGTACACCGAGGCCAGGCTGTCCGAGGCCGCGATGGAGCTGACCGCGTCGCTGGACGAGGACACCGTCGACTTCGTGCCGAACTACGACGGCCAGGACACCCAGCCGGACGTGCTGCCGGCCGCGCTGCCCAACCTGCTGGTCAACGGCGCGTCCGGGATCGCGGTCGGGATGGCGACCAACATGGCGCCGCACAACCTCGGCGAGGTGATCGCCGCGGCCCGGCACCTGATCGCCAGCCCGGCCGCCGACCTGGACACGCTGATGCGGTTCGTGCCCGGGCCTGACCTGCCGACCGGCGGGAAGATCGTCGGCCTGGACGGGATCAGGGAAGCGTACGAGACCGGCCGGGGCACCTTCCGCACCAGGGCGGCCGCCCGGATCGAGAAGATCACTCCGCGCCGGACCGGCATCGTGGTCACCGAGCTGCCCTACGGGATCGGCCCGGAGAAGGTGGTTGCCAGGATCAAGGACCTGGTCCAGGCCAAGAAGCTGGCCGGCATCTCCGACCTGAAGGACCTCACCGACCGGCACCGCGGGCTGCGCCTGGTGATCGAGATCCGCAACGGCTTCCACCCCGAGGCGGTGCTGGAGGAGCTGTACCGGCTGACCCCGATGGAGGACACCTTCGGGATCAACAACGTCGCGCTGGTCGACGGCCAGCCCCGGGTGCTGGGCCTGCGCGAGCTGCTGCAGATCTTCGTCGACCACCGGATCGACGTGGTCCGCCGCCGCACCGCGTTCCGCCGCCGCAAGCGCGAGGAACGGCTGCACCTGGTCGACGGCCTGCTCATCGCGCTGCTCAACATCGACGAGGTCATCGCGGTGATCCGCGGCAGCGACGACGCGGCGGCCGCCAGGGAGCGGCTGATGTCGGTGTTCGACCTGACCGCGTTGCAGGCCCAGTACATCCTGGACACCCCGCTGCGCCGGCTGACCCGCTACGACCGGATCGAGCTGGAGAAAGAACGCGACACCTTGCAGCGCGACATCGCCTCGCTGACCGAGATCCTGGAGTCGGACCAGAAGCTGCGCGAGGTCGTCTCCGCCGAGCTGGGCAGTGTCGCCGAGCGGTTCGCCAGCCCGCGCCGCACCGTGCTGCTGGAGTCCAGCGGCGCGGCCAGGACCGCCGCGGTGCCGCTGGAGGTCGCCGACGACCCGTGCCTGGTGCTGCTGTCCTCGGCCAGCCTGCTGGCCAGGACGGCCGCGCCGCCTCCCGGCGGCCAGGACACTCTCCCCGTCGGGCCCGAGCCGGCCAGCGGCGGCGCCCGCGGCCCGGCTGGCCGGGCCGCCCACGACGTGATCGTCAGCGCGGTCCCGTCCACCGCCCGGGGCACGGTCGGGGTGCTGACCTCGCGCGGCCGCCTGATCCGGCTTGGCGTGCTCGAGCTGCCCGCGCTGCCGCCGAGCGCGCACTCCCCCGCACTGGCTGGCGGCGCTCCGGTCAGCGAGTTCATCACCACCGGGCCGGATGAGAGCGTGGTCGCCATCGTCGCCGCTGAAGCCGAAGGGGCCGGGCTGGCGCTGGGCACCGCGGGCGGCGTGGTCAAGCGGGTGGCCCCGGACTACCCGCAGAACGCGGCCGACTTCGAGGTGATCGCGCTCAGGGACGGCGACCAGGTGGTCGGCGCGGTGCAGCTCGCCAGCGAGGACCAGGACCTGGTGTTCATCACCAGCGACGCGCAGCTGCTACGGTTCGGCGCGGCGGCGGTCCGGCCGCAGGGCCGGGCGGCGGGCGGGATGGCCGGCGTCAGGCTGGCGGCGCGGGCGTCGGTGGTCTGGTTCGGCGCGGTCTCCCCCGCCGCGGATGACGGCGGGCAGGACCCCGACGGCGAGCCGGTGGTGATCACCGTGGCCGGCCGGGCCGGCGCACTGCCCGGCGCCTCGGCCGCGACGGTGAAGGTCACCCCGTACCGGCTGTTCCCGCCGAAGGGCCGGGCCACCGGCGGCGTGCGCTGCCACCGGTTCCTCAAGGGCGAGGACCAGCTGGTGCTGGCCTGGGCGGGCCCTGGCCAGGCCCGGGGCGCCACCGAGGCGGGCACCCCGGTGCAGCTGCCGCCGCCCGATGACCGCAGGGACGGCTCAGGGGTGCGGGTCCGGCACCCGCTGGCCGCGCTGGGCGGGACGGCGGGCGGGCCCGGCTAAGGGGCCGCCTGGCCCGGGGCCCTGAGGCGGCCAGGGGAACGGCCTGGGTCAGGCGTCGATCCGGGCCGGGTCCAGCTCGGCGGCACCGCCGATGATGAAGTCCCGGCGCGGTGCGACCTCGCTGCCCATCAGCAGGTTGAACATGGTCGCCGCGGCGGTCGCGTCCTCGATCCTGATCCGCCGCAGGGTGCGGTGCCTCGAGTCCATCGTGGTCTCGGCGAGCTGGGCGGCGTCCATTTCGCCGAGGCCCTTGTACCGCTGCGGCGGGTCCTCCCACCGCTGGCCCTTGCGCTCCAGCTCCAGCAGGATGCGGTGCAGCTCGGCGTCGGAGTAGGTGTAGGTGAAACGCCGCTGGTTCTTGCGCGGGTTGAGCAGCTTGATCCGGTGCAGCGGCGGGACCGCCGCGAACACCCGGCCCGCCTCGACCATCGGCCGCATGTACCGGTGGAACAGGGTCAGCAGCAGGGTCCGGATGTGCGCGCCGTCCACGTCCGCGTCGGCCATGAAGATGACCCGCTGATACCGGGCCGAGTCCAGCTCGAAGGCGGCGCCCGAGCCGGCCCCGATCACCTGGATGATCGCGGCGCACTCGGCGTTCTTGAGCATGTCGGCCAGCGACGCCTTCTGCACGTTGAGGATCTTGCCGCGGATCGGCAGCAGGGCCTGGAACTCCGAGTCGCGGGCCATCTTGGCGGTACCGAGCGCCGAGTCGCCCTCGACGATGAACAGCTCGCTGCGGTCGTCGGCGGACCGGCAGTCGACCAGCTTGGCCGGCAGCGCGGAGGTCGCGAGCGCGGACTTGCGGCGCTGGTTCTCCCGGTGCTCGCGGGCGGCGATCCTGGTCCGGGACGCGGCCACGATCTTGTCCAGCACCGCGCGCGCCTGCTGCTGCTTGCTGCCCCGGCCCTTGGCCTCAAGGAACGCCTTCAGCTCGGCGGCCACGACGTCGCCGACGATGGTCCGGGCCGCGGGGGTGCCGAGCACCTCCTTGGTCTGGCCCTCGAACTGCGGCTCTGGCAGCCGGACCGAGATCACCGCGGTGAGCCCTTCGAGCACGTCTTCCTTGGTGACCGGCTCGTCCCCGTTCTTGAGCAGCCGGACCGCCCGCAGCTGCTCGTTCAGCGTCTTGACCAGCGCCCGGTCGAAGCCGGTCACATGGGTGCCGCCCTTGGGGGTGGCGATCACGTTCACGAACGACCGGGTCACGGTGTCGTACCCGGCGCTCCAGCGCAGCGCGATGTCGACCTGCAGCTCGCGCTCCACCTCGGTCGGGGTGAGGTGGCCCTTGTCGTCCAGCACCGGCACGGTCTCGGTGAACACCCCCGAGCCGGCCAGCCTGAGCACGTCGGTGACCGGCTCGCCGGCCGACAGGTGCCCGCAGAACTCGCTGATCCCGCCGGCGAACTGGAACTCCGCCTCGACCAGCGCGCCGTCCTCGTCCTTGCTGAGGTGCCCGCCGCCGGTGTCGTCCAGGTCGTCCAGCACGTGGTCGGTGCCGGCCAGCCCGGGGACCGCCAGGTCACTGTCCGCGGCCGCGGCCCGGTCCCTGGCCGGCCGCTCGTCGCGGACCCGGACGCTGAGCCCGGGGACCAGGTAGGCGGTCTGCCGGGCCCGCTGCGCCAGCGCCTCGAAGCTCAGCTGCGCGCCGCGCACGAAGATCTGGGTGTCCGGCCAGAACCTGATCCTGGTCCCGGTGACGGTCCTGGCGACCCGCCGCCCCTTGCTCAGGCCCGGGCCGGGGCTGAATCCGGCCGCCGGGCCCGGCCCGGCGAACTCGCCGGGCACGCCGCGGCGGAAGCTGGCCGACCAGTCGTGCCCTTCCCTGCTGACCACCACGTCGAGCCGGCCCGACAGCGCGTTCACCACCGAGGCGCCCACGCCGTGCAGCCCGCCGGATGCGGTGTAGGAGCCGCCGCCGAACTTGCCGCCCGCGTGCAGCCGGGTCATCACCAGCTCCACCCCGGTCAGCCCGGTCTTCGGCTCCACGTCGACCGGGATGCCGCGGCCATTGTCGGTGACCTCGGCCGACCCGTCGGGATGCAGGATGACCTCAATGCTGGTGCAATGCCCGGTCAGTGCCTCGTCGACGGCATTGTCGACTATCTCCCACAGGCAGTGCAGCATGCCCCTGCCGTCGGTCGAGCCGATGTACATGCCCGGGCGCTTGCGGACCGCATCCAGCCCTTCCAGCACGGTCAGGTGGCGCGCGGTGTAGCCGTCCCCGCCGCCGGACCCGCGCTTGGCGGCACCGGAGCGGCCACCGCCCCTGGTGGCGCGGGCGTCGGGCAGCGGCTCGGTGCTGAGGGCGGTCACTGGCGGCACTCCTGACATTGGGCTGGGGGCGGGCGCCCGGTTAGGCCTGAAGGCAGACTAGCGGCCCGCGCTGACGCTCTGCCGCAGGCTCGCCGCCGACATACCCGGCGACCTGGGGCAACACGCCACGTGACCGGGGCCAGACGCGGCCCGGGCCGGCCCGGCAGGTAGCCTTGTTCGCCCACGGCGTACGCAATAGCAGCCCGGGAAGAGAGGCAGATTGCCACGCGTTGTGGTGCTGTAGACATCAAGAGCCGGCGCGACTGAGCCGGGCGGCACGGAGCGAGGGAGGCGACATGACCGGAGCTATGGCAGCGGCACCAGTAGCCGAAACCAAGCCACTGAGCGGCCACGATCTCTGCGACCGGTGCGGTGCGCAAGCCTATGTTCGCGTGGTGCTCCCAGGCGCCGGTGAACTGCTGTTCTGCGCGCACCACGGCCGCCAGCACGCCGACGCGCTCGCCAAGGTGGCCGTGCAGATCCAGGACGAGACCGACCGGCTGTCCCGCCCGCAGGAAGGCGGGGCCGCGGCCAAGTAACCCCAGGGCATAGCGAACCGCCCAGCCCGGGAAATCCCGGGCTGGGCGGTTTCGCATGGTCGGGGCGCGGGCCAGGACGGGCTAGTCCAGGTAGTCCCGCAGCACCTGGGACCTGGACGGGTGCCGCAGCTTGGACATGGTCTTCGACTCGATCTGCCGGATCCGCTCCCTGGTGACGCCGTACACCTTGCCGATCTCGTCCAGGGTCTTGGGCTGGCCGTCGGTGAGGCCGAACCGCATCGACACCACGCCGGCCTCCCGCTCCGACAGCGTGTCCAGCACCGAGTGCAGCTGCTCCTGCAGCAGCGTGAAGCTGACCGCCTCGCCCGGCTGGATCGCCTCGGAGTCCTCGATCAGGTCGCCGAACTCGCTGTCGCCGTCCTCGCCGAGCGGGGTGTGCAGCGAGATCGGCTCCCGGCCGTACTTCTGCACCTCGATGACCTTCTCCGGGGTCATGTCCAGCTCGGCGGCGAGCTCCTCGGGGGTCGGCTCCCGGCCCAGGTCCTGCAGCATCTGCCGCTGCACCCGGGCGAGCTTGTTGATGACCTCGACCATATGCACCGGAATCCGGATGGTCCGGGCCTGATCGGCCATCGCCCGGGTGATCGCCTGCCTGATCCACCAGGTGGCGTAGGTGGAGAACTTGTACCCCTTGGTGTAGTCGAACTTCTCCACCGCCCGGATCAGGCCCAGGTTGCCCTCCTGGATCAGGTCCAGGAACAGCATCCCGCGCCCGGTGTACCGCTTGGCCAGCGAGACCACCAGCCGGAGGTTGGCCTCCAGCAGGTGATTCTTGGCCCGGCGGCCATCCGAGGCGATCCACTCCAGGTCCACCCTGGCCTCGGGGTGCAGCGCGCCGCGGCCCTCGTTCAGCTTCTCCTCGGCGAACAGCCCCGCCTCGATCCGCTTGGCGAGCTCGACCTCCTGCTCGGCGTTCAGCAGCGGCACCTTGCCGATCTGCTTGAGGTAGTCCTTGACCGGGTCAGCGGTGGCGCCGGCGGCGGCGATCTGCTGGGCCGGCGC
>DATBGO010000337.1:0-4391 GCA_036558005.1 Streptosporangiaceae bacterium | reverse complement strand
GCGGCCTTGCCCATTCTGGACGAGGCCAGGCCCTCGGGGATGCTCGAATGGCTGCCCCGGGTCGCTCCGGTTGTTACCCAGGTCGCCGTCGGGGCCGGGCACTGGGCCGCCGGGCGCCGGCGGCGGGCCCTGGCCGCGTGGACGAGCGCTGCTGGCTACGGGCTGGTGGCCTGGGGCCTGGGCACGGAAGCGCCCACCCCGGCCGAGGCGCGACAGAACGCGCAGCAGAATTTCGAGCGGCTGCAAAGGGAGGGCGTGTTGCGCGAGCCTGGCACCAAGGCCCCGGCTGCCGCCCGGACGCCGGGGCCCGCGGCCCGCCGCATGGAGCGCCACTTTTCGCGCCACATATCGCGGTACAACGCCTTTTTCAGGGCCATGGGCACCCCCCTGTACAGGCTTGCTTTCACTGTCGTGGGGATGGTCCTCGGCGTGTGGTGGGGCCTGCGCTGGCCGCGGCGGCTGACGGTGCTCGCGATCGCCGTCGAAGCCCCGAACACCGTGATCCATGTCCCCTGGATGGCCCGGGCCGTGCAGCGGCGCAGGCCGAGGATCGCCGCCGGGTGGGCCCTGGTCGCAGCCGGATCGGTAGCCCGGCTGCGGGCAGCATCGGCTGAATCCCTCCGGTAACAGCAGGCCCGCAGCGGCCACCGCGGCGCTAGGCCGGGGATCCGGGCTACAGGTACAGCCCGGTGCCGGTGTCCTGCGGGCGGGCGGGAGCCTGGCCGCTCCGCATCGCGGACAGCTCGGCCAGCGTGACCGGCCCGGCTACCGGTCGCCCGAGCAAAGCGCTCGCCTCCGCGTTAGAAAGCGGCCCGATCTCGATGTGCGCCAGGCACCGGCCGGGCCGGACGACGGCCGGGTGCAGCCGGCGCAGGTCCTCGTTGGTCGTGATGGCCACCAGTACCTGCCGTCCCTGCCCCAGCATCCCGTCGGTCAGGTTGAGCAGCCGGGAGAGCGCCTGACCCGTCGGCTGCCCAGCCTCGCCCCTGATCAGCTCGTCGCAGTCTTCCAGCACCAGCAGTCGCCACGGCGGGTCGTCATCATCGTCGCCGATGACCACGTCCATCAGGTAGCCGGGGTCGCTGAACAAGACCTCGGGGTCGAGCACGTAATCCGCCTGGCACCAGACCCGCCATTCGCGGGCGAGCGCGCGCAACATGGTGGTCTTTCCGGTGCCCGGCGCTCCGTTCAGCAGCACCAGGTGGCCACGTACGGTATCCGGTGTGACGGCCACGAGCGTGTCGAGCGCGGCTGCGGCGGCCGCCGGGTAGTTAGCCCGGATGTCCGCCCATGGCGCGGCCGACATTCGGCGCCCCGCCCGGTACGCGCCCCGGCGCGGGGAGTGGTACCAGAACCCCATGCTCACCGCCCCGTCGTCGGCCGGCTGCTCCACAACCGCGTCCTCGGTCGCCTGGGCCAGGACGGCGCGGGCCACGTCGTCGGCGACCGCGGTGACGCTGGCCTCGGCGCCGCCGCTGTGCCAGCGGACGACCCGGATCATCCAGCCATCCCCGGCCGCCAGGCACGACTCCCGGTCAGGCTCGACCGCGC
The DNA here is from genome assembly GCA_036558005.1 of Streptosporangiaceae bacterium. Lineage (GTDB taxonomy): Bacteria > Actinomycetota > Actinomycetes > Streptosporangiales > Streptosporangiaceae > DATBGO01. The sequence continues at coordinate 2,840 of DATBGO010000337.1, read as the reverse complement.
GGCGGAGCACCGTCGCACCGGGCGGCAGCAGCGTGGCTCCCGGCCGGACCTCGCCGAGCCGCGCCGTGCGGGCGTACGGCTGCTGGCCAGTCGCGAAGGGCGCCAGGGCGAGCGCGTCCAGCATGTCACCGGGCGTATCGGTGTCATCAACTCCGATCGCCAGCGGCAGCAGGCACGCCGGATCGCGGTCGGCGGTGTCGCCGACCGCTACCAGTCTCGGAACTGCCTGGCCGGAAGTGTTCACGGCCTCAATGGTGAGGGTTACGCCGGACACGTGTACACCGGTTTTCGGCGCTCCAGCCGGCCCGCCAGCCGCGGCTCACGGCGGTCCGGCTAGTGCGCGCCGACCAGCCATCCTGGGCGCCCGCCTGTTTTCGGTCTCTTCTGCTGAATGACAGGCGTCACGGTGGACTGAAATTCCGGCGAAGCGCCCTTCACGGCTAGACTCTACTTAGGTAGAGTCTGGCGTATGTCGCGCCGCACTGCCTTCTCCGCTCAGGCTCTCGCGGTGCTGGCCGCGCTGGCCGCGGCGCCCCGGCGGCTGGCTCCCGAGGGTCCGTGATGGAGCGGCTGACCTGGATTCTGGCCGGAATGCTGCGCTACGTGGCGGGGGTGCTACCGCCCGGGCGGCAGGAGTGGGCCGAGGCGGTGCGGGCTGAGGCCGATCAGGTTCCGGCGGGGTGGCACCGGCTGCGCTGGCTGGCGGGCGGATTGTGGCTGGCAGTGAGGGAGGGAGCCATGATGATGATAGGCAAGGTGGTGTACCGGCTCGGGGCCGTGGCGGTGGCGGCTCTGGCGGCCTGGGCGGTGTGGCTGAGTTGGCGGGCCTCGCCGGCCGCCGACCCGCAGACCGTGACCGACCGGGTCCGGGTCCTGGTGGGGGCGGCGGCACTGGTCGTGCTGCCGTGGCTCGGTCGGCGGCGCGGCTGGTTCGGCCCGGTGCGCGCCAGCATGGCGGCGCGGTTGGTGCGCCTGGCTGGGTGTGCCGGGTTCTGCGCCCTGGGCGTGGCCGTCGTCCGGATGGACAGTCACCTGGGCCTGGGCCCTCATCAGCCGGGTCCGTTCAGCCTGCCGCGTGAGATCGCCGCGCTGGTGCTGGTCGGCGTTGCGCTGGCCGCACGCGCCGTCGGCAAGGCCAGATGGCCGGATGCCGACCCCGTGGCGCTGTGGGCCGGTCCCGTGATTGCGGGTGTGCTCATGTTCGTGGCCGTGCCGCTCCAGGTGCTCGCGATTGTGTACGCGGCCGGGATCCTGGCCGTGACATCGTGGCGGTCGCCGGCGACGAACGTGTCCCTCGGCGTGGGCGCGATCGCAGGCCTGGCTGCGGGCCTGGCCGCGGCCCTAGCCATCTACGAACTGAACAGGCCGGACGATCGCTATGTCGGCTGGATGCTCCTTAGCACGATCGTCCTGACGCTCGGGCTCGCCGCCCTCGCAGGCGGGGCGGCGGCCTGGCTGCTGTCTGGTACCGGGGACCCGCAGGAGCTGCGGGATGCGCGGACCCGTCAGGGACTACTCGCGGGCCTGGTGGCCGGCGCGGCCTGCGGCATGCTGCTCACCAGCTTCTTCGTGGTGGCCGCATTCATGATGATCCTCGGCCCGCTAATCGGCGCAGGAGGCGGCGCGATCGGCGGCGCCGTCGCGGCCGACCATCCGCGCAGGCCACGACCAGCCCGTTCCTGGTCCGCCGGGCTGTTCATCTCGCACTAGTAACAGGCAAACCGTACGATCGTCCACGACCGCATCGGCTTTCCGAAGAACGGAGCCAACGTTGCCGGTCACGGCACGAGATCCGCTGACGAGCTGGCTCAATGGATCACCCAGGCCGGGCGGGTGGTCCGTGGCTGTGCAGCACCTTCGTCCGGTCCTTGTTCCAGGCGGTGGTGGTGCCGTCGGGGTTCAGGACCAGGGTCCAGCCCCACTGGTGAATCGCGATCTGGTGATGGAACCAGCACAGCAAGACACAAGCCTTGACGCTGGTCGGACCGCCGTTCGCCTTGTGCTTGGTGTGGTGCACCTGGCACGCCGCCGCGGGCTGGCCGCAGCCGCCGGCCCACCGGCAGTGCCGGTCGCGCAGGATGACCGCGTTGCGGATCCCGGCCGGGACCGACTCGGAGTAGCCGATGTCCAGCGGCAGGCTCGGCCCGCCCAGCCGCGCCCCGAGCTGCCGGCGGCGCAGGAACGACGCCAGGCCACCGGGGCCGGACAGCAGGTCCACGGCCTTGCCGATGATCGCCTGCTCGAGCGCCTCCCAGGCCGGGCCGGTGTCCGGGCCGGGGGCGGCCGCACCGGCGTCGCGGCGGCCGTAGTGGCGGAGCCGGCCGAGCTCGGCGCACAGCCGGACCAGGTCCTCCAGCGCGGCGACGTTCACATCCCCGGTCACCACCGGGGCCATCGCCGCATCGCACGCGATGCCCTCGGCGGCGTCGCCGTCCAGCCAGGCCCCGCCGTCGCTGCCGGTCTCCGACGCCTGCGCCCGGCGGGCGGCCCACTGCGCGCGGACCCGGGCGGTCCACTCCTCCTGCAAAGCCGAGCTGCCGTCCAGCCGGAGCAGGTCGGCCAGCGACATGTGCGCCCAGATCTTGACCGGCTGACCGGCCCGGTCGGGCACCAGGTCCGCCGCGACCAGCCGCCGCATCGCCTCGGCCAGCGCGTCGTGATAGCGCTGCTCCCGGGTCCGGTCATCCTCGGCCCCGGCTGGCGCCGCCAGCGCCTCCAGCACCGCGCCGACCACGGCGGCACACTCCGGGGTCAGGTCCCCGGCCAGGACCCCGGCACCCTGGAAGGTGGTCATCAGCCGCACCGCGCGGTCCTCCAGCGGACCATCCGGGTCGTCATCG
>DATBGO010000336.1:0-1870 GCA_036558005.1 Streptosporangiaceae bacterium | reverse complement strand
GTGCGGCCTGGCCGCGCTGGCCCACCTGCTGGTCGTCAGCGTGACCCGGCGGCGCACCGAGACCGGGCTGCTGCGGGCCCTCGGCATGGTCAGGCGGCAGCTGGCGACGATCGTGTTCTGGCAGGCCACCACCGTCGCGGTCATCGCGATCGCGGCCGGGATCCCGCTCGGCATCGCGGCCGGGCGGGCCATCTGGCGCGCGTTCGCGATCAGCCTCGGGGTGGTGCCGGTCCCGGTGGTGCAGGCCTGGCTCATCGTGGCGCTCGCGGTCGGCGCCCTGCTCGCCGCCGACGCGCTCGCCGCCGTGCCCGCGATGAGCGCGGTCAGGTCCCGGTCCGGGCAGCTGCTCCGGACCGGGTGAGACACCCTGGAGGGGACGCGCATGGGGGGTGACCGCGGTGGCCGTCGCCGGCATGCCTTCGGCTCGCTGGCGGGCAACACGGCGCTGCTGCGCGTGCTGGCGGCGTACCTGCTGTTCATCCTCACCGAGTACGCGGTGTGGATCGCGATGCTGGTGTTCGCCTACAACCGGGGCGGGACCACGGTCGCCGGGCTGGTCGCGGTGGCGCAGCTGGCGCCGGCCGCGGTGGTGGCCCCGCTGGCGGCCTCGCTCGCCGACCGGCGGTCACCGGTGGTCATGCTGGCCGGCGGGTACCTGGCGCAGGTGGCCGGGATGGCGGGCACGGCCGCGGCGATCGGCGCGGGGGCGCCGCTGGCGGCGTACGCGGCCGCGGTGGTCGCGTCCACCGCGGTGACCGCCACCCGGCCGGCCCAGTCCGCGCTGATCCCGTCGCTGGCCGCCACCCCGGATCAGCTGACCGCGGCCAACGTGGTCGCGGGCTGGCTGGAAGCGGCCGGGGCCGCGGCGGCCGGGCTGCTGGTCGGGGTGCTGATCTCGCTGGCCGGGGTGGGCAGCGTGTTCGCCGTGTGCGCGGGGTTTGGCCTGGCGGCGGCGCTGCTCGTGGCCGGCCTGCGGGCGCCGTCGCTGGCGGCGGAGGCAGAGGCGGACGCCGACGCGGAGGCGGGAACGGCCGGGGTCGCCGAGGGCCTGCGGCTGGCGGTCCGGCAGCCGCGGCTGCGGCTCATGCTCGCCCTGCTGACCGCCGATGCCGTCGTGGTGGGCGCGCTGGACCTGCTGGTGGTGATCCTGGCCCTGACCGTGCTCGGCCGCCCGCCGAGCTGGGCCGGCTACCTGGAGTTCGCGTTCGGCGCGGGGGCGGTGCTGGCCGCCACGGTGAGCGCGCTCCTGGTCGGACGGCGCCTGGGCGGGCCGATCCTGGCCGCCGCGCTGGGCTTGTCCGCGGCGCTGGCCGCGGTCGCGTTCGGCCCGGGGCTGGCCGGGACCGTGATCCTGCTGGCGGTGGCCGGGGCCGGCCACCTGCTGCTGGAGGTGGCCGCCCGCACCCTGCTGCAGCGCTCGGTCCCGCCGCGGCTGATCGGGCGGATCTTCGGCGTGCTGGAGGGGTGCACCATGGCCGGGCTGGCCGTCGGCGCGCTGCTCGTGCCCGCGCTGGCGCACCTGGGCGGGAGCGGGCTGGCCGTGCTCGGGGTCGCGGCCGTGCTGCCGCTGGCGGCCGTGGCCGGCGGGCGCGCCGTGTTCCGCCTGGACGCGGGCACGGCCGTGCCGGTGGTGGAGATCGCGCTGCTCCGCTCGCTCCCGTTGTTCGCCGAACTGCCCGCACCGGCGATCGAGGGCCTGGCGGCGGCGCTGCGGCCCGTGCGGCTGGAAGCCGGAGCCGTGCTGATCCGGCAGGGCGATCCGGGCGACGCCTACTTCGCGATCGCCGCGGGCGAGCTCGACGCCGAACAAGACGGCCACTTCCTGGGCCGGTACGGCCGCGGCGACGGCGTGGGCGAGATCGCGCTGCTG
>DATBGO010000335.1:0-83196 GCA_036558005.1 Streptosporangiaceae bacterium | reverse complement strand
ACTCTCATTCGCATGCCTGTTTCCACCCCTTCCACGTCCTCCAACGTAAGCCTTCACTGGGACGCGCGCCTGTGGGGCGCGCTCGTGGTGCTCTGCGGGGTCCTGTTCCTGGACGGGCTCGACGTCTCGATGGTCGGCGTGGCCCTCCCCGCGATCCAGTCCGACCTCGGCCTGACGACCGCCTCCCTGCAATGGATCGTCAGCGGCTACGTGCTCGGCTACGGCGGCCTGCTGCTGCTCGGCGGGCGGGCCGCGGACCTGCTCGGCCGCCGCCGCGTGTTCCTGGCCGCGTTGGCCCTGTTCGCGGTCGCGTCGCTGTTCGGCGGTCTGGTCAGCAGCCCGGCGCTGCTGATCGGCGCCCGGTTCGTCAAGGGCGCGGCGGCGGCGTTCACCGCTCCGGCCGGGCTGTCGCTGCTGACCACCACGTTCCGCGAGGGGCCGATGCGCAACCGCGCGATCAGCGTGTACTCGGCGTTCGGCGCCAGCGGCTTCTCGCTCGGCCTGGTGCTGTCCGGGCTGCTGACCGAGGCAAGCTGGCGGCTCACGCTGCTGGTGCCCGCCCCGGTTGCGCTGCTCACGCTGATCGCGGCGGTGCCGGTCATCCCGCACGCCGCCCCGGCCGGGCGCAGGGACCGCCGGTTCGACCTGCCCGGCGCCGTCACGGTGACCGCGGCGATGCTGCTGCTGGTCTACACCGTCGTCTCCGCCCAGCAGGCCGGGTGGGTCTCGGCCCGGACCATCGGCTCGTTCGCCGCCGTCGCCGCGCTGCTGGCCGCGTTCGCCCGGATCGAGCTGCGCAGCCGCGACCCGCTGGTCCGGCTGAGCATGTTCCGGCTCGGCGCGCTGACCCGGGCCAACATCGGCGCGGCCACGCTGTTCGGTTCCTACGTCGCGTTCCAGTTCCTGGTCACGCAGTACCTGCAGAGCCTGGCCGGCTGGTCAGCGCTGACCACCGCGATGGCGTTCCTGCCGGCCGGCCTGATGGTCGCGGCGCTGTCCACCAGGGTCAGCGCGGTCATCGACCGGTTCGGGACGGCCCGGATCACCGTCGTCGCGTTCGTCAGCCTGGTCGCGGCGTACCTCATCTTCATCCGGGTCGGCGTGCAGCCCGACTACCCGGCGGTGATCCTGCCGGCCGTGCTGCTGATCGGCACCGCGTTCGGCCTGGGCTTCTCGGCGCTCAGCCTGGCCGCGACCGCGGGCGTCGCCGACCATGAGCAGGGCCTGGCGGCCAGCCTGTTCCAGACCTCGTTCCAGGTCGGCGGCGCGCTGGTGCTCGCTATCGTGACCGCGGTGATCGACGCGGGCGGCGCCGACCACGTCATCGCGGCGGGCGCGACGCTGCACGCCTACCGGCCCGCCCTGGTGCTCATCACCGGGATCGCGGTCGTCGGGATCGCGGTCGCGCTCAGCGGGCTGCGGTCCGCGCGGGCGGGGCGCGCTTATCGGTAACTTCCATGTTACGGTAGCCTGGCTGTTACCGAAGGCCGGAAGCAGCCGGCCGGGGAAGTGATGGAGTCAGGTGACTGATAGCGCGGCCGCGGCGCGGGTCCCCGGGGAGCCTGGGGCCCGCGCCGCTGGCGACCCGTTCGAGGCGCTCGGCGATCCGCACCGGCGCGAGATCCTGCGGTTGCTCAGCGAGGGGGACAAGCCGGTCGGGCAGATCGCCGCGGCGCTCCCGATCAGCAGGCCCGCGGTGTCCCGGCATCTCAGGCTGCTGAAGGAGGCCGGGCTGGTCGCCGAGCAGGCCCGCGGCACCCGGCACATCTACCAGCTGCGGGAGCAGGGCCTGCACGCGGTCCAGGCCTACCTGGACCGCGTCTGGGGCGAGGCCGCGGCGCGGTTCCGGCTGCTGGCCGAGAACACCAGCGAGGACCAGGCCCGGTGACGGCGCCGCTGCGCCTGTCGCTGGATGTCGCCTGCTCGCCCGAGCACGCGTTCGGGGTCTGGACCGAGCGGCTCGGCACGTGGTGGCCGCGCGACCACACCGTGACCGGGCAGCCCGAGCAGGTCGTGCTGCAGGCCGGCGTGGGCGGGCGGATCTACGAGCGCGGCGCCGACGGCACCGAGCATGACTGGGGCGAGGTGACGGTCTGGCAGCCCCCGGAGCGGCTGGCCTACCTCTGGCACATCGGCCGGGACCAAGCCGGCGCCACCGAGGTGGAGATCCGCTTCCTCGCCCGGGGGCCCGGCGCGACCAGGGTGGAGATCGAGCACCGCGGCTGGGAGCGGCTGGGCGCGGAGGCGGCGGACTGGCGGGACCGTAACCAGGCCGGGTGGCAGGCGCTGATACCGCACTTCCTGGCCGCGATAGCGAAGGGAGCAAGCTGATGGCGGCTGGCACCAAGGACGACCCGTGGGTGCTGAAGACACCGCCGGGCACCTCCGGCTACACCATGTACGCCGACAAGCAGGCCGATCCGCCGGCGCTGGTGTGCCAGGTCGGCTCCACCACCCTGAAATACCAGCTGCGGGCCATCGAGGACCTGCACGGCTGGCTGGCTGAGCAGGGCGACTGGGTCGCGCTCGGCGCCGCGGACGAGAAGAAGCCGGCCGCGCCGGGCACGGTCGAGGCGTGGGGCCGGTCGCCGGACAACCCGGTGAGCGGCTGGTACGGCCTGCGTAACGGCTACCGCGGCAGGTTCGGGATGTACCTGCCGCCGCTGCTGGAGGAACTCGGCCTGGCCGAGGTCACCCACGACCCGCGCAACAACCGGATGCGCGCCATCTGAACGGACGGAGCTGACCGATGGCAGTCACCAAGGTAGTCAGGTACACCACCAGACCAGAATCCGCGGACGAGAACGAGCAGCTGATCAAAGCCGTGTTCGCGGAGCTGGCGGAGCAGCAGCCTGACGGGCTGCGGTACGCCTCGTTCCGGCTCGACGACGGCGTGAGCTTCGTGCACGTCGCGGTGCTGGAGGGCGAGGAGAACCCGCTGAGCGCCAGCGCCGCGTTCGGCGAGTTCCAGGCCGGCATCGCCGGCCGCTGCGTCACCGGGCCGGACGCGGCCGATGCCACGGTCGTCGGGTCCTACCGGCTGCCGGCCGGCTGACCCGGGCGGTCAGCTGTCCAGCAGCCGCTGAGCGGCACCCGGGTCGTGGGCGGGCAGCACGACCAGGCCGGGCAGCCGCCGTGCCAGTTCCAGGACATCGCGGCTGCTCTGCCTGAGCTGTCGGCGGGCGCCGACGCCGGGGATCTGGCCGCGCTGCAGGATCTCGGCTCCGTAGGTGAGATCTCCGACCAGCAGCAACGGCGGCCTGGTACCGCGCCGGACCAGCAGCGACAGCGAGCCGGCCGTGTGACCGGGGGTCGGCAGCAGCGTCAGTGACCCGTCCCCCATGACGTCCAGTGCTTCGGTGAAGGGGGCGAGGCCGCGGTCCCGTGCGGGCGCCATGTCCAGCTGGTGCCAGCGCAGGCCCGGGAGCTCGATGTGGCTTCGCAGGAAGCCGCGCAGCTCAGGACCGGGCCTGGACAGCTCAGCCCACTCGGCTGCGGACACCAGCAGGTCGGCGCTCGTCAGCTCGGGCAGCCCGCCGATGTGATCCTGGTGCAGGTGGGACAGGATCGCGGCGCTGACATCCGCCGGGGTGTACCCGAGTGCCGCGAGCCCGGCGGTGAGCGTGTCCTGCCCGCCGATGTCGAACCGGGCGAGCCGGTCGTAGATGAGTCCGGTGAAGCCACCGGGGAAATAGCTGTCATCAGTCACCGAGGCGCGGTCCTGCCCGGTGTCGAACAGGATCAGACCCCGTTCATGCTCGATGACGTAGACATTGATCGGCCGGGGCGGGGTCCACTGCCGGGATGTCAGCAGCCACCAGTACAGCGGCTTCCTGCTGCCGTAGGGGTGCTCGGGCCGGATCCGGACCGTGCCGGTGCTGATCACCGACACCGCCTTCACCGCGGCCGCTGAACCGGGCTCGGGCCGTGACATTGCGATCGACATGCTCATAGCGTTCTGCCTTCTGGACGGGCGGGAGCCCGGTGGACCGGGCCTGACCCATCCAGGCTGCCGGCTCGGGCAGGGCCTGTCAGTGACCTCAGTCGCCGGCCGGGCGACCAAAGTCACACCCCGGACGCGCCGCCGCACTCGGTGTACAGCCGGCTCGCGTCCAGGATCACCACGCTGTCCGCCGCTGTGGCCACGATCCCGGCGACCCGGAAGTCGCGCAGCACCCGGGCCACGACCTCACGGACCGACCCGACCGCGTCGGCCAGTTCCTGCTGCGAGACGCGCGCCACGAGCCGCCCGGCCGGCTGCTGCTGCGCGGAGGCGAGGTCCAGCAGGTGCGCGGCGGCCCGCTGGCGCACCGAGCCGAACACGTGCACCGCGGTCTGCTCCAGGGTGTCGTAGAGCCGCCGGTTCAGTTCCTGCGCGATGGCCCACCCGACTCTCGGGTCGCGGCGCGCCGCCGCGGTCAGCGTCCTGGAGCTGATCCGGAACAGGCTGGACGGCTCGACGGCCTGGACGCTGACGCTGGCCGGGCCGCCGACCAGCACTGCGATTCCCAGCACGTCGCCCGGCCTGGCGTACCGGATGGTTACCTGCCGGCCCTCCGCGGAGGCCAGGTACACCCGGATCAGGCCGCGGACGACCAGGGCTGCCTGCGGGCTGGCCCCGGCCCGGTACACCGTCGTGCCCGCCGGGTACTCGGCCCGCTCCCCCTCCGCGCGCAGCCGGCCTGCCACCTCCGGCGGCAGGTCCGCCAGGAAACTGCGCGACAGCGCGTCCAGCACCTCGCCATCAGCCACCGCCGTGATCCTTTACCTCGGCAGGCGAGCTTACCCGCGCCAGCTAGGGCACCCGGACGTAGACATAGATGTAGCCGGTGCTGAGCGCCTGCCGGACAGAGACGGAGCTGGGAAGGACGCGGCGCGTGCCCGGCTGGCCCAGGTCGTCGTGCCGGTACCAGCGGCCGGACGCGACCTTCCCGTATGACTGGTAGTGACCGCCGGCGAGTGTCTTCCCGGTGTGATAGACGACGTGCCAGAGCCGGTAGGTCGCCTTCTTGCCCGCCAGCGTCTCCTTCAGTCCCGGGCTGAGGCACTGGTCGGGGATGACCAGCGGGTTCGTCGCCTCCACCGGGGTGTCGATCTTCTTGAGATCCGGGGTGAACCGGCCCAGGACGAGGGTGAGCACCTCAGGCAGTTCTGAGAACTGCAGTTGCTTGTCGTGGGGGGCGGGCGGTGTCCCGTACGCCACCCGCTCGGTCGCGCTGTAGTTCCGCAGCGCTTCGGCGATGCTCGCGACATCCTTGGTGAGGGGCAGCGTGATCGTATGATGACGGTCCGTTAGCACACTGGGATCTCCGCCGCCCGATGGAGTGAGAGTGCTCTTGACCTTCGGCATCATCGCTCTGCGCTGGCCGAGCAAGTCGAGCACATTGTTGAGTACCTCAGAGGCATCCTGCTGGGTGCCGTAGGCCGTCGCGGTCCTGGTGGCCTGGACTGCCTTCGTGGTGGCCTCCTTGGCAGCCTGCTTTGTCGTCAGGCTGGTGCTCTTGCCCGAGTCCGACGGGAGCGTTCCCGTTTCCTCTGCCGGGATGGCGGGCGGGTCGGCCAGTACGTCCCTGAGATTGTCGAGATAGCGCATGAACGCTCCCATCTGGGCTGCGCTGATCGTCTCCCTGGGGTCGCGGAGCTTGGCCACAAGCCCGGCCAGGCCGCTCCTGGTCTGCAGGTCGACTCCACGCCGGGTACCGGGCGTATGCCGTCTCGGGTCAAGCAGATCGCGGAAGTTCCGGTGGCTGGCGAACACGTGAATGAGCGCGGCGAGGTAGCAGGAATTTGACACGTGCGCGATCTCGCCGGTGACCCAGGCGTCCGACGCCGCGCTGCCGCTTCCTGCCGGGGATCCCTTGCCGGGCGCCCCCTTGCCCGGCTCGACCTTGCCAGGCGGCTCGACCTTGCCTGGCGGCAGTGCCTTGCCTGGCGGCTGCCCCTTGTCCGGCGGCTGCCCCTTGTCCGGCAACTGCCCCTTATCCGGCGGGGCATCCTTGCCGGACGGCGGCTCCGTACGCGTCGTGGGCTCCGTGCCCGGCCCTCCCTTGCCGGTCCCGGTCTCGCCGGTCATGACGCCCGGCGCCTGTTCGCCGAAGTTGATCGTGTAGAAGGGCTCCCACCTGGCGAGGTGTTCCAGTGTCCGCCGCTGGTCGTCGCTGAGTTTGACGTTCGCGCCGGTGATGCTGGCCTTGAGGTTCTGAGCCAGCTTGCGCACCGCGACGGTCACGTTCTGGGCGGGGCCACGAAGCGGCTGCTTCAGGAACTTCTTGATCGCCTCGATCTGCTGCGTGACCGGCGGCTCCTTGTCGCCCGTCTTCAGCCCGGCCAGTTTTTTCCCGAAGTTGTCCCATGCGGCCTGGTTGGCCTCGATCGCCTGCTGCTCGGCGGCCGGTGCCATGTCGAACGCGCCGTAGAGGGCCTGATCGAACGCCCCGGTCGAGCCGAGCATCAGCACCGGGCTGTGGTCACTGATCTTCCAGTAGGTCTTCGACGCGCTCAGCTCAGCGTCATCGACCGGCTTGAGCTGGGCCGTATCCGGCGTCACGACCCCGCTGTGGATGGTCTTCCAGTACTCGTTGACCAGGAACAGGTCAGCGAGCTGCATCTTGTTCTCACCCCGGCCATGCTCCTTCGGGTTGGTCGGGCTGCCCGCCGCCACGATCCGGTACCCCAGCGGCTCAAGCGCCAGCTGCATGGTGAGCATGGGCGCGTCCTTGGCTGTGCGGCCGGGCTTGGGCGCGTCCTTGGCCGTGCTGTCGGCCTTGGGCGTGCCCTTGGCGCTGCCGCGGGCCTTCCGCCGGTAGTTGCGGAATATGTCGGCTTCGGCGATGCTGCCGCCCGCCAGGGTCGCCTTCCAGGAGAGCTGATACGTCCTGCCCGGTGCCAGCAGCTGCCTGGCCAGGTCAAGGTCGATCTTGTCGCTTTCCGCCAGCCGGCGCACCCTGGCGTCGACGGCCCTGCGGTAGCGCTGCCACGGCTCGTCGTGCCCGGGCTTGATGACCCCCGCGAGCGGCCGGTAGGCGGCGGGCTTCCGCGACCGCGCCGGGGCGGTCTTCCTCGCGGGCGCCTTCCCCGTCTTGCCGCCGCTTTGCGGGGCGGCCTTCGGCTGATCGGAGCCGGCCTGCTTTTGCACGTCCGCGATGAGCGACTCGAGTGTTCCTGGCGCGCGGGCGTCCTCGGCCGCGGCGGCGATGAACACGTTGCGGGCGATGTTCCACGCCTTGACGAGCCCGATCAGGCCCGGGTTGGCCGTCACGATCTCCTTGCGCTGGGCCGGGGTCGGCTTGTTCACGATCCCCTCGGCCGGGATGTAGAAGTCGCCGCCGACCAGCAGCGGGATCTTGAAGCGCCGCGCCAGCTCGTTGAGCCTGGCCAGCGGCTTCTTGATCTGCGGCCAGATCTTGGTCCGCTCCAGGTCCTTCCCGGCCGGCGTGGTGTGCAGCACCCCCGCCCAGAACTCCTGCTTGCCCTGCTTGTACCGGTGCACCACGATGCCGCGGAAGGTCTTGTCGGCCTTGTCCCAGGAGATCGCCCTGTTTTCGGTCTCTGCCTGCACGGCGAACTGGCCGTGCGTGCTGACGTAGAACGTGCCCCCCGTGGTCAGTTCTTGCTTGCCTGCGGCCCGGTGCAGCGCCGGGTAGTACTCGTATTGCTTGCCGGATACCTGCTGCTGGTTCTCGCCGGTGCCGGTCTGGACGGCCGACTTGCGCCTGGCGGCCTTGCCGAGCGCCTTTCCCTTCGCCAGCATGATCGGGCCCTTGCTGAGGCCGACCTCGCCCTTGCTCTGGCTGGCCGCCGCTTCCAGATGCTTGATCCCGAGGTTCATCTCGTTGATCAGCACGAGGTTCACCGCCGGGCGCTCGAAGAACGTCCTGGCGGCCAGGTCCACCACCGTGCCCCGTTTCAGCGCGCTCACGGCGATCTCAAGATCGGCGATGGGGAGCTCGTCGAGCAGGGTGTTGATCGCCGTGCTGATGGCCTGCTTCTGCTCCTTGGTCAGGGCCTCGCGGATGGTGGTGCGCGCGGCGACCTTCTGCTCGATCCTGGGCGCGCCGGTGATCAGGAAGCTGCGCAGCCGCACCAGCCGCTTCCACACCCGGCCCAGTGCCCGGATGCGTTCGAGCTGCTCGGCGCGCGCCCCGACGGGTGACTTGCCGCCGTCCTTCGCCCGCGCGGCCAGGGCCTCGATCCCGGGGTTGAGCACCTTGTCGAGATCAAGCTCACCCAGCACGATGATGTCCCGCTTGAGCTGGCTGACCTCGCCCCGGGTGTCACTGATGGCCTTGCTCGTTTCCTGGCTGGCCAGGCCGGCGACCCCCCCGTCGATGGCCTTGCCCTTGCCCTTGTCCAGGCCGGCGATCACCCCGTCGATGGCCTTGAGCAGCCCGCCGCCGGACCCGCCCAGCGCCTCCCTCAGTTTCGCCATGGCCGCGCTGATGGCCTCGGGCTGGTACTCCTCCCTGGCCGCCGTGCCCCCGGCGCCGCGATCCTCGGCGTCGAGGACCTCGGAGACACCGGCATCCTCCTCGTCGTCATCGCCGCCGGCCTTGAGGTGGTTGATGTTCCAGACCACGACGCCGACCGACAGCGGTCCGGGTTCCGTACCGGTCGAGAGCCCCTGAGCCGACAGGTGCTGCGTCATCTGGGCCAGGTCGCGGTAGCTGACAGGGATCTCAGCGGAGCCGTCCTTCGCCTGGCTGGTGCCCTCCCCCGCGGGCTTGCTGACGGTGCCCGCCTGCGTGACCTTCTTGGCCACGGGCTTCCTGACCACGGGCTTCTTGGCCACGGGCTTCTCAATCATGAGCTTCTTGGGCCCAGGCTTTGGCGGGGACTTCGACCTGGCCCGCTTGGCCTGCTTCGGCTTGTCCGGGCTGACCTGCACGGGCGGCTCGGGCTCGCGGCGGGATCCCGGCACGCGCCTCGGGATGTGGCGCCTGGGCTTCTCGCTGGCGGACCTGCCCGCGGACTGCCCCGCCACCCCGGACTGCCCAGCCACCTCGGACTGCCGAGGCACCTCGGACTCCCGGGCAGCGGGATCCCGGGCCGATGCCGCCTCGCCGGAGGATTCATCGTCGTCCTTGCGGCGCTTGTCCTTGTCCTTGTCCCTATCCTTGAGTCCCTGGTCAGCCTTGCGCTTGTGGCCCCGCTGGACCAGGGTGGCGGGGCTGTCCGCGCTGGCGTTCCCGCCGCGACCGGTCTGCTGCACGACGTGCACCAGCTCATGCGCGAGCACCTCCCGGCCCGCGCCACGGCCCGGATCGTACTCACCGCGGCCGAAGAAGATGTCCCGCCCGGTGGTGAACGCGCTCGACCCCAGCCGCCGGTTCAGCCCGGCAGCCCGCCCGTCGGTATGAACCCTTACCCCCGCCAGGCCAGCACCCAGCCCCCGCTCGAACCCGCGCCGCACACCCTCCGGCAACGGCCGCCCCCGGCCAATGGCCCCGGCAATCAGCCCTTCTGCCACCGGATCCACCACCCCGCCATCGCCGCCCGCGCGGCCGGGGCGGGAGAAGCGGGCAGGGCGAGCGGGCGGCGGCGACACCCCGGCTAGGTCGCCAGCCAGCCGGCCGGCCTCCCGCTCGTACCGGTCACCGGGCGCACTCAGCCGCAACCGCGGCTGACTGGCCAGTCCGGTCCCCGGCTCAGGTGCCGCCAGCAGCCGCTGCACGTACCGGTTACCGTGGCTGCGCTGCAGCCGCAGCAGCCCCGCCGCCAGCGGATGAACACTTCCGGCCCGCCCGCCTGGCTCCACACCATGACCCGCAGGATCATTCGTGCTGGCCGGCCGGGCCGTCCCCGGCCCGGCCTCAGGCTCGGTCCTGGCCGCGAACCGTCCCTGGCTCACCGCCGCCCGCCCGCGCCGTCATTCCGTCTCATCACGCCCCCCCTGTCCGCGGCCCGGCTGTTATGCCCTGACGTAGACGTAGATGTAGCCGGTCCGCAGCGCTTCCTGCAGATCCTGGGCGCCGGGGATGACGCGGCGAAGGCCCGGCGCGCCGGTGTCGTCGTGCTGGTACCAGGCGCCGGTGAGGGGGAGCTTCCCGTAGGACGTGTAGTGCCCGCCGCGAAGCGTCTCGCCCTCGTGATGGACGACGTGCAGCAGCCGGTATCTGGCTCTCTGGTTGCCCAGTGAATTCACCAGTCGCTGGCTGAGGAACTCATCAGGGAGGTCCAGGTCGGCAGGCGCCGTCACCTGCCGGGTGACCTTCTCCATCTGCCCGGCCAGCGTCTGCCTGAACCGGCTCAGGACGAGCGTGAGCACCTCCGGCAGCGTGTCGAGCTGCATTTGCTTGCCATGCGGTTCGTCCTGGTATTCCACTTCCTCCTCCGCGGCGTAATGCTCCATCGCGTCGGCGATGCTGTTGATCCCCTTGCCCAGGGGCAGCCGGATCGTGAGGTAGCGGTGGGCCTGCGTGGACGCCGCGCCTTCCTCCGGCGTGAGCGTGCTCAGGATCTTTGGCCGCATGCTGAGCGGCGGGCCGAGCAAGTCGAGCACTTTCTCGAGTATCTCGGAGGCGTCCTGCTGGATGCCGAAAGCCTTTCCGGTCTTGGTGGCCTTGACTGCCTCCTTGGCGGCCTCCTCCTTCGAGGCTTGCTTGGCCGGCTCCTTCTCTTTCTTCACCGCGCTGGCGGATTTCTTCTTCGCGCTGGGAGAAGTTTTCTTCTGCGCCGTACTGGCGGATTTCTTCTTGCTGCTGGCGGACTTCTTCTTCTTCTTCGTGCTGGCGGGCGGTCCGGTCAACATGTCCCCGAGGTCATCGAGATAGTGCATGAACGTCCGCATGTCGTCGGCGCCGATCGTGTCCTGCGGGTCGCGCAGCCGGGCGGCAAGTTCGGCCAGGCCGCTCTGCCTCTGGAAGTCGATCCCCTCCTGAGTACCAGGCGTGTGCAATTTCGGGTCTAGCAGGTTCCGGAAACGCTGGTGGCTCGCGAACACGTGCACGAGCGCGGCGAGATAGCAGGAGTTGCTCACGTTCACCATCTCGCCGGTGGGCCAGTTGACCGCCTGCCCGCCCTGGCCTCCCGCGGATCCCTTGCCCGGCGCGCCCTTGCCCGAGGACGGTTCCTTGCCCGAGGACGGTTCCTTGCCCGAGGACGGCTTCTTGCCCGGCGAAGGTCCGGTGCCAGACGAGGGCTCCTTACCGGACGGCTCCTTGCCCGCCTGTGCGCCCGGTGGCTCCTCGCCGAAGTTGATGGTATGGAAGGGCTCCCACCCGGGGAGATGATCCAGTGCCCGCTCCTGGGAGTCGGTGAGCTTGTTGCCCTTCGCGCCCCTGATACTGGCGCTGAGGGACCTGGCCCGCTTGCGCACCTTGGGTGCCACCACGTTCTCCGGCCCGGGCAATGGCTGATTCAGCAGGGTCTTGATCTTGCCGATCTGGTCCTCGACGGCCGGCTCCTTGCCGGTCTTCAGCCCGGACAGCGTCTTCCCGAACTCGTCCCACGCGGTCTGGTTGGCATCCATCGCCTCCTGCTCGGCGGTCGGCGCCATGTCGAACGCGCCGTAGAGGGCCTGGTCGAACGCCTGGGTCGAGCCGAGCATCAGCACCGGGCTGTGGTCACTGATCTTCCAGTAGGTCTTCGACGCGCTCAGCTCAGCGTCATCAACCGGCTTGAGCTGGGCCGTATCCGGCGTCACGATCCCGCTGTGGGTGGTCTTCCAGTACTCGTTGACCAGGAACAGGTCGGCGAGCTGCATCTTGTTCTCACCCCGGCCATGCTCCTTGGGGTTGGTCGGGCTGCCGGCCTCAATGATCCGGTAGCCCAGCGGCTTGAGCGCCCGCTCCATGGTGAGCCGGGGCTTTTCCCCCTTGGCCTTGCTGCCCTTTTTCCGCCGGTAGTTGCGCAGGATGTCGAGTTCCCCGATATTCCCGCCTGCCAGGGTCGTGCTCCACGAGATGGGGTAGGTAGTGCCCGGTGCCAGCATCTCCCTGGCCTTGTCAGCGTTCGGCCTGCTGCTCGCCGCAAGCCTGAGGATCCGCAATGCCACCGCGGCGTGGTATCGCTCCCACGGCTTCCTGTGCTCACGCTTCACGATCCCCGCGAGCGGCCGGTAGATGGCGGGCTTCGTCAGCGTTCCTGATGCCTTCTTCCGGCCTGCGGTGGCGCTCTTCTTGGCAGGCACTTTCTTGGCAGGCACCTTCTTGGCGGGTGCTTTCTTAGCGGCCGCCTTCTTCCCTGACGACTTCTTCCCGGGCGTGCCGGTGCCCTGGCTGGCGCCCTTCCCCGGCTTATCGGGATCGCGCGACTCTTCCGCGGACTTGATGAGCGCCGTGAGTGTCCCTGGCTTGTGCATATCCGCGGCCAGCGCGGAGAGGAAGAGGCTGCGGGCGAAGTTCGACGCCTTGACGAGCCCGAGCAGGCCAGGGCTGGCCGCCAGGATTTCCTTGCGCTGGGCTTGGGTCGGCTTCTTCACGATCCCCTCAGCCGGGATGTAGAAGTCGCCGCCGACCAGCAACGGGATCTTGAAGTGCTTGGCCAGCTCGTTGAGCCTGGCCAGCGGGGTCTCGATCTGCGGCCAGATCTTCGTCCGCTCCAGGTCCTTCCCGGCCGGCGTGGTGTGCAGGACGCCTGCCCAGAACTCCTGCTCGCCCTGCTTGTACCGGTGCACCACGATGCCGCGGAAGGTCTGGCCGGCCTTGTCCCACGCGATCGCGGTGTTCTTTTTCCCTTTTTGCACGGCGAACTCGCCGGCCGTACTGACATAGAACGTCCCCGCGGTGGCCAGTCCCTGCTCTCCGCCGGTGCGGTGCAGCGCCGGGTAGTACTCGTACTGCCGGCCCGCGACCTGCTGCTCCTCATCGCCGGCCCCGGTCTTGACGGCCGACTTGCGCTTGGCGCCCTTCCCGACCGCCTTGCCCTTCGCCAGCATGATCGGCCCCTTGCTCAAGTCGATCTTGCCCTTGCTGCGCTCGGCCGCCGATTCCAGGTGCGTGATCCCGAGGTTCATCTCGTTGATCAGCACTAGGTTCACCGCAGGGCTGTCGAAGAACGTCTTGGCGGCCAGGTCGACCACCGTGCCCCGCTTCAGCGCGCTCACCGCGATCTCAAGATCTGTTATGGGGAGTCCGGCGAGCAGTGTGTCAATGGCCGTCCTGATGCTTTTCTTCTGGCTCTTGTTCAGCCCGCCGCGGATGCTGGCGCGCGCGGCCTTCTTCTGCGCGATCCTGGGGTCGCCGGTGATCAGGAAGGTGCGCAGCCGGTCGAGCCGCTTCCACACCCGGCCCAGCAGCCGGATGGTTTCGAGTTGCTGGGCGCGCACCTCGACCGGTGACTTGCCGCCGTCCTTCACCCGCTGGGCCAGGGCGTCGAGCCCGGGCGTGAGCACCTTGTCGAGATCGAGCTGGCCGAGCACCGCGATGTCCCGCTTGAGCTGGCTGACCTCCCTGCGGGTATTGCTGACGGCCTTGCTCTTCTCCGCCTTGTCCAGTCCGGCGAGCACCTCGTCGATGGCCGTGCTGAGCGGATCGCCAGGCTGGCCGAGTGCTTTCTTCAGGTCCGCCATGGCCTTACCGATGACCTTGGGCTGGTAGCCGCCCTTGGCCGTCTTGCCCGCGACCTCAGCCTCGTCGACGTCGAACTCGTCGTCGTCGATGTCGGCGTCGTCGTCGTCATTGTCGTCGTCGCCGCGGGCGGCCTTGAGGTGGTTGATGTTCCAGACCACGACGCCGACCGAAAGCGCCCCGGGTTCCTTGTCGGTCGTGAGCCCTTTCCGGGTGAGGAACTCCTGCATCTGCTTCAGGCTGCGGTACTTGACCGGGATCTCGGTGCTGGTCGTCTCCTCCTGCTCGGAACTCTCCCCGGCGGACTCTTCGGCCTTCTTGGCCTTGACCTTCTTGGCCTTGACCTTCTTCAGCCTGGCCTTCTTGGCCTTGACCTTCTTGGGCTTGGCGTCGTCGGACGAAGACGAATCCGACCTGCTCCGCTTGGCCGGCTGTGACTTGGTGCGCTTGAGCTTCTTAACTGGCCTGGCTTCGTCTTCGGAGTCCGACGAGCGCTGCCGCTTACGGCTGCCGCGCTTGTCGCCGGAGGACTCGTCCGAGGATTCCTCCAGGGAGGACTTTTCGGACGAGGACTCCTCGGACGAGGACTTTTCGCTGACGGAACTCTCGTCGTCGTCCTTGTCACGCCTCTTCGGCTTGGCCTTCGGTTTCTTGCCGCCCTTCTTCTTCGTCCTGCCCCGCTGGACGAGCGGGCCGGCGCTGTCCGCGCCCGCGCCGCCGGCTTGCTGCACCACGTGCACCAGCTCGTGCGCGAGCACCTCCCGGCCAGCCTCGCCGCCCGGCTCGTACTCACCGCGGCCGAAGAAGATGTCCTGGCCGGTGGTGAACGCGCTCGACCCCAGCCGCCGGTTCAGCCCGGCAGCCCGCCCGTCGGTATGAACGCGGACCCCCGCCAGTCCCGCACCCAGCCCCCGCTCAAACCCCCGCCGCACCTCCCCTGGCAGCGGCCGCCCTCCGCCCCGCGCGCCGGCTATCAGCCGGTGCAGGGCCGGATCCAGCACACCGCCGCCGGTGCCGCCGGGGCGGGCGACGCGGGCGATGCCAGCCGGGGCGGTCCCCGCGCGCACTCGCCCGGCCGCCGCGGCCGCCCCGGCCGGGCCGCCGGCCGTGTGCTCGCTCGCGGCGCTGGCCAGGCCCGCGGCCACCCGGTCAGCTTCCCGCTCGTAACGATCACCGGGCCGGCTCAGCCGCAGCCGGGGCTTTACCGCCAGCTCAGGAGCACGAGCCGGCGCCCCGACCAGCCGCTGCACGTAACGATTGCCGTGGCTGCGCTGCAACCGCAGCAACCCCGCCGCCAGCGGGTGCCCGGCCCCGGCCCGGCCACCACGACCAGGACCACCACGCCCGCCCGGACCAGCGAGAATCCCGTTGCCGGCCCGGCCGCCGCCAGCCGGTCCCGAGTCTGGTAAAAGGCCGGCGCTGACCGGGCCAGGCCCGCCAGCCCGGTCGCGGCCGGCCTGCTCAGCGGTGCTCGCCCGGCGCCCAGGCCCCGGCTCAGCCTCGTGCTCGATCCTGGCCGCGAACCGCCCGTGACTCACCGGCGTCCGCCCGCACCGCCGTGCCGCCCCATCGCGCCCCCTTGTCCGCCGCCCGGTGCGCTCCATCTGATTCTGGCTAACCCCCCTCGTCGTGTCCAGAACGGGAAAATCGCCCCGGTCGCCCGCAGAATATGGACGACGGGCCGCGCGGCGATGATTCCGGGCGGGCAACCGGCTGAGGCAGGAGGAGAGGCGCGATGACGAGGGTGTGCGTCACCGGGGCGGCTGGCCGGCCGGGCCGGGCCGTGGTGGCTGATCTGCTGGAGCACGGCCACCAGGTGCAGGCGACCGACCTGGTCGCGGCCGGCGGCCTGGGCACGCCGCTGCTGCGCGCCGACCTGACCGACTACGGCCAGGCGGCCGAGGCACTGGAGGGCTGTGACGCGGTCATTCACCTGGCGAACATCCCGGCGCCGGGACTGCGTACCCCGGCGGTGACGTTCAACGCGAACATCACGATGAACTACAACGTGTTCAGCGCGGCGGCGCAGCTGCGGCTGGGCCAGGTGGTGTGGGCCTCCAGCGAGACCACGCTGGGCCTGCCGTTCGACGTGCCGCCACGGTACGCGCCGGTGGACGAGGAACACTATCCGCTGCCGTGCAGTTCCTACGCGCTGTCCAAGGTCGCCAGCGAGACGATCGCCGGGCACATCTCGGGCTGGTCCGGGATCCCGTTCGTCGCCCTCCGGTTTTCGAACATCCTCGGGCCCGCCGACTACCCGGACTTCCGCGGCTACTGGGACGACGCGCTGCTGCGCAAGTGGAACCTGTGGGGTTACATTGACGAGCGGGACGCGGCCGCGGCCTGCCGGCTCGCACTGGGCGCCCCGCTGAGCGGCAGCACCAGCTTCGTCATCGCGGCGGCGGACACCGTCATGACCCGGCCGTCGCTGGACCTGATGCGCGAGGTGTTCCCCGGCGTGCCAGCGGCCAGCGAGATCAGCGGTAACGCCAGTCTCCTGTCGAGCGGCCGGGCCAGGCGTGAGCTGGGTTTCGAGCCAGCCCACTCCTGGCGTGACCACGTCACTGCCTAGCCCGGCCAGCGCGCCGCGTGACCGCGCGGGGCGGGCTGGCCGGGACCGGGCTGCGCTGCCCGGCCCCGGCCAGCCCCGAGGGGGCGAGGGAGAGGGCTCAGGCGCCGCCGTCGGCGGCGCGGGTGGTTCCGGTTTCCGACCAGGTCACCGCCCACGCTAGGGCTGGCCGATACGGATCCGATGTGGCCGTGATACACCCGCGATACACAGGCAGCGTACGGTCATGGCCCAACGGTTGACTTGCAGTTCTTGCGAGGCACCAGTGATCAAGATCGAATTCCAGGGGCTCGGGGAGTTTCAGCTGCTGGCCGGCCACGCCGCGGTCCCGCTGGGCTCTCCCCGCCGGCGTGCGCTGCTGGCGGTGCTGCTGGCCGCCGCGAACGAGACCGTGGCCGCGTCGTCGCTGATCGCCGAGCTCTGGCCGGCCGATCCGCCCCGCAACGCGCTGGCCAACCTGCGCACCTATGCCAGCGAGCTGCGACGCCAGCTGCCCGCCGAGGTGGCGGCGCGGATCAGCACCCGTAACGGCGGCTACCAGCTCGAGGTCAGGCCCGGCGAGTTTGACCTCTGGCTGCTGCGCGATGGTTACCAGCAAGCCAGGGCGGCGCTGGACCGCGCCGACCCCGCTGCCGCCGTCACCGCGCTGGAGCCGCTGCAGCCGCTGCTGGCGGCCGGCGGCGCTTTCGCCGGCGTCGCCGCGGGGCCGGTCCTGGAGGCGGCGCGCACCGGGATCGCCGACGAGTGCCGCAACGCCCGCGAGACGTACTTCGAGGCCTGCATCAAGACCGGCAGCCGGCCGGAGGTCATCAGCGCGCTGCGGACGCACGTGCGCCGGAATCCGCTGGGCGAGCACGGCTACGCGCTGCTGATGACGGCGCTGAGCCAGGCTGGCGAGAACGCCTCCGCGCTGGAGGTCTACCAGCAGGCCCGCCAGCTGCTGGTGACCGAGCTGGGCATCGAGCCCGGCGGCGAGCTGCAGGAGATACAGCAGTCGATCCTGCGCGGCGAGGTGACGCCGGGCGCGGCCGGAGCGCCGGGCCCGGCCGGGGCGAGCACCGCCAGCGCTCTCGGCGCCCCGTTCCGGCCGTTCCAGCTGCCGCCCGACGTGCCCGACTTCGCCGGCCGGCACGACGCGGTCAAGACCGTGGCCGGGCTGCTGTGCGCGGGCTCGGCCGGGGCGTGGCCGGCCGTCGCGTCGGTCACCGGCATGCCCGGAACCGGCAAGAGCACCCTCGCGGTGCACGTGGCGCATCAGCTCAGGGATGAGTTCCCTGACGGCCAGATCTACCTTGACCTGGGCGGGGACGACCTGGGCACGGTCGACCCGCATGGTGCGCTCGGCCAGGTGCTCGCCGGGCTCGGTTTCGCCCCGGCCGCGATACCAGCCACGCCGGCCGGGCGCGCGGCCATGCTGCGGTCGGTGTGCGCGGGCCGCCGGATGCTGCTGGTCCTGGACAACGTGCAGACCGCCGGGCACGTGCTGCCGCTGTTCCCGGCCAGCCCCAGCTGCGGGCTGCTGATCACCAGCCGGTCCCTCCTGGCCGGCCTGCAGTGCTGGCCGAACGTCGAGCTGACGCCGCTCGGCCCGGAGGAGGGCGTCGAGCTGCTGGCCTCGGTCATCGGCCCGGGCCGGGTGCGGGCCGAGCCGGACGCCGCCGCGCGGGTGGCCGAGCTGTGCGCCGGGCTGCCGCTGGCGATCCGGATCGCCGGCACCCGGCTGGCATCGCGCGGCCATCAGTCGCTCAGCTGGCTGGCCGCGCGGCTGGACGACGAGCAGACCCGGCTGGACGAGCTGGCCGTCACCGGGGTGGCCTTGCGCAGCAGCTTCGACCTCGCCTACCGGGGCCTGGACGACGGGCAGCAGCGCGCGCTGCGCATCCTGGGCATGCTCGGCCTGCCTGACTTCGGCGCCTGGCTCGGGGCCGCGGCCCTGGGGACTACCGTCCGCGAGGCCGAGGACCTGATCGACGGGCTGGTCCAGGCGCGCCTGCTGACCGTCACGGCGGGCCGGGCGCTGGATGTCCCGCGGTTCCGGTTCCACCAGCTGTTCCGGCTGTACATCCGCGACGTGACCGCGGCAGCGGGGTCGCCGGCCGAGGCCCGCGAGGCGGTCTGCCGCGCGTACCGGGCCAGCCTGGCCGCCGCCGCCGCGATGGACCAGCGGCTGCGCTGCCATGTTCCGCTGGCCACCAGCGACCGGGCCAGCGCCCCGGCGGTCCAGCTGCCGGAGCCCGCCGACCCGGCGAGCTGGTTCGCCACCGAGCACGCGACGCTCGTCGCCGCCGTCCACGGCGCGGCCGAGCGCGGCTGGCACGACCTGGCCTGGGACCTGGCGCTGACCCTGCAGCGCTACCTGGAGTCGCACCATCACCTGCGGGACTGGGACGCGGCCGCCTCCGCGGGCCTGGCGGCCGCCCAGGCCAGCGGCAGCGCTCTCGCCGAGGCGGCGATGCTGTGCAGCCTGGGCGAGTGCCACCTGGTCCAGGACGAGCACGACGCGGCGGCCGGGACGTTCAGCGCCGCGTTCGCGCTGGCGGCCGGTGCGACTGCCGCCGACCAGCGGGCCCGGGCCAGGGCGCTGCTCGGCCTCAGCTGCGTGTACGCGGCGCGCGGGCAGCTCGCGGAGTCCGCCGCCGCGGCCAGGACGGCGATCGAGCTGGCCGACGACGAGCTCGACCGCGGCTTCGTCGCGGAGGCGTGGATGGGGCTGGGGGCCACCCAGCACCTGCAGGGCGAGTTCGCCGCCGCCAGCGCCAGCTTCCAGCGCGCGCTGGCCGGGTTCGCCGCCGCCGGTGACCGGATGAACCAGGCGATCCTGCTGGTGAACATGGGCAGCACCGGAACGGCCGCGGGCCGCCCGGCCGAAGCCGAGCGCTGGTGCCGGCAGGCGGCGGTGATCTGCCAGCAGATCGGGTTCCGCAACGGCGAGGGCTTCGCCTATGCCGGGCTGGGCAAGGTGCTGCTCAGCCGGGGTGACCCGGCGGGCGCTGAGCGGGCGCTGCTGGCCGCGCTGGCCATCGTGCGCGACTACGCCGACACCCAGACCGAGTCCAAGATCATGATCAGCCTCGGCGAGCTGTACCGCGATCGCGACCTGGGCCGGTCCAGGGAGCACTTCGACCGCGCCGTCGGGCTGCTGTCCTCCGGCCAGATGCCGGTCATGCTCGCCACCGCGCTGGCCGGCCTCGGCGAGACCGAGCTGTCGGCCGGGCAGCAGGCGCGGGCCCGCGCGGCCTGGACCCGGGCACTGACCCTGCTCGAGCCCGTCGACGCCCGCCGAGCCGGCGACCTGCGCCAGCGGCTCGCCACCCTCACCCAGCCCGGCTAGTCCCCGCCACCGGCCGACCTCCGGGACCAGGCTTGAGGCAGGCATTAGGGTTGACGGCACGCACGGTAGGAAGGTGTTCCTACCGTGAGCTATCCTGGTTCCATGACAGTGCGCAAGCTTTCCATCTCGGTTCCGCCCGAGGTTGCGGAGATCATTAAGGCAGCGGCCGCTGACGCGGGCAAGCCGGTGTCCGCCTGGCTGGCCGAGGCGGCGGCCGAGAAGGCTCGCGCCGCGGCCCGGCACGCGGCCGGCCAGGCTGCGTCCCGCGAGATGATCGCCGAATACGAGGCCGAGCACGGCCCGCTGCCGGACAAATCCCGCCAGCGCGCCCGCCAGTTCCTGGCCGAGTCGGGGCTGCTTGACGACCAGCCCGAGCGCGCGGCGGGCTGATGCCCGGCATCGTCTACGACACTGGCGCGCTGCTGGCCGCCGAAAGGCGGAATCCAGACTTCCTCGCCTTGCATGACGAGCTGACCAGCGCGCGCATCCGTCCGGTTGTCCCCGTTGTCGTGCTGGCCCAGGCCTGGCGCGGCGGTCCGCAGCACCAGATCTCCCGGGTGCTGAAGGGCTGCGACATCCTTCCCGACGACCAGGCCACCGGCCGCGCCGCCGGCGTGGCCTGCGCCGCCTCGGGCACTGCCGACGTAGTGGACGCGATTGTCGTCGCTACCGCCGTCCGCTACCAGGCTCCGGTTGTCACCAGTGACCCGGGCGACCTGTCTCGTATCGCTGGATCCATCGGGGTGAAGCTCGGCTTCTTCCGGGCGTGACACCCGCGGCGGAGCTCATCGCCGCGGCGATGATCGTGTCGGTGACCGCCGCGTCGGCCAGCGTGCATCCGGGCGCGCGGCCGGTCGCCGCGCACTCGATCAGGTCCGCGAACGCGGGCGTGACCGGGTTGGCCGCGGGCGGCAGGTGATGGCTGGCCCGGCCGGCCGCCGTGGTGACCAGCAGCCGCCCGGAGTCCAGCGCCGGGCAGTCGACCCGGAGGCCTGGCCCGGTGATGGTCAGCTCGTCCCTGGCCGGGCGCGGTGACCATTCGAACAGCGCCCGCGCCTGGCAGCCGCCGGGCCAGCGCAGCTCAACGCGGGCCCGCCGTTCCGCCCCGCCGGGGAACAGCCCGGTCAGCTCGCCGGCCACCTGGCCAGGCGGGCCGAGCAGCAGGCACAGCAGGTCGATCCGGTGACTGCCGGCGTCGGCGAGCACCCCGCCGCCCGCGACGCTGATGTCGGTGCGCCAGCTCATCGGGTCACCGGGCGCGGGCGAGAACGCCGACCGGAACCGCAGCCGCACCCGCTGGCAGTGCCCGGCGGCGAGCAGTCCGCGCAGGAACCGCGCCGCCGGGCTGTGGCGGCGGTAGTAGGCGACGGCCGCGACGGTCCCGGCGGCGGCGGCCAGCTCCTGAAGCCGCGCCAGGTCGTAAGGCAGCCCGCCGGCCAGCGGTTTCTCCACCAGCACGTGCCGCCCGGCCCGCAGCGCCCTGGCGCACAGCGGGACGTGCGCGCTGACCGGCGTCGCGATGTAGACCGCGTCGGCCGCGGCCAGCAGGACGTCGAAGTCCTCGGTGCCGAACCCGGCCCGGTGCCCGGCCGCCAGCGCCGCGGCCCTGGCCCGGTCACGGCCCCAGATGCCGGCCACCGGCTGGCCCAGCGCGGCCAGCGCGGGCAGCGCCCGGCGCCGCACCACGTCGCCGTACCCGGCGATGCCCCAGCGCAGCGCCGGGTAGCCCGGCCGGCTGGTCACGGCACGATGGCGAGCTTGAGCGTGCGCGGCGGCGGGCCGCCGGCGGCGGCCGGGCTGCCGGCCGGGTGCAGGACACCGCTGTCGGACAGCCGGCCGATGGCCTCGGGGAGCCGGGTCAGCGGGTAGCTGCCGGTGTAGAGGGCGGCCAGGTCGATGGTCGCCGCGAGCCGCTCGGCCACCGTCATCGCCTGCGCCCTGGCCGGGTCGGTCGGCTCCGCCGAGCTGTGCGCCCGCAGTCCCTTCTTCTCCCAGCTGACCAGGTCGAAGCTGACCCGGGTGTCCACGTGGTGGGTACCGAGCATGACGATCAGGCCGCCCGGCCGGATCAGGCTGACGCACGCGTTGACGGTGGCCGGGGTGCCGACCGCGTCGATGGCCACGTCGAACTCGCCGCCGAGCGCGTCGTAGCCGCCCGGCGCGGGGTCCTGGCCCGCGGCCTCGACCCGGACGGCCAGGCCGGCGCCGAGCTGCCGGGACCGGGCGAGCCGCCACGGGTCGAGATCAGCCACCGCCACCTCGCTGGCCCCGCGCCTGCGGGTCACCTGCAGCGCCATCAGGCCGACCGGGCCCTGGCCGAGGATCGCGACCCGGTCGCCGAGCCGCACTCCCCTGGTCGCGTGCACGGCCAGCGGCAGCAGCTGCAAGATGGCGCCGTGCTCGAACGGGATGCCGTCGGGCAGCGCGCCGACAGCCACCCGGCGGGCCAGCGCGTAGTCGGCGTACCCGGAGGTCAGCGGGGTGCGGACGAAGACACGATCGCCGGGTGCCAGCCCGGTGACCTGCTCCCCGGCCCGTTCGACGGTGCCGGAGATCTCGTGCCCGAAGCAGCCTTGCGCGCAGTGCTCCCGCAGCCCCAGGAAGTGGTAGTACACCAGGTCGCTGCGGTTGCACACGGTGCAGGCACCGACCCTGACCAGCACTTCCCCGGGACCGGGAACCGGCACCGGAGCGTTCTCCCGCAGCGCCAGCTGCTGCCTGGCCGCGAGGTCATAACGCCGCATGCGCCGGCTCCCCCTCCCGCGCCGGGCCGCTGCCGCCGGGCAGCGCCGTCCGGGTGAATCCGGCCAGCGCGAACGTGGCCACCAGCACCAGCAGCGCCGACCCGAGCGCCAGCGCCAGGCCGAGTGACTGCGCGAGCCAGCCGATCACGGCCGGCCCGGCCAGGAACCCGGTGTAGCTGATCGTGGTGAACCGGGTGACGCTGACCGCGACCTCCGCGGCACCGAACTGGCCGGCGCTACCGTGTCCCACCGCGCCGTAGATAACCGGGACGAGGACCGATAGTCCCAGGCCGTACACGGCGAAACCGCTGATCGCGACGGCCTCGCCGGGCAGGAAGAGCGCCGCGGCCAGGCCGAGCCCGGCGACCACCGAGGCGGCCCGCACCAGGGTGACCGGGCCGAGCCGGCGGTGCAGCCGGTCCCCGGCCAGCCGGCCAGCCAGCGTCGCGACGGTGAAGCCCAGGTAGCCGGCGGTCGCGGTGGCCGGCGTCAGGTGGCGCAGCGAGCGCAGGAACACCGCGGTCCAGTTCTCGGCGGCGCCGCCGGCGAACAGGCAGCCGGCTCCCAGCAGGCCCAGCACCACCACGAACAGGCTCCAGCCAGGCTTCGCCCGCTGCCCGCCGCCCGGCGATTCCGCGGCCGGCGCCTGGTCCGCGCGCGCTGGCAGCAACCGTGCGGTCCCGGTCAGCGAGGACGCCAGCGAGGCGACGGCGACGATGCTCAGGAAGGTCAGCGGGCTCGCCCCGGCGGCGATCGCGGCCCAGCCCGCCGCCGCGCCGAGGATCGTGCCCAGGCTGAACGAGGCGTGCATGCTCTGCAGGATGGGCCGGCCGGCCGCGCTCTCGACCGCGATCGCGTGCGCGTTCATCGACACGTCCAGCAGGCCGTCGGCCAGGCCCACGATGAACAGCGCGGCCGCCAGCGCGCCGGGGCTGCGGGCCAGCCCGATCAGCGGGAGGGTGGCGGCCATCACCGCGCCGGACAGCCGCACCACCGGCGCGCTGCCCCGGCGCCGGGCCAGCCGCCCGGAGACCTGCATGGTCAGCAGGGCCCCGGCGGCCGGGCAGAGCAGGGCCAGGCCGAGTGCCCCGTCGCTCAGCCGCAGGCCGGACTTGATCTGCGGGATCTGGGTGAACCACGCGGAGATCTGCAGCCCGACGACGAAGAACACCACGGTGATGCCCTGCCGGGCGCGCCGCACCGCGGCGGGCGCGACCGCGTCCCCGCTCGCCGGCGGCCCGGCTCCGGGCGCCAGCGCGTCCCCGGTCACCGGCGGTCCTCGGCCGGCCGCCCGGCCGCGGCGAACCGGGCCGGGTCACCGAACCCGGCCGCCCCGGTCCAGGCCGGCGCGCCGCCGCGGTCGCCGAGCAGATGGGCGTTCATCGCCTGCCCGTCGGCGCGGACCATGACCGGCCGCGGATGGTTCAGGTGCAGCAGCGGATCGCCGAACCGGGCCAGCGGGGCCGCCTGGCTGATCCGGGCGGCCATGTCGTCGTCCTCGCCGCCCCATCCCTCGAACCGCTCGTCGTAGCCGCCGATCCGGTGCAGCAGCGCGGTGCGGGCCCACAGGCACCCGCCCGGCGGCTCGCGCAGCAGCAGCCCGCGCAGCACCGCCTCGTCGACCCGGGCGGCGCGGCCGGCCACCCGGATCCGCAGCGCCCGGTCGGTGGACACCTCATCCAGCGACAGCGACCAGCGGAACGGCAGGTGTGCCTGCTGCTGCGGGCCGGCCAGCCGGGCCGCGTTGCGGGTCAGGAACGAGCGGTCGACCAGGATGTCGGCGTCCAGCACGCAGCTGAGCTCGGCGGTGCCCGGCGCGCCCGGCCGCCCGCCGGACCGCAGCCCGACGTTGATCGTCCACGACTTGTTGAAATCGCCGTCCTTGTGCGCGTGCAGGTACCGGCTGGCCAGCGGCTCGATCACTTCCCGCCAGCGCGGCCTGGTGTCGGTCTCGACCACGGTGACCTGCGTCAGGCTGGCGGGGTAATCCTGGTCGCGCAGCGCGTGCAGGCAGGCCGCGAGGTTACGCAGCCGCACTCCCCCCTCGTTGTCCCGGAACGGGATGACGACGTGTACCCGCGGCGCGCTGGCCCGGACGCCCGGGCCGGCGCTGCCCGCCGGCTGCGGCGGGCCGACTGCCCGCGGCGCTCGCCGGGAGCCGGCCCGCGGTGAGCTGGCCGGCCGTGAGACGGCAGGCGGCAGGTCGGCCAGCCGGTAGGGGCGGGCGGCTGGCTGGTACCCGGCGCCGAGCCAGTGGTCGATCCAGATCCGGGCGTCGGCGCCGGCCACCAGCTCGGTCCCGGCGGCCAGCGCGGCCGGCCGGCTGCCCAGCAGCCCGGCCAGCGCGGCCTGTGCCGCCCGCCAGCGGGCCGGGTCGGCGGGAGCGCCGGCCAGCCGCTGGCAGGCCGCGCTGGCGGCCTGGTCGGCGGCCGCGAACGCGCGCACGTGGGCGTGTACCCGGGCGTAGCTGTCCGCGCTGAGCTCCCAGTAGTCGGCGGCGATCTGCGGCACGTCCGGGTCGCTGTCCAGCACGATGTAGTCCGCGTACCGGCCGGCCAGCCAGCCGGGGCCGGCCCGGCCCTCAGGCGCCGTCATCGGCTGCCCAGGCTCGTGACCAGGCGGGGTATATCCGTTCCCCTGCTTGCTGGTAGCGGATATCGGCCGATAGCCGCATCACCTCGGTCGTGATATCGAGCGACGCGTGCACAATGCCCGGGCAGTGTAGCGCTACGTCTCCGGCCCGGAAATCGGTCCACAGCCATTTCCCGCCGAGGGTGCGAGCGGTCCATTCCAGGTCGTGGCTGATCGGGCGGCTGTCGTCCGGCCGGTCCGACATCAGCCGGGGCGCGTCGATCACGGCCCGGCCCAGCCGGTGCGAGCCCCGCAGGTAGATCAGCCCGCCGGTGTCGAGCGGGCAGTGCCCGATCGGGATCCAGACGGTCACCATCTGGCCGCCCGCCCCGCTGGGATAGGCGTGGTCCACATGGGCCCGGGACGCCTGCTTCGCGCCGAGGTCGAAGTGCCGCAGCACCTTGCGCGGGACCAGGTTCGCCGGGCCGCCGAGCAGCGTCTCGGCGACAACGCCCAGCCGGCGCGCGGCGGTCAGCTCGGTGAAGCACCGGGACCGGGTGAACGCGTGGGCGGGGTGGCCGCGCACTCCGTAGGCAGGCAGCCCGGGCGGGTAGTGGCCGGAGTAGACGCCCTCGGCCGGGCTGGTGCCCGGCTTCAGGTAGCCGGGCGGGAAGCTGGCGAAGTAGGCGGCCCTGGCGTGCCACAGCAGGCCGGGGTCCAGCACGCCGCGCAGCAGCAGGTAGCCCTCCTCCAGGTAGCGCTCGCGCAGCAGCCGGGGCTCGTCCAGCAGGCCGGTGCTGTCGAGCATGGGGGCGAAGTAGTCCGCGCCGAAGCTGACCGGCACGCCGTTGGAACTGGGCAATGAGATCACCTCCCGTCGGGGCCGGGCGGGGCGCACGCCGGCCACCTCAGTAGACGCCTTCGGGGTAGCTGCCCCCGGCCGGGTGCAGCGGCCGGATGTCGCGGACCCCCGGCCACGGGAACCACGGGTGCGGCGGTGCGGTCACCGCGCTGTCCCGCTCGGCCAGGTTCGGGATGAACAGGTCCTCCAGCAGCGTGGTGGCGACGACCTGGCCGCGTTCTCCTGGCGCGGCGTCGCGGGTCCAGTCGCCCGGGCTGGCCACCCGCAGCACCCCGAACGGCGGGGCCAGGTGGTAGGACCGGCTGGCGCCAGGTGTCAGCGGGTCGGCCTGCAGCGCGTGGCCGACCAGCGTGTTGCCGTAGGTGTCGATCCACTGGACGCCGCCGAGGTAGTCCTCGGTGAGCACCCGGATCTCCTCCGCCGAGCAGGACGTCCCGCCGGTGCACACGCCCCGGATCCGGTAACCAGCCAGCGGCTCGTCCAGCACCGTGACCAGCGTCAGCAGCAGCTGGGAGGTGGTGAAGAGCAGCGTTGCCTCCCTGGTCTCCAGCAGGGTCCTGGCCTGCTCGCAGAGGTGGGCGACGTACCCGGACGGGTCCTGGCCGGCCCGCAGCAGGTGCTTGACCCAGCGGGGGTCGAAGTCGATGGCGCACACCGCGCCCTGCCAGCTGTCGGCCAGGCCCTCGACGAAATGCCCGTAGGCGTGCGGCCCGCTGGGCGTCATCGCGATGATGTCGCCGCCGGCCAGGCCGCGCGCCCGCAGCATCGCCGCGTACATGACGACGTCACTGGCCAGCCGGGTGACGTTGACGATGCGGCACGGGGCCCCGGAGGTGCCGCCGGTCTCGAACACCCGCATCGGCAGCGTGGCGAATCCGCGCGGGCGCAGGTCGCGGGCTGGCACGTTGCGCAGCGACTCCTGGCTGAACAGGCCGAACTCGCGCAGGTCCGCGAAGCACGTGATGTCGCTGACCGGGTCGAAGCCGAGCCGGTCGCGCTGGCGCAGCCAGAACGCGCAGCCGGTCTGCTCGCTGAAGTGCCACGACATCATCCGCCGGGTCCACTCGTCCAGGCCGATCTTGAGCTCGGGCAGCCCGGCCCGCATGAGCTCGAACATCCGCGCGCCCCGGTCGATGCTGTCGCTGGTCATTGGCTGCCCCCGAGGTCAGTTGCCGATGTGGTGGGTGACGCCGGCGGCGGCGCTGAACGCGGCCGCCTGGGCCGCCGAGCCGCCGGTGATGGTCGCGAACGGGAACGGCATCTCCAGGCCGGCCAGCGGGTGCGCCCCGGTCCAGCCCCCCGGTGCTCCCGGCGGGAGCCGCCAGGACAGCAGGGTGGGCGCGAGGTAGGTCAGCG
The DNA here is from genome assembly GCA_036558005.1 of Streptosporangiaceae bacterium. Classification (GTDB taxonomy): domain Bacteria; phylum Actinomycetota; class Actinomycetes; order Streptosporangiales; family Streptosporangiaceae; genus DATBGO01. The sequence continues at coordinate 56,258 of DATBGO010000335.1, read as the reverse complement.
GGCCGGCCGTGGTGAGGACCGGCCTGCTGGTCACCCGCCGCGGCGCGGTGGCGGCGTCCGCGCCGGGGGCAGCCTCGTGCGCGGTGATCCGGGCGGCGATGGCGGCGGCCTGCTCGCGGTCGGGCCAGGCGCACTGCGGCAGCGCGGGGTCGGCGGGGAACAGGCTGATCGCGTCCAGCCGCCGGGCCAGGGCGTCCGCGACCGGCGCCGGGTCGGCCAGGCAGACGATGGTGCGCACGCTGGTGCAGAACCGGCCGGCGTCCGCGGCGACCAGCGGTGCCAGCGCGCCCGCGGCCTGGTCCGGGTCCGCGCCGGCGGCGACGATCGCGAGCGCGCGGACCGGTCCGCGCACCTCGGCGCCGGGGTAGCCGGCGAACGCGGCGGCCACGCCGGGGCCGCCGTAGATGACCTGCCGCCTGGTCACCTGGACCAGCGTGCGCAGGCCCGCCCAGCCGGTCGGGTAAAGCCCCAGCAGGTGCGCGGGCCAGCCCGCGTCCAGCAGGGCACCGACCAGCCGGAACGCGCTGACCGGCTCCCTGCTGCTCGGCCGGACCCACACCGCCTCCCCGGCCAGGCACCCGGCCAGCACCGCCTCCAGGCAGGTAAACGTATTCCCCGGCAACGCCACGAGCGTCAATCCATCCCGATCGCGAGGCCCGGCCAGCGGCCGGTCCGAGCGATCGGGAGCGAGGGGGTTCCAGGGGGAGAATCCCCCTGGACAAGCACCGAGCATCGCGATCCAGCGAGTCGTCAGGCACCGGGGGTAGCCGGCTATGTGCCACAGCTGCTGGCCGAAGGCGGCGGCGTCCTGGCGGCCGGCCGGGCCGCAGTCGACCGTGCCCGTGGCGAATGCCTGCCAGGCGGCCCGCAGCAGCCGCAGCCGTTCGGCGCGGCTCATGGTCACGCGCGGCTGATCGCCGGCCCAGCGGGCGTCGGCCCGGATCAGGATGTCGGGCGCGACCGACAGCCGGCCGCCGCCGGGCAGCGGCACCTGGTCGAGCGACTGATGCCAGCGGCCGCGGCGCAGCAGCGGCAGCACGACGCCGGCCGGCCGGCCGGCCACCGCAAGCTGGTCAGACCCGGGCAGCGGGCCCTCCCCGGCCAGCGGCACTCCCCCGGCCAGGCTCATCCCAGTTCCCGGTGCAGCGCGCTGGCCACGCGTTCCTGCTCGTCGGCGGTGATGTCGGGGTAGACCGGCAGGCAGATGTGCCCGGCCGCGAACGCCCGCGCCTGCCGCAGGCCGCCGGTCCCCGGGTGGCCGGCGAAGTAGGGCTGGTCGGGCAGCAGCGTGTCGTACACCTCGCCGGCCAGCGCCACCTGGGACCGGCGCAGCCGGTCCTTGAGTTCCGCCCGGCCGATGCGGGCATCGCGCAGCAGGACGATGTACTTGTACCAGCTGGTGGTCACGCCCGGCGGCAGCCGGTAGGGCTCGGCCGCCCCGAGGCCGGCCAGCAGCTGGTCGTAGCGGGCGGCCGCCTGGGCCCGCAGCGCGATCTGCCCAGCGAGCCTGCCCGCCTGGGCCAGCCCGACGGCGGCGTGCAGCTCGCTCAGCCGCCAGTTGGTGCCGAGCAGGTCATGCCTGGTGGCGCTGTCGCGGGACCGGCCGTGGTCGCGGACCCGGCGCAGCCGGTCGAGGTGCCCTTCGTCGGCGGCGACCACGGCGCCGCCCTCGGCTGAGGTCAGCACCTTGGTCGGGTAGAACGAGTACGCGCCGAAGTCGGCGATCGACCCGGCCGGGACGCCGTCCAGCCTGCTGCCCAGCGCGTGCGCGGCGTCCTCGACGACCGGGATGCCGCGGCCGTGACACAGCTCGATGACCTGGCGCAGGCCGGGCGACACGATCCCGCCGGTGTGCATGACGACGACCGCCGCGACCTGGCCGGGATGAGCGTCGAGTCGCTCGGCCAGCGACTCGGGTGCCAGGCCGAGCCCGGCCGGTTCCAGGTCGACGAAGTCCACCTGCGCGCCGGCCCGCAGTGCGGACGCCGCGGTGGCGAAGAACGTGTTGGCAGGGACGAGCACGGTCCGGCCGGCCACGCCGATCTGGCGCATGATGAGTTCGAGCGCGGCCGAGCCTGAGCTGACCGTGACCGTCACGGCCCCGGTCCAGGCGGCGAGTTCCCGCTCGAACCGCGCCACCTGCGGGCCCAGGGTCAGCAGGCCCGAGCGGAGCGTCCCGTCGATCGCCGCGCCGATCTCGGTGCGCATCCCGGCGTCGAAGTACGGCCGGGCGGGCGGCACCAGGGCGGGCGGCGCGGCGGGCTGGTCGTCGAGCGCGGCGCGCAGGAACCCGATCGCGGCTGGCACGTCGGTGCCGTGGCCCATCGGCGCCGCGACGATCTCGGCCCGCCCGGCCGCGCCCGCCGCCTGGTAGATGCCGGTGATCACGGTGCCGGCCCGGGCCGCGTCCGCCGGGTCCAGGTTGGGGTCCCGCAGGCCGTACTGGACCTGCAGCGGCGCGGGCGCGAGGGCGCCGTACAGCTCGGGCAGGTCCGCGTGCGCGCCGATGCCCGGCAGCATGGCCGCGCCGCCGCCGTGCGCCAGGACCGCGAAGCTGCCCAGGTAGCTGGCCAGGCACAGCGGGCGGGCCAGGTCATCGAGCAGCCCGGCGTACAGCGCTACCGCCGCGCCCAGGCTGTGCCCCAGCAGCGCGACCGGGGCCGTGCCGCCGCCCGCTGCTGGCCCGGCCAGCCGGCCGGCCAGCCAGGCGGCGGCGGTGAGCGCGTCCCTGGCGAGCACGCCGACCAGCGGCTGCCCGGCGGTGGCGTAGGCCTGCGCCAGCACCGATGCTTCGTCCCGGCCCGCCAGCACCGCCGGGTCGAGCACCCCGTCGAGCCCGTAGCCGAGCGTCACGGTGACGAAGCCGGCCTGGCTGAGCTGGGCGGCGACGTCGCGGTCGGGGTAGTCGGGCGGCTGCTGGCCGGTCACCTGGCCCAGCACCGCGTTGCGGCCCGGGCAGACCACCACGCCGCGGGCCAGCGCGGCCGGCCCGGTAAGCCCCGCGGACCTGGCAGCCCCGGCGGGCTCGGCAGCCCCGGCGGGCGCAGCAGCCCCGGCGGGTACGGCCGGGGCCAGCGGCCGGGCGAGCACGACCCGGAATTCACCGCCAGCACCGCGGCTGAGCAGGTACTCCTCGTGCCGCAGCCGGCCGGTGTCCTGCGCGGCCAGCAGCGACCCGGTCACCTTCTCGGCCGGGCCGTCATCGCCGGCCAGGCGCTGCACCGCGGCCCGGATCCGCTGCCGCCAGCTGGCCAGCTCACCGGCGGTCGCTGGCCGGGCTGGCGCGGCTGACCGGTAGGCAGGGCCGGGATGCCAGCGGCTTATCCGTTCGGCTGGGTTGTCAGACGAAGTCGGCATGCAGCGTCCGCGGGACTTCGACCCGGTAGGCGTCCATGACGTCGTCGATGCGCAGGTTCCCGCGGCGCAGCCATTCGAGCAGCTCGTTCTGCGGCCGGTAGAAGCAGCTCTTGCACAGCTCGGTCCGGCGCGGGTTGGAGTGCTCCCACTCGGCCCGCTTGCCGCCCTCCAGCACCTGCAGGTAGCCCTCTTCGAGCACGTTGCCGATCCGGTACCGGCTGTTGAGGTGGACCTGCGGGCACGGGTACAGGTGGCCGTCCGCGCCGATCGCGGTGACGAACCTGCTGTAGTGGCAGCGCTCGAAGTCGCCCTCCACCGCCGAGGTCTGGTCCATCGGGCCGCGGTCCAGCTTGGGCACCGACACCTCGAAGTCGGCGGTCCCGTACCCGGCCGCCTCAGCCAGCGACGCGGACACCACTTCCATCTGCTCGCCGATCGTCTCGTGCCCGAGCGCGGAGTAGAACTCCGGCTCGAACCGCACGTAGTGCGCGCCGGACCGGGCCGCGAGCCTGGCCGCGTCGACGATCTCGGTGTAGTTCTGCGCGGTGATGACGAAGTTGAAGCCGACCCGGAAATCGGGGTCGGCCGCCGCGGCCCGCAGCACGCCCGGGGTGCGGGCGAAGGTCGCGAACGTGTTCTCCCGGTCGCGGGTGATGTCGTTGAAGTTCCAGTCCGTGCCGGCGTTCAGGCCGATGCGCACCCAGGTGTGGGTGCGGGCGACGCAGTCGGCGACGTCGGGGCGCTCCAGCCGGGAGCCGTTGGTGATCAGCCCGATCCGCAGGCCGGCCTCGTGCGCCGCGTCGCAGATCTTCGCGTAGCCGGGGTGGATCGTGCACTCGCCGCTGCCGCAGAACGTCACCGCGCGGCCGCCGCTGGCGGCGAATTCGCCCAGCAACGTGATGGCCTTGCCGGTCGGGATGGCGTCCTTGAACGAGAACAGGTCGTAGAAGCCGGACTCATAGGAGGAGTGGAAGTTGCAGAAATTGCAGCGCATGTTGCAGGCGCCCATGATCCCGATGCGCAGGTGTATCGGCCGGAACGGCTCGCCGGAGACGAAGCGGCGGACCAGTTCCTCGTGGGCCAGGACCTTGTTCGGCGCGTGCGCGGCATCCAGCGAGACGACCGGCAGGCCGTCACGGTTCGCTGGCCTGGCGATATCGTAAATCTTTAGCTCTTCGGATTCTGGCACCTGTCCTCCAGGAGAGAAGCACCCCGTCATTCCCCGCGGGCGTTGCCTGCGGCACCGGTTGTCATGCTCGCGCCGCCGGTTTCGTCCGGGCGTCGTGCGCGCAACGCGCGGGCATCTCACCCCTGGCCCCGGCTGGGCTCACACCGGGTTCAGCGGCATCCCGGCCAGGGCCGCGGCCCGGCGCAGCGAGCCGGGCTGGCCGCCGCACTCGGTGATCATCCGCTGGGTCAGGTCCGGCTCGGCGTCGACCCGGCACCGGCCGATCAGGTTGCTGAGCAGCTCGCGCGCCTCGTCGTGACGCAGCCGCTCCAGCCGCAGCCCGCGGGCCCCGTCGGTGCTGATCAGGCCGGCCGGGTGGTACCTGCTGGTGACCACGACGAAGCACTCGGCCGAGCCGGGCAGCAGCGGCCGGACCTGGCCGGCGTCCCGCACGTTGTCCAGCAGGACCAGCAGCCGCTTGCCGAACAGCAGCGACCGGTACAGCGCGGTCTGCTCTTCGACGGTCTCCGGCGGCGGCTGCCCCGCGGTGCTGAGCGCGCCGATGAACTGCCGCAGCACCCGGCCCGGCGGCACGCCCGGCACCGGGTCGCCGTCCCGGAAGTCGGCGTACAGCTGGCCGTCGGGGAACAGGCCGGCCATGCTGTGCGCCCAGTACCTGGCCAGTGAGCTCTTGCCCACCCCGGGCTGCCCGGTGATCAGGGCGATGCTCAGCGCGAGCGGCCGGGTCGCCCTGGTCGCGTCCAGCATCGCGTCCAGCTGCCGCAGCTCGAGGTCGCGCCCGGCGAATCCGGACGCCACCGGCGGGAGCTGGCGCGGGGTGACCGCCGCGGCAGGCCGCGATCGGCGGGCATCCCGTTCTGGCCAGTCACGGCCCGGCCAGCCGCCGCCGTCCCGCCAGGCATTCAGGATCCGCTGGTGCGCCTGCCGCAGCTCGCAGCCAGGCTCGACCCCGAGCTGGCCGACCAGCAGGCCGCGGGCCCGCGAGTACACCTCCAGGGCATCGGCCTGCCGGCCGGCCTGGCCCAGGGCGAGCATGAGCCTGGCCCAGAATCCCTCGTGCAGCGGGTACTCGGAGGTGAGCGCCCGCAGCTCGGCGATCAGCTCGCAGGTCTCGCCCAGCAGGCAGCGCGCGTCCAGGTAGTCCTGCAGCGCCGACAGCCGCATCTCCTCTAACCGGGCCGCCTCCGCGCAGATCCGGCTGGTGCCGGGGACGCCGACCAGCACCGGCCCCCGGTAGAAGCTGAACGCCCGGCGCAAGATGGCCGCGGCCGCCTGCGGCCGCCGGCTGGCCAGCTCGGACCTGCCCCGCCGGATCAGATCCTCGAAGATGTTCGCGTCCAGTTCGGCGGGGTCAAACGACAGCTGATAACCAGAAGCGGTGCTGAACAGCCGTTTTTGCATCTTGTCGTTCAGCGTCTGACGGACCCGGGAGACATAGACCTGTACCGCCTTCACCGGGCCGTTCGGCAGGTCCGCGCCCCATAGCTCGTCGATGAGCTGATCTACCGACACGGTGCGGTTCCGGTTGATGATCAGCAGCGCCAGCACGGTGCGCCACCTGGCCGCGGACAGGCCCACCCAGTCCTCGCCGTTGTGCAGCTCCAGCGGGCCCATGATCTTGTACCGGAGAGGTGTCACGATGTCAGGCTCTCCTTCCGCGGGACCAGGGCACGGCCGGCGCCAGGTGACGCCGTGCCCCGCAGACCCCGTCATAACCGACATAGTGGACACATGCTCGTTAACAGGTCAACCTTTACTGGAAGCTTTCTTTCCAGTTTACCCGGGCGCATCGTTTCTGTGCAGCTCAGGGGCCATCAAGGGAGTGAATCGTTACGTTTCTATGCTGGTATCGCAGGCAGATCAGGCCAGACTGGCTGCGCGGGGAGCACTGGTTCGAGCTGGAGGCCGCTGGCGGCGGGACACTGGTCCGGCACACCATTCAGGTCACCGCTACCGGGAATTACCAGGCAATATGGCGGGACCGGATCGAGCCGCTGCACGACCTGATCCTCGAGGCCATGCTCGACAACATCGAAGCCGTGGCCGATGACAGGCACAATCCGGTCACCCGCTGAGTGCTGACCACCCACGGAATCACCCGGGTAGCACGGGCTTAAGGGCTGACCTGGCCCCTCGGATGGGGTATAACTGCTGATCCGAGCAGTGCAGTTAACCCATCATGGGGGGTTGGGGTGGCAAGACAGGCATCCGTCACATTGGTGGACGATCTTGATGGCAGCCCGGCCGAGGAGACAGTGCAGTTCGGGCTCGGCGGCCGCGAGTACGAGATCGACCTGAGCAGGAAGAACGCGTCCCGGCTGCGTCAGCAGCTGGCGCCGTTCATCGAGCATGCCCGCCGCGAGGGGAGAACGCCGCGCAGGCCCAGGCGGACAGCCGCCAGCCGCCAGCGCAGCCGCGACATCCGGGCGTGGGCGATCGACCAGGGCATCGAGCTCAGCGACCGCGGCCGCATCCCGGCCAGCGTCGTCGAGCAGTACCAGGCGGCCACCCGGGGCAAGCAATTAGCGGCTGACTCCCGCCGCCGGCCCCGGGCGCACCGCCCCCGCCGGCCCCGTTTCGCATGACCAGCCACCGCCCCCGGGCCCGAACACGGTCATTCCACCGGCGCCCGCACCTGACCGTGGCCCGCCGGACCAGTGGCCGGCTACTAGGCTGGTCTATCTTCTGACTAGAGCGGCCTATACTTGAGACCATGAGTATCGCTGCTACTCCGGTCCCGCTGTCGGAAGCCAAGGCCCGGCTATCAGAACTGGCACGGCGCGTCCGCCAGCAGCACGAACGAATCACCTTGACGCGAAACGGCGAAGCCGAAGCCGTCCTGCTGTCAGTCGACGACCTGGATGGCCTGGAGATGACCCTGGAGATCCTGGGTGACAGCGAATCAGTCGCCCGTATCTCCGAGAGCCTGACCGCCATCGGCCGCGGGGAATCTGGCTCCGACCTCGCGACCGTCCGCCAGGATCTGGCGCGGCGCCGCGCCGCCGGAGGGTGACCGGCGCCTCCGGCGGTCGCTACGAGATCAGGTTCCAGTCCCCGGCTCGGCGGGCGATCACGCACCGACTGCCCGAGACGGTTGCCGCTGCGGTCCTGGAGTTCTGTGACGCTGCACTCGCCGAGAACCCGCAGCGTGTCGGCAAGCCATTGTTCGGGCCACTAGCCGGATGTCACGGCGCCCGTCGCGGGACATACCGGATTGTCTATCGCATAGATGAGACCACCCGCACGGTACAAGTCCTCGACATTGACCACCGCAGTGACATATACCACCGGCCGAGTACCTGAGAAGTGCGACGCCGGTCAGCCGGGCAGGGCGACCGCGGTTCAGCTAGCGGCTGTGAGCGGACGGATGCCATCGAGCGCGTCGCCTAGCTTGTCCTTTTGTATTTCCAGGTCATAACGCGACTGTAGGTTGATCCAGAACCGCTCCGACATCCCGAAGAACCGCGCCAGCCGCAGAGCCGTGTCCGCGCTGATGCGGCGCTGGCCATGCACGATTTCATTGATCCGCCGCGTCGGCACCCCGATCTCCCTCGCCACCTGGTACTGGCTCACCCCTAGCGGCTTGAGGAACTCCTCCAGCAGGATCTCCCCGGATGCACGGGCCCCATGATCGTTTCTGAGGCCATACTCCTCCTCCCTCACTACGTCCTGCGACCCCGCGCCCACGTCCCTTCTACCGCATAGCGGGCGATTCCGGGGGGTTCGGGTGCAGGCGCGTACTCCGTTCGGGTTGCCCGCACGTCTGTCCTGAGGGGGGTATCGGGATGCTTGCCATGAGCGTGTCGTTCTTGCTCTCGCCGCCCGCTGGTAGTGGCTGGTTCATTGGCAGAGGAGCTAGATGATGCGCAGGTCGATCGCGGCCGTGATGGGGATTACCGGAATTGTCATGGCTGTAGCGGCATGCGGCGGATCAGCCAATTCCGGTGCCGGGTCGTCGAAACCCTCCCCGGTGCGGACGGTCACCACGCCGCCGCCAGCACCGCCGTCGCCATCCCCGTCGCCCTCGCGGAACATCGTCGTGGCGTGCACCGAGCCCAGCATCGGGAACCAGGTGAGCATCGACACCATTGACATCGCGTCGGGCACGATCAGCAGCGTGACATTCGCCTACCAGTCGGAGCAGTTCAGCACGTCGTACGGCGAGGTGACCTGGCAGCCGACCGATGACAGCGATATCGCCGCCGGCAACGGCGACCCGTGCCAGGGATGGCGGTGGAGCGCGCGGGACGCCAGCATCATGGGCACGGTCTCGGTCACGAACGGCAATACGGTGCCGGCCGCCGTCTCGGTCGCTGACAACACCCTGACCCTGCTGGCGCCGGTCAAGCAGTCAAACGGGTTCGCCTCCGCGCCGCAGAACGAGATCCTCGATGCCGTCTACGGTCCCGACGGCGAGGCATGGTGGCTGGGCGACGACCCGCCCTCGACGCGGACCGTCATACTGCACGACGGCAGCAGCCAGGCCTACAAGGTCACCTTCCCCAAGGATGTCGACGTGGAGAACGGCGTCACGATCTCCTTCGGGGCCGGCGGTGACTGGGCGTTGCAGGCGGTGGCGAACAACGACGCAACCGAGCCGGTCTGGGCCACGGCGAAGGGCATCAGCACCTCCGGCCGCATGCCGCTGCGCGCCATCCCGTCCTACGGCATCAAAGCTGACTCCCTGCAGAAGCTGCTCCCGCAGACCCAGTACAACGTCGATGACGGCATCTACTCGCAGGACCGCTCGCAGATCGCGTTCTTCGCCAACCTGTCCGGGCAGTCCTCGCAACTGTTCACCGTGCCGGCCGCGGGCGGCAACCCGACCCAGGTCACGCACGAGACCGACTACTCGGACCTCGACTCCGAACTGGCCTACTTCGGCCCCAGCCAGTAGCTCGTGCTCGGCACCGCGATCCTATTGCCCCCGTCAGTGCGGGTTTCCTAGAGAGGCGTTCCGGCGCTGGTCGATAACGGCTAGCAACTCGGCCGTGCGCTGCCGGAACCGGGTTCGCAGGCACCGTAGATCGTCAGGGCTCATCGTAAGCGGCTGATGATGCTCAGCGAGCAGGTCACTTCGTCGTGCCGCCAGCCGAGCGCCGCTGAGGTTGCCGTCGAGTACGCGCTGCGAGAAGCAACGCGCGTGTCCATATGCCCGTTTTATGACGTTCGGCCCGGCACTGGCCGACCGGCTGCCGCCGTGATTTAGCGGCTATGTCACAGCGCCGGTGCTGTTTTACCGGCTCCTTCACATCGCCGCTAAACCTGGCGGGCCCGGAGCGTCCGGTGACCGCGAAGACCACGCCTACGGCAGGCCGGCCAGGTTTCGCGGCGCCCGTTTTGACAGCAGCGCTGGCCCGGCGCTGCTGCTGTTTCCTGCGGCCAGGGCCATCGCTGCTGTATAAGCAAGCCCATGACGGGCCGGCCGGCCCGGGGTTCGCCAGCGACGATGCGGTGGCGTGGTAGCCTGCGCAGAAGTTGTTAGTCGAAGTTCGCGTACGTGTAACAGCGCCTAGCGAATTCTGACAGCGGGCGTCACGGATACGCGAGCCGGCATGTACCTGGGCCAGCTCCCCGAAGCCATCAGGCTTCTGACGTGTACGGTCGCGGCAACCCGGGGTCCACGGAGCGTGGTTCCTGAAGATCGTCACAGTAGGAGAAGTACATGCCTCAAGGCACCGTGAAGTGGTTCAACGCCGAGAAGGGCTACGGTTTCATCGCCCCTGACGACGGCACCGCAGACGTGTTCGTTCACCACTCCGCCATCCAGGCCGACGGCTTCCGCACTCTTGAGGAGAGTCAGCGGGTCGAGTTCACCGCAGGGCAGGGCCGCAAGGGCCCGCAGGCCGAGGAGGTCCGCCCGATCTGAGCAATCTCGGCGCGCGTCAACGGCGGCGCCCAGCTGGCCGGGGCTGAGGCCGAAGATGAGGAGAACTCCTCATGATCCGGCCTCAGCTCACGTCCTACGGTGTCATCGGAGGTAGGCCGGTTCAGCTGCGACCTTAGGATCGGGCGGCCGTGCAGATGAGCGCTGAGTGGGAAACCGCCGAGTCAGGTCCGGCCGCTGCTGACCGTACGGTGCTGCTGATTCCCGGCGGCCTGAACACAGCGCGGTCCTACGCTGAGGTGCTGGCTCAGCCCGGGCTTTCCGGAGTGCGCCTGGTCGCCGTCACGCTGCCAGGACATGGCGGCACGCCGCCACCGGAGGACCGGCAAAGCCGCTGAAACCGCCCCGGCCATGACGCGACGCGGCAACCCGGCCCAGGCGAGCTACCACATACACCTACCTTGCACCAAAGGTGTATAGTAGGTGTATGAGCAGGGTGCGCACCAACATCGAGATCGAGGACATCTACCTCCAGGCTGTCATGGACCGCTACGGGCTGCGGACCAAGACCGAAGCCGTCGACCTCGCCCTGCGCCACCTGGCCGGCCAGCCCATGACCCGCGAAGAGGCCCTGGCCATGCGCGGCGCGCACGCCATCGCCGAGTCCCCCGCAGACACCCGGCCGCGGGGAGCTGCGTGATCCTGGCCGACACCTCGGCATGGGTGGAATTCGACCGCGCCACCGGCAGCCCGGCCGACCGGCGCCTGACCGAGCTGATCTCGGCTGAGGGTCCGGTCGCCGTCACCGAACCGGTCATCATGGAAGTCCTGGCCGGGGCGCGCAACGACGCCCGCGAAAAAGATCTTCGCCGCCTTCTGCAGCGGTTCCGCCTGTGTCCATTCGACCCGGCCGCCGACTTCGACGGCGCTGTACGCATCTACCGCCGCTGCCGTCAAGCCGGAATCACCCCCCGTGGCCTCATCGACTGCATGATCGCGGCCGTCGCCTGGCGGCACCACGCCACGCTGCTTACCTGCGACACCGACCTCCACCACATCGCCCGCCTCACCGGAATCGAACTCGATCAGCCAGCACAGCCCCGGTAACGGCAGCCGTCAGCATTCCGGACGATCTCGCCCGCAAGCCAGGGAGCCGACCGTCAGCGGGCGGTCAGGGGCGTGCTCGAATCGCCGTGCGGAGTTGCTGCCTGGACAACAAGCCAGGCCACCCGTCGGAGTGCTGGCCGCACGGACGACGATGAGGGTGTGAGGCACCCGCAGGTGCGGCCCGACCCGGCGTACGGGCTGCTGGAGCTGTACGACGACGCGCTGCCGCACGTCTACGGCTACCTGCTGGCCCGCTGCGGCGACACCGGCCTGGCCGAGGATCTCACGGCCGAGTCGTTCCTGGCCGCCGTGCAGGCTGTCCGCAAGCCGGGCGCGCCGGGTCCGTCGGTCCCGTGGCTGATCGGGGTTGCCCGGCACAAGCTCGCCGACCACTGGCGGCGAGTCGAGCGGGAGCAGCGCGGGCTGCGCCTGCTGGACGACGAGCCGGGCCGGGTCGAGGACCCATGGGAGGGGGTCATCGACCGGATCCGCGCCCGCGAGGTGCTCAGCCGGCTCGGCCCGCACCACCGGGCCGCGCTCACGCTGCGCTATCTCGACGGGCTGCCGGTGCCCGAGGTGGCCCGGCACCTGGACCGCACCGTGCACGCCACCGAGGCGCTGCTGGTGCGAGCCCGCGCCGCGTTCCGCCGGATCTACGAGGCAGGTGAGGGCTCGCGATGACGGATCCGTTCGAGGCTCTGCGCGAGCCCGTCAGGCCGGCCAGCCCCGGCCCTGAGTTCGCCGGGCGGCTGCGGATGCGGCTGACCCGGGAGGTCTTCGCACACCCAGGAGGAACCATGTCCGAGCAGACGGCTGCGGCCAGGGCCGAGCGCGAGCCCGCCCGACCCCCGGCGCTGACCCCCTACATCGTCGTGTCCGACGCCCGGCGCGCTATGGACTGGTACGTCGAGGTGCTCGGCGCGCGCCGCCGCGGCGAGCTCCTTGTCAACCCGGATAACACGATCGGCCACGCCGAGGTCGGCATCGGCGACGCGGTGCTGATGTTCGCCGAGGCGTCCGGTCTCTGGCCCGACGTGCCCGTGCGCGCGCCTGACTCCCCGGCGACGTTCAGCCACAGCCTGCACTTGGAGGTCGATGACGTTGACGCGAGTACCGAGCGGGCCCGGCTCGGCGGCGCGGCGGTGGAACGCGGGCCGGCCGACCAGCCCTACGGTCGCGCCTCGGTGATCGTGGACCCGTTCGGGCACCGCTGGATACTGCTCAGGCGGCCCGGCCGATAGCCCGCAATACCGTGCCGGTCAATCGCCGTAGTGGTACCGGGCCTGGATGATGATCAACTCGTCGTCGGTTGCGCCGTAGACGAGACGGTGCTCATCGTCGATCCGCCGGGACCAGAAGCCGGAAAGGTTGCGGCGCAACGGCTCCGGCTTGCCGAGGCCCTCGAACGGGCTGCGCCGGGCTTCCTCGATTAGCCGCAGGATGCGGCGCAGCATCTTCTTGTCGGCGGTCGCCCAGTAGGTGAGGTCCTCCCATCCTTGAGGATGGAAGACGATGTTCCTCAATGCCGCTGGCCCTCGTCGGCCATGGCCTGGAGTTCCTCCATGGTCTTCGTGAGCAGGGTGCGACCGTGGCGCACTTCTTCAGCGGCAGCCGTGAGCCGGGCCGCGTTCGCGGGCGATCGCAGCAGGTAGTCAGTCTCCTCCATGGACTCATAGTCGTCAGCCGCGACGAGGTAAGCACGGCCGTGGTTTGAAATAATCTCGACCGGAGCCCGGTCATCATTCACTTGCTTGATCAGCGGAAACAGCCTCTTACGCGCTTCGGTCGCCGTGATAGCCATCAGGAACTCCGCTCTGGTGTAGTACAGCACTACAGTACTACATCAACGGTACAGAGGTGTGGTACCACATCTCCAGAGCCTGAAAGCAGGCCATGGCGTTGCCTCAGGTGGCCAGACCTCGACCACGCCCTGGGCGACGGCATGGACCTCATCCGGGTGTCAGCCGACCAGCCAGCGGGCGGCGACGGCGAGCGCGGTGACGGCGATGACACCGAAGATCAGCACCCAGGCTCCGCCCGGGATGTGCGTGAGGCGGGCCAGCTGGTCGGCGTCCGAGCGCCTGATTCCGCCCCGGCGCAGGTCGCGCCGCCGCTCATGGTGCAACTCGATCACCGGCCGCACGCCGCCCAGGAGCAGGAACCAGGCCAGCGCGTAGCCGAACCCGGCCTGGACCACGGCCGGCGCGTACAGGCAGACCGCGATGACCAGCCCGGCGCTGGCGGCGACGGTCAGCAAGCCGTAGGCGTTCCTGACCGCGATCGCCAGCCCGGCCAGCAGCACCAGGCTGAGCAGCAGCATGCCGGTCAGGTGCCCGGCGCCCAGCAGCGCCGCCGCGCCCGCGCCGAGCAGCGACGGCGCGGGGTAGCCCGCCGCGGTGGTCAGCACGAGGCCAGGGCCGTCGGCCCGGCCCGCCGAGACGGTCACCCCCGCGGTGCTGCGGTACATCCGGACCCCGCCCAGGCGCCGGCCCGTGGCCACCGCCGCCAGCGCGTGCCCGCCCTCGTGCACGCTCGTCACCACGATCCGCGCCGTCCGCCAGACCCGGGGAAAGCCCACCACAGCGAGCGCGAGCAGCCCGCTGACCGCGATGAGCCACCCGGGCGGGAGCGGCTGGACGGCGTAGGCGTGCTGCCAGAGGCCGCTGACCCGCTGCCCGAGGCCCCCGGTCCGCGGCAGGCTGGCCAGCTGGTGCACTGCCACGGGGAGCGGCACCGTTCCTGGACCTGTCGCTGGCATGCACCCTGCCCTGAGGTTCGCGGCCGGCCGGCGAAACCCGGGCCGGCGTTGACTGGCCAGGATAGGCCAGGACGCCGGCCAGCCGCCCGCAGCGGTCAGGCGCGGGCCAAGACGAAGATCGTAGACGCGGCCAGCAGGGCAGCCATGACGATGTTGAGGATGCGCCGGGCGCGGGGAGTCCGGAGGTAGCGGTTGAGCGCCGCGCCGAACGCCAGCCAGGGGAAGCAGGCGGGGAAGGCGACCAGGGTGAACACGGTCGCGAGGATGACGGCCTGGATCAGGGCGCCGTCGGCGCGCTGCTCCAGGAAAGTGGCGACGGCAGCGACGCTGACCAGCCATCCCTTGGGGTTGACCCACTGGAAGGCCGCCATGCCGAGGAATCCGGCCGGCCCGCTCGTGTCCCGCCCGGCATCTCCCGCGGTCGCGATCCGCCAGGCCATCCAGCACAGCATCGCCGCTCCGCCCCATTTCAGCACCTGCAGGGCCAGCGGATGAGCCAGGAGCAGCTTGCCCAGCCCGAGGGTGACGGCGAACAGCATCGCGCCCATCCCCGTCACCTGCCCCAGCAGGCTCGCGAGGCCCCTGCGGACGCCCGTCCTCGCGCCGACGGCAGTCAGCAGCGTGTTGCCGGGGCCCGGGGTGCCGGCGACGATCGCCGAGAACGTCACGAACGCGATCGCCTGGGCGGGGTTATGCAGGACATCCATGCGCCGCTCCGTAGAGTTGATACGTGTCGTCCAGGCTGATTGATTCCTGCGGCGCCGGTCTTGAACGTTCGTGCGACCCAGGTGAATGGGTGGACGCCAGCGGCCCGGTCGATGGCGTGGAGCTGTTCCGCGCCCGGCTGCGCGGCCACCCGTTCAGCCGCCACCGGCATGACGTCTACGCGATCGGCGTCACCGAGGAGGGAGTCCAGGCGTTCGGCTACCGGGGCACGGTCGAGCGCAGCCTCCCGGGACAGGTCTTCGTGCTGCACCCCGACGAACTGCACGACGGCCGGGCGGAGGGGCCGGGCGCGTTCGGCTACCGCCAGATCTACGTCAGCCCGGGCCGGATCGGGGCCGCCCTGCGGGCCCTGACGACACGGCCGGCCCCGCTGCCCTTCGCGGCACCGGTGGCCGACGACCCGGCCCTCGCCCGCGTGGTGCGCGCGGCGTTCGGGCGGCCGCTTGAGCCGCTGGCGCTTGACGCCCTGGTCCTGCAGCTGACGGCGGGCCTGCTGCGCGGCAGCGATCACGGCCTGACCGGCCGCCTGCGCAGCCAGGTCGATGTGCCCGCTGTCGAGCGGGGCCGTGACTTCCTGGAGAGCCGGCTGGCGGTTGTGCAGTCGGGCGAGGTGGAAGCGGTAACGGGCCTCGACCGCTACCAGTTCGCGCGCCAGTTCCGTGCCGTCTACGCGACCAGCCCGTACAGGTACTCGGTGATGCGGCGGGTCGACGCGGCCCGGCGATGGCTGCGCGACGGGCGGCCGCTGGCAGCAGCCGCAGCCGAGGCCGGCTTCGCCGACCAGGCCCACTTGACCCGGACGTTCAAGGCAGCGTTCGGCATGACGCCCGGCCGCTACGCACGGCTCTGCGCGCCCCGCCGACCTGCCGGCCTCTCGTTATCTCGGCCCGGGTCCTTGCGCCTTCATCACCGCTGACAGGGCATTGAGGCTCTGGAACGTGTCGGGATGGTCGCCGCCCAGCAGTCGCTGGCGGCCGGCCAGGACCTGGCGATGGAGGCGCTCGGCCTCCTTGTACCTGCCCTCCGCCGCGACCACTTCTGCCAGCGCATACCCGCTTTCGAGGGTTTCCGGGTGGTCGCTGCCCAGCAGCTTCTCGCGGTCGGCGAGCACGTGCCGGTGCAGCTGCTCCGCCGCTTCGTGCTTGCGCTGAGCGGCAATCACCTCGGCCAGGGCATGCCTGGCATCCAGCGTGTCGGGGTGATCACTGCCCAGCACCCTGCGCTGTTCGGTGATCAGTTGCTGGTATAGCCCTTCGGCCTCCTCATAACGGCCCTGCCTGGCGATGACCTGGGCGAGCCGCAGCCGGGTGTCGAGAGTGTCAGGATGATTCTCGCCGAGGACGCGGCCGCGGTCTGTGAGCACCTGCCGGTGCATCAGCTCCGCTTCGGCGTATCGATTCTGGGAAGCCATAACCCAGGCCAGGTTGTGACGCGTTCGCAGCGTATCCGGGTGAGCGTCGCCGAGGACTCGCCGCTGGATGGCGAGCACTTCCTCATACATCTTCTCGGCACCGGCATAATCGCCTTGCCATCTCAGCATCGTGGCCTGGCTGCAACGTGCGGCAAGATGCGCCGGGTGCTCGTCTCCCAGGGTCGCGGCCGCCGCCTTTTCCGACAGGACCAGGCTGTCGGCCAGCGCGATACTCCCGCTTCGCAGCAGGGCCCTGACCGTGTTGTCGCTGATACCGAGCAGCGTCACGAGAGTCTCGCGGTCCAGGTGGCCGGCCAGCCAGGCCAGGACGGCGGCCACGTGGGGGGCAAGCCCGCGCCAGGCGGGCCAGTCAGCGGGCAGCCTGAGATCGAGTTCGCTGGCAGCAAGCCCGAGCAGGACGATGGCGGCCCGGGTGATCTGCCGTAGATCAGGTTCTGCCGTGCTGAGCAGGAGCGAGCGATTGACATCAGCGACGAGCAGGTGCACCGAGAGCGCGGTCGCGCTGTCGCTGCCTGAAGCGCGGGCAACGACGTCGATGAGCCCGACTTCAGACAGGGCCTTCCAGCCGTCGCGAAGCCGCCGGGGAAGATCATTGAGCGGTTCTCCGGCCGCGACGCCGGAGTAGCCCGGGCACAGCAGGGACTTCAGCGGCTGCGCGCGGAACAGCGACAGGGGTATCGGGGTAGCCGGCGAGTAACAGCACAGGAGGTACAGCAGCTGGCGCGCCTGAGGCCGCCCGCCTTCGGCCAGCGCGTCCAGCGAGAGGTTCCACGTCCGCTGGAGGGCGGAGCGGACCTGGTCACCTGGATCCTCCTGGCCGGTCAGCGCATGGGGCGCCCCGTCCAGCGCGAGCCGGAAGTCAGCGAAGCCGCGCACCTCCGCGAACGGGGACCGGAGATACTTGCCGGCCAGGTGCAGTGCCAGTGGCAGCCCTCCGAGCCGGCGGCCTAATTCCACCGCCTCCCGGCGCGACGACCCGGTCACCAGCGGGTCAAGGTCAGCCAGGACCTCCGCGGAAGCCTCGTCAGACAGCGGCTTCATCTCGCGGAAGGCTACGGCCTGGCCCCATGCCTCCCGGTCCTTGTGCCGGGTAGTGACGATCACCATCATCGGGCCGTCCGCCGGGCGCAGCCATCCCGTGCCGGCCGCCGGGTTCGCCCTGCTCGAACCGGCCAGGATCGCCGGGTCGTCGGCATTGTCGAACACGAGCAGCGCCCGCCTGGCCGCGGCCGCGGAGTTCAGGAATCGCCACGTTCGCTCGGCAGCCGACGCAGCCCCGGAACGTACCGCTTCGGTAACCGACGCGGGAGCGTTCAGCTGGTGCAGCATCTCGGCGATGCAACCCGTCAATGCCGCGCCGTCCGCGGCATTGATCCACCAAACGCGCCTGCCTTTGTCAATTGCTGACTTTGCGATGGTGAGCGCCACGGTGGACTTGCCGACGCCCCCCATGCCAGCTAAAACCCAGACGCAGCCTTTGCGCAGGGACATCTGCCTGCGCAGTTCCGTCAGCACAGCCTCACGGCCGCGGACCTTGCTAGGTAGCTGACCGACCGGCGGCGCGACCGGCAGCCCGGCGATGGCGGAGTAGAAAGCGTCATCATGGCGAGCCCGGTCTTCCGCGTGCGCGCGCTTTTTCAGCAATTCAAGCCGCAGTTGCCAGCTGGCCACGGCGGCGGTCAGCACCGCTGCCGCAGACCCTGCAGCGGCCCAAATCGCCGAATCCACAGCCTGACCATAACAGGCAATTAAGCAAGCTCACGGCTCGAAGTCGCGAGCGGTATGCCAGCGCCGGCGAGCACGTCGGCGAGCGCCCGCACGGCGCTCTCGTCGTCCAGCGGCAGCAGCGGCCGCCGCGGCACGCCCGCCGGCACTCCCAGGAGCCGCAAGGCAGCCTTGAGCTGGGCGTTGAACGACCGCCCGAACTTCGGGTTCTTGCGCTCGTCCCACAGCCGCAGGTCCAGGGCGCGCTCCTGCGCGGCCAGCCGCTGCGCGGTTTCGAGGTCGCCGCGCCACGCGGCCTCGAACACCCTGGGCAGCTTCCGGCCGAGCAGCTCCCAGCCGCCGATGTAACCCGACCCGCGGCCCGCCGCGATCTCGCTCACCCCCCGGGGCGAGAACAGGTTCGCGCCGAAAACGAGGATCTTCTCCGCCACCAGCTCGAGCGCGGGGAAGAACTCAGCGTCGGGAGCGGAGTTCTTCAGCGCCGCGACGCCGTTGAGATCGGCCAGCCTGAGCGCGGTTGCCGCGTCGATCACCGTGCCGGAACGGCGCGGGATGTTGTAGACCATGACCGGCAACGGTGTCGCCCCGGTGACGAACTCGAAGAACGCGACGATGTCGTCCTGGCTGAGCCGCAGGTACGGCGGCGGGCTGACCATGATCCCGTCAGCGCCGGCGCGGTGCGCGTGCTCAGCGAGCTCGGTGACCTCCCGGGCCTGCAGCGCCGTGCATCCGATGACGACCGGCACGGCCTGACCGGCAGCCCGCACCGCTGCCTCGGCAACGGCGCGGCGCTCGGCGGGCGACTGGGAGAACCACTCGCCGCTCGACCCGTTGATCAGCAGGCCGTGCACCCCCTCGGCCAGGAAGTAGCCGATGGTCTGCTCCAGCCATTCGTTCTCGATGCCGCCGCCGGCGTTGAACGGAGTCGGGCTCGCCGCCCAGTACCCCTTCCAGCCGGGAATCCCGACGCTCATCTGCTGCCCTCCTGTCTCGTGGCGCTCAGCCCGCGCAGTCCGGATCTTCGGGGATGTCGTCGTCTCCCCCGCCGTAGTCCTCCTGGCTCATGACCGCCGCGAGCGGCACGGGACGGGCCGGGGGGCGCGGGCTGAAGGCGCGCACCTGGGTGACCGGCGTCCCGGTGGCCTTCGAGATCAGCTCATGCACATTGGCCGCGCACATGCGGCCCTGGCACAGCCCCATCCCGGCCCGGGTCATGCCCTTCACCACGCTGGCGTCTGCCATCGGCGCGGCGGCCCTGATCGCTTCCGCCAGCTCGCCGCAGGTCACTTCCTCGCACCGGCACAGGACCGTGCCAGCCGTGGCCAGGTCACAGCCCGGGATCGCGGCCGGGTACACGGCAGACAATGCTTCCTGGAACGCGAGGCTGCGAGCCAGACGGGCACGAAGCGGCCGGACCCGCCGCTCGAGCTGATCCGCGCTCGCGTGCCCCAGGTTCCCGCTGGCGGCGAGCCCGGCGATCTGCCCTTCGAGCAGTGCCACATCCGATCCCCGGACGGCGACCCCGTCGCCAGCCGCGAAGATGCCGGGGACCGACGTCTCGAGCAGCGCGGTGCGGACGGGCACGTTCGCCGCCCGGCTCTCGTCGGGCACCAGCTCGCAGCCGGCCAGCCTGGCGAGTTCGGCGGAGGGGACGAGCCCGTAGCCGAGGCAGACGCAGTCGGCTTCCAGCACGGCGGCCGAGCCGGGCAGCGGCCGGCCGCCGTGGTCGACCCGCGAAAGGACGACGCCTGTCACCTGCCCGGTGCCGAGGACGCGGGTGGCCCTGGTCCGGAAGTGGACGGGGATCCGGTGCGCGGCCAGGTACCCGGCGTACCGCAGGCCCTGGCGGAGATAGGCCGGGGCCAGTGCCCCCGCCCGGGCCAGCGCGGCCAGGTCCCGGGCGCGCGGGCGGCCGGCCAGTTCGGTCACGGCCACGACCTGAGCGCCCCACTGATGCAGCTGGGTGGCGAACGCCAGCAGCAGCGGCCCTGACCCCGCGATGACCACGCGCCCGGCTGGCAGCACGCCGTGGCTCTTGGCCATCGCCTGCGCCCCTCCGGCGGCCATCACGCCGGGCAGCGTCCAGCCCGGCAGCGCCACCGGCCGGTCGTAGCCGCCGGTGGCGAGGATCACCTGGCGGGCCCGGACCGCTGCCGTGCGCCCGGCCCGCACGTACCGGACGGTCAACGGGTCGCCGGGCTCGATGTCGACGACGGTCGCGCTGGTGACGTGCCGCACCCGGCTCTGGCGCAACCGGGACAGCAGCGCCGCGCCGCGGGCGTGATCAGGCGCGGCGGTGAGCGCGCGGCGGCCGGGCAGGGACGGCGAGGGCTGCCGGAAGATCTGGCCGCCCAGGGCCGGCCGGTCCTCGGCCAGCAGGGTGGCGACACCCCAGCGATCAGCCTCGATCGCCGCGGCCAGCCCGGCCGGGCCGCCACCGACGATGACCAGATCAGGGTCAGCGCCGGCGGCAGCGGGTTCGGCACGGTGCACGGTCATGCCCCCGGGCCGGGCCGGGCCGTCGGCGACCGCACGCTCATGCCGTCCGCGGCCAGCGTCATGCACGCCCTGACGTTCGGCTGGCCGTCGACGGTCACGACGCAGTCGAAGCACAGGCCGATGCCGCAGTAGGCGCCCCTGGGCTCCCCGGTTCGCCAGGTCTGCCGCAGCGCCCTGACCCCGGACGACGCCAGCGCGGCCGCGACCGATTCGCCCGGCGTCGCGCGGAACGGGGCGCCGTTGAAGGTGAACGTCAGGCGATCACCGGGAGCCGGGGCGCTGTCCCGCGCCGGGCGCCTGGCTGAGCGCCTCCGCGGGCGCGGTCGCTCGCTCAATCGCAGCACCACCGGTCCGGGCTGAACGCGTCCGGCATCGCCGAGCTGCCCGTGGCCATGTCGCCGGCCAGCAGGCGCGCCAGGTACGGCGTGACCGTGTATCCGGCCGCCCCCCTGGGCACGACCAGGGAGAACCAGCCCCGGCGCCGGCCGGACTCGCCAGCGGCCGGCAGCCGGTCGGGCAGTACCGCGATCGTGCCCGTCCAGCTGCGCAGCAGCGTGGCCGTGCGGAGCCCGGGCACCACCCGGCAGGCCAGGAACGCGTTGCCGGCCAGGCTCTGCCAGCGGGTCCGCGGCCCGCCCTGGCGCACGGCGCCTGCCCAGCCGCCGCCGATGAGGAAGGTGCCGTCCATGGTCTGCTTCAGGGTCAGGGCCCGGGCGGCGTGCTGCACCAGCTGGGTCAGCACCGGAGGTTCCCGCGCCGTCGCCGAGACCATCTGCACCCGGCCGGTCAGCGGCAGCGGCGCCCGGGCGAGCCTTCCGACCCGGCCGGCCCAGGCGCCGGCGGCGTTGACCACCCGGGCGGCGCGGACCGGGCCGTCGCTGGTGTGGACGACGAACCCGCCGCGGTCCAGCACGTCGACCGCGCGGACCTCGCACCCGGTCCTGATGTCCGCTCCGTGGCCGGCCGCCGCCGACGCGAACGCGCCGGTTGCCAGGAGGGGGTTCACCAGTCCCTCCTCCGGGCAGTAGGCAGCGCCCGCCAGGTCCCTGGCGAGAGCGGGAGCCAGCTCAGCCAGCTCGCGGCCGCCGACGATCTGGGATGTCAGGCCCAGCTCGCGCTCGGGTTCAATCTTGGCTCGCAGCCGCGCGAGCTCGGCTGCTGTCTCGGCCACCATCAGGCCGCCGCCGCGGCGGATGCCGATGCCGGCCCCGAACTCCGCCTCGATGGCCCGCCACTCGGCGAGCCCGCCGCGGATCAGCTGGCCCCGGGCCGGCCAGAGCTGGTCGTGCCGGCGCAGCTGGAAGTGCAGGCTCCCGGCGTTGGTGCCCGACGCGGCCCGGTTGAGCCCGCCCCGCTCCACCAGGGTGGTCTCGACTCCGTCCGCCGCCAGGTGACAGGCTGTCGCGCAGCCGGCCAGGCCGCCGCCGATGATCAGCGCGTCTGTCGTGTGCACGGTCAGTCGAGCGCGACAGCGCGCACCGGGGAACCGGTGGCGCCGCGCAGTAGCAGCGGCGCGACGATCAGGACGCACACCGTTACGCCGGCCGCGGCGATGTCGTCCAGCCGCAGCTTCTCCAGGATCGGGATGCCGGCCTCGCGCAGCAGCAGCCGGTGCGCCGGCATCGCGTTCCGCGCGGCGAGCGCGCACTCGAACGCCATCGTGTCGCTGCCGACAGCGCTGACCTGCTGCCCGGCCAGCCACCGGGCGGCCGCCTCGCCGGGGCCAGGCTGGTCGCCGCCGGCCGGGAAGAACCGCTCCTGGTCCGGCCACCTGGCGCCCCATCCGGTGCGGATGAGCACCGCGTCGCCGGGCTCGACGCTCGCGCCGTGCCCGGCGAGCGCGTGCTCGAGGTCGGCGACCGATATCTCCTCGCCCGGATCAAGCTGGTCGCGTCCCTGGCTGCCAGGCACGTCGGCGACGACGGCCCGGCCGATGAACGGGGGAAGCTCGGCGACGTGCCGCGCGGTCAGCCCGCCCGTCCCGGCCTGGACGTCCGCGACCCGGACGTCGCCGTACAGCAGCCCGTTGACTGATACGTGGCCGAGCGCGTCGATGTGGGTGCCGTGGTGCCCGCTCATCGTGATCAGCTCGTTCGCGGCGCTGTAGCCGCCGTCCCTGAGCCTGTCCCCGTGCCGCTGGACGATCTTCATGCTGAACGGCGGGTGGTTGGGGTGAGACGGCATGCCCTCGAAGAGCTCGTGGCTCAGTTCCCAGAGCCGCCCGCGGCGGACCAGCCCGAGCGCCGAGACCAGGGCGGGCCCGCCGGGCCGGCGGCCGGGCCAGGTCTCAGCCGCCATCAGGGACCAGCTGGCTGAGCAGGTGCCGCGGGCCCGCGCTCCGCGCCAGCCGGTCAGGGATCCGGTTGGCGCGGAACACGTCGGCGAAGGTCTCCCTCCTGCGGATGACGTCGGCCCGGTCGCCGCGGACCAGCACCGTGGCTGGCCTGGGCATCCCGTTGAACTGACTGGCCGCGGACTCCGCGTACATGCCGGCGTCGAGGACGACGACCACCTCTCCCCGGCCCAGCCGCGGCATCTGGCGCCCGCCCGCCAGCAGGGACTCCACGCACACCGGGCCCACCACGCGCACCTCTTCGGCGAACGGCCGGTCCATCCCGGCGGCCGGCAGCACCACATGCCGGCAGCCGCGCGAATCCATCCGGGCGAACAGGTTCGTGCTCGCGTCAACGTTGACCCAGGTGTGCCCGGCATCCCGCTTGACAGCCCCGACGGTCGCCAGCAGGACCGCCGCGTTGCCGACCAGGTAGCGGCCCGGCTCGACCCATAGCTCCGGGACCGGCAGCGACGCGGCGCTCAGCTCGTCGAGCATCGCCTGGCACATCTGGGCGGCGTAGTCCTCGACCGTGAACGGGTTGGCGGCCAGCGACCTGGACTCGGGGTCTCGCTCGCGCGCCCAGCCGCCGCCGACGTCGAGCACCGACGGCACGAACCCGGTCTGCCTGGCCAGCCCGGCGACGGCCTGGACCAGGACCCGCCCGCAGGATGAGTGCAGTTCAGGCTCCTGGCACGCCCTCGGTATGTGCAGGTGATAGCCGAGCAGCGCAAGCTCGGGGGCGGCCAGGATCTCCCGGATCAGCGGCTGGGCGGCCTCTGCCGAGAACCCCCACTTCTCCCGCAGCACGTCCTGCCGTAGCTCGCCTGGTGCCAGCCGGTAGCTGTCGCTGGCCAGCTCGTCGAGCTGCGGCGGCGCCACCTTGAGCCGCAGGTTGACCCGGACCCGGCGGCCGGCCGCGCGGGCGGCCGCGGCGAGCCGCTGGCACTCGTCCTCCGCGTCGATGTTGACGACCACGCCGTGCTCGACCGCCAGCGCGAGGTCCTGCGCTGTCTTGTTGCTGCCGTTGACGGCGACCTGGGCCGGGTCGGTCCCGCCCGCCAGCGTGGCCATCAGCTCCGCGGCGCCGAAGCACTCCCCCGCCGCGCCCTCGTCGCTGAGAATCGCGCGCACGGCCAGGTTGTTGTTGGACTTGATCGCGTAGAACACCCTGACCGTGCCCGGCCACTGACTGCCGAAGGCTGACCGGAAACGCCGGTAGTTCTGCCGCAGCGTGGTCTCGCTCACCACGAACAGCGGCGATCCGAACCGCTCGACCAGGCCGGAGGCCCGGCACCGCTCGATGAGCAGGTCTGCGGTGCCGCTGACGTAGAGCTCGTCAGTGCGCGTGCGCCGGCGCTCGAGTTCGTCACGCGCGTTCGCGTAGCCGGAGGCCGGCTGGCCGGCGGCCCCTGCCGCGGCCAGCGGACACTGCCTGCTCGCCATGGCCCGAGCATCTACCGCAGGTAGCGGGCATGCCAGGCGCAATGTGTATGCAGAGCGCCGAATTGTCTTTACAACCTGAACGGGGCGCTGCGAATACCCCGGCTCATACCATCCGAGTTGTCCGGGGCCGCACTCATCGAGACCGCACCACGGGGTGGCGCCGTCGCGAAGGCCGGCGTAACCGATCTTGCCATGGAGTCGCGGTATGTGGCTGACCGACTGCACCCTTCTGGATGTCAGGACCGGCGCCGGCCGGGCCGGGGTGAGTGTCAGCGTCGAAGGGGCGTCGATCGGGGAAGTCCGCCGCGGCGACCCGCCGGACGGCGCGGACGTCATCGAACTGGCCGGGGCGACGCTGATGCCGGGGCTGATCAGCTGCCACACCCACCTGTCCATCGTGTTCCCGCTGTCGGAGACCGACGAGCAGGAGAACCCCGCCCTGACCGCGTTCCGTGCGGCGCAGCGCGCGAAGGACGCGCTCGCCGCGGGAGTGACCACGGTCAGGTGCGTGCACGAGCAGCACGCGGTGGACCTGATCCTGCGCGATGCCATGCGGCACGAGTGGTTCGCTGGCCCGCGGATCGTCGGGGCCGGGCGGGCGGTCTCCACGCCGGACGGGCACGGCAAGGGCACCGGCTGCGTCTACGCCGAAGGGGAAGCCGCGTTCTTCGACCGTGCCGCCGAGCAGCTGGAGGCGGGCGCGGACCACGTAAAGATCTTCATCTCCGGCGGGCTGGCCAGATCCGACGAAGAGGACCTGGACGCCAGCGAGATGACAGCGCAGGAGATGCGGGGAGCGGTCCGGGCAGCGCAGCGGTACGGCAAGTACGTGGTCGCCCACTCGGGCGCGCCCAGGGCCATCCAGATGGCGCTGGCCCAGGGTGTCCGGAGCTTCGAGCACGTGTACCTGCTGGACGCCCCGACGGCCGGGCTGGTCGCCGGGCACGGCGCGTTCATCACGCCGACCTTGTGCGTCACGCACAGCCCGGACTTCAAGCGGGCCAACAGGTTCCCTTCGGCATCGATCGAGAAGTCCGCGCAGATAGCCGGCCGGCACATGCAGAGCATCC
This sequence comes from Streptosporangiaceae bacterium, assembly GCA_036558005.1. GTDB lineage: Bacteria > Actinomycetota > Actinomycetes > Streptosporangiales > Streptosporangiaceae > DATBGO01. The sequence goes on along the minus strand of DATBGO010000335.1, from coordinate 30,790 downwards.
GCTACGCCGTCGAGGCCGGCGTCACCCTCGTCAACGGGACGGACTTCCCGCCGGGTGCGCCCATCGGCGGCGGCTCCACGGTCGTGGCGCGCGAGATGTCGCTGATGGCGCAGGCCGGGCTGTCCCCGCTCGGCGTCATCCAGGCCGCGACCGTCAACGCCGCGAGGCTGTGCGGCCTTGCGGACGTGACCGGCGTGGTCGAGGCCGGCCTGGCCGCCGACCTGATCGCCGTGGCCGGCGATCCGACCGCCGACCTGCGGCTGCTGGGACAGCCGACGTTCGTGATGGCGCGAGGAAGGGTTGCCAAGTGTCGGTAAACGCGACCGCCGCATTCGGAGCCGGCCCGTACCGGATAGCGGTCGACATCGGCGGGACCTTCGTCGACGCGGTGGCGCTGGACGAATCCACCGGCCAGGTGCGGGTGCACAAGACCTCGAACACGCCGCAGGACCCGGCCGCGGGAGTGGTGGAGGCCGTGCTCGGGCTGCCCGTGCCGCTGGGCGAGGTCACCCAGTTCATCCACGGGACCACCCTGGGGCTCAACGCCGTGCTGCAGCGGCGCGGGGCGGCGACCGGCCTGATCACCAACGCGGGTTTCCGCGACGTGCTCGAGATCGGCCGGGGTGACGTGCCCGAGCGCCAGATGTACGACCTGCAGGGCGTGCGGCCGCGGCCGCTGATCCCGCGCAGGCACATCGCCACGGTGACCGGCCGGATGGACGCCAGGGGCGCGGTCGCCGTGGCCCTGGACGAGACCGGTGCCAGGCAGGCGGCCCAGTACCTGGTGACCGGCTGCGGGCTCGACTCGCTGGCGGTGTGCTTCCTGCACTCCTACGCCAACCCGGGGCACGAGCTGCGGGTCAGGGAGATCATCAAGGACGAGTTCCCGCAGGTACCCGTGACGCTGTCCGTCGACGTCGCCAGGGAGTACCGGGAGTACGAGCGCACCAGTTCCACCGTCATCGCCGCCTACATCAGGCCGCTGATCGACAGGTACCTCGAGAAACTCGAGTCCGACCTGCGGCGGCGGGGGTTCCGCGGCTCGTTCTGGGTGATGCGTTCCTCCGGCGGCGCGATGAGCGCGTCGTTCGCCCGGGAGGCGCCGCTGGCCAGCCTGTTCTCCGGCCCCGCCGGGGGCATCGCCGCGACGTCGTACATCGCCGCGCAGTCCGGCCAGGGGCACCTGATCTCCTTTGACGTCGGCGGCACCAGCCTGGACTCCTGCGTCATCCACGCCGGGGGCCCGGCTCAGGCCTACGAGGCGAAGCTCGAGCACATGCCCATGCTCGGGCCCGTCTTCGACCTGCGCACGATCGGCGCGGGCGGCGGCTCCATCGCGCACGTGGACGACGGCTTCCTCAAGGTGGGGCCGGAAAGCGCGGGCGCCGTGCCCGGGCCGAGCTGCTACCTGCGCGGCGGGTCCGACGCGACCCTCACCGACGCCGCCGCGGCGCTGGGATACCTGAAGCCGCAGACCTTCCTGGCCGGCCGGATGCAGATCTCGGTGCCCGCGGCCCGCGAGGCGCTGACCGGCAACCTGGCCGGCCAGCTGGGCCTGCGGGTCGACCAGGCCGCGGCCGGCATCTTCAAGGTCGCGGTCAGCCGCACCGTCGGCGCGCTGCGCGAGATCACGATCGAGCGCGGCCTTGACCCCAGGGACTTCCACCTCGTCGCGTTCGGCGGGTTCGGTCCGATGCTCGGCCCGATGATCATGCGAGAGATGAAGCTGCGCGGCGTCATCGTCCCGGCCGCCGCGGGTGCGCTGTCCGCCTGGGGAATGCTCGTATCCGACCTGCAGCACGACGCCTCGCAGACCGTGGTCCGCCCGCTCGACGAGGTCATGTGGGCCGAGCTCGATCCGGTCTTCGCCGAGCTCGAGGACACCGCGACGCGGACGCTGCAGGCCCAGGGCGTCCCCGACGAGGAGATCGGGATCACCCGGCTGGCCGACCTCCGCTACCGGCGCCAGGAGCACACCCTGACCATCCCGGTGCCCGCCGGGGCCAGCGTGCCGCAGATCCGGGTGCTCCTAGACGACGCGCACCTGAATCACTACGGGCACGTCATGTCGGGCCAGGCCGAGGTCGTCACGCTGCGGGTGCACGCGACCGGCTCGGGCCGCAAGCCACTGCAGGTCACGGGCCCCGGCGACGACGGGGACGCCGGCCGGCCCCGGCCGGACTTCGCCGCTGACGCCTACGACTGCGTCCGCGAGATGTCGTGCGAGCACGGCTTCTACACCCGCGACCGGCTGCCGGCCGGCGCCAGCATCGACGGCCCGGCGGTGATCCTCGAGGACACCGCGACCACGATCGTGGGCTCCGACCAGGTCGTCAAGATCAACGAAGCCGGTCACCTGGTGATCACGCAGAGGGAGGACTGACAGCGTGCCCGAAGCGCAGCGCGCCGAGCTTGACGGCATCACGCTCGAGGTAATACACCACGGGTTCCTGTCCGTCGCCGAGCAGATGCGGCGGACGCTCGTCCGCACCGCGTTCAATCCCGGGATCTACGAAGTCCTCGACTTCGGCATCTCCATCTACACGCTGGACCTCAAGCTCATCGCGGAGGCGACCGGCATCGCGGTCTTCCTCGGCGCCAACGACATGGCGCTCGAGCACGCCCTGCGGCACGTGGGCATCCAGAATCTCCGGCCCGGCGACGTCATCCTGCTGAACTATCCCTACTGGAGCTCGGCGCACACCTACGACGCCGTGCTGGTGGCGCCGGTGTTCCTGCCCGGGCCGCCGCCCAGGCTGGTCTCCTACCTGGCCATCCGCGCCCACTGGCGCGACTTGGGCGCCAAGGACCCCGGCTACGTCCTGGACTCCACGTCCCTGCATCAGGAGGGCTGCGTCTTCCCGGCGACCCGGGTGATGAAGGGATACGAGTTCGACCCCGAGTGGATCGACTTCATCCGGTTCAACAGCCGGATGCCCGAGATCGTGATCGGCGACCTGAACGCGCAGGTCTCGTCGATCAGGGTCGGCGAGAAGGGCGTACAGGAGATCTACGCCAGGTACGGCCATGACCAGGTGGAAGCGGCCATCGAGGCGGTCATCGCGCACGGCCGCAGGCTGGTGCAGCGGCGCCTGGCTGAGCTTCCGCGCGGCACCTGGACAGCGTCGGACTACATGGACGACGACGGCGTGTCGCAGGATCCGGTCCGGGTGGCCGTCACGATCACGATCACCAGCGACGAGTTCATCGTCGATTTCCAGGGCTCCCAGGATCAGGTGCCCGGGCCGATCAACATGCCCTTCGGCGCCACGGTGGCGATGGTCAAGAACATCTTCAAGTCGCTCACGTCTCCGGATGCCCCGGCGAACGCGGGCCACTTCGAGCAGCTCAAGGTGATCGCCCCCGAGGGCAACCTCTTCCATGCCGTCTACCCCGCGCCGACCTTCACGCTCTGGACTCACATGGTGGCGACGGAGGTCATCCGCAACGCGCTCGCGCAGGCACTGCCCGACGTGGGCGCGTCCACCGCGGGGGACGAGCCGGGCTTCATGGCCGTGGTGCAGGAGCCGCTGACCGGAGAGTCGTTCGTGATCAGCAACCTCGAGGGCATCGGCTGGGGCGGGACGCCGTTCCATGACGGGGCTTCCGCCCAGCAGAACCCGTGCGAGACCGTCGGCCGCAACACCCCGGTGGAGGTGCTCGAACAGAAGGCTGGCCTGTTCCACGAGAGCCTGGAGCTCCGCACCGACTCTGGCGGGCCCGGCCAGTACCGCGGCGGGCTGGGCATCCGGCGCGTCGTCCAGGCCAGCCGTCCCGGCGAGATCCTCTCGATGAAGAAGAAGACGCTGACCGCCACCCGCGGCCTGGCCGGCGGGCACAGCGGCGCCACCAACGGATTCGTCATCTATCCGGGGACCGCACGAGAGCGCCGCCTGCGGATGCAGCGCGCGCCGCTGAGCATCGGCGACAGGTTCGTGAACCTCAGCGGCGGCGGCGCGGGTTACGGCGATCCGCTGGAGCGCGCCCCGCAGGACGTGCTCGACGACGTCATCGACGGCTACGTCGGCGAAGAAGCCGCGTGGGACACCTACGGAGTGCGGATAAGGGCGGGAAGCGTCCTTGAGCTGTCCCCAGAGCGGGCTGCCCGCTCCGGCCACGCAGGAGCGAGCGCAGCTCGACCCCACCGTAATGGCCTCGCCCCGCCCGTTCACGGCCGGGCTGGAGAGCTGGGAGAACACTATGAATGACCATCAACGCCGCGCAGCGCGAGCGGCCAGCATCCTCGCGCGGCACCGCAGGACGAGTACCGCCTTCGTCGCGGCGGCCGGGTGCCTGATCATCGCCGCCTGCGGGTCGTCGGGGACGTCCGGGGCCTCCGGCGCGCAGTCGCCGGGCGGCCCGGCTGTCTCCGGCACGCTGTCCATCGGCGACACCGTCGCGCCCCCCACCCTCGACCCCGCGCACTCGGACTCGTCCAACGTCGACGAGATCGACCGGGCCGTGTACGACACGCTCGTCCAGTTCAGCAACGGCCCGGGCCCCAAGCTCCAGCCCGACCTGGCGACGAGCTGGACGGTCTCGCCTGACGGCCTGACCTACACCTTCAGGCTCCGCCAGGGAGTGACGTTCCACAACGGCGCCAAGGTGACGGCCCAGGACGTCAAGTACAGCATCGACCGGATCAAGTCGGGCGGCGCCGGCATCTACACCGAGCTGTCCGCCTTCGCCTCGTCGAAGGTCCTGTCGCCGGGCAAGGTGGTGATCACCCTCAGCAGCCCCTACCGCACCTTCCTCGACGCGCTTTCCCGCGTGTACATCCTGAACCGGGCGCTGGTCCAGGCGAACGCGGGAACCAACCAGGGCCAGACCTGGCTGGCGACGCACGAGGCGGGCTCGGGGCCTTACCAGCTGACCCAGTTCGTGCCCAACGAGTCGGTGTCGGTCGGCTACTTCAAGAAGTACTGGGGCGGCTGGTCAGGAAAGCACGCCGCCAACGTCACCTGGCACTACTACACGAACGGCTCCAGCGAGGTTCAGGCACTCCAGAGCGGCACGGTCAACTTCGCCGAGGGGCTGCCCTCGGATGCTTACCAGACCTTCGCCTCCCGCAGCGGCTACACGCTGAACGTCGCGGAGACGGGAGTCCAGCTGTACGTCGCCTTCAACACCGTCTTCGGCCCGACCAAGAATGTACTGGTCCGCCAGGCCATTTCTTACGCGTTTAATTACCAGGCCTTCATCAAGGCGGCATTCGGCGGCTATGCGGCCGTCGCGCACGGCCCGATGCCCCCGAACTTCCCCTGCTATGACTCTGGCACCCCCGCCTCCACCTACGATCTCGCGAAGGCGAAGCAGCTGATAAAGCAGGCGCACGCGACCGGCCAGACGGTGTCAATCGAGTACCTGCCCTTCCTGTCCGAGGAGAAGCTGGGCTACGAGTTGCTCGCGTCGAGCCTGCACTCGATCGGCCTGAAGACCAAGCCGCTCGGGATAGCGTTCCCCGCCTACATCAACCTGCTGAAGCACGCGTCCACGACCCCGGCACTCGGCTTCGTCTACGAATACCCGACGTTCCTGGACCCGAACGAGGTCCTCTACGAGTACTACGACTCGAAGTTCATCGGCACCGGGTACAACTGGTTCTACTACTCAAATTCCAGCGTCGACAAGCAGCTCACGCATGCGCAGCAGGAAACGCAGGTCCAGAGCGCATGCGGTGAATACCAGCAGGCGCAGCGGGCAATAGGCTCGGACTACCCCGGCATCAACGTGGCCGTGCTCAAGTGGGTCACGGTGCTGGGGCCCGGGGTGAAGGGATTCTCCTACAACCTCGCGCACCACTACACGGTCAACGTCTACAACATGAGCGTCTGAGCCTCATTCCATGATCACCCAGATCCTGCGGCGAGCCTGCTGGGCCGTCGTCGTGCTGCTGGCGCTGGCACTGGCGACATTCCTCATGCTCAACGTGATCCCCGGCGACCCGGCCAGGCTCGCCGTAGGACCTGGCGCGACTCCCGCGCGGCTGGCGGCCGAGCGGGTGCGGCTCGGGCTCAACCACCCGCTCGCCGAGCAGTATGTCCGCTACATCTGGCACGCCCTGCACGGCGACCTGGGGATCTCGACCGAGACCCAGGTCCCGGTCGCGACGAGCCTGGCGCAGGCGCTGCCGGTGTCCATCGAGCTTGTCCTTGCCGCCATGGTCATCAACATCCTGGTTTCGGTCCCGCTGGGCGTGATCGCGGCCGTCAGGAAGGACAAGTGGGCCGACAAGGGAATACGCGTCTTCGCCATGAGCCTGGGCGGGATGCCGGTCTTCTGGCTCGGCCTGCTCCTGCAGGTCGCGTTCGCCGGCGACCTGCGGATCTTTCCTCTCGGCGGCGAGATATCGGCGAATGTCAGCCAGGGCCCGAAGATCACCGGCATGCTCGTCGCCGACAGCCTGCTCGAAGGGAACTGGGCCGCCCTGGGCAGCGCGATCTCGCACCTGATCCTTCCCGCGCTGACGCTGGCGGCCCTGTTCATCCCCGTCATCGTCCGGACACTGCGCGAGAACCTGCTGTCCGCGCTCGGCCAGGACTACATCGTCCTGGCCAGGTCCAAGGGCATGCCCGAACGGCAGGTGGTGTTCGGCCACGCGCTGCGCAACGCCGCGGTGCCCAGCCTCACCCTGCTCGGCATGCAGGTGGGCTGGATGCTGGGAAGCACGGTGCTGGTCGAGGAGATCTACAACCTGCCCGGCATCGGTTCCTACGCGGTGAACGCGGTCCTGCAGAAGGACCTGCAGCCTGTCGTGGGCGTCGTGCTCAGCGTCGGGCTGGTCTTCGTCGTCATGAACCTGCTGGTTGACCTCCTGGTGCTCGGCCTGGACCCGCGGGCGCGGCTGGCGGGGAGGGCAGCATGACGCAGACGGCGCCTCAGGTGGCGGCGCTGCGGGACGGCGCCAGCCCGATGTCAGCGGTGACCGGGTGGGGGCTGGGCGGGCGGACCGCGGCGATCCGCAGCGTGGGCCTGTGGCTGGCCGCGCTCGTCATCCTGCTCGCCGTCTTCGGCCCGCTGCTGGCGCCGAAGAGCCCGACCGCCATCGACTTCGGCACCCGGCTGGTCGGCCCGAGGGCAGGTCACTGGCTCGGGACCGACGAGGCAGGCCGCGACGTGCTCAGCCGGGTACTCGACGGAGCCCGGATCACGCTGTCGGGCGCGGCCGTGGTCATCGCCTGCGGAGCCGCCGCCGGCGTGATCATCGGGACGGTCGCGGCCATCGCCGGCGGCATCGCGGACGAGTTGCTGATGCGCATCACCGACATCGGCATGGCGTTCCCCCCGCTCATCCTCGCGCTCGGGCTGGCCGCGGCGCTGGGGGCGAGCCTGCGGTCGGCGGTGATCGCGCTGGCCGTCACCTGGTGGCCGAGGTACGCGCGGCTGGTGCGGGCCATGGTCGCCGACATCCAGGGCGCCGACTACGTGACCGCGGCCAGGGAACTGGGGGCCCGGCGGCTGTGGATCGTCCGCCGGCACATCCTGCCGGCCACCGCCGGAACCATGCTGGTCCAGGTCACCGGGGATGTCGCGGCGGTGACGCTCACCCTCGCCGGGCTGTCCTTCATCGGGGTCGGCGCCCAGCCTCCCCAGCCCGAGTGGGGGGCGATGATCTCGGACGGGCAGGCGAACCTGCCGATCGTGTGGTGGCCGGTCCTGTTCCCCGGCCTGGCCCTGATGCTCACCGCGGTCAGCTTCAGCCTGGCCGGGGACTGGCTGCGCGACCGGCATGCCCGCGACGGCGGGTAGAACGTGATGACCGCCAGCGATGACCTGCTCAGCGTGCGCGAGCTCTCGGTCTCGTTCTCCACCCCGGCCGGTGTCGCCCGCGCCGTCAACGAGGTCAGCCTCAGCATCTGGCCAGGCGAGCGGCTCGCGCTGGTCGGCGAGTCCGGCTCGGGCAAGACCGTGACCGCCATGTCGCTGCTCGGCCTGGTCCGCGGCGCCAGCATCTCCGGGCACATCCGTTACGCCGGCCGTGACCTGCTGGCGCTGGCAGGCAAGCAGTGGCGCACGGTCCGGGGCCGGGAGATCGGCATCGTGCTGCAGGACCCGAACTCGTCGCTGAACCCGACCATGCGGGTCCGTAAGCAGATCTTCGAAGCGCTTCGCCTCGCCGGGGTGAGCAGGGACCAGCGGGACGCCGAAGCCGCGGGCCTGCTCGCCAAGGTGGGCATCTCCGATCCGGCCAGGATCTTGCGCTCCTACCCGTTCCAGCTGTCAGGCGGGCAGCAGCAGCGGGTCGTGATCAGCATCGCCCTGGCCCAGCAGCCCAGGCTGCTCATCGCCGACGAGCCCACGACGGCCCTGGACGTGAAGGTCCAGGCACAGGTACTGCGGCTGCTGCTGCGCCTGGGCGAGCAGCAGCACATGTCGATCCTGCTGATCACGCATGACCTCAGCGTGGTCGCGGGCTTCGCCGAGCGGGTCGCGGTGATGTACGGCGGCCGCATCGTCGAGCTCGGCGCGACCACGACGATCTTCCAGGCACCGCGGCATCCCTACACCCAGGGCCTGCTGCGGTCCACGCCGCGCGCGGACGCGGGCCAGGGCGCGAGGTTCGACGCGATTCCCGGCGAGGTGCCGCCCGCGACCGGCCTGCCCTCTGGCTGCGCCTTCCGCTCGCGGTGCCCGTTCGCAAGGCCGCGGTGCGCCGCCGAACTGCCGTTGCTGCGCGGCATGAGCACCCCCGGGCACCTGGCGGCCTGCCATTTCGCCGGGGAACTCGGGCCGGCCGGCAATCCCGCGGCGGAGTCCTCCGATGCCCCTGCTTGAGGTGTCCGGGCTCAGCAAGTCCTACGCCCGCGGCCGCCGCGGCGCGGCCGCGCAGCGGGTCGATGCCGTCCGTGACGTGACCCTCCAGCTCGACGCCGGGGAGATCCTCGGCCTGGTGGGCGAGTCGGGTTCGGGCAAGACCACGACCGCGCGCTGCATCGCCGGGCTCATCCGTCCCTCGGCGGGGTCGGTCATCTTCGCCGGCCGGGATCTGCTCACGCTGCGCGCCGCGGAACTCAGGGCGGCGCGGCGGCACCTAAAGATGATCTTCCAGAACCCCTACTCCTCGCTGGACCCGCGCATGTCCGTGGGCGACATCGTCGCCGAGGGCCTCGTCGTCAACAAGCTCGCCGCCAGCCGGGAGGACAGGAGGGAGCGCGTGCTGGCGGCGCTGGCCGACGTCGGCCTGCCCGCCGACGCCTGCCAGCGCAGGCCCAGGGAGTTCTCTGGCGGCCAGCGCCAGCGGATCGCGATCGCGCGGGCCCTCGTGGTCGGCCCCAGGGTGCTCATCTGCGACGAGGTCGTCTCCTCGCTCGACGTGTCGATCCAGGCGCAGATCTGCAACCTGCTCGCCGACCTGCGCGCGAAGCGGGGCGTGGCGATCCTGTTCATCGCGCACGACCTCGGTGTCGTGCGGCAGCTGTGCCACCGGGTGGCGGTCATGTCCGAGGGCTCGATCGTGGAGACGGGCCCGACCGCGAGCGTGCTCACCGCGCCGGCGCACGCCTACACGCAGTCACTGGTGGCCGCGACGCCTGTCCCAGACCCGTTGCATCCGTATGTCATGCTGAAACATGAGCATCAGGGGCCACAAGACTCACCAGAGCCACAGGACACGACGGCACGGGACCAATCGCCGTGAACCGCCCCGGCGGCACGGCACCGCTCGCGGACGCCCATGACCTCGTCGCGGCTATGCGGGATGGCGAGCTAACGCCGGCCATGGCCGTCGAGGAGGCCATCGCCAGGATCCAGGCTGCGGACGGCGTTCTCAACGCGGTGATCCACCGCCGCTTCGACCGCGCTCGCCGCGAAGTCTCCCAGGTCAAGCCCGGTCAGCCGTTCGGCGGCACCCCGCTGCTGATCAAGGACGCGCTGTGCGCCACCCGCGGCGACCCCTATCACCTCGGCATGCGGGTGCTGCGCGACGCGGGCTGGCGCTCGGCGCAGGATTCTCACCTCGCGCAGCGCTTCCGCCGGGCCGGCTTCGTGCTCCTGGGCCGCACCAACACCCCTGAGCTGGCCGGCTCGTACACCACCGAGCCGCTCGCCTACGGCCCGACCAGGAACCCGTGGGATCACTCCCGCTCACCGGGCGGCTCAAGCGGCGGCTCGGCGGCGGCCGTCGCGGCCGGCTTCGTTCCGGTGGCGCACGGAAACGACACCGGCGGGTCGATCCGGGTGCCCGCCAGCATGTGCGGAGTGGTCGGGATCAAGCCGAGCCGGGCCGCGATCTCGCTCGGACCGGAGTTCGGGGAGTTCCGCGGGTTCCTGACCTGCGAGGGCATCCTCACCCGCTCGGTCAGGGACGCGGCCGCGGTGCTGCCTCACCTGACCGGCGGCGCACCCGGCGACCCGTACCCGCCGCCCGCTTCCGCCCGGCGCCCGGCGGCCGGGCGGCCGGCTGAGCGGCGGCTCCGGGTCGGGGTCAGCACCGCGCCGCCCGGCGGCCGCGAACGCGTGCACCCGGCGTGCGCGGCGGCCGCGGACAAGGTCGCGTCGGCGCTCGGCCGGCTCGGCCACCAGGTGACGGCCACCGAAATCCCGGCCCTCGCCGAGGCGGCATACGAGGGCGACCTGCACACGCTGGTCGCCGTCGGCATCCTGCGTGACCTGGACCGGTGGTCCGCGCGCCTCGGGCGCGAGATCAGCCAGCCGGACGTCGAGCCGTGGACGTGGGAGTTCGCCAGCAAGGGCCGGTCGGTTTCCGGGTCGGGCTATGTGTCCTCGGTGGAGTCGCTGCAGGCCGCCTGCCGGGATATCAACACCTGGTGGCGCGCCCACCTCGACATCCTCGTCACCCCGGCCGTGCCGGTGCCCGCGCCCCGGCTCGGGTTCGTGGCGCGGGCAGAGTGCGATGCGGGCGTGTTCGCCCGGCCGTTCAACGTGTCCGGCCAGCCCGCGATCTCCATCCCGGCCGGATACAGCGAGGACGGCCTGCCGGTCGGCGTCCAGCTCGTGGCCGCGACGGGACAGGACGAGCTGCTCCTGCGGGTCGCCGGGCAGGCCGAGTCGGTGATCGGCAGGGCTCGCCCGCCCGGCGCCGTCTGCGCCGCGACCGCCACGTAGCGAGCCCGGCCGATGCCTACCGTCGCGGAGATCCTCGCCCTTGACGTCGTGCAGCACGGCCTGCCCGAGGTGGTCGGCGGCCGCGACGGCCTGGACCGCGAGGTCCGCTGGGTCCACATCTCGGAGGTGCCCGACATCGCGCACCTGCTGCGCGGCGGGGAGATCGTCCTGACCTCGGGGATCGCGCTGTCCAGCGAGCGCGACGGGCTGGTCAGGTTCCTGACCGAGCTGGCCAGGGCCTCGGCGGCGGGGGTCATCGTGGAACTCGGCCGGCGCTTCACGCACGCCCTGCCGGCGTCGGCGATCACGGTGGCCAACCGGCTGCACCTGCCGCTGGTCGAATTGCACCGCGCGGTTCCCTTCGTCTCGGTGACCGAGGCGGCGCACTCGCTCATCTTCGAGTCTCAGCTCGCGGACCTGCGAGTCGCCGACCAGGTGAGCAGCACCTTCATGGAGCTGAGCCTGGAGGGGGCCTCGGCAACGGAGATCCTGGCCCGGGTCGCCCGGCTGACCCGCAAGATCGTGGTCCTGGAAAATCTCGCGCATCAGCCGCTGGCCATAGACACGGCCGGCCTGGACGCCCGTGACCTCCTGCTGACCTGGGACGACAGCGCGCGGATGGTCACCACGACGGGCAGCACGACGTTCGACCCGGCAACGGGGTGGCTGGTGACCCCGGTGGGCGCCAGGGGGCAGGTCTGGGGCAGGCTGGTGCTCGTCTGCCAGGAGCAGCCCAGCCGCCTGGACGTCATGACGGCCGAGCGGGCCTCGGCCGCCCTGGCCCTGAACCACCTGATCGAGCAGGACGGGTCCAGCGTGGACCGGCTGGCCCACGGCTCGCTGCTCGTCGACATCCTGATGCACGCCAGGCCGCTGGCGGATACCGCGACGACGGCCGCCGCGCTCGGTGTCCCGCTGGACCGCGGCCGGGTCGTCGGCCTGGTGCTCCGCCTGTCCGCCGAGGAGCAGGTTCCCGCCGGGCAGGTCAGGCAGCTGTCCGACATGGCGGCGACGGTCGCCGAGCGGTGCCGCCTGCGCGCGGTCACCGGGCGGCTGAGCGACCGCGCGGTCGGCATGCTGCTCGCGCTGGAGACCCGTCACCAGCCAGACGAGGTCATCGATCAGTACGTCCAGATGCTGCGCCAGCGAGCCGGGTCGGCCGGGCGCGAAGCCGCGGAGATGCCCTTCGTGGTGGCAGCGGGGCCGGTCGTCACCGGCGCCGGCCAGGCGCGGCGGACCCTGCAGGAGGCCAACATGATGGCCGAGGCCGCGCTCACCAACGCGCGGGTGCGGCCGTGGCACTCGATCAGGGACCTGGAACTGCGCGGGCTCTTCCAGCTGCTGCGCGGGAATCCGGCGCTCGCCGCCTTCATCGAGGCGCGGATCGGGCCGCTGCTGGACTACGACAGCCGCCACAACAGCAAGCTGGTCGTGGTGCTGGAGTCCTACCTGCGCAATGGCGGCAATAAATCCGTCACCGCCACCGAGAGCCATCTGTCCCGGCCGGTACTGTACCGCCGCCTGTCATTGATCCAGCGCATCACCAGCGTGGATCTTGAAGAACCCGAGTCCCGGCTGTCGCTGCACGCCGCCCTGGTCGCCTATGAAACCCTCTCAGCCCGCGGGTCAGACCGGTATCGCACGTTAACCGCCGTGGCCGGCGCCGGCCGCGGGCAGGCCTGAGGGTTGACCCCGGCGGAGCGGCCGGCATACCGTCTCTATCGTCATTGAAAGTGGGCGATAGAATCCGGGTGGCCAGCCGTGATCGGACGTCTCGCGTCGAGGACCGCGGTGACGGCGCCCCCGGGGCCCGCCGTGCGGGTGGCGCGGCTGACCAGGTTGTTCGATGGCCTGGAGGCCGTCAGCCAGGTCAGCCTTGAGGTAGACCGCGGCGAGACGGTCTGGCTGCGCGGCTGGAACGGCTCGGGAAAGACCACGCTGCTGCGGCTGATCGCCACGGCCATCTCACCGACCTTCGGCGGGGGCAGCGTGCTCGGCTTCGACCTGCGCACCGAGCGGAACGCCATCCGCGCGCGGGCCGATCTGCTGAGCCACGAGACCCGCCTGTACGGGGACCTCACCGCGGCGGAGAACCTGCGCTTCGCCTGCAGCCTGTACGACATCGACCCGCGGCTGGCCGGGCCCGCGCTCGAGCGGGTCGGGCTCGCCGAAGTGGCCGCGGTGCGGGCGGACCACTTCTCCCAGGGCATGCGCCAGCGCCTGGCCCTGGCCCGGTGCCTGATGCGCGGGCCCGCGCTCATCTTGCTCGACGAGCCCTACGCCGCCCTGGACGTCGATGCCCGCGTCGTGGTCGAGGACCTGCTGAGCAGCGCGCGGGCCGGCCGGCAGACGGTCGTCGTCGCCAGCCATGAGGCGCCGCCCGGGCACCTGGTCGACCGTGAGGTGACGATGGCGGGCGGCCGCGTGATCACTCCCGCCAGGGCCGCGCCGTCATGAGCCTGCGGGCCGCCCAGGCGATCGCCGCCAAGGACCTGCGGACGGAGTTGCGCAGCCGGTCCGCGCTGAGCACCGTGCTCCCGTTCGCGGCCACGATGCTGCTCGCGTTCGGCTTCGCGCTGGGGCCCGACCGGCTGCTGCTCGCCCAGACGGCGCCGGCGCTGCTGTGGCTCGCCGCGCTGTTCGCGTCGGTGGAGTTGTGCCACCGGTCCTACCAGCACGAAGCGGCCAACGACGCGCTGGAGGGCCTGCTGCTGGCGCCGGTGGACAAGGGCGCGGTCTACCTCGGCAAGGCGGCCGCGGCGTTCGTGCAGCTCATCGTGCTCCTGGTCGTGACGACGGGGATCGTGATCGTGCTGTTCGGGCTGCCGGTCGGTCCCGCACCCGCGCTGCTGCTGCTCACTGGCGTCCTGGGCGTCGCCGGGCTGAGCATCCTGGGCAGCCTCCTCGGCCTGCTCGCGGTGCGCAGCCGCACTCGCCAGGCCGCGCTGCCGGTCCTCGTCCTTCCGCTCGTCAGCCCCGTGATCATCGCGGCGACCAAGGCGACAGCGGGCCTCACGCAGGGCACCACCGCCGGGATGGGCGGGTGGCTGAGCCTGCTGCTGGCGTTCGACGCCGCCTTCCTCGCGGCCGGCTACGTCGTGTACGGGCACCTGCTGGAGGACTGAGGCGACTCGCCCGGCGGGCATTGACATCTTCCCCGCCCGGCGAGCATTCTCTAAAGACATTATCGTTGGCGTTAGAAGGTGGATGGTATGGCCTCTTCGTCCGGCTCCAGCACCGACAGCGGCGCGCGCAAGACTCCCGGGTGGCGGTCAGCGGCACGCAGGGTGCTGGGACGCCGCAGGTGGGCGATGCCTGTCGGGCTGAGCGTCGCGGGCGCGCTCGCGGCGATGGCGCTGACCGCGGTGGCGAGCGCGCCGCACGCGAGCGCCCGGCCTGGCGGCAGCGCGGCCAGCCAGAACCACAGGGGCAACGATGACAACGCCGCGCTCGTCAGCCAGGGCAAGCAGACCTTCCGCTTCGACACGTTCGGCGACGAGGCGTTCTGGGGCGGCACCCTGCATCTCAACCAGACGATCGCCGGCGCGGCCAACGGCGGCGTCGGCCCGGGCCTCAGCCCGAAGACCGCGCTCGGCCTGGGCCTGAAGGTCGACGTGGACGCGCTGCCGCAGTCGGTCCAGCAGGGCATCCTCGACGGGACGGTCAACCTGGACGACCCGGCGACGACGCTGGCCCTGCTGAAGCTCAACGCGGTAGTCGGCGTCAAGGGCGTCTTCAGCAGCGACGGCACCCTGAACTCGGTCGGCATCGAGTGCTCGCTGTGCCACTCCACCGTGGACAACTCGCTGGCCCCGGGCATCGGCCACCGCCTGGACGGCTGGGCCAACCGCGACCTGAACGTCGGCGGCATCATCGGGTTCGCGCCGAACCTGCAGCCCATCGCGACGTTGCTGCACACCGACGTGACGACGGTGCACAAGGTGCTCAACGCGTGGGGTCCGGGCAAGTTCGACGCTGAGCTGTTCCTGGACGGCAAGGCGTTCCAGCCAGACGGGCGCTCGTCCGCGACGCTGATCCCGCCGGCCTTCGGCCTGGCCGGCGTCAACCTGCACACCTACACCGGCTGGGGCTCGATCCCGTACTGGAACGCGTTCGTCGCGGTCCTGGAGATGCACGGCCAGGGCACGTTCTTCGACCCGCGGCTGGACAACGCCAAGCAGTTCCCGATCGCCGCGAAGAACGGCTTCGGGCACGTCATGGCCAAGCCTGACCTGGTCTCGCCCAAGCTGCCCGGGCTGCAGGCCTACCAGCTGTCGCTCAAGGCGCCCGCGCCGCCGGCCGGATCGTTCGACCCCGCGGCCGCGGCCCGCGGCAAGGCACTGTTCGACGGGCAGGCGGAGTGCTCGACCTGCCACGTGCCGCCGACCTTCACCGAGCCTGGCTTCAATATGCACACCGGAAAGCAGATCGGCATCGGCAACTTCGAGGCCAACCGGTCGCCGACGCACATGTACCGCACCACCCCGCTGGCCGGGCTGTGGACCCACCAGAAGGGCGGCTTCTACCACGACGGCCGGTTCCCCACCCTGCTGTCGGTGGTCCAGCACTACAACAAGGTGTTCCACCTGCACCTGACCCCCGCCCAGGAAAACGACCTCGTGCAGTACCTGCTGTCGATATAGCGCGACCGAGAGCGGAGAGGTGGTCCCTATGAGGCAGCTGTACCGGGCGCTCACCGTCCTAGGCGGCTACCGGGCGCAGCGGGTGATGGGCGTCGCGACGCTCTCCGGGCTGGCGGCGACGGTGGTCATCGGGCTGTTCGTGGTCGCCCCGGACGCGACCCAGGGCGACGTCCAGCGCCTGATGTACGTGCACGTTCCGGCGGCGTGGGTGACGTTCCTGGCCTTCGGCGTGGTGTTCATCGCCAGCGTCGCCTACCTCAAGACCGGGCGCGTGCAGTGGGACCGGGTGGCCGCGGCGTCGGCGGAGATCGGCGTCCAGTTCTGCGCGCTGACCATCCTGCTCGGCTCGCTGTGGGGCCGCCCGGTGTGGGGTACCTGGTGGACCTGGGACCCGCGGCTCACCACCACCGCCGTGCTGCTGCTGATCTACGTGGGCTACCTGTCGCTGCGCAAGGTGGCCGACAGCCCGGCCCGGCGGGCCAAGTGGTCGGCGGTCGTCGGCGTGGTCGGGTTCATCGATGTGCCGATCGTGCACGAGTCCGTCGTGTGGTGGCGGTCGCTGCACCAGCAGGCCACGGTGCTGCGGCTGGGCGCGCCGACGATCGCCAGCAGCATGCTGGCGACGCTGCTGCTCGCGTTCGTGACCTTCTCGCTGGCCTACGGCTACCTGATGGCCGCGCGGATGCGGGTCGGCCGGCTGGAGGATCGCAGCGCCGTCCCCGTCACCTCGCTCTCGACGCCGCGCGCGGGCCGGCCGCGGCCGGCCGGCCTTCCCAGCCCGCCCGCCCCCGCCGCCACCTCGGTCACCGGTGATGGCCATGCATGACGCCGGGTACGTGGCGACGGGCTACGCGGTCACGATGGTGATGCTGGCCGCCTACCGGTGGCATCTCGCGGTCCGCGCCCGCCGGGCCCGGCGCTACCTGAGCGCCGTCACCGGGCGGGACCGCGGCGGGCGGCGCCAGCGGTGAGCCAGGATCTCCTGGAGCTACCTGGCGTCCCGGAAGATGCCGTCCGCCGCCGCGGCTGGCGCGGGCCCCGGCTACGGGTCGCGGTGTGCCTCGCGATCGTCGTGGGCGCGCTCGCCTGGATCGCGATCAGGGGGCTGACCGGCAACTTCGTCTACTACCTCACCCCCGCCGACGTCGTCGCGCAGCACAAGGCGCAGGTCGGGCAGCGAATCCGGCTCGGCGGTTACGTCGTGCCGGGCAGCGTCCACCGCACCGGATCGGTGCTGACGTTCACCGTGACGGACCGGATCGAATCGATGCGGGTCTCCGACACCGGCCCGGTGCCGGAACTGTTCAAGGCTGGCCAGGGCGTCGTACTCGAGGGCGCGCTCGGCGCCGACGGGCGCTTCCACGCCGACAACCTGCTGGTGCAGCACAACGGTGACTACGCCCCGCCGAAACCTGGACAGTCTCCGCCGCACCGGGCCGACCTGAAAACCGGGGGCTGACGATGAGCCAACTCGGGACCTACCTGCTGCTGCTCGGCCTGGCGGTGGCTGGCTACGGCCTGGTCGCCGCCGCGGTGAGCGCGAAGACCGGCCGGCCGCAGTTGCTCGAAAGCGCCCGGCGGTGCGCGTTCGGCCTGCTCGCGATCGTGGCCGCGGCCAACGCCACGATGCTGGCCGCGCTGCTGACCAACGACTTCGCGATCCGGTACGTCGCCGGCAACTCCGCGCGGGAGACCCCGGTCTTCTTCAAGGCGCTGTCGCTGTGGGCGGCCGACGACGGCTCGCTGCTGCTGTGGAACCTCATCCTGGCCGGCTACATCGCCGCCGTCGCGCTGCGGTTCCGGCGTGACCGGCCGCCGACGTTCCCGTACGCGCTCAGCGTGCTGTTCGCCGTCCAGGTGTTCTACCTGATCCTCATCAACGGCCCGGCCCGGCCGTTCGGCAGCCTGGCGGATCCCCCGGCGGACGGCCGCGGCCCCGCGCCGCTGCTGCAGAACCATCCGCTGATGGCGGTCCATCCGCCGTTCCTGTACCTCGGGTTCATCGGCTTCACCGTGCCGTTCGCCTTCGGCATCGCGGCGCTGCTCGCCGGGCCGGGCTCGGGCCAGTGGGTCTCGGTCATCCGCCGGTGGACGCTCGTGGTGTGGTGCTTCCTCACCGTCGGGCTGCTGCTGGGCGCGCTCTGGTCGTATTCGGTGCTCGGCTGGGGCGGCTACTGGGCCTGGGACCCGGTCGAGAACGTCGCGCTCCTGCCCTGGCTCACGTCCACCGCTTTCCTGCACTCGGTCATGCTGCAGGAACGGCGCGGGATGGCCCGGCTGTGGAACATCGCCCTGGTCATCGGCGCGTTCTCGCTGATGACGTTCGGCACCTTCCTGACCCGCGGCAACGTGCTGTCCTCGGTGCACTCGTTCACCCAGACCTCGGTCGGGCCGGCCTACCTGGCGTTCCTGGCGCTGGTGCTGCTGGCCGGCTTCGGCCTGGTGGTCTGGCGCCTCCCGACGCTGCGCACCCCGGCCAGCCTGACCTCGGCGGTCTCCAGGGAAGGGGCGTTCGTCGCCAACAACGTGCTGCTGCTCGCCGCCACCGCGATCATCCTGCTGGGCACCACCTTCCCGCTCGTCGTCCAGGCCGTGTCGGGACAGCAGGTGACCGTCGGCGGTCCCTACTTCCGCAGCTCGGTCACCCCGGTGTTCCTGCTGATCCTGCTGCTCGTCGGCACGGCACCGCTGCTGCCCTGGCGCGCCACCAACCGGTCGCGTGCCCTGCTCCGGCTGCGCGTCCCCGCCGCCGCCGCGGCCCTCGTCATGATCGCCACCGCGGCCGCGGGCATACACCAGGTCAGCGCCGTCGCCGGGTTCGGGCTGGCCGCCCTCGTCTTCGTCACGAGCGCTCAGGAGATCCTCACCGGGATGGCGATCGGCCGCCGCGGCGCGCGCGCAGGCGCGGCGCGCGCGCTGGCCAGGGGACGGCGCCGGTACGCGGGCCTGGTCGTGCACATGGGCCTCGCGCTCGCCGCCGCGGGCATCACCGCCTCGTCCAGCCTGGGCCAGCAGGCCCAGGTGACCCTGAAGACCGGCCAGAGCACCGTGTTCGCGGGCCACGTCCTGCGCTACCAGGGCCTGGCCACAGACCGCCAGCCGCAGCGCATCGTGCTCACGGCCAGGGTGTCGGTCACGAACCAGGGCGGCGGCACGGCCGGCACCCTCGACCCGCGGATGAACCTGTACCCGGCCGCTACCGAGCCGATCGGCTCGCCGTCGATCCGGCGGGGAGTCGTCTGGGACCTCTACGCATCGGTGATCTCGCTGCAGGACAACGGCGGCTCGGCCACCTTCCGCTTCTACCGCAACCCGGGCGTGAACTGGCTGTGGGCCGGCGGCCTGGTGATGGCGCTCGGCGGCGTGGCGGCCGCCTGGCCGGCCCGGCGCAGGAGATCCGGCGGCAGCCAGGGCGCCGCCGCGGCGCGTGAGCCCGCCGCCGTTGAGGCGGGTGCCCGGTGAGAGAACGGATCATGCGGCGCCGGATGCGGCTGCTGGCCTGCGTCGCCGCGGCCGTTGCCGTCATCGTCGCGCTGCTGGCGAGCGGGCTCGGCCGGGACCCGTCCGTGACCGCCTCGCCGCTGGTCGGCCGGGTGGCGCCGAACTTCACCCTGCCTCAGCTGGACGGCGGTCCGGTGACGCTGTCCAAGCTGCGCGGGCAGGTCGTCGTCATCAACTTCTGGGCCTCGTGGTGCGCGGAATGCAAGGTCGAGCAGGCGGCTCTCGACCAGGCGTGGCAGCAGTTCCAGGACGCCGGCGTGGTCGTGATCGGCGTCAACTTCGAGGACAGCGCCACCGCCGCCCGCAGCTACGTCCGTACTGCTGACGTGACCTACCCGGTCGTCGAGGACTCCGCCTCGCGCACCGCCCTGGCCTACGGCCTGCACGGGATTCCGGAGACGTTCGTGGTGAACCAGGCCGGCCGCATCGTCAACCGGGTCATCGGGCCGGTCGGCGGGGCCTCGCTGGCCGGCGAGATCAACTCGATGCTCGCGAGTTCCCGGTGAATGCCGCCGGGATGCTGAGGCGGACCCGGGCCGGCCTGCCAGGGCTCGTGGTACTGATCGCGCTGGCGGCCGGCCTCGCCACGCTGATCCTCGTCGCGGTGGCCGGCCACCCTCCGGCCAGCCAGGCCCAGCAGGTGCAGCAGATCGCCGCGGGGCTGCACTGCCCGATCTGCAAGGACCTGTCGGTCGCCGACTCGCCCGCCCCGCTCGCCCAGCAGATGCGCCAGGACATCTCGCAGAAACTCCGGGCGGGCCAGTCCGCGGATCAGATCCGCGCGAGTTTCGTGGCGGCCTACGGCGACTCGGTCCTCATGTCCCCGCCCCGGCAGGGCCTGGCCGGAGCCGTGTACTACCTGCCCCTGCTCGTCCTGGCCGGCTGCCTGATCGTCGCGTTCACGGTGCTGCGCCGCTGGCTGCGCACGCCCCAGCCGGATCCGCCTGAGGACGGCTCGCCGCAGCTGTCGGCGAGGCAGCAGCGCGCCGTGGCCAAGGCGGTCGCCCGGCTGCGCGAGGAGGAAACGGGATGACCGTCGTGCTCGTCATCGGCGGGCTGACGTTCGTCGTCGGGCTGCTGATCTGGCGGCCGCTCGCGGTCAAGAGCAGCCGCCCGCGCCAGCGGGCCCACCACCCCGATGATGACCGCCGCCGCGAGCTGCTGCGCCAGCTGCGTGATCTCGACGACGACCTCGCCGCCGGCAAGCTGACCAGCGACGATCACGCCCGGCTGGGTGACCCGGTGGAGCGGGAAGCCGCGGCTTTCCTGCACCGCAAGACCCGGGGCCCGGCGGGCGGCGGCACCGAGGGCCCGGCCGGCGCCACCGCCGCGGCCACCGGCGGCAGGAAGCCCGGGCCGGCCGCCGCTGGCCCGGGGCAGGGCCGTGACAGCGGTGCCGGGACCAGGCGCTGGAGACGCCCGGCGGCGGCGCTGCTGGCGCTGGCCGCGGCCGCGGCAGGCATCACGGTCCTGCTCGGCAGCACTGTTTCCGCCCGCCACTCCGGACAGGCGATCACGGGTAACCCGGTGGCCGGGGCGGCCCCGGCGGCGGGCAGCCCGGCTTCACCGGCTCCGTCCAGCACCAAGTCGCCCACCGCGCAGCAGCTCGCCGCGGTGGCCGCGGCCGAGACTCAGGTGAAGCAGAACCCGAAGAATGTGCGCGCGCACCTGGCGCTGGCGGACGCCTACGCGGCCGCCGGCGCCAGCCAGCTGGCCGCCGTCGAGTACCTGGCCGTCACCCGGCTTGATCCCGCGAACGCCGCGGCGAACACCAACCTGGCCCTGCTCGCCTTCGAGGTCGGCCGGGCCGCGCAGGGCAAGACCATGGTCGACCGTGCGCTCGCCGCCGATCCGAACTACCCCGAAGCGCTGTACGTGCGCGGCGTGATCAACCTGGTTGGCCTGCGGAAAGCCAAGGCCGCTGAGCGTGACCTCAAGGCCTACCTGGCGCTCGCGCCGTTCGGCTCGCACCGCACCGAGGTAGCGACGCTGCTCGCGCTGGCCCAGGGTCAGGGCCAGCGATGACCGGGCTCAGCTGCCTGTCGATCACCGCCTGCCGCACACCGCTCGACCTGCTCGAACGGCTTGCCTACGCACGCGCGGAGCTGGCCGGGCGGCTGCCGTTACTGCGCGCCAGCAGCCGGGCCAGCGCCGTCGCGGTGCTGTCGACCTGCCAGCGCACCGAGGTGTACGCGACCTGGCCCGATGAGCCCGACCACCCGGCACTGCTGGCGGCGCTGGCCGTGGACCGGGGCATCCCCGGCCAGGTGCTGCGCCCGGTGGCGATGACCTACCGCGGCGACGCGGCCGCCCGGCACCTGCTGCGGGTTGCCAGCGGCCTGGAGTCCTTCGTGCTCGGTGAAGCCGAGATCGCCGGGCAGGTGCGGGCGGCCGCAGACATCAGCAGGGCGGCGGGCAGCAGCGACGCCGAGCTCGGCCGGCTGATGGACGCGGCGATCAGCGCCTCCAGGAAGCGGCAGCGGCGAACGTCGATCCTGGCGGCTACCCGGTCGGTCGCGAGCGTGGCGGTGGACGCGGTCACCAGGTCCAGCGGCGGCAGCCTGGCCGGCCAGCGGCTCCTGGTGGTCGGGGCGGGGCAGGTCGCCGCGGTCGTCGTGGCACGGGCAGCCGAGCTGCACGCGGCTGTCACGGTGTGCAACCGCACCCGCAGGCGGGCGGACCGGTTCGCCGCCGCCGGTGCCACCGTGGTCGATATCGCCGCCCTCGCCGACTGCCTGTCGGCCTGCGACATCGCGTTCCTGGCCACCGCCGCGCCGCACCCGCTCGTCGACGTCGGCCTCCTGCGGTCGGCCCGGGCCGCTGGCGCCGGGCCGCTGACGCTCGCGGACCTGTCGATGCCGCGCAACGTCGATCCGGCGGTACGGGCGCTGCCCTGGGTCCGGCTGATCGACCTGGCCGATCTGCGGTCCGGCGGGATGAGCGATGCCGACGGCCTCGCCCGCGACCTGGGCGTTACCGAGGAAATCATCGAAACCGAGCTACGGCGCTACCATCGCTGGCTCGCGGGCCGGTCCGCGGCTGCCGCGCTGCACCGGATGCGCAGCGGCGCCGAGGACATCGCCCGCGAAGAGCTGGCGCGGGCCACCGCCGAGCTGCCGCCCCAGGTCCGCGCGTCCGTGGAACGGGTGCTGCTGAGGACCGTGCACCGCCTGGTGCACAAGCCCACGCTCGAACTGCGGGCCGCCGCGGAGGCCGACGACGGCGACCTGGTGAGCGTGCTGGCCGGCCTCTTCGACCCGGCGCCGCCCCCGAACGGGCGGGCTGCTGACCCGACCGGGCTAACCGCCGGTGAGCCGGACGCAGCATTCCGGCGCTGCCATCCGCCTCTCGACGCGCAGCGATAGCAGCCGCGCCCCGTCGAGAAGCCCGGCTACGAGCGCCGCGTTCATGGGGCAGACAAGCTCGCGATGTGAGGCGGACAGCTCGGAGAATATGCAGTTGCGCAGCGTCCACTCACCCGATTCCTGCACCCGCGGCTCGTATCCCAGTTGCTTGAGCTTGCTCCAGACTGCTTCCAGCCGGGCGCCCTTCGTCCGCGCCTGCCGCCGGATGTCGGTGCCGAGGCGTTCGCCGACCGTGGTGGCGACGTCCTGCAGCGACGCGGCGCCGTCGGCCCCCGAGCCGTGCGCGGTCAGGGCGCTGGCCATCATCGAGGCTGCGAGCGCGTACCGGGTCTGCGGAATCTCCACCGAGAAGGACCGCGGCGCGACCGAGTAGAGCTTCGCCGGACGGCCCGCGCCCGGGCCAGCCCGGCCGGAGAGCCGGCGGTACTCGACGTCGAGCAGCCCCGCCTCGGCCATCCGGTCCAGGTGGAACGCCGCGAGCCGTGGCTTGATCCCGGCGTACCGCGCGGCCTCCTCGCGCCCCACCGGCTCGCGGCGCTCGCGCAGGTACAGGTAGAGCCGCTGGCGAGTCGGCTCAGCGAGCATCGCAACGGCCATGAGGTCGTCAGCCGCGTCCATGGGTGGCCCCCTGTCCCCGTTGACCAGGTTCGGCCAAGGGGCGAGTCAACTTGTTGTTATAGCGCAAGGATATATCCCGGATCTCCGGTCCCCTCACGCTGCGCCGCCGGGATGCCCGGGGTCTTAGCCTGGGCTCGTGGTTCTGTTCGAGCGTGAGCAAGAACTCGCCGCGGCTGATGCCGTGCTGCGGCATGGGGGCGTCCTGGTCGTCGAGGGCGGCGCGGGCATCGGCAAGACCGCGCTGCTGGAGGCGGCCTGCCGGCGGGCCGCCGAGGGTGGCCGCGAGGTGCTCCGCGGCCGCGGGTCGGAACTGGAGACGGAATTCGCCTTCGGGGTCGTCCGTCAGCTGTTCGAACGCTTCCTGCTGAGCGCCGGGCCGGCTGAGCGGGCCGGGCTGCTGGCCGGGCCGGCCGGCCCGGCCAGGCTGCTGCTGGAGAGCCAGCCGGGCGGGCCGTCCGCGCCGGACATCTCCTTCGCGATGCTGCACGGCCTGTACTGGCTGGCGGTCAACCTGTCCGCGCGCAAGCCGCTGGTGATCGCGGTCGACGACGTGCACTGGGCGGACCCGCCATCGCTGCGTTACCTGGCCTACCTGGCGGCCCGGGTGGCCGGCCTTCCGCTGGCCCTGCTGGTCGCCTCGCGCCCGCCCGGCCCTGGCCCTGGTGAGGCTTCCCTGCTGGCCGTGCGCGCTCAGGCCAGCGCGGTCAGCTGCCCCGCCCTGCTCAGCCAGGAGGCCGTCACCTTGATCGCCAGGGACCGGCTCGGCCCGGGCGCGACCAGCGAGCTGTGCGGGGCCCTCGGCCAGTCCAGCGGCGGCAACCCCTTCTATCTCACCGAGCTGCTGCGGGCGGCGCAGCCCGGGTCCGCTGATCCGGGCCAGCCCGGCCCGGCGGGCCTATCCGCCCGGGCCGGCCAGGGTGTGGCCGGCCCGGTGGCCCTGCGGATACGCCGCCTGGACGCACGCGCGCTGGGCCTCGCGCACGCGCTCGCGGTGCTCGGCGACGGCTGCGAACTGCGGCACGCCGCGGCGCTGGCCGGACTGGACCTGGCCAGCGCGCGGCGGCTGGCCGCCGGCCTGGTTCAGCTGGACGTGCTGGCGGGCACCGACCCGCTGCGGTTCCTGCACCCGATTGTCTGCGAGGCGGTCGGGGCCTCGCTGGAGAGCGCTGGCCAGCACGCCCTGCACCTGGCCGCGGCCCGGCTGCTGCAGCGCGAAGGGGCGCGGCCGGGCCGGGTCGCCGCGCACCTGATGCGGGTCCAGCCCGGCGGCGATCCGGCGGTGACGGCTGGCCTGCGCGCCGGGGCGGCCGAGGCGATGGAGACCGGCGCGCCGCAGTCGGCGGCCACGGTGCTGCGGCGGGCCCTGGCCGAGCCGCCCCCGGCTGACGAGCGGGTGGCGGTGCTGCGGGAACTGGCCCGGGCCGAGGCCAGTGCCGGGCGGGGAACCGCGTGCGAGCGGCTTGAGCAGGCGCTGGCCCTGACGACCGGCCGGCGGGCCCGGGCCGGCCTCGCCCTCGAAGTGGCCGAGGCTTACGCCGCCCTGTTCCGGTGGGCGGATGCGGTCGACCTGATCGAGCGCGCGCTGGACGAGCTGGGCGAGGCTGATCCCGGGCTGGCCGCCCGGCTGGAGGGCGAACTGGTGGTGGCCGGGATGCACGACGCCCGCCGGTCATCGCGGGTCGCGCCGGTGCTGGAACGGCTGGCCAGCCGGCCGCTGACGGGAGCGCCAGCCGAGGCCCTGGCGGTGGGGAAGGGGATGGCCGCGATCCTGGCCGGCCGCCCGGCGCAGGAGGCGGCCGCCCCGCTCGGCGCGGCGCTGCAGGCCGCCACGCTGCCGGCCGAGAACTGGGACACCCGGGCCGCCCTGCTCTGGAGCCTGGTGGTGGCCGAGCGGTTCGCCGCGGTCGAGGCGGCGCTGGAGCCGATGCTGGCCGAAGTCAGCCGCTCAGGAAGCGCCCGCGGGCTGGTCGCCGTGTACAGCACCCTCGGGCTGCTCAAGCTGCGCCTGGGTGCGCTGCCCGAGGCCGACGCCGCCGCCCGGATCGCTCTGCGGGTCCTGCAGGAGGGCGACTTCGCGCCGGGCCTGGCGTTCGCCGCGACGGTGCTGGCCGACGTCGCGGTCGAGGCCGGGGACCTGACCGAGGCCCAGGCCCTGCTCGACCTGCTGCCCCCGCGGGACGGGCCGCCTGGCGTCGGCACGGTGCTGATCCCGGCGGCGCGGGGCCGGCTGCGGCTGGCCCAGAAACGCCCGGCGCAGGCGCTTGACGACTTCCGGGCCTGCCTGTCGATGTTCAGCCCCGAGCTGTGGAGCATGGAACTGCGCGACGTCGGCTACCTGCATGCTCGCGCGGGCGCCGCGCAGGCCCTGCTGAGCCTGGGGCAGCGCGAGCAGGCCCGGACGTGGGCCGAAGGCGAACTCGCTGACGTGCGGGTCTTCGGGGCGCCCCGCGCGCTGGGGGTGGCCGCCCGGACCGCGGGGATGGCACAGCCAGGCCCGGCCGGGCTCGAGCTGCTCAGCGAGTCGGTGACCGTGCTGCAGAGTTCTCCGGCCGTGCTCGAACGGGCCAAGTCGCTGGCCGAGCTGGGGGCCGCGCTGCGCCGCGGCGGCCAGCGGAGCGCCGCGCGCGAACCGCTGGCCGAGGCTCTTGACCTGGCCGCCCGGTGTGGTGCCCGGCCGCTGGCCGCCCGGGCCCGCGAGGAACTGAAGGCGGCGGGCGCCAGGCCGCGCCGGGAATGGCGGCACGGCGCCGAAGCGCTGACGCCCAGCGAAATGCGCGTCGCCCGGCTCGCCGCCCAGGGCCGGACCAACCGCGAGATCGCCCAGGACCTCTACGTCACGCTCAAAACCATCGAGGGGCACCTGGCCAGCGCCTACGGCAAGCTGGGGATCACCGGCCGTCAAGACCTCCGCCGGGCGCTCGGGGACAGGCCCGGCTGACGGTCCCGGCCGCCCGCCTCCAACCGGAACCCGGGCAGCTTCCGCTGCGCGAAAAGACCAGGGTGGGCACCCTGTCGCCGCCGTCAGCCAGATCCGGCCACGATCGAGGCCACCGTCTGCCTGAAGGAGGCCCGAGATGGCCCATCCGAACACCGAACTCCTGCAGCACGCCTACGACGCTTTCGCCAGCGGCGACATCCCCGCCGTGCTCGGGATCCTCGCCGAGGACATCGCCTGGCATGTCCCCGGCCGCAGCCCGTTGTCCGGGGACTACACCGGTCACGCGGGTGTCCTGGACTTCTTCACCCGGTGCCAGGAACTATCCGGCGGAACCCTCAAGGTGGGGGTCGACGAGGCGCTGGCCGACGGCGACCGGGTCGTCGTGCTCAGCACGGTGTCGGCCCAGCGCCGGGGCCGGTCCTGGTCCTCACCGGAGGTTCAAGTCTGGCGGATAGCCGCGGGCCGGGCCGTCGAGTTCCGCGAATTCCAGGGTGATCAGCAGGCCGAGGACGAGTTCTGGTCGGCCTAGCCGCCGTGGGCAGCGGCGCAGTCGCGGCCGGCCAGCAGAAATGACCAGCCCTGGTTCCCCGCCGGCCGCCGGAATCAGCATGACCGCCGATGCGCGGTAACCGCCGCTCACCCGACCCTGACTACGGAGGCAAACATGTCCGAAAACCCATGGCCGAGCCGCGTCATCGCGGCGGCCGGCGGGGAGCACCGTGCAGAAGGTGCTGCGGGAGCGGTGGAACGGCACGTCGTGGCGGATCCAGCCATGACCCGCCCGGCTGGCACCAGGCACGCCCCTGGCCCGGCTTCGTATCCGATGGGCCATAGCGCACAGGAGCAGGAGCGGCTAGCGTTCCAGGCCGATCTGGTCGCCCCCATCACACGCCGGCTGCTGGTCGCCGCCGGGCTGGCGCCCGGCATGCGCGTCCTTGACGTCGGCTGCGGCCTCGGCGACGTGGCCTTCCTGGCCGCGCAGCTGGTGACGGAGACCGGGGCGGTCGTCGGCGCTGACCGGTCCGCGGTGGCCGTGGCGGTGGCGCGAGAACGCGCCCGGGCCCGCTCGCTCAGCCAGGTCTCCTTCGAGCTGGGCGACCCGGCGGAGCTCACGTTCACCGCGCCGTTCGACGCGGTCATCGGCCGATACGTGCTGATGTTCCAGCCGGATCCGGCGGTCATGCTCGGCAGGCTGATGGCACATCTGCAGCCGGGCGGGATCGTCGCCTTCCACGAAGTCGACTGGACCGGATACCGGTCATGCCCGCCGGTGCCGATCTGGGAGCGGTGCTGCCAGCTCGCCACCGAGGTCCTCGCCGCCGCGGGCGCGGACATCAGCACCGGATTCAAGCTGGCGTCGATCTTTACCCGGGCCGGCCTGCCCACGCCGTCGATGCGGATGGAGACGACCATCGGCGCGGGGGCGATGAGCCAGCTCGTCGTTGACCGCATCACCAGCATCATCGGCACCCTGCAGCACGCCGTCGACGAGTTCGGCGCCGGCCCAGACGCGCTCGGCACCGCCGCGCTCGGCGAGGACCTGGCCGGGCGCGTGCTGGCGGCTGTAACGGCCAGCGGGAGCACCGTCGTCGGCGTGTCAGAGGTCGGCGCCTGGTGCGGGAAATACCTAGCGTCACCCAGCCTTCGGGAGGTTCAGGAATGAAACGCCAAGTCATGCCCGCAGGCCCGCGCGCACGCGCGCTGGCCGCCATGGCCGCGGGCCTCATCGCGGCCGTATCCGCCGGGCTGCCGGCCACGGCCGGCGCATCCGCGCTGGCGCAGGCCGGCACCCCGTTCGCCGCATCGCCCGGCCCGGCCGCGGCAGCGGCCGCTGGCCCGGCGGCCACGGCGGCGCGGCCCAGCGACCTGGCCGGGGTGGCCGCCACCTCGGCGCGGAACGCCTGGGCGGCGGGCTTCCGCTCCGACGGGAGGTCGGACCAGACGCTCATCGAGCACTGGAACGGCAAGTCCTGGCGGCAAGTGATCTCGCCGGATCCAGGCGGCTCGGCCGCGGGCGCGAGCAACCAGCTGAACGCGGTGGCCGCCACGTCCGCCAGGAACGCCTGGGCGGTGGGCTCCTGGACCGACGGCAAGGTGACCCGGATGCTGATCCTGCACTGGACCGGCAGGTCCTGGCACGCTACGCCGGCCCATTTCCCTGGCTGCATGAAGGACAACGACGGGCTGTACGGGGTGAGCGCCACCTCCGGCACCGACGCCTGGGCCGTCGGCGAGGCCACCAGCTGCGTCTTCGGTGACAAGATCACCGTGATCTTCCACTGGAACGGCCATTCCTGGCACGAGGTGACCAGCCCCGATCCCGGCGCCTTCCACGACAACTACCTGCGCGCGGTGACGGCTACCTCCGCCCGCGACGCCTGGGCGGCGGGCTTCTATTCAGACGGCGGTCCGGTACTGCCGATGATCGTCCACTGGAACGGCAAGTCCTGGACCCAGGTGCCCTGCCCGGACCCGATCGACGCCGATATCGCGCTGGGCGGGATAGCGGCCAGCTCGGCCAGGAATGCCTGGGCGGTCGGCCTGGCCACCACGGGCTCGCTCGGGTCGAGCCAGACCCTGGTCTTCCACTGGAACGGCACGTCCTGGCGGCAGGCGCCCGCCCCGGACCAGCCCGGCCAGGGCCTGGCCGCGGTGGCGGCGCTGCCGGGCCGGGCCCCCTGGGCAGCGGGCTTCCGCACCTCCCAGAGCCAGCCCGTGCAGACGCTGGCCGAGCGCTGGAACGGCCACGCATGGAAGCCGGTGAGCAGCCCGAACCCGGGTCCGAGCCCGCACATCGACGAGTTGCTCGGCGTAGCCCTCGTCCCCGGCGGGGGCGCCTGGGCCGTTGGCGCTTACGACGACGGCAAGACCCTCAAGGCGCTGATCGAGCGCTGGAACGGCACGTCCTGGCGGGTACAGCACTGACGCGTTCAGCCCGGGCCAGCGTTCACCATCGTGCTGGCCCGGGCACCGTCATGTGGCGGCATGAGTGTCTTAGCCCAGGCAACGCATGCGGCCAGCCGTCCCGTCTATATGGGTGCAGGGACATATGCCGCGACGTGCTAAGCCGGCAGTGCAGGGCGGCTGCCGGGGTTAGCCTGAAGGGAACCCATGCCCGAGCACCCAGGAAGGCACCAGCGGACGGCCGCTAGACGCGGCCGCCGGCGCGCCATGGCTTGGCTCACCGCACTGGCTGTCCCGGGAATCGGGCTGATCGCGTTCGCCATCTGGCTGGTGCACTCTCCCCTGGTCAGCGCCACAGCGAGGACCGACAGCACGGTGCCTGGCGCCGGGGCCAGCACCGCCGCCAGCCCGCCGGCGGCGAGCCCGCCCACGCTAACGCGGCCAGTAGCCATGGGCAGCGAGGAGGCCCTGAGCGCTCGCGCCCGCCGTTCCTGCCCGCCAGCGGCGACCGCGTGCGCCGACCTCAGTGACCACGTCACCTGGCTGCAGTCTCATGGCCGGATCACCTACGGCCCGGTGCCCATGAAGCCGGGCGGGCGCTCCGACCCGACGCCGCGCGGAGTCTTCCACGTCGCGTGGAAGGCAGGTCCGCACTACATCAGCACCAGCTTCGGCCTGCCGATACCGTATGCCGTGTTCTTCGCCCCCGGCGGGATCGCCTTCCACGCCGGCAGCCTCACCACCTCCTCGCACGGCTGCATCCACCTGACCTTGCGCAACGCCCGCTACTACCACAATCACCTGCGAGTCGGCGCCGAAGTAGCCGTCTTCTAGACCGGTAATGTTCACCGCGGGCCGCGTAGTTGATCTTGACTTCGCGGCCTAACATATTGGCACAAGCCGGCTGGCGGGTCGCCTCCGCGGGCGCCGCCGGATTCGCTCCTTCCGCTGCGGATCTGGCCGACCGGGATAACAAATAGTTAGGCGACGGGCATGAGCCGTCATCGGGCGTTCACCGCGCTGGCGCTGTCCGGCTTGCTGCTGGTCCCGGCCTGCAGCTCAGCCAAGCCAGCCAGTCACACGGCCATCCGGGTGGCCAGCGTTGTCCGCATCGGCCCATACACCCAGGTGTTCGCCAGCCCGCTGCCCGCGAACGCGGCCCAGGCCGCCGTGCTGGAGGGCTTCAGGGAGGGCCAGGTCCTCTGGGAGAAATCGCAGAACCGGCGGTCTCTGGTCGCGCCAGTGCGGGATTACGTGACCGGCCAGGCGCTCACTCACCTGACCGCTGCTGTGAAGAACGGCCAGGCACACGATCTCGTGCCGGCCGGGGTAGACCGGTTCTTCATGACCCGCGTCACCGCGATGACTGGGCGGGGCGCCGTCGTGGCCACCTGCGATGACGGCAGCAAGTTCAGGGAGCAGAACCCGCGCACCGGAAAGACGGACCCGACCTCCCTGCCGACCCCAGGTCAGTCCTACCTGTTCGAGACCTGGCGGATGGCTCAGCGCAGCGGGCACTGGGCGATCACCGCGCTTTCGGTGGCGCCCCTTCCCAGCCGCAACGCAGAGCCCTGCCAGCCGGGCATGACCGGCTACGGCCCGTCCCGCCGGCCCAGTGAGCTCGTTCCAACCTGAATTGGCTGGCCGGGGGGCTTGTGTGAGCGGGGTTGGTGGTGCTCGTGCTGGCGGGAGCGGCTGGGCGTAGGTCATGATCGTCTGTCAGCGGGCAGTGTGCTGGCGGGTGAGGACGAGTAGAG
>DATBGO010000334.1:0-8332 GCA_036558005.1 Streptosporangiaceae bacterium | reverse complement strand
TTCGCTGCCGCGGGCAGCAGCGGTGCAGCCTCGGGCTGGGCCGCGAGGGGGTAAGGATGGGGGTGCGGGGGAAACCTCGGGGGAACCCTGGGGCTGTGGGGAAGGGTGCCCCCGAGGTTTCCCCCGCCCAGGAGATGAGTCGGCCGCAGGCCGGCCGCCATAGGGGCGGGTGGCCGGGGGTTTTGGCTGGCGGGACTTCCGCACTGGTCCGGGTTCCTCGCCAGCCGGCGGCGGCGCTAGCTGCCGGTGCCGGGTAGGTGCCGCGCGGGCGGTGCCCGCGCGGGCGGTGGTGGGAGGTCGTTGTTGCTGTTAGCCTCCTGCGGTCTGGCCGGGCTGAGGGGGGTCACAGGTCGGCGGTCCATTCGATGACCAGCCGGGGGGACGGGCGAACCGGGTTGATCGTTTGCCCTTTACCGCAACCCCCTATTTACTGACAACTCACCGCAGATCTTGGAGAAGAGTGCATCGCGCCATTCTCCGCGCAGCTAGGAGTACGATTAGTTGAGCGATCGCTTAAATTTGGCGGAGTGGGTGGCTGGAGATGCGGACTGAGCGGCTCGGGTACCGGACGCGGCTGGTGTCCGGGGCTGCGTTGCTGACGGCGGCCGCGGCGGCGGCCTGGCTCTGGCTCAATGCCCCGGACTACGCCGGGCTCTACGTGATCGTCGCGATGCTGACCGCCGCGCCGCTGCTGGCGCCGACGAAGGGCGACTTCGCGGTGCTGTGCCTGATCATCGCGGCGATCTTCGTCCCGCTGGCCGTTGCCGGGGTGTTCCTCGGGCTGTTCATGTTCCTCCCCGCCGCCGCCGTGCTGCTGGCCGCCGCCGGGCTGGTGGCGCGCCGCGCCCTGGTCCGGCTGGCGGCCTGTGTCGTCGCGTGCCTGCTGGCAGCCGCGGCCCTCGCCGGTTTCGGCCTGGCGATCGGCCACCACTTCTCCGGCGCGGACCCCGCCCGGCCCGGCGTCACCCGGGCATACTGATGGCCGGCACCAGGTCCAGGCTGCTGGAGGGGGCACTGGAGACGCTGCGGTCCCGCGGCATCGCGGGCACCTCGGCACGGTCCATCGCCGCCGCCGCCGGGGTGAACCAGGCGCTGGTGTTCTACCACTTCGGCAGTGTCGGCGAGCTGCTCACCGCGGCGGTCCAGCAGGGCGCGGAACGCCAGGCGGCGGCTTACCAGGACCGCTTCAGCTCCGCCACGTCCCTGCGTGACGTGCTGGAACTCGGCCGGTCGCTGCACGCGGATCAGCGTGAGGCCGGCCACCTCGCGGTTCTCACCCAGATGCTGGCCGGGGCGCAGGCCGACCGGGCGCTCGCCCCGGCGACCGCGGCTGGCCTGGACCAGTGGGCAGCCCAGATCGAGGCGGTGCTGGAGCGGATCCTGGGCGGCGGCCCGCTGGCCGGGAAACTGGATCCCGGCGGGCTCGCCCGGCTGGCCGCCGCCGTGTTCATCGGCCTGGCGCTCTACGGCGGGGTGGACCCCGGCGGGGCCGGCCGCGCGCTGGCCGCGCTGGAGCGACTCGCCGCGGTGGCGGCCGGTGAGAGTGACCAGGCCGGTCTTCGGGGATGACAACTCCGCGGTGTTCAGGTTCGGGGCCGCGCTGATCAACCTGCTCAGGACCAGCGCCGCCGGCGAGCTCATCGAGCCGGCCGCGGTGGCCGGCCCGGCGCCGGAGCGCGGTTCCAGCTCACCGTCAGCGTCGATGACGTGGACGCGGTCTGCGCAGACCTGGCCGGCCGGGGGATAACTCTGCTCAACGGCCCGATGGACCGGCCGTGGGGATTCGCACGGCCAGCTTCGCCGATCCAGGCGGGCACATCTGGGAGATCGCTTGCGACCTAGCCTGGGCTTTGTCAGCAAATCACCCCGAATCATGCGCGACCGGGACACAAACCCGCAGGTTAAACGGCGCTCTGGAGTACACTGACGGCCAGTTGAACCGTCGCAGGCCATAGCGGAGAGGTGCATGGTCGAAAATCGTGCCCCCGGTACAGACCAGCAGTACTTTCGCGCTGTGAAGCGATCTGACCTGGTGGTAAAGCAGATCGTCCGGGATATCGTGCATCGCGGACTGGGGCCGGGCAGCATGCTGCCCCCCGAGGCAACCATGCTCCGCGAGTATGGCGTGAGCCGCTCCTCGCTTCGTGAAGCGCTGCGCATCCTTGAGGTTAACGGGCTGATAGTAATTAAATCCGGCCCGGGCGGGGGGCCGTGTGTCGCGTCGGTTGAACCACGGCACTTCGGCCGCATGACGACGCTCTTTCTGGAGATGGGACGGACCCGCTTTCGCGAGGTCTTCGAGACCCGCATGATCATGGAGCCGCTGATGACCCGGCTGGCCGCGGAGCGGCGCCACCCGGAGAAAGTCAAGGAGCTAAACCGGTCGCTCCAGCAGCACGCCGAGCTGGACCCCACCGACGAGCTGCAGTACCTCGAAGTCGTCCAGGGCTTTCACTCGGTGGTGGCCGGCTTGTCCGGCAACCGGGTGCTCGACCTGTTCGGCCGGTCGCTGGAGGGGATCTTTTCTGAGCGGGTGGCCAGGTCACATCAGCCCGCGGCCCGCTGGCGGCAGGTGCGCGAGGAGCACGAGGCGATCGGCAAGGCGATACTCGACGGTGACGCCGATCTCGCCGAGTCGCTCATGCGCACGCACATGCGCAAGTTCGCGGAGTCCTTCGAGCGGCGCTACGGCGCGCTGCTCGACGAGATCGTCGGCTGGGTGTGACCGGGCAGCAGCCTCAGATGACGTGAATGTTGTCGTATCCCAGGTGCCGGAAGGCCCGGTTGTGCCCGACCACCAGGCGGAGCGGCTCGCTGCCGGTATTGCGGAACTGATGGGCGCAGTTGTTGGGCACGTAAACGGCATCCCCGGCGGCGAAGTCGAATCGGCGGGCCTGCCTGGCGAACCGGGCGTGATACCGGGTGCTGATTTCCGACCGGACGTCCCGCTGGACCGATTCTCCGCTGCCGCTGACGACATAGGCGACCTCATCGGCCATGTGCCGGTGCTCGACTGAGCTCTCCCCCGGTCCGATGATTTGCTCATAAAGGTCCATCGAGTAGCAGCGGGCGCCGGTCAGGTCCTTGTCGATGATGCGGCGGATGTGACCGACCCGCTTATCGTCGGTCCACTGGCCGTCCGTTGCCCGGATTACCTTCCGCAGATCCTCGCAGCCCTCGGTCCAGATGGGTCCCCACGGCTGCGGCGGGCCGAACTTATCGTCGGGCTGTGACTTTTCCCTGCCCTGTTCGACGAGGCCGAGCATCAGGTAAAGGGACTTCGCCTTGAAGACCAGGATCTTGCACCACTCGTCCTGGCTGGAGTTAAAGTGCTGGTGCACCGAGTCGGTGTGCACGAGCAGCGTATCCCCGGCCGAATACTCATAGCGGATCTCGTCATCGATGTCGTAACCGCTGCCCTCAAGAATGTAAAAGACAGCCTCGTTCTGGTGCCCGTGCTTGCCGCTCTTGCCGCCGGGCCGCATGTTGCGGAAGTGAACCTGGATGCTCTGGGTGAGAAACTCCTGGTCACCGGGACTCACCCGCCAGGGCGCGACGCTCTCGGCCTGCGGGTCTTCGGTGAACGGGCGGCCGTAGTCGTCGACATCGGTGTTGCGGATCCGCCCGAGCTCCAGTTGCTCCTGCCGGAAATCCTCGAGGTTGTAGTTGCCAGACGATATCTCGCGGACGTAGACGCGCTTTCCTTTCGCAGCCATGTCCGCAGCCTATCTCTGATCATGATCCTGATCAATAGCATGAACCGTCCGAACGGCGGACAGCACCTCGGCCACCGGGAGCACCGAGCCGTACTTCTGGTGGATATCGAAAAGATTCATCGCGTGCGCGGCCTCGTGCCGGTCAAAGACGCACTCCTCGGCCAGGATCACCCTGAATCCGTATGACCGGGCGTCGACCGCCGTCGCCCTGACGCACCCGCTCGTGGTCTCGCCCGCGAGGATTACGGTGTCCGCGCCGGTACTTATCAGGTGCGGCACCAGCGCGGTGCAGCAGAAAGCGCTCGGCGTCACTTTCCGCACCACCGCTTCCCCGGCGGCGGGGGCCACCCCGGGCATGAATTCGTAGCCGCGTCCCGCGCCGGTCCCGGCGGCGGCGAACCCGCCGTCACGCCGGGGCGTGCCCGGCCGTTTCGACCACCGCTCAATTCCGGTCTGCGAGACGTCATAGCCGGTCACGTGAATGACCGGGAGGCCCGCCTCGCGCGCCGCCGCCAGCAGCCCGGTGATATGCGGCAGCGCGTCCCAGGCGGCGAGGCCGCAACTGGCCGGCCAGCGGCGGACCGATTCGAGCACCGGCAGCGGCTCGTCCCCGAACGCGGCCCGGTAGACGTCGATGAGCAGCAGCGCCGGGCTGGCGCCGACGGTCTCGCCGCGCGGCGGCAGCGAGGCCAGCGTGCGCCGGTCCTGCTCGGTGAGGAAAGGATCCCAGACCCGCCCGGTCATCGCCGCTCCCCCGGGTCACACGGTGAGCTCGACCCGCCCTGGCGTCCCGGCCGGGCGGCCAGGGCTGTCCGGGCGGTCCGGGCGGTCCGGGCGGCCGACCCGCTGGCGGGCGATGCGGACGTAGTCAGCGATCCCCGCGGTCCCGGGGAACGCGGGCACGAAGCCGATCTCCCGGGCCGCGCGGGAGATATCCATCCGCATCCGCAGCCCGCCAGCGGCCGGGTGGCCGGTCTCGGTGAACTCGACGCTCGCCTCGGGGCAGCACCGCCCGACCTCGGCCACGAAGTCGCGGATCGAGACAAGCTCACCTCCGGAGATGTTGTACACGTGGTGCCGGCGGCCGGCCGGGGCGGCCAGCGCCGCGCGCAGGACCGCGCTGGCCACGTCGCGGTTGTAGACGACGTCGTCCAGCACGTTCTCGCCGCTGACAAGAACGTGCCCGCCGCGCGCGGCCGCCTCGACGATGCGCGTCTTGAGGCTGGAGTAGCCGGCGTGGCCCTCCTTGCCCGGGCCGTAGGTCGAGCCCAGCCGCAGGCAGCTGACGTCGACGCCGCGCCGCTCGCGGTAGTAGCCGCACAGGTCCTCAACCGCCCGCTTGGTCAGCCCGTAGACGTTCGCCGGGCCGGAGCGGACGTCCTCGGTCACCGGCTCGAAGCCAGGCGGCCCGTACCGGCCAGGCAGCGCGCCGTAGGCCGCCTTCGCGCTCGCCACCACGACCCGCGCGGCGCCGTGGCTGGCCGCCGCCTGCAGGCACTGGAGCACGCCGCCGAGGTTCACGTCGTAGGCGGCGGCCGGGTCCTGGTCGCTGGCCCGGATGAGCAGGCTGGAGAGCGCGACGATCAGCTCCGGCCTGGCCTGCGCCGCGGCCCGCATCAGCCCGCCGCGCGCGGCCAGGTCGCCGCGGACCACGGTCAGCCGGTCCAGCCCGGCCTCGGGCGCCAGCAACCGCAGGGTCGACAGGTCCGCGGTCCGCCCGAACGTCGTGACCCTGGCGCCGGCCGCCAGCATCGCCGCGGTGACGAACGAGCCGATCGCGCCCAGGCCGCCGGTGACGAGCACCGACCGCGGCCACCGGGGCGGCGGGCCAGGCGGCGCGCCCCGGGCCGGGCCGGCGCTCACGTCTCGGCGCCCGTGCCGGCCGTGGTGCGCGGAGGCTGGCCGGCCGCGGCCGCCGGGCCGGCCGCCGCCTCCGCTCCCGCGGGCATGACGATGGCCGAGTCGTCTGGCTCGATGTAGACGACGTCGCCGTGGGACAGGCCGATCCGCTCCCTGAACACCCGCACCTTCACCAGGTCCTCGCTGAGGCGCACGTGGTAGTCCCAGGAGTCGCCGCGGTAGATGCTGAACTCGACCCGGCCGGTCCACGCGGTGTCGCTGTGCTTGTGCCGGGTGAGCTTGAAGCTGTCCGGGCGCAGGAACACGGTGACCTGGTCGCCGGACCGGACCGGCCTGCCCTCGAAGTTGCGCGCCACCAGCTTGCCGTAGCTCAGCTCCACGTCGGCGCCCGCCGCGGACATGCCGCGCACCACTCCGGGCAGGGCGTTCGAGACCCCCAGGAAGCGCGCGGTGAACTCGGCCCGGGGCGCAGCGTAGATCTCCTGCGGCAGGCCCTTCTCCACGATCGAGCCCGCGTTCATCAGCACGATCTCGTCCGACACCGCGAGCGCTTCCTCCTGGTCGTGGGTGACCAGCACGGTCGTGATCGCCAGCCGCTGCTGCAGTGCCCGGATCTCCTCCCGCATGCGATCGCGCAAGCCGGCGTCCAGGTTGCTCAGCGGCTCGTCCAGCAGCAGCACCTTGGGCTGGCGGACCAGCGCCCGGGCCAGCGCGACCCGCTGCTGCTGCCCGCCGGACAGGGCCGGGGCCGGCCGGCCGGCGACGTCCTGGAGGTGAACCAGCTCCAGCGCCGCCAGCGCCCGGGACCGCGCCTGCGGCCGGCTCGTCCTGTCCCGGCTCTGCCGCAGCGGGAACATGACGTTCTCCAGCACGGTCATGTGCGGCCAGATGGCGTAGGACTGGAAGACCATCCCGATCGGCCGCTGGTGCGCGCCGGTGGAGCAGTGCTGCCGCGCGGAGAAGACCAGCTTCCCGTCGATCGTGATGTCGCCGGCGTCGGGGCGCTCCAGCCCGGCGATCAGCCGCAGCGTCGTCGTCTTGCCGCAGCCGCTCGGCCCCAGCAGCGTGACGAGCTTGCCCTCGGGCACCGTGAGGTCGATGCCGTTGACGGCCCGGGTCGGCGACTTGCCGAACCGCTTCTGGAGGTTCGCCAGTGTGATCACGGGATCTCTCCGGTTCCTGTGCTTGCCGGCCTGCTAGCCAGTGCTCCGCACGCCGAACTTGCGGGTAACCAGCCGGACGAGCGCGGCGATGACGGACAGGAAGACGACCATCAGGACGCCGAGTGCCGCCACCGTCGGGTAGGCGCCGTTCGACCAGTACTGGAAGATGGACACCGACGCCACCTCGGTGCCGTCGCTGACGAGGAAGACCGCTGCCGAGATCTCCCGGAACGACACGATCATCGTGTAGAGGAAGGCCGCCAGCAGCGACGGCATCAGCAGCGGCAGGAACACGCTGCGGAAGCTGCGCGCCCAGCTGGCCCCGCTCATGGTCGCGGCTTCCTCGAGCTCGTCGCTGATCTGCGCCATGCCCGGGGTCAGGTAGCGCAGGCTGTAGGGCAGGCTGATGGTCACGTACGCGGCGATGAGGATCCACAGCGTCCCGTACAGGTGCACCGGCAGCGGCGCGACCAGGTACCAGTACAGGGTGCCGACGCCGACCACGATGCTCGGGACCGCGATCGGGACCGTGGCCAGGGTGTCGAGCAGGCCGCGGCCGAAGATCCTGGTCTTCACGGTGATGTAGGCGACCACGGAGGTGAGCGCGGTGACGATCAGCGCCGCCGCGACCGCGGTGACGATGCTGTTGCGCACCGCCCGGGCCAGGCTGGGGTTCACCCAGATGGCCCGGAAGTTGGACAGCCCGATGTGGTGCAGCGCGGCCAGCGAGGGCTGCTCGTAGCCGGGCAGCAGCGACGACCAGATCAGGATCAGCAGCGGCAGCGCGACCGCGACGATGAAGAACGCGATGGCGGCGGCCAGCCCGGCCCAGCGCCAGCGGCCCAGGTCGATGACGGAGGGCCGGAAGCCCTTGCCGGTGACGGTCTGGGTGCCCGGTCCGCGGGAGACCCGGCGGGAGAGCCACAACGCCAGCGCCGCGATGGCGACGATGAACATGCCGAGCACGCCGACGGTGCCGTAGTCGGGCGGGAAGTTCTCCAGCGCCTGATACATCAGGCTGACGAAGACCATCGTGCGGCCGGGCACGCCGATCAGCTCGGGCACGTCGAACGCGGAGATGGTCTGGATGAACATCAGCAGGGCCGCGGCCAGGATGGCCGGCCGCGCCAGCCGCAGCGTGATCTTCCGCATCATCCGGCGCGGCGGCACCCCCGCCGCGAGCGCGGCCTCGCCGAAGGAGGGGTCGGTGGAGCGGAAGGCCGCAATCCCCATCAGGTAGGCCAGCGGGACCACGTGGATGGTCTGCACCCACACCATGCCCGCGAGCGAGTAGACGTTGAAGGCCGGCAGGCCGGTGTCGCGCAGCACCCGGTTGACGGGCCCGGTGTGCGGCGAGAGCAGCAACGCCCAGGCCACGGTGTTCAGGATGCCCGGGATGATCAGGGGCACCAGGGCCGCGGTGCTGGCGAACGCCTTGCCCGGCGTGTTGGTGCAGACCACGAGCCAGGCCAGGCCGAAGCCCACGGCCGTGGACAAGACGGTGACCGCGGCGCCGTAGCCGAAGGAGTTGACCAGCACGGTCCTGAAGGTGGCCGACCCGAGCGTGGTGCCGTAGTGACTGAAGGTCCAGTA
>DATBGO010000333.1:0-2102 GCA_036558005.1 Streptosporangiaceae bacterium | reverse complement strand
TGCCCGCCCGGCCGCAGATCCCGGCCAGCAGCGG
This sequence comes from Streptosporangiaceae bacterium, assembly GCA_036558005.1. Lineage (GTDB taxonomy): Bacteria > Actinomycetota > Actinomycetes > Streptosporangiales > Streptosporangiaceae > DATBGO01. Next base: position 2,068 of record DATBGO010000333.1, on the reverse strand, counting down.
TGACCCGGCCGGGGTGTAGGCGACCGCGGTGAGCCTGGCCAGCGCGCAGCGCCGTCCCGCGGCCGTCGCGGCGAGATCTTTCACAGTGGTCAGCGTGGTCCAGGCGGCCTGCTGCGAGGCGGCGGTCTGGACGGCCTGGTTCAGGCCGAGGGCGAGGAGCTGGCCGTCGGCGGCTGCGGCGAGGGCATCGGGGACGTCCGCGAACCCGGGCTCGGGCGGGAGGCTGGACCAGGTACCGCCGCCGTCCCGGGTCACGGTGACCGGGGAGAAGCCGAGGTCCAGGCTCGGGCGTATCCCGGTGATCAGCGTCTGCCGGCCCGGGCCGGCCAGGACGAGAGCGCCGTTGGTCGCGATGCCGGGCGGGGTCCGCAGTGACCAGCGGCCGGAAGGGCCGGACAGCGTGAACAGCTGCCAGAACTGGTTCGGGCCGGACGGCGCGCCCATCGGGATCGTGGCCCACGTCGTGCCCGCCGAGGCCAGCGACGTCGCGAGGGAGAGCGGCACGGGCGCAGGCGCGGGAGTCCCGGCCGTCCGTTCGGCACGGCTACCGCAGCCCGCGGCCAACATGACCAGTGCCAGTCCCACCGCGGCCCGCCGTGCTCTGGTCATGCCGACCGCAGGGTCTGGCTGGCCGCATCGGCCAGCTCGGCGGCGAAGGACGACTTGGTGACCGGGGTACCCGGCCCGGGGTCGACGTTCAGCTCCTGGACCAGGTGCCCGCGCTGGTCGACGACGAAGGCGATGTCGCTGTGCCCGAGCATCGCGCCGGCCGGCAGGGTCTGCGACGCGACGCCGTAGGCGCGGTAGACCTGCCGCAGGCGGGCCGGGTCGCTGGTCAGGAAGTGCCAGTTCGGCACGGTGTCCAGGGCCTCCGCGTGGTCGAAGGCCCGGATGTAGGCGAGCTGGCTGTAGAGCGGGTTGATGTTCACCGCCACCAGCTCCACCTGCCGGCTGCGGGCACCGAGGAGCTGGCCGGCCGCGCGGAACTCCTGGGCGATCAGCGGGCAGTCGGTGACGCACACCGGGTCGAGGAAGGTCAGCAGCACCACCTTGCCGTGCAGGCCGGCCAGCGACACCTGCCGGCCGTGCTGGTCGGTGAGGGTGAAACCGGGCGCGGGGGCGTCCATGGCGTTGGCGGCCCCGTCCATGGACTGGGCCAGGATGACGCTGGCGGCCGGACTGGCCTGCGCGGCGGCCATCGGGACCGCGCCGAGCAGGATCACGCCGATCGCGCCCAGCGACGCCATCGTGCCGAAGGTCGCGGCGGTCAGCGAGCGGTGCAGGGAGGCGGGCCTGAGCCGCTCCCGCCACCGGTCCCGGAGCCCGCCGACCGCGGGCGCCGGTGCAGCGACGGGCACTCCTTCCGCCGGTGCCTCTTCCGCGGGCAGCTCCTCCTCCGGTGCGGGGGCGGCCGGGACGCGGGTGAGGGCGAGGTAGCCGCCGCCCGCCAGCAGGGCCATCGGGATCATGCTGCCCGGGTCAGTGCCCAGGCCGCCGAGGAAACCCAGGTCCTCGGTCAGCACCCAGGCCAGCAGGCACACGACTATGAACGCGGCCACGGCCGGGCCGGTCACTCGGCGGCGGGCGGACAGGAACGCCAGCCCGGTGGCCGCGAGCGCGATCACCACGACCAGGTTCACCGCGAACCCGTGCGCCCGGACGAGCGAGCCGAAGCCGGACAGCAGCGCCGACAGGGCCTGCGGCTGCGAGGTCCCGGCTAGCGTCTGGACCAGGCCCGCTAGGGTGCCCGGCTGGCCGGCCGAGGCGCCCTGCCAGAACCCGCGGCCTGGCCAGGCCTGCAGGACCGCCATGCCGATCAGGAACACCCCCATCCCGCCGAGCAGGGCCCGGCCCAGCCGCGGCGTCCGCCAGCTGCGGGCCGGCAGGGCGAGCAGCGCGCCGGCCACCGCGTAGAGCAGGGCCGCGCCGGGCGCGCCGGACAGCCAGCTCAGCCCGGGGGCGAAGATGCCGCCGAAGGACTCGCCGAACACCCACACGACCAGCCCCCAGGTCAGGCTGGCCAGCCCGGCCAGCCGGGACGAGGTACCCCGCGGCGCGGCCAGCAGCC
>DATBGO010000332.1:0-19307 GCA_036558005.1 Streptosporangiaceae bacterium | reverse complement strand
AACGGCCCGCGAGGACGCAGAACTCGTTTCCCTCCGGGTCGGCCAGCGTGACCCAGCTCTCCTCGCCGGTCTGGCCCGGGATGTCGGCGCGCGTGGCGCCCAGGTCGAGCAGGCGGCGGACCTCCTCGTCCTGCTCCCTGTCGGTCGCGTTGACGTCCATGTGGACCCTGTTCTTGACGATCTTGCCCTCGGGCACGCGCGCGAACGTCAGCGTCGGCGGCACCGGGCCAGGCCGGTCCCTCCCCTCAGGCACCGCCGGAGAGCCGATGGTGACAAGCCCGTCCTCCTCGTCTCGCACCTCGTAGTCAAGGACCGAGCACCAGAACCGGGCGAGACCGCCGGGATCGGCGCAGTCGATCGCTAGCTCGGTGAACTTGCTGGCCATCTCAGGACCTCCCGGTCGGGCGAGGTAAACGGCATCACGCCGGGGAAGGGATGCTCAGGCGCCAGCCGGTAGTCGACGCTGAGAGCTCGCGCGCTGGCTGCGGCCGCCAGCAGCGCCACCAGGTGCCGCAGCGTGGCCAGCGATCCCATCTGATAGCCGCCGCCGTGAAAGTAGAGCAGGACCCGGCGGTCACCCGCATCAGCCGGCCCGACCCACTCGGCAGGCACGCCGCCCGCGTCCACGGCAGACACCGTGGTGCCCGCTGGCGGGGCCGGTGCCAAGGAAAGCCCCCATCCTCCGCCGCTCGGCGATCGACATGCCATCCAGGCCAGCGTCCCTGAGCAGCTCGCGGACGACTTCGAGTTCCTCGCTTGCCACTGGCCTGCCTCCCGCTCGCGCCTCCCCGCATCCTCGCCGTGCGGGCAGGCTCGCGGCAACACAGTTAACCGGCATCCGATGGCGCTGCCCGCGTCAATAGAACACCGTCAGTAGTCCTTGAGCGTGATCGCGTCGGCCTTCTGGAACTGCCTGGCGGCGAGCGCGCGCATCGGCCAGCGGGTCATCATGGTCATCGACAGGTTGCGCATCCAGATCATCAGCGCGCTATCGGGCGCGAAGCCCTTCACGCCACCGGCTGGCAGGGTCTGGCACTGTTTCACGTAGTCGCGCACCTCATCCTGGTACCGGGCGAACGCCGCCTCGTGGTCGTCTGGTGTCGCGGACAGTTCACCGGCGAGCACGTACGCGGCGACGAGCGCCATCGCGGTACCGAGCCCGGCCAGCGGCGAGCCGCAGTACCCGGCGTCGCCGAGCAGCACCGTCCGCCCTCGGTGCCACTGGCCCATGCGGACCTGACTGAGCGAGTCGAAGTAGAAGTCGCCGGCGCCGGGCATGGCGGCGAGGATCTGCGGTACCAGCCAGCCCACTCCGGTGAACTTGGCGCGCAGGATCTCCTGCTGGGCAGGCACATCGGTCCGGTCGTAGTCCAGCGGCGGGGAGGTGAAGCTGAGCATCGCCTTGGCCGTGCCGCCGTTCTCCGGCCGGATCCCGGCGACCAGCCCGCCCGGCGCGCCGTGCATGAGGAACCAGTGGTCCAGGTCGCCCGGGTCCGGGACCGTGAAGTAGGCCATGTACCCGCCGAGGTGCCGCACGAAATCCTGCTCGGGCCCGAAGGCGAGCCGGCGTACCGCGGAGTGCAGCCCGTCCGCGCCGACGACGATGCCGAACCGCCGCACGGTACCGCTGGCGAACGTCACCTTGACGCCGTCCCCGTCGTCGGCCAGCCCGGTGACCCGGTCGCCGAACAGGTATTCGGTGCCGTCGCTGGTAGCCTCGCAGAGGATGCGGGTCAGGTTGCCGCGCATGATCTCGGTCTCCGCGACCATCCCCTGGCCGTCGAACAGGTCGGCCGGCATCCTCGCGGTCCACCGGCCGCGGCGGTCCACATAGGCGAATCCGCGCTCGTCGACGCGCTCCGCCCGCACCTTGTCGAGAAGTCCCATCCGCTCGACCACCTCGCGCCCGGCGCCGCGCAGGTCCACGGCGTGCCCGCCGGGCCGGGGCGCGGCCGCGACCTCCACGACCGTCGGCGCGAAGCCGTGCCGCCGCAGCCAGAACGCGAGGGCCGGCCCGCCGATGCCGGCGCCCGAGATCAGTACCGTCCGGTTGACCACTGTTGTGCCTCCTCGTCGCGTACGATGTACAAACCTATGCGTACACCGTATGTGTACTAGTCAAGCCATTTGGTGTACTAGTACGGAGAGGGCAGGAGCGATCGATGACTCAGCCGCCGTACCGCCGCATCGCCGACGAGATCCGTGCCCGGATCGCCGATCGCGGACTGCGACCTGGCGACCCGGTGCCATCGGCACGCGGCATCACCCGGGAGTGGGGCGTGGCCCTGGCCACCGCGACGAAGGTGCTCGCGACCCTGAACGCCGAGGGGGTGACCCGGGCGCTACCGGGCCTCGGCACGGTGGTCGCGGGCCCGGCCGTACCCGCCCAGCCGGCGGGCGTCCCGGCGCGCGCCGCGCGCCGGAACGAGGGCGACCCCGACCTGACCCGCGAGCGGATCGTGGCGGCAGCCGTCCGGGTCGCCGACGCCGAGGGCCTGGCGCAGCTGTCCATGCGGCGCATCGCGACCGAGCTGGGCGCGGCCCCGATGTCCCTCTACCGCTACGTCAACGGCAAGGACGAGTTGCTGGTGTCCATGATGGACAGCGTGCTCGGCGAGGACCCCCTCCCGGCCCGGCCGCCCAGGAGCTGGCGGGCCCGGCTGGAACTGTCCTCCCGCATGCAGTGGCAGTTGTTCCGCCGCCATCCGTGGCTCGCCCAGGCGCTGTCCATCACCCGCCCGCAGCTGATCCCCAACGGGATGCGGCACACCGAGTGGGCGCTGCGCGCGCTGGACGGGCTGGGCCTGACGATCCAGGAGATGATGCACATCCACATCACGCTGTTCAGTCACGTGCGCGGCCTGGCCCTCAACCTTGAGGCTGAGGCCCAGGCCGAGCAGGACTCGGGGCTGACGAGCGACGAGTGGATGCAGACCCAGGAGCACGGCTTCCGCGTCATCGCCGGTACCGGCGACTTCCCGCTGCTGAACCGGCTGGTCAACAGCGAGACGGAGCTGGACATGGATCAGTTGTTCGAGTTCGGCCTTGGCCGGCTCCTGGACGGGGTGGAGCGGTACCTGGCCGGACGGTGACCCTGACCGACGCCGAGCGGTGCCGCTGGCAGCCAGGCCAAACCCGGGCATAGGCTGCCGAAATGGCTTGGATCGCACCTGACGTCGAGCGCTCGGAGAACTATCCGGACCGCCGCAACGAACCAGAGCAGGAAATGCTCCGCGACTGGCTCGACTGGCACCGGGCCACCCTGCTGCGCAAATGCGCGGGCCTGGACGCCGCCCAGCTGGCCACGCGCGCCGTGCCGCCCTCGAACCTCTCGCTGCTCGGGCTGGTCCGGCACATGAGCGACACCGAGCTCGGGTGGGTCAGGCAGACCTACCGGGGTGAGCAGGCGCCCGACCTGTACTACCGACCTGATGCTCCGGACGCGGACTTCGAAGAGGCCGGCCCGGCCGGCGCCGAGGCGGACTTTGAGCGCTACCGGGCCGAGTGCCGGGCCGTCGACGCCGCGCTCGAGGGCGCGACGCTGGACGAGACCTTCACCTTCGGCGAGAAGACCATCTCGGTGCGCTGGATGTGGCAGCACCTCGTGGAGGAGTACGCACGGCACAACGGGCACGCCGACCTGATCCGCGAGGTCATCGACGGCTCCGCCGGACTCTAGCTGGAGCCGCCGGGCACCGATGTGGTCTGGCAGTTCACCGGCTAACGACGCGATCCTCATGGGTGCGGAGGGGTTCAGGGCCGTGCTCGCCGGGTTGCCGGGTCCTGTTCGTGCCGGGCGAGGTCGCGCTTGCGGGCGAACCGGTCGCCGATGGTGCCCACTCTGATCGGCTGGTCGAGCCTGAGCAGTGTCGCGGGCTTCCTGAAGGCGTTCTGCCCCGCGGCGATCTGATAGCCCACGGCGATCTGCCTGGCGCATCCAGCCTGACTGGTGACGTGGTGCCGCGTCGCGCGGCCCGCCAGGTCCCAGGTGCCCGACAGCTCCTGGTGCAGGCCGAGGGTCAGCTGCTGGCCGCCGGTGGTCTGCCAGCGAAAACGCAGGATGTAGAACGCGCCACCGTCGCGGGACCAGTAGGTCCAGCCGGTGCCGTCGGGGCGGAACGCGATGTCGGCGGCTTCCATGGCGCCCAGGTAGAGCTCTTCGTCCGACCAGTAGCCCGCCAGCCGCGCATCCAGCACGTCTCCCATCACCGGTAGATCCCGCCTGTTGGTCATGTCCGGTCGCCCTGTCATACCTCGACGTGCGAGCCGAGCAGGACGACGCGGTCCCGTGGCAGGTTGAAGTGCTCGCTCGCGTCGGCGGCAATGTGGGAAGTGGCGAGGAACAGGCGCTTGCGCCAGCGGGACATGCCCGCGTCGTGGCCGGCCCGAAGCTCAACCCTGGACAGGAACCAGGACGCGTTGCCGAGGTCGATGCGTCCCTCCGTCTGCCGCGGGGTGAGCGTGGCCAGGGCCGCGGGAACGTCCGGGTTCTCGGTGTACCCGAACCGCAGCGTGACGTGGGTGATGCCGTCTCGGGCATAGCCGAGGTCGTCGATGGTGAGGCGCTGCTCCGCGGGCACCCGGGGGACGGTCTCGATCTGGACGGACGCGATCACCACGTGCTCGTGCCGGATGTGGTTGTTCTCGACATTGGCCCGCAGCGCCAGCGGGGCTGTCTCGTTGCCCCGGTTCAGGAAGATCGCGGTGCCGGCCACGACGCCGGCGAGTTCGGGCTGCTCGCGGAGCCGGTGCACGAAATCGCGCAGCGAGCCCTCCATCTTCACCCGCCGCTGGGTCACCAGCTCCCGGCCGCGCTGCCAGGTGGTCATCACGGTGAACGCGGCGAGCGCGATGGCCAGGGGCAGCCAGGCGCCGTGCACGAGCTTGGTCAGGTTCGCGGCCAGGAATAGCAGGTCGACGGCCAGCAAGATCGCCGCCCCCGCGCTGAGCAGCCACCACGGCACCCGCCAGGTGCGGTGCGCGACATAGAAGAACAAGATCGTCGTGATGGTGATCGTCCCGGTCACGGCCATCCCGAACGCGAAGGCGAGCGCCGCGGAACTGCGGAACGCGAACACCAGGGTGAGCACCGAGACCAGCAGCAGCCAGTTGATCCAGGGGACATAGATCTGGCCGTACGCCGAGCTGGAGGTGTGCAGCACCCGCAGCCGCGGCAGGTACCCCAGCTGCGCGGCCTGAGACGCCACCGAGAACGCCCCCGTGATGACCGCCTGCGACGCGATCACCGTCGCCGCGGTGGCCAGCAGCACCATCGGGATCCGGGCCCACCCCGGGGTCAGCAGGAAGAACGGCGCCGACAGGTTCGCCCGGTCGGACAGGATCAGCGCGCCCTGGCCCAGGTAGCTCAGCGCGCAGGCGGGGAACACGAGGAAGATCCACCCCACCGAGATCGGCCTGCGGCCGAAGTGGCCCATGTCGGCGTACAGGGCCTCGGCGCCCGTCACGGCCAGCACGATGGCGGCGAGCGCGAAGAACGCGATGTGGAAGTGGCCGGCCAGGAAGCCGACGGCGTAGCTCGGCGAGAGGGCTTTGAGGATGCCCGGTTCCCTGGTGATGCCCCACACGCCGGACGCGCCGATCGCCGCGAACCAGGCGATCATCACCGGGCCGAAGAGCCGGCCCACCGCGGCGGTGCCGAAACGCTGAACCGCGAACAGGCACGCGATGATCACCGCCGTCAGGGGGACCACCCACGCCGCCAGCGACGGGCGCACCACCTTCAGCCCCTCGACGGCCGACAGCACCGAGATCGCGGGCGTGATCATGCTGTCGCCCAGGAACAATGACGCCCCGAGCACGCCCAGCCCGGCCAGCAGCAGCGTGGCCCGCGCCCTAGTGCCCGCGGCCCACCGGCGCAGCAGCGTGATCAGGGCCATGATGCCGCCCTCGCCGTCGTTGTCGACGCGCATCGCCAGCAGCACGTAGGTCACGGTCACGATGAGCATCACCGACCAGAAGATCAGCGACACGATCCCGTAGACGTTGCCGGTAGCAGGCGGGACGGGGTGCGGATCATCAGGGTTGAATACCGTCTGGACGGTATATATCGGGCTGGTGCCGATGTCCCCGAACACCACGCCCAGCGCGCCGACGACGAAGGCCAACCGCAGCACCCCGCCCGGCCGCGAAGCAGCACGAGTCACCGACGCACTCTACTGGCGCAGACGCGGCGCGCGGGGGAGCCACCCGACCGGCGTGATGATCATCTCCGCCAGCACGTAGCGGCCGGGCTGCAGGTCGTGGTCGCGCAGCGTGTCCTGGATCTGCCGGAGGTGGCCGGCCGTGAGCTGGAGCGGCGGCTCGTCGGGCTGGTAGGTCCAGCCGACCGGGTAGTCGGCGCCCGGCGTCGTGGTCATCTCGATGTGGCAGCCGATCAGGTAGCTCACCGGCCGCTGCTCGCACCAGCCGACGAGGCGGTCGACGGAACGGACGAAGCCCGGCCAGTCGAAGACGTACAGCCGGCCGGGATAGACGGTGTCACCGGTGAACAAGACCTGGCTGTAACGGTCGTAGTACGTGACTGCCGCCTCGTGATGCCCGGGTGTCGCCAGGCAGTCAATGACCCGCCCGCCGAGATCGACCTGGACCACCGAATCCGGCTGGCCGGCGAAACCGAAATACGGCCAGGCGGCGTCTCGCTTCGCGCCGACGACGACGGTGCCAGGCCGGTCAGCGAACTGCCCGTCGGCCGCGGTGTGGTCGGTATGCGAGTGCGTGTGCAGGACGAGCAGCCCGTAGTCACCGGGTTGGATCGGTGTTGTACTTGGGCGCTGCTGAGCCATGAATCCAGGGTTGTCCAGGTCAAGCACGGCGGCACCGTCAGGGAAGGCGATGTCAGCGGTCATCGCCCCGAAGGTAGCAGCGGTCAGCCGCGGGCGGCTAGGCCGCCGATCAGGCCGGTCGCCCGCCCGGTGCGCGGGCAGCGCCAGACCGCGGTGCCCGCCGGGTTGACGCGGCTGGGTGGTGCCATAATATGGCAACCATATGGTTGCTACTTCGTGGAGGCTGCTGTGGGCTTTCCTGATCGCATCGAGCGGACCGTGGAGGTCGCGCACCCGCCAGCCCGGGTGTGGGCGGCGCTCACGACGGCCGAGGGGCTGGCTGCCTGGTTCGGCGACGAAGCCTCGATCGACCTGCGTCCTGGCGGCGCGGCGCGGCTGGCCTGGGACAGCGGGTTCACCGTCGACCTGCGGGTAGAACGGGTAGAGGAGCCGGCCGTGTTCGGGTACACCTGGCGGATCCACGGGCTGCCCGACGACGATCCGCGCCGCACCTACGTCGAGTTCACGCTCGAGCCGGCCGGCCCGGGGACCCGGCTGACCGTGGTCGAGAGCGGGTTCGCCCAGCTGCCCGAGGATGCCTACCGCAAGGCATTCGGGGCCAACACCGAGGGCTGGGCGCGGGAGCTTGGCGAGCTGGCCAGCTACCTCGATGCCGCCTGACAGCGAGCCGGCCGGCGCCGGGGCGGCCGGTGACACCGAGGCGATCGCCGAGCAGGTTTTCGTCGCCCTGGCCGACCCGACCCGGCGGGCCATCCTGGCGGCGCTGGCCGGGAGGGGCCCGGCCACGGCGACCGACCTGGCCGGCGGCCTGCCGATCACCCGGCAGGCGATCGCCAAGCACCTGGCCCTGCTGGCCGAAGCCGGCCTGGTCACCGCCGAGCCGGGGGAGCGCCGCCGGGTGCGCTACCGGCTGCGCTCGGCGCCGATGCAGGTGGCGCAGCAGTTCCTGGCCGCGCTGGCCCGCGACTGGGACGGCCCGCTCGGCGCGCTGAAGGAGCACCTCGACCGGCCGGCGCCCGGGCCCGGGCAGCCGCAGGCCGGTGCCGGGTGACACAGTTTTCGCGATGGCCCTGCTGGGTAGGGCCAGCAAAACGCCCCTGCCGAGCCAGTGACCAGGGCAAGCAGATGCCCGGGTCAGGACGCTTCGGGGAGGCGCCATGTCACTCGCGGGCAGCGGGATCCAGCAACTGCGCACAGCCATGGACGGGCCGCCGCCGGCGTTACGGCGCCTTCATCGCCGGATTCGCGCCGGACGCCGGCCTGCTCGCCGCGGACCGCGACTGGGTCCGCGGCTTCTGGGATGCCTTGCGCCCGCATGCCATCGGCAGCGGCGAGGGCTACGTCAACGGCACCGCCGACTTCTCCGGCGACCGGGTCCGCGGCATCTTCGGCACGCCGAAGCACGAGCGGCTGGCACGGATCAAGGCCGAGTACGACCCGGACAACATGCTGCACCTCAACGCCAACATCCAGCCCGCCACGGCCATGGCCGGGTAGCCAGCCGGCCCGCCGGGCCGGGTCAGGCGGCAGGCTGACCGGCGGGCTGCTGCGGCTTGACAACCGAACGCGCAGGTTATCTCGTTCGCGGTGACGTGACGCCATTCGTGGCCGCATTCCACCGTGATGGGAGATCTGATGCCCCAGGACAAGCGCCATGGCGGGGGAACCCGCAGTGCCGACGCGGAGTCCGTTGCGGACTATCTTGCCCGGCGGGCTCTGTCACTGGTGACAGAGGCCGCGTCGTCGTACACGGCGGCGGGGAAGAACATGCTGATCACTGGACGGGTGCAGAACGCCATCGCCCTGCTGACCCACGCCTGCGCGCTGCTGGCCAGCGTCGATGACCCCGCCCTGCACGCGGCGGCGCTGGAGGCGCTGCTGAAGGCGCACGTCGGCGCCGGCCAGGCCGCCAGGGCCGTGAGCCTGTCCGGCCCGGTCGACGAACTGGAATGCGCGGGCCTGGGCCCGGAACCCCTGGCCCTGCTCCGGGTGCAGTTAGCCTGGGCGGACACGCTGGCCTGCGAGCCCGCGCGCGGCATCGCCCGGGTCGAGGACGCCAGGGCGCTGCTGACCGGCCAGAGCAGCAGGCAGGTGCGGCTGGCCATCGACGCGGTCGAGTGCCGGCTGCTGGTCCAGGCTCACCGCGGCGGGGCGGCGGTCCGGCTGGCCTACCAGGTCATCGCCGCCGCCGATGAGGATCCGCAGGCGCCGGCCGCCTGCCACGCGTGGGAGGTGCTCGGCGTCATCGCCCGGGCCGACGACCCGGCCCGCTCGACCGGGTGCTTCCGGCGGGCCCGGCTGCTCGCCCAGCAGCACCGGCTGCCCTTCCGCCGGCTGCACGCCCAGCTCGAGCTCGGCGTCGACGAATGGATCAGCACCGGCCAGACGGCACGGCTCGCGCTGACCCGGCGGGAAGCCGAGCGGCTGCAGGTCCTCCCGGTGTCCTGCATGGCCGCGATCACCATCGCGATCGACCTGACGGTCCGCGGCCGTTACGCCGAGGCCGGCCCGCTGATCGACCAGTGCCTGGCGCAGGCGGACGAGGCCGGCCTGACCGCGGTGCTGCGCTGGGTGATACTCGCCCGCTCGGTGCTGACCGCGCATCAGCGGCGGCGCGAAGAGATGGACATCGCGTTAAAGGAGTTAGCAGACCACGGCGACGGCGCGCCGTACCTGCTGCCGCTGGCCCTGCAGCTGTCCGCGACCGTCTGCGCGCTGCTGGAGGAGGACCGGGGGCAGGCCGCGCGCGAGCTGCGCCGGGCCGCCCGGCTGCACGCCGAGCACCCCGGGCCGTACCCGATGACCGGATGGGATGGCCTGCACCTGCTGCTCGGCGCCGGCCCGGCGGCCGGCTCGCAGCCAGGCCGGCCCGGCTGGGAGGGCCTGACTGGGCGGATGCCGTTCTGGAACAAGCCGTTCGCGCTGCTGGGCCGGGCGGCCTTACTGGGCAGGCAGGGGCGGCAGGCCGAGGCGCTGGCCGCGGTGACGCAGGCCGAGGAGATCGCGGCGCCCTACGGCCTGATGCATCACCTGGGGCTGCGGATGATCGCCGAGGCCGCCTACCGGGACGGCTGGGGCGCGCCAGGTACCTGGCTGCGCAAGGCCGAGGCGTTCTTCTACGACTTCCCCGCGCCCGCCGTCTCGAACGCGTGCCGGTCACTGCTGCAGCGGATCGGGGCGCCCGCGCCCCAGCACCGGCAGGACACCGGCCGGATACCCCGCGACCTGCGCGCGCTCGGCGTGACCGTGCGCGAATACGAGGTGCTGCACGCGCTGGCGGGCCAGCGGCGAAACAAGGACATCGCCCAGTTGCTCTACATCTCTCACCGCACGGTGGAAAAGCACGTCGCCAGCCTGCTGGTGAAGACCGGCCTGCCGGGCAGGAAGGCGCTGGCCGAGCTGGCCGCCGCGGTTCAGCCCTGACCCGCCGCGGCGGTCAGCCCGCCCGGCTGGCCCGGCGGCGCCAGCGCGTAGTAGGCGCCGCCGGTGAGGATCAGCGGGCCGGCGCCCGCCCCGCACTGGCACCACAGCGGGCGGCCGAGGACCAGGACGTGATCGGCCGCGGTGATGAGCTGGCTGACCTGGCACACCACCGCGGCGGCTGCGCCGGTGAGCACGGGAACGCCGTGCTCCCAGCGCAGCGGCACACCGCCGAACCGGTCGGCCGACTCGGCGGAAAAGCTCCCGGCCAGGTCACGCTGCGGGCCGGCCAGCACGTTGACGCCGAACAGGCCCAGCTCGGCGATCGCGGCCAGGGTGTTGCTGCGCTGCGACAGCGAGATGAGCAGCAGCGGCGGGTGCAGGGACACCGAGATGAAGGCGTTGACCGTGCACCCGGCCGGGCGGCCGCCCGCCGAGGTGGTGATGACGGCAAGCCCGGTCGGCCAGCCCCGCATGAACTGGCGCAGCGCGTGACCGGTCACCGGGGCGGCCGTCGCGGACGGCTGCGGTGTCATGTCGCGAGCCCCGCCAGCTCGGCCTGGCAGGCGGCCTGCTGGGCCCGCAGCTCGTCCTGGTCAGCGCCGGGCAGCCGCAGCGCCCGGCTGAAATCGTCGGCGGCCGCCTGCCAGCGCCTGGCCTCCTGGTGCACCCGGCCCCGGTTGTAGAGCAGGTCGGGGTCCTCGGCCACGTCGATGGCGCGGGTCAGGTCCGCCGCGGCGGCGTCCATGTCACCGGCCTCGTAGGCGAGGCCGGCCCGGCCCGCCAGCGCGGCCACCAGGCCGCCGTCCGCGGCGAGCGCCAGGTCGAAGTCGCGGCGCGCCTGCCCGGGGTCGCCCGCCTCGGCGGCCAGCCGCCCCTTCGCGCACAGCAGCCGCGGGTCGCCGGGGGCCAGCCGCAGGCCCTCGGCGAGGTGCCCGGCGGCCTGCGCCAGCGCGCCGGCCTCGATCAGCAGGTCGGCCAGGTTGATCCGGGCGTCGAGCTGGCCTGGCTCGAGCTCGACGACCCGGCCGAAGTCAGCGATCGCGCCCTCGATGTGGCCGGCCATCGCGCGCAGGTCGCCGCGGTTGTAGTGCAGCTCCCACAGCGGGAAGCCGCGGGCGATCGCGGTGTCATAGTCGGCCATCGCCCCGCCGGCATCGCCCAGCCGGCGCCGGATCGTGGCCCGGTCCAGGTAGTAGTCGGTGTAGTTGGGGTCCATCTCGATGACCGTGTCGAAGTCGGCCAGCGCCTCGCCGAGCCGGCCCGCGGCGGCGAGCACGTTGGCCCGGTTGTGGATGAGCACCGACCGGTGCAGCAGGTAGACGTCGGGGGCGAGTTCCCGGTCCAGCCGTTCCCGCCCCTCGGTGACCAGGCGGATCGCCTCGGGCATGTTGCCCAGGTGCATCTCGATCAGGGCCAGGCCGTTCTCGTTGAACACCGTCTGGAACGCGCGGTCGACCGGGTCGGGCCACAGCGACGAGAGCGCGATCGCGTTGTTGATGTAGGCCTTGGCCAGGTGGTGGTCCTTGCGCTCGGGCGGGAAGTAGCGGGTGTACATCATCGCCAGTGAATAGCCGGTGATCACGTGGATGTCGGGCCGCGAGTACCGGGCGCGCAGCTCCATCACCAGCTTCTCCGCCTCGGCCGGCCGGTCCAGGACGGCCAGGGAGGTGGCGATCCGCCCGGTCAGCAGCCAGTACTGCTCGGACTGCGCGCCCGGGTCGGTGACCGCCTGGCCGCGACTGCCGTAGTCGAGCACCGCGTGGTAGTAGCCGGCGGCGAAGCAGTCGTCCAGCGCCTCCAGCAGGGCCGCGCCGCCGGCTCCGGCCGGGTCGCTGCCGTGCTCCAGGTGATAGGGGATGGCTCCGAGCCGGGCGGCCGGCGCGTCGTCGGCGCGCAGCCTGGCGGCGCGGGCGTCGTGCAGCGCGGCGCGGTCCGCCGGGCCGGCCGCCTGGTAGGCGGCGATCTCGGCCGGGTCGGTGGCGGTTCCGTCCGCGTCGACGAAGGCCCTGACCAGCTCGCCGGTGTCCGGGCCGGGGGCGGGCCAGGGCGCGGCCGGCAGCCGGGCCGCGCGGGCGTAGCGGTCCAGCGCGGCGGCGAGCTCGGCGGGCAGGTCCTCGCCGCTGGTCCTGGCGATCACCGTGAGCCGCTCTGGCCTGGCCCGGCGGAGCAGGATCGCGAGGAATTCCTGGTCGGTCTGGTCGGCCTGGTCAGCCTCGCTGAAGGACAGGGTCAGCGGGCGGTCGCGGTCAGCCGGGCCGGCCAGCAGGAAGTCGACGACGCCGTGGGCGAGCCTGCGGGTGCGGGCCGGCGGGTAGATCCTGGTCTGCTCCTTCATCGACGCCACCGAGGTGAGGGTCTGCGGCGCCGCGCCGATCACGTCCTCCAGGTCCGGCGCGATCGCCAGGATCTCGATCGCGTGCCTGCGGACCAGCGCGTGATCCCGCTGGTACTGGCCCGGCACCAGGGCGCGTAGCACCGCGCCGAGCCCGGTGTAAGGCCCGCGCAGCAGGTGGTGGCAGCTGACCTGGACGTCGGCGCGGGCGCCGTCGGGGCGGCCGGCGTCCGCAGGGCCGGCCGCGCCGCGCGCGCTGTCCGCCGCGTCGAGGCCGGCCGGTCGCGGGCCGATGAGCCATAGGTGGCCTGTCATTGCAGCGCTCCTATCGTGGGTGACGTGGCTGGCCGCCGGGACCTGGCCCGGCGCCCGACGATGAGCGGGAGTAGCCCGATCTGGACGAGGGTGAGCGCCACCGAGCCGGCCGAATCCCAGAACCGGGCGCTGGTCACCGTGCCGCGGGAGAACCCGGGGCCCCACCGGGTCACCAGCTCGATGACCGCCGGGAGGACGGCGATCCCGGCGAGCACGAACAGCGACGTCACGCCGGCCACGGTCAGCAGGGCGAACCACGGTGCCAGGGCCCGGTCGCGGGGTGAGAACTCGGTGCCAGGCGGGGCTGGCCACGGCCGTCCGCCGCGCAGGCTGAGCCGTCCCCGCAAGCTGAACCTGTCCCGCAGGGCGAGCCTGTCCCGCGGGCCGGGCCGTTCCCGCGGGCTGAGCCTGGAGCGCAGGAACGCGGCCGCCGCCCCGGCGAGATCGGTGCAGCCCAGCGCCGTGGTCAGCACGTAGTACGAGTCCGTCCGCAGGAACGCGCACAGCTGCCAGGCCATCCGCAGCAGGGTGACGTAGCCGACCGTGAGGGCCAGCCGCCCCGGCCAGGACAGCGCGGCGGGCCGGTCCGCCGCGGCCGCCAGGGTCAGCCCGCTGAACAACACCAGGTCAGCGAGCAGCCCGGCCAGGAAAGGCAGGTAACGCCGGGAGCGGGGGACGCCGAGTAACCCGTTGAGGTGGGTCTCGAACACGGTGAAGAACAGCCGCCTGCCCACGGTCAGCCGGGTCGGCAGGCCCAGCCGCCTGCCCGCCAGCACGTGGAACCACTCATGCCAGGCCAGCGCGGGCAGCTGGCTGGCGAACACGCCGATCTGGACGATGACCAGCGAGCGGACGAAGAACACGTTTCCCGGGGCAGGCCGCAGCTGCGGGTAGCGGGCCATCGCCAGCGCGGCTGCCACGATGATGCCCAGGTAGCAGGCCCACAGCGGCGGGGAAAAGGCGAGCGCGCCCAGGCGCTGGTACCGCACCCGCGGCGGCGCCGCCGCGGCCTCGCCGTCGTCACGCACGAAGCCCAGGTCGCGCAGCACGGTCACGAAGTCGGCCATGTCGACCGGCTCGGCGTAGGTCGCGCGGTACCAGCTGGCCGCCTCGGCCAGCGGCACCCCGCCGGCCAGCCGGCGCAGCAACTCCGCGCCGTCGGCGGGAAGCACGGCGTAGGACTCGGTGTCCGGGCGGCCGACCAGGACGCCGTCGGGCTCGCTGACGAACGTCAGCGGATGGAAGGCCAGCGCCGCGGCGTCCGGCTGCGGCTGGGTGGTTTCCGGCATGGAGCTCTCCGTCCGGGCTGACCGGAAGGCCGGCTGGGCCTGTACGCGGGCCCGGGGGAACGCGCACAGGCCAGTCCGGCTTAGCAGCCGATGATGTAGAACGCGGGGGCCGTGAGCTTGATGGGGCCGGTCTTGCGGATCGTGATCTTCTTCATGCCTGGCACCTCCTTCCCGCCGACCGTTTCGCCGTGACGGCGTCGGCTGGCTGTCACGCTGCCATCGGCGCGGCGAGCCGGCATGGGTATCGCAGCCCGCCTTTCGGGCGCTCCGGGAACCGGAATATGGGTGTCCGCCCCCATGTCCGGCGAGTGCCGCCCAGGCCAGGCTGTGGGCATGCATGACGACGCGTTGTCTGTCATCGTCTGCGGGTCAAGCGCCGCGATGCTCATGCCGGCCTACCTGCAGTCGCTGAGCCAGGAGATCGACCTGTGCCTGCGCGTTCTGCTCACCAAGAGCGCCGAGCGGTTCCTGTCCCCGCAGGTCGCCGCGTGGCTCGCGGACGAGGCCTACACCAGCGACGACCCGGCGCTGCGGCCGATCGAGCTGGCCCGCAGGTCGTTCGCGATCGTGGTGCTGCCCGCGACCGCGAACACGCTGGCCGCGGCGGCGCTCGGGCTGGCCGCGACGCCCGCGCAGACCGCGCTGCTGGCCAGCGAGCAGCCGGCGCTGTTCTTCCCGATGATGAACGCGTGCCTGCTGGACAAGAACTCCACCCAGCGGCACATCGCGACGCTGCGGGCCGATGGCCACACCGTCATCGATCCCGAAGAGGGCCGGATGTACGAGCTGTCCAGCCGCCAGGTCGTCACCGGCCCGGTCCTGCTGCAGCCGGGCCCGCTGACCGAGGTCGTCGCCAAGTGGCTGGAGGCCAGGCTCGCCGGGGACGGCCAGGACCAGGCCTGAGCCGGCGCCGGCCGGGCACGCGGCGCGCGGTCCGGTGGTCAGGGCACGATCGTCACGGTGCGGGTCTCGGTGTAGAACTCCCTGGCCGCCGTGCCCTGCTCGCGGGGGCCGTAGCTGGACTCCCCGGTGCCGCCGAAGGGCGCCTGGAAGTCGACCCCGGAGGTCGGCGCGTTCACCCTGATCAGGCCAGCGTCCAGCTGGCCGGTCAGCCGCAGCGCGTGCCCAAGGTCCGCGGTGAACAGCGAGCTGACCAGGCCGAACGGGACGTCGTTCGCGATCGCCACGGCCTGCTCCGGCGAGCTGGCCCGCAGCACCGCCGCGACCGGCGCGAACACCTCCTCCCTGGCCAGCGGGCCCTCGGGTGAGTCCAGCTCGACCAGGGTCGGGGCCAGGTAGTAGCCGGGCGCGTCCAGCGCCGTGCCGCCGGCCAGCACCCGGCCGCCGCCAGCGGCGACCGCCGCCAGTGCCGCGCTGCGGGACTGGTCATCGATCACCGGGCCGACCAGGGTCTCGTCCGCGGACGGGTCGGTCACCCGCAGCGCCGCCACCGCTGCCCGCAGCGCGCCGGTGAACTTCTCATAGCAGCTGTCCTCGACGATGATCCGGCTGGTGGCGGTGCACTTCTGCCCCGCGTAGCCGAAGGCCGCGTAGGCGATCGCGGTGGCCGCCCGGTCGCAGTCCGCGTCGGCCAGCACGATCGAGGCGTTCTGGCCGCCCATCTCGGCCTGCACCCGGGCGCCGCGGCTGGCCACCGCGGTGATGACCGACCGGCCGGCCGGGACCGAGCCGGTGAACGAGACCGCGGCCACGCCGGGGTGGCGGGCCAGGGCCTGCGCGGGCACCGCCCCGCCGAGCAGCACCTGGAACGTGTCGCCGGGCAGGTGCGGGGCGATGATGTCGTGCAGTGCCAGCGCGACCCCGGCCGCGGCGCTGGACGGCTTGAGGATCGTCGCGTTGCCGAACGCCAGGCTGGGGGCCGCCTTCCAGAGCGGGATCGCCACCGGGAAGTTCCACGGGGTGAGCAGGGCCGTCACCCCGACCGGCCGGTGCCGGGACATCAGCAGCGTGTCCGGCCCGGCCGCGGGGATCGTCTCGCCGTCGGGGAGCAGGGCGAGCTGGGCGTAGTACCGCAGGATCGAGACGCCCCTGGCCACCTCGCCCGCGGCCTCGGACCGGGGCTTGCCGACCTCCCTGATCACCATCTCGGTGAGGTCGGCGGCCCTGGCCTGCACCGCGGCGGCCGCCGCGCCGAGCGCGCTGGCCTTCGCCGGGGCCGGGGTGAGCCGCCACGCCTGCGCGGCGGCGGCCGCCCGGGTCACCGCCGCGGCCACGCCGGCCTCGCTGGCAGGCTCCCACTCGCCGATGATGTCCGCCGGGTTGTGCGGGTTGACGCTCTGGAAGGTCATGTCCTCTCCTGACCGCGGCCCGTGGCACCGGGCGCGGGAGGGCCGGGCCCGGCCCGCTACGGGGCGGGGATCTGCGATGCCACCGGGTAGAGGCTAGTCTTCGGGCTGCCGATGTAGGGCGCGGGCTTGCCCGCGTGCGGGTTGTCCGCCCGGTTGTGGCTCACCCAGTCCTGGTAGGCCTCCTCGCTGTCCCAGACGGTGACGGTCACCAGCTCGTCGCCGGCTTCGGCCGGGTGCAGCAGGTAACGCAGCCGGAAACCGGGCCGCGCGGCCATCCGGTAGCCGTTGCCGTCGATGCGCTGCTGCGCCTCGGCCAGCTTCCCTGGCTGGATGTCATGGTGGACGATGGCCACGAAGGTCATTGTCATCCCCCCGGCTCAGGCGCCGGCCCGCTTGTAGGCGATGGCCGTGACCTCGACCTCGGCCGACGGCTCCAGCTCGCAGCCGGTGAAGGTGGTGGCGGGCACCAGGCCGGCGAACCGGCCAGCCAGCAGGTCGCGGGCCGCGCTCTCCCCGTAGGCGTCGCGGATGAACACGTCCAGCCGCACCACGTCGGCCAGGTTCGCGCCGAAGTCGCCGAGGGAGGCCTCGATCCGCTCCAGGGCCAGATCGAGCTGGCGCGGGGGATTGCCGAACGCCTCGGGCACTGGCTTGCCCGCGACGTTCCTGTTGCCCAGCGCGCCGGAGGCGAACACGAAGTCGCCGGCCCGCACGGTCCGGGCCAGGTCGGCCCGGCCCGGGTAGAAGACAGTCTCCACCGGCAACCCGTCACCGACCGCCATCGCCGACAGTTCCACGTCGGTCGAGCCGCCGAGCGCGCAGCCCACCACGGTGCTGCTCACCGGCATCCGGCCGTCGAAATGCCCGGTGCGGATGTCGCGGTGGCGCATCGCCTGGGAGATGTCGCGCAGGTAGCAGTCGTAGCGGACCAGGTTGCCGCGGCTCAGGCCAGCCGCCGCGAGGTGATGCTCGATGTTGCGGTAGGCGAAGTCGGCCTGGACCGCGAGCGGGTCCGGCACGTCATCGACCGCCTTCTCGCCGGTGCCGAGCAGCTTCTCGCCGCGCACCCCGATGACGAAGTACCAGCTGCCCGCGCGGCTGATCCGCGACGCCCGGCCCTGGTCCGGCCCGGCCGTGATGACCTCGATGTCGCCGGGGTCACGGTAGGCGACGCCGGTGGCGGTGATCATGTTCTGGCCGCGCATCTTGGTTTGCGCGCCCTGGCTCACCGCCTGGGTCGGGCGGCCGAAGATCTCTGGCCACAGCGCCATCCGCTTGAGCCGGAAGTCCTGGCTGGCGGTGAGGTTCTCGACCCGGACCAGGTGCCGGGCGGACAGGCCCGCCTGCTCCAGGCGGCGGACGAGCTCGGTGTAGGCGTTGCGGGATTGCCGGACGCCGTCGCGGAACGAGTCACGGTCGAGCTCGGCCGAGCCGGGCGCGAACCGGCCCTCGACGCCGGCCACGAACGCCAGATCCCCGGCCATCGTCACCGCCGCGAACCGCTCGTCCCGGCCGTCGGGCACCGAGGTGATGCCCGCGGCCCTGGTGTCACTCACGTTGCTCATGTCGTTACCGCCTTTGCCGGGCCGTCATTCCAGGTGTCACGCAGGACGCGGCGGAAGTTGCCGTTGCAGATGCGGGCGATCCGGTCGTCGGAGTACCCGAGCTGGCTGCTCATCGCCCGCACGACGCCGGTCATCCTGCTCGCGTCGGGGACACAGTCAGGCATAACGGCACCGTCGAAGTCGGTGCCGATCCCGACATGTTCCTCACCCGCCACCTTTACCGCGTGGTCGATGTGGGCGAGGATCTGCTCCAGCGGGGTGTCGGTGTCCCGCGCCCCGTCCGGCCGGATGAAGCAGACGAAGAAGTTGATCCCGGCCACCCCGCCCTGGCCGGCCAGCGCCCGCAGCTGCTCGTCGGTGAGGTTGCGCGGGTGCGGCGCGACCGCGTGCGCGCTGCTGTGGCTGGCGATCACCGGCCGGGTCGCGGCGCTGAGGGTGTCCCAGAAGCCCTTCTCGGTCAGGTGCGAGACGTCCACGGTGATGCCGAGCCGCTGGCATTCATGCACCAGCTCGCGGCCGGCCTCGGTCAGCCCGGTCGTCGGGAACGGCTGGGGCCGGCCGTTGCGCAGGCCGAAGTCGTGCACCGAGCGGGGCAGGCCGTGGATCTGCCCGGTGGTCGCCCACGGGATCGGCACGCCCGACCCGAAGATGCTGGTGCGGGCGTGCACGACGCCGATCGACCGCACGCCCATTTCATACAGCGGCCGCAGCTCCTTCAGGCTCCGCGAGACCGGCTCGGCGCCCTCCAGGTGCAGGACGAACGCGAACGGGCCGCCGTCGAAGCAGCGGTCCAGCTGATCGGCGGTGCGGACCAGCCAGATGGCGCCGTCGGCCCGGTCGACCAGCCGCAGCGCGTCATCCACGTACTTGGTCATGTACCCGAGTGGGTTCGTCTCCGCCTGGGACGGGCGCAGGTAGACCGAGGCGAGCAGCCCGCCGAGCCCGCCGGCCAGCGCCCGCGGCAGGTCGACGTGCCCCTCGTCGGCCTGCGCCAGGAAGTCGCGCTGCTCCACCTCGCAGGCGCCGAGGAAGTCCACGTGCGCGTCGAGGACCCTCGGCAGCCCGTCCGCGTTCACCGGGAGTTCCTGGCGGTGCTGGCGGCGTAGGGGGTGGCTGGGGCGTGCGTGGCGGGGAAGGTGAGGTTGAAGAAGTCGCAGGCGCGGCCGGCCAGGGCGCTGTGGGCGACGTCGGCGGGGACGCCGGCGATGAGCCAGGACATCAGGGCGCTGGTGTCGGGCCAGGTGACGGGGTTGTGTGGGTAGTCCGAGCCC
>DATBGO010000331.1:0-19063 GCA_036558005.1 Streptosporangiaceae bacterium | reverse complement strand
GTGCTGCTTGACCGGGTGCTTCACCGGGTGCTTCACCTGGTGCGCGGCGGCCGGCCTGGCCGGCTGGTGGTGAGTCACCGTCACCGCGCTGTGGTGTGCCGCGGCGACCGTGGTGGCAGGCCGCCGCGGTGACAGGGCACCGTGACCGGTGCTCCCGGCCGCGCGTGCCGGGACCGCGGCGGGCCGCGCGGCGGCGGGCACCGCCCCGCCCGCGCCGCCCGCGCTGGCTGCCAGCGCGGCGATCGCCACGGCGGCCGCGGCCAGGCCGGCCAGCACGGCAGGGATCCTGGCCCGGGCCGGCAGCAACCGGCCGGTCCGGGCCGCGAACGGCCGGAGGGCCCGGTAGATCCGGTCACTGCGGGTAATCTGGGCCAGCTGAGGCACGCGATCACGCAGCGTGCCTGAAACCGTCAGGAAAACGCCGATGACGGCCTGGATCGTCGCATGGAAGAAGGTAACGGGCAGAACACTGTTACGGGGGGAGCTGGCGCGCAGGGCAGCCAGCCGTGCGGGTGCGTGCACGGTCGCAACTTTCTGCGTGTTCCCCATCGCCCGGCCATCGCTGGGGGGCGCGGCCGGAGGGCGAATATGTGGTTGTTCGGGGGCGCTGCCCGTCGCGGCCCTGGGCAGGACCGGTCCGGGGAGACCGGCAATCCCGTCCCTGGTACATGGGCTGCCGTGCGCCTGCACGGCGGCCTGGGGGCGGCCGCTGGGGCACGAGACCGGCGCCGTGCTGGTGGGGGTGCGCCGTGTCCCGGATGGGGATCACTCTGTGTAACGTCCCCCGTGTCCCGCTGGCATCCCCTTTCACTCCCAATATGACCCTTATCACTTACCGTGCGTAACGGGAATACATCCCGTACCGCTTTGCATACGCCTTGCCACAACGGATGCCGGGGCCCCTGGCCGGCTACATCGGCAGCTCCCGGCCCGCCGAGATGGCCCGCAGCTTGTCCGGATTGACCACGAGCTGGAGCGCGGTGACCCGGTCCCCGGCCACCGTCACGGTGACCGCGGCCAGCACCTGCCCGGCGGCCGTGAGCACCACCCCGGGACTGCCGTTGATCGCCGCCCTCGACCTGGTGATGTCGCGGACCTGGTGGCCGTCGTAGGGCCGCCCGACGATGCCGCGGATGAACCGCGCCACCTTGTCCGCGCCGGTGATCGGGCGGATCGCCGCCCTGGCCTTGCCGCCGCCGTCACTGACCAGCACCACGTCCGGCGCCAGCACCGCGAGCAGGCCGTCCAGGTCACCGCCCATCGCGGCAGCGAGGAACCGCCTGGTCACCTCCTGCTGCTGGCCGCGGTCCACCTCGAACCGGGGCCTGCGGGCCTGGACGTGCTCGCGGGCCCGGTGGGCGAGCTGGCGCACTCCGGGCTCGGACTTGCCCAGCGACGAGGCGATCTCGGCGTGGCTGAAGCCGAACACCTCGCGCAGCACGAAGACCGCCCGTTCCTCCGGGGTCAGCGATTCCAGCACGACCAGCATCGCCAGCGACACCGATTCGGCTAGCTCCGCCCGGTCGGCGACGCCGGGCCCGGTCAGCACCGGCTCGGGCAGCCAGGGCCCGACGTAGGCCTCGCGCCGCGCCCGGGCCGACCGCAGCCGGTCCAGCGAGCCGTTCGTGACGACGCGGATCAGGTACGCCTTCGGGTCGGCCACCTCGTCCCTGGCCGCCGCCGACCACCGCAGCCAGCTGTCCTGGACCGCGTCCTCGGCGTCGGCGACCGTGCCGAGCATCCGGTAAGCCACCGCGAAGAGCAGGTCACGGTGCTGCTCGAAGATGCCGGCCACGGGACTGGGCGTGGTCACCGGCCGGCCGCCTCGATCTGGCACCGGTCCCTGAAGCCCTGCGCGGTCAGGCCCAGCGCCGCGTTCATCCGCGACCGCAGGTTCTCCACCGCGATGACCGCGGTGAGCTCGACCAGTTGCGCCTCGGTGAGGTGCTCGCGCAGGCTGGCCACCAGTTCGTCGCTCACCGCCGGCGGGGTGGCGGTCATCGCCTCGGCGTAGCTGAGCACCAGCCGCTCCAGCTCAGTGAAGGCGTCGCTGTCCCGCCAGGCCGGCACCGCCCGGATCTTCGCCGCGGGCACCTTGTGGTTCGTGACCGTTTCCCAGTACCCGAAGTCCAGGCACCAGCTGCAGCCGATCTGGCTGGCGGTGGCCGTCACCGCCAGGTCCTTCAGCTTCCTGTTCGCCCGCCGCCACCGTGCGACCTGCCACTCGAACATGAGATAAGACCGCCACACCGGCATGTTGCGCGCCAGTGCCGTCACCGGGTCCAGGGTGGCCTGATAGCGCCGCCGGGAGTACCAGGCAGCGACCCGGTACGACAGGGCCCGCGGCGGGTCCATCGAGATCCTCGCCATGATGCGCCTCCTGCTCGTCCGTGTTCGTCGCTAACCCAGACGCTGCGGCCGCCAGGAACGTGACAGCCGGCCGCGGGCCGCGCTCACCGGCCGCCCGCCCGGCGGGCTGGCCGGCGGCGCGCTGCCGCCACCTGGCCGTCCATGCCATCATGGAACCAGGACGCGGGGCCGTTGCGGGGTGATGCACGACGCTGGAGCCAGGCCGCTACCAGCCGGGCAGCAATGCAGGCATGGCTGCCCATGGTCGCCTGCGCTGCTCGTCCGCCGACCGCGAGCGGGCCGTCGACGTGCTCAAGGCCGCGTTCTCTGAAGGCCGCCTGACCAGCGAGGAGTTCGAGGAACGAACCGGGCAGGTGTACCGGTCGAAGACCTACGCGGAGCTGGCCAGCCTGACCTGCGACCTGCCGGTCGGTCCGCTCGGCACGCTGACGCCGCCCCCGGCCGCCCTCCACCCGGCCGCGATGCCGCCGGGTTACCCGCCCTACCCGGGCCGCCGGCCGGTTAACTCGCTGGCCGTCGCCGCGCTGGTGTGCTCGCTGATCCCGGGCGTCCCGATGCTGGGCGGCCTGGCCGCGGGCGTGGTGGCGCGCAGGCAGATCGCGGTGACCGGCGAGCGGGGGGCGGGCCTGGCCACCGCCGCGATCACGATCGGCACCCTCGGGCTGGTGCTGATGGTCGCGTACGTCCTGCTCGTGGTGTCGTACTAGGGCTCCGGCCCGGCCAGCGCGGCGATCATGTCGCGCGCCTGCTCGGCCGATAGCGCGCAGGTCGCGTCGCCGACGGCCAGTTCCACCCGCTGCACCGCGGGGTCGGCGGTCGGGACCGGCCGCGGCCAGGTCCACACGCCCTCCTCCGCGGCCAGCCGGGCGGCCGAGGCGATGAAGCCCTCCCGGCTGTTTCGCAGCAGCAGGTGCATCATCGGCGCCTGCGGCGGGTCAGGGATCACCCGCACCCCGGGCACGCCGCGCAGCGCCGCCGCGATCAGCCGGGCCTGCCGAAGGTAGGCCGGCATCAGCGGGCGGCGGCGGTCCAGGCAGGTCAGCGCCGACGCCGCGTTCGGCCACATCGCGAACAGGGTGCCGCCCATCCGGCGCCGCCACTCCCGCAGCTCGGCGATGACGTCCGCGGGACCGGCCACGCAGCAGCCGGGCAGCGCCCCGATCCCCTTGTAGAACGACACGTACACGGTGTCGAACAGCCCGGCGATCTCAGCCTCGGACCGGCTGTACCCGGCCGCCGACTCCCACAGCCTGGCCCCGTCCAGGTGCACCGCCGCGCCCCGCTCGCGGGCCCAGTCCACCTGCTCCCGCAGCTGCGCCCAGCCCGGCTGCTGCCCGCCGATGTTGCGCTGCGGCAGTTCCAGCACCAGCGCCGCGACCGGCTCGGCGATCTCGTCCAGGTCCGCCAGCGTCAGCAGCCGGTCCCGGTGCCCGGCGGGCCGGCCGGCCAGCTGGTGCAGCCGGCGGTAGCCGTCGCCTTCCTCCCGGTCGATGTGGCACATCGGGTGGAAGACGATCGTGCTGCCCTGCCGCCGCCCGGCATGCACCCGCAGCACCGACTGCTGGGCCATGGTCCCGCTGGGCACGAACACGGCCGCGGGCTTGCCCAGCAGCTCGCAGGCCCGCGCTTCCAGCTCGGCCACCGCGCCGCCCTCGCCGTACCGGTCCACCTCGGTGCCGGGCGGGATGGTGGCCAGCAGGTCAGCCGCCCGGACCGGGCCGTGCCCGTGCAGGAACCGGGTGCAGCGCTCGCGCAGCGGAGTCAGGTCGAGGCCGGCGGCCTGCTGGTCATACGGGGTATCAGCGGGCATGCGGTCATTGTCCCCCACCAGGGCCTGGCAGCCCGCGCGGCCGGGCAGGGCGGGAGGGCGGGGGAAGTAGACTCCCGGCCATGTTCACACCGCTGCCGGACAAGCCGGACGCCGACGCGCTGGAACGCTCGATCCTGGAGTTCTGGGACCGCGAGCGAATTTTCAGCCAGCTGCGCGACAAGAACGCCGGCGGGCCGCGGTTCAGCTTCATCGACGGGCCGGTGACCGCGAACAAGACCCTCGGCGTGCACACCGCCTGGGGCCGGACGCTGAAGGACGTGTTCCAGCGGTACAAGGCCATGCGCGGTTACCACCAGCGTTACCAGAACGGCTTCGACTGCCAGGGGCTGTGGATCGAGGTCGGCGTCGAGCGCGAGCTCGGCCTCAACTCCAAGCGCGAGATCGAGGAGTACGGGCTGGCCGAGTTCGCCGCCAGGTGCCGTGAGGTGGTGGAGAAGTCCGCGGCCGACCTGATCGCCGGCTCGGTCCGGCTCGGCATGTGGATGGACTGGGGCCGGGACTACTACACGTTCTCCGACACCAACATCGAGTACATCTGGAAGTTCCTGCGGCTGGTGCACGAGCGGGGCTGGCTGTACCGCGGCCACCGGCCGACCGAGTGGTGCCCGCGCTGCGGCACCTCGATCTCCGCGCACGAGCTGGTCGGCAGCTACGTCGACCGGACCGACCCGTCGCTGCGGGTCCGCTTCCCGCTGACCGGCCGGCCCGGGGAGGCGCTGGTCATCTGGACCACGACGCCGTGGACGCTGCCCGCGAACGTGGCCGCGGCGGTCCGCCCTGACGCGCAGTACGGCCGGCTCGCCAACGGCGACTGGCTGGCGGTCGAGCGCGCCGACGGCCGGCCGCTCACCGACGTCAGGCCGGGCTCGGAGCTGGTCGGCTGGCGTTACCGCGGCCCGTTCGACGACCTGGCGCCCGGCTCGCAGGTCGACCACCAGGTGGTCGGCTGGGACGAGGTGTCGCTCGCCGAGGGCACCGGCATCGTGCACATCGCGCCCGGCTGCGGCGCGGAGGACTTCGACCTCGGCAAGGCCCACGGGCTGCCGGTGCTGACGCCGGTGGACGAGTCCGGCCGGTTCCACCGCGAGTACGGCTGGCTGGCGGGGCTGTCTACCGCCGAGGTCGCCGGCCCGGTGGTGCGGCACCTGCGGGAGAACTCGCTGCTGGTCAGCGCCGGCGAGATCACCCACCGCTATCCGGAGTGCTGGCGCTGCCACACGCCGCTGATCTTCCGGGTCTCCGACGACTGGTTCATCTCGGTCGAGCAGATCAGGGAGCCGATGCGGGCGGCGAACCGCACCGTCGAGTGGACTCCCGCCTACATGGGCAGCCGGATGGACGACTGGCTGGTCAACATGTCGGACTGGAACATCTCCCGGCGCCGCTACTACGGGCTGCCGCTGCCGTTCTACCCGTGCGAGTGCGGGCAGCTGAACGTGATCGGCTCGCGCGCCGAGCTGGCCGGGCGGGCCACCGCGCCGCTGACCGGGCTGAAGGAGCTGCGGCGGCCGTGGATCGACGCGGTCAGGATCCGCTGCGAGTCCTGCGGCCAGGAGGTGACCAGGATCGCCGAGGTCGGCGACGTGTGGCTGGACGCGGGCATCGTGCCGTTCTCCACCCTGGGCTGGCAGCACCCGGCGTTCGCCGCGGGCGGCTACGCGACCGGCGCCGCGGCCGGGCTGACCACCGCCGACCTGCCCGACCACGGGTACTGGGAGCAGTGGTTCCCGGCCGACTGGGTGTCGGAGATGCGCGAGCAGATCCGGCTGTGGTTCTACTCGCAGCTGTTCATGTCGGTCGCGCTGACCGGCCGCGCGCCCTACCGCAAGGTGCTCGGCTACGAGAAGATGCTCGACGAGCACGGCCGGGAGATGCACGGGTCCTGGGGGAACGCGATCAGCGCGGAGGACGCGTTCGCCCGGATGGGCGCCGACGTGATGCGCTGGCAGTACAGCCAGCAGCCGCCCAGCCAGAACCTGCTGTTCGGGTTCGGCCCCGGGGTCCAGATCCAGCGCAAGCTGCTCACCTTGTGGAACAGCGTCTCGTTCTTCGTCAGCTACGCGAACATCGCCGGCTACGCCCCGGCACCGGGCCGCCCGGCCCCTGGCGCGCAGCGGCTGGACCGGTGGCTGGCCGCCAGGACCGCCAGGCTGGTCGCGGACGCGACCGCCGGGTACGAGCAGTTCCTGACCGTGAACGTGCTGCGCGCCTTCGATGCCTACCTGGATGACCTGTCGAACTGGTACATCCGCCGGTCCCGGCGGCGGTTCTGGAACGGCGACCAGGACGCGCTCGCCGCGCTGTGGGACAGCCTGGTCCAGGCGGTGCGGGTCGTCGCGCCCATCATCCCGTTCCTGGCCGAACATCTCTGGCAGGTCCTGGTCGTGGCCAGCCAGCCGGGCGCGCCCCGGTCGGTGTTCCTGGCGGGCTGGCCCGAGCCCGCCGCCATCGACGGCCAGCTGCTGGAAGAGGTGGCGGCGGTCCGCCAGGTGGTGGACCTCGGCCGCCGGGCCAGGGCCACCGCCCGGATCAAGCTCCGCCAGCCGCTGCACCGCCTGATCGTCGAGGGCGCGCCGCAGATCGGCGGCGACCTGCCTGAGATCGCCGACGAGCTGCGCGTCGGCGAGGTCAGCGTGGAACGGATCGAGACCACCAGCCTGCGGGTCCGGCCGAACTTCCCGGTGCTGGCGCCGCGGCTGGGCAAGGACGTGCAGCTGGTGAAGAAGGCGCTGGACGCGGGCGACTTCAGCGAGCTGGACGGCGGCCGGTTCGAGGCGGCCGGGCACGTGCTGGAGCCAGCCGAGGTGCTGGTCGAGCGGCTGGAGAAGCCAGGCTGGGCGGTGGCCGCCGACGACGGGGTGACCGTGGCGCTGGACACCACCCTGGACGACGAGCTGGCCCGCAAGGGCCGGGTCTACGACCTGGTGCACCGGGTGAACACGATGCGCAAGGAAGCCGGCCTGGAGCTGACCGACCGGATCAAGCTGTCGCTTCCGGCCGCGGACGAGGACCTGCTGGCCCACCGGGACTGGATCGCCGCCGAGACGCTGGCGGTCTCGATCGACCTGACTCCCGGCGACCGGGTGACGTTCGACCGCGCTTAGCTCCTCACGGCCGGCCGCCGCTCCCCGGCCACCGGGAGCTGGCCGCCACCGTGATCACGGCCAGCAGGAACGCTACCGGGACCGCGGGCACCACCCGCGGCGCGTGCAGCACCAGCACGCTGCTGACGGCCGCGCCTGCGACCAGCAGCACCAGGATCGCGACGCTGCGCCGGACCGAGGACACCCCCCGGCCGGCCGCGATGTTGCCCAGCACCGACGTCAGCGTGCCGGTCAGGTAGGTGCTGGACAGCCCCGGCTCGCCGAGCGCGCGGACCGCCGCGGCCTGGAAGCCCATCGCGACCGCCGCGGCGGCCAGCAGCCACAGCTGGGCCGCTCCGCGCGGCTGCCCGCCGGCCGCCTCCCACCCGGCCGTGACAGCGAGCAGGATGACCGCCTCGGCGGCCAGCGTCGCCGTCACCCGGGCCGGCCAGACCCGGGCAGGCTCAGCCGGTTCCCGGTTGAAGCGGCTGGCCGCCAGCGCGCTGAGGATGTACCCGGCGAACGCCACCCCGGTGCGCAGCGCCCTGGCCCCGTTCTGCTGGCCGGCCGTGACCCCGAGCAAGACCATGTTCGCGGTCATCACGCTGGTGAACACCCCGCCGAAGCGCAGGAAGCTGATCGCGTCCACCGAGCCGGTCGTGACCGCCAGCAACGCGACCAGGATGTCCCGCCGCCGCCTCGCCGCGTGTGCCGCCACGCTGTCCAGCATGCCTGACCCCGGTCCGCGGCCTCGGTCACCACCGGCAGGACCCGGGCTGCGGCGCGGCGATAAGGCCGGCGCCAGCGCAAGCCGGGCCAATCAGTGCCGAATGCCCGCCATTGTTCCTATTGTCACGCCCGGACATCGTTCACGACTTCATGAATGATGACAGGAGCATAAGGCCAGTCCCGCCCGGGGCCAGCCGGGCCCGGCCCGGCCCGGAATTGGCGGCCGCGGCGGATGCCCGGCTAGCTGGCCCGAGGTTACGCTGTGCAATTTCAGCTACTTATCGTAAATGATCATTTACGGTGACATGAACGGTTACAACGGCATGAGTATGTGGCAATATGGGAGATGTGACGCAGACCCTTCCACCCAGCCCTGGCCCCCGCCCCGAGGCTGTGACCGTACGGAAGGTGGGGAACGCAGAGACTCTCAAGGCGCTGGCCGACCCGGTCAGGCTCGCCTTGCTCAACGCGCTGATGCGCGGCGGCGCCGGGCACCTGCGGGTGATGTCGGTCAAGGAACTGGCCGCAGAGCTAGGTGAGCCGCAGACCAAGCTCTACCGGCACATCAAGCAGCTTGAGGCCGCTGAGCTGGTGCGCGTCGCGGAGACCCGGATGGTCTCGGGCATCCTGGAGCAGCGTTACCAGGCCTGCCAGGCTGACCTGCAGTTCGGCCGCCGCCTGCTGCACGACCGGGAGACCGCCGACGACGCGGTGGTCGTGTTCGGCACGCTGTGGGAGGCCTACTTCGACCGGTTCTTCGCCGCCTACGCCGAGGACCAGCTCGCCGCGACCGAGCACCCGCCCGCCCACTCCTACCGCAAGCCGCTGCTCAGCTTCACCGAGGTCAACGTCCCGCAACCACGTGCCGCCGAGTTCAGGGACCGGATCCAGAAGCTGGTGGACGAGATGAGCGAGGCCGGGGAGACGGCTGACGCCGAGGGCGTGGAGATCCACGCGATGATCGCGTTCTACTCAACCGCGTCATCGCAGGACAGCTAGCCACAGCCGCACGCACTCCCAGCCCAGCCCCTACCCCGCCCTAACTCGACATATGTCGGATTAGGTATCCCGCCGACGCGGCACCGCCATTCGGATGCGCTGGCCCACTGCTGCGCTTACAGCAACAGCGCGGGGCCAGCGCCGCCATATCCAGCCCGCACCCCGCCCTAACTCGACATATGTCGGATTGGATGCCGCGCCGGCGCGGCATGCTATTCGGATGCGCTGGCCCTCTGCTGCGCAAACAACAGCAGCGCGGGGCCAGCGCTGCCTTACCGGCACGGCCGCGACCAGCTCAGCAACCGTCCCGGGCCTGCCCCGGCGCGCGACTGACGGCGTCCCGGGCTCGCGTTTGGCGGCTATGTGACGGAGCCGGTGAAACAGGGCCGGCGGTGTGACATAGCCGCTATTGATCGGGTACGTAGTGGCGGCTGAAGTCAGCCGGGTCGACCCATACCCGCATGATCATCCCGCTGGACGGATCGCGGAACCGCTCCGGCGTCGGCACCCAGCCAGGAGCCGGCTCGGCCGACTGGGCGTGCCTGCGCCGCCCCCACCCGGGCCGCCCCCGGCGGCCGCCGCTCGCCGGCTGACCCGGTCCGGGCTGACCGGCCGCGGGCAGGTCCAGCGGCGGAAGGCCGGACAGGGCCGCGGCGGCCTCGTCCGCGTACCCGGCGGCCAGGACCACGCCCACCCGGCGGCTGAACTCCTCCAGCCCGAACCTGCCCTGTGCGTAATGCTCGCGCAGCAGGCTCAGCAGCCGCTCCCGGTCCGCGTCCCCGGCCAGCGAGCGCGGCCGGCCAGCCGACGGCCCCGGCGGATCGGAAGGCATGGCGGGCAGCCTGCCGGCTCCGGCCAGCTAGGCCGAGGGCCCGGTGGTGACGGCGGTGCCGTATGCCACGATTTCAGTGAGCTGCTGGCCGATCTCGGATGAGTCGAACCGCATGGCGACGACCGCGTCCGCGCCCGCCAGCCTGGCGTTCTCGATCAGCCGGTCGACCGCGTGCCTGCGGCTGTCCTCCAGCAGCTCGGTGTACTGGGTCACCTCGCCCTGGCGCAGCGCCTTGAACCCGGCACCGACCGACCTGGCCAGGCCCATGCTGCGCACCACCAGGCCGAAGACGACCCCGAGGTCGCGCTCGATCGTCCGGCCGGGCAGCGTGAATCCGGTGGTGACAGGGAACCCGCCTGCCTCAGACTCGCTCATCCCCGTCATCCTAGGCAGCCCGGCGGGCCGGCACCCGGCGACGCGGCGAAGTCAACTGGAGTTGACACCTGACGTGACGTCAATCTATGTTGACAGCATGAACGAGGGAACTCAGCTGGCCGAGGCGGCGAGCGGCAGCGACCCGGCGGAAGGGCTGCGGGCCGCGCGGGCGCTCAGGGAGCTGGCCGAGCGGCTGGAAGCGCTGCAGGTGGACAACGCGCGGGCCCGCGGCTGGTCCTGGCAGGAGATCGCGTTCTTCCTCGGGGTCAGCAAGCAGGCAGTGCACAAGAAGTACGCCGCGCCCGGCCGCGGCCGATGATCAGGAGGGGCTGATGTTCGAGGGGATGACGGCGCAGGCCCGGCAGGCGATCGCCGCGGCCCGGCAGGAGGCGATCACCGCCGGCCAGCCCGCTATCGGCTGTGAGCACCTGCTGCTCGCCCTGGTCAGCGACCGCCCGGGGACCGCGGGCCAGGCCGCCGCGGCAGCCGGGCTGGACAGCGCGCGGCTGCGGGAACTGATCGCGGCCGGGGCTGGCTCAGCGGCTGGCCCGGTGGACGCGGGCCCGCTGGACGCCGACGCGCTGGCCTCGCTGGGCATCGACCTGGACACGGTGCGCCGGGCGGTCGAGGCGTCGTTCGGCGCCGGGGCGCTGGAGCGTGGCCCCCGGCCCGGGCTGCCGGGACGCCGGCCCGGCCACGTGCGCCTGGCCCCGGAGCTGAAGGACTCGCTGCGGCACGCGCTGACCGCCGCGGTCCGCCTCCGGCACCGGGACATCGGCTCCGGGCACCTGCTCGTCGGCCTGATCGACCAGCGGGACAACGCGGCGGTGCGGCTGCTGGCGGCGGCCGGCGCCGATGCCGCCGCGCTGCGCGACGACGTGCTCGCCCGGCTCGCCGACGCGGCCTGACCAGCTCAGAGACCCGGCTCAGAGGAGCCGGGCGAGGCGGCGCAGCGCGGCGGCCATCCCCCAGCGGGCGGCCGGCAGCAGCAGCCACCACAGCAGCGGCAGCGGCACCGCGAACGGCAACTGGAGCCGCTCGGTCCAGGAGAACTGGCTGACCTCGCCGGCCTGCGACACCTCGAACAATCCCTCGCCGCGCAGCAGGTGCCCGGTGTGCTTCATCACGCACCGGCGGGGCGGGTCCCACTCGGTGATCTCCATGGTGTCCCTGAACCCGACCGGGCCGATCTCGGTCCTGGCGACAAGCTCGGCGCCCGCGCCGTGCCCGCCGCTGACCCGGGTCCCCGGCATCCAGTCCTGCTGCCGGTCCCAGTCGGTGACGAGGTCCCAGACGCGGCTGGCCGGCGCGGGCACGAGCACGTGCGCGGCTATCTCAACTCTGCGCGGCATTCCCCCACGCTAGCCAGAACGGGGCCGGCCGGGGTGTGGGACGCTGGGGTCCGTGAGCCAGATCGTGCCTGATCCGGCGCTGGTGGTCCTGGTAGGGCCGTCGGGAGCGGGGAAGTCCGCCTGGGCGGCGGCGCGGTACCGGGCCCAGGAAGTGGTCTCCTCCGACCGGCTGCGCGCGGTCGTCGGCAGCGGCGAGCATGACCTGGACGCCTCGGCCGATGCGTTCGCGCTGCTGGACCAGATCGTCGCGGCCAGGGCGCGGCGCGGCCTGACCACCGTGATCGACACCCTCGGGCTGGACCCCGCGCGGCGGCGCGGCTACCTGGAGCTGGCCAGGAGCAGCGGGCTGCCCGCCGTGGCGGTCCTGGTCGAAGCAGCCCCGGCGGAACTCAGGCGGCGCAATCAGGACCGCGGCAGGCCGCTGCCCGCGCCCGCACTCGACGGCCAGGTGCGCCGGATGCGCGCCGTCGCCGGGCAGATCGCCGACGAGGGCTGGGACGTGGTCGTCCGGGCTGACAGCGCGCGGCTGGAGCCTGTCCACAGCCCGGGCGCCAGCGCCGCGGCGGCAGCGCAGCACCGCGATCCGGCCCGGCTGGGGCTGGTGCTCCAGGTATCGAGGTTCGGCTGGGGCGATGACCCGGCGGGCTGGCTGACCGGGATCGCGACGGCCGCCGCCGAGGCGGGCCTGGACGGGCTCGCGCTGATGGATCACCTGATCCAGATCCCGCAGGTGGGCCGCGCCTGGGAGCCGATACCCGAGCCGTGGGTGACGCTCGGCCTGCTGGCTGGCCTGCCGACCACGCTGCGGCTCGGCACGCTGGTCAGCCCGGTGACCATGCGCGCTGCCGGGGTGCTGGCCAAGACCGTCGCGACCCTGGACGCGCTCACCGGCGGCCGGGCGTTCTGCGGCATCGGCGCGGGCTGGTGGGGTCGCGAGCACGCCGGGTTCGGGCTGCCGTTCCCGCCCGCCGCGGCGCGCCTGGATCAGCTGGAGTCCGCGATCGAGACGATGCGGGCGCTGTGGCAGCCGGGCACGAAGCGCTACGACGGCGACCGGGTGAGCCTGCCCGAGACCACCTGCTACCCGCGCCCGGCCGGGCCGGTGCCGATCATCGTCGGCGGCTCGGGCGAGCAGCGGACGATGCGGATCGCGGCCCGGCTCGCCGATGGCTGCAACCTGCCCTCGGACCTGGCCGTGCTGGACCGCAAGCTGGCGGTGCTGCGCGCCCACTGCGCGGCCGCCGGCCGCGATCCCGGCCAGGTCCGCGTCACCGTGCTGGACCTGCCGGTGATCGGCCGGGACCGGGAGCACGCGGCCGCGATCGTCGAATCGCTGCGCGGCCGGGCGAAGGCCGCGGACTTCGCGGCGCGGCACCACGCCGGCACCGCCAGCGACCACATCGGCCGGTACCGGCTGCTCGCCGACCGCGGGGTCGGCACCGTGTTCGTCTCGCTGCCTGACCTGTCCGGGCCCGAGGACGTGCTCCGGCTGGCCCCGGTCGCGGCCGCGTTCGGCTGACCGGCCTGCCTCAGCCGCCCGGCGCCGCCGCGAGGCGGTCGCTTTCATCCCTGCCCCACAGGCTGGTCAGGCCGCGGAAATGGCCGACGAACCAGTCCCGCTCGTGCTGCGGATAGGTCGCCGCGACGGTGTCCACGATCAGCTGGTCGAATTCCGGCCCGGTGACCCACTCCAGCACCCGCTCGTCGATGCCGGGCAACTGGGCCGCGCAGAACTCCTGGTACCGCGCCGTCGCGAAATAGTCGTCGGCCAGTCTCAGGTACCGGTCGATCTTCTCGTCGTAGCTGAGGTCATCCCGGTCGCTGATCTCGAAATAGGCGCCCATGCTCAGGTCGGTCCCGGCCCGGCGGCCGGTCGCCAGGCAGAACACCGTCCACTTCACCAGCGCGCGCATCGCCCAGGGGAAGTAGTAGTGCAGCGAGGTGACCGACACGTCCGGGCAGGCGTTGGCGTAGTCGATCGGGATCACGTCGCCGCCCTTGACCAGCATCTCGCAGGAGTTGAACTCCCAGCGGAAGAAGGCGTTGACGATCCGGGAGATGGCGACCGCCTCGGCCCCGGCGGCCGGGCCGAGGAACCCGTGGTCCACCCGGTACCGCTCATGCATCGGCGCTTCCGGGTCGAACTTCATCACCATCGTCTCCGCGCCGATCGACAGCGCCCTGGCGAACACGTCGTAGTCAGCCACCGCCGCCTGCAGGTGCATCAGCATCCCGCCGGATGAATCGTAGGAGCGGTGCAGGTCGGCCGGGTTGTCGACGCGCGAGACGCCGCGCCAGCCGCCGCCGTCATAGGGCTTCATGTACAGCGGGTAGCCGACCTGCCCGGCGAGCTCGTCCAGGTCGAAGGGCCGGTTGTAGCGCTGCGCGGTGAACGCGTACTTCGCGTTGTCCACCGGGTTCTTGTACGGCACCAGCACGGTCTCGGGGATCTTGAGGCCGAGCCGGAGCATCGCGCAGTAGGCGGCGTGCTTTTCCATCGCCTGGAAGCTGAATGGCGAGTTGAGCAGGTACACGTTGTCCATCAGCGCGACTTTCTTGAGCCACTCGCGCGGGTGGTAGTACCAGTACGCCAGCCGGTCGATGACCAGGTCGGTGCGCGGCCGCGACCGCAGCGAGAACGGCTCGATGGTCAGCCGCTCGGTGCTGAACAGGTGCCTGCGGCCGTCCGTGCCCGCGACCGGGCCGAGCCCGGCCAGCAGGAACTCGAACGCGCGCGGCCAGTCGTCCTCGGTGCCGAGCAGCAGTCCCACCAGATGCCGGACGTCGCCATCCACATGGCCTCCCAGTCGTGCGCCTGCGCCTGAGCCGTCATATGGGTGGGAATCTATCGCCCGCCCGCCGCCATGTCAGGGCACAAGGTCAGCCGGGACCGGCCCGCGGCGGCCTGCAGCTGGCTGCTGTACAGCTCGTGGTAGAGGCCGCGGCGGGCGAGCAGTTCCGCGTGCTGGCCCTGCTCGGCGATCTGGCCGGCCGACATGACCACGATCACGTCCGCGTGCCGGATGGTGGACAGCCGGTGCGCGATCACGAAGCTGGTCCGGCCGCGGCGCAGCCGGGCCATCGAGTCCTGGATCAGCAGCTCGGTGCGCGCGTCCACGTGGCTGGTCGCCTCGTCCAGGATCAGCACCGCCGGGTCGGCGATGAAGGCCCTGGCGATGGTGATCAGCTGGCGCTGCCCGGCGGACAGGGTGCTGGCGCCGGCGGCCAGCACCGTGTCGTAGCCGTCGGGCAGCGCGGCGGCGAGCGGGTCGACCCGCGCCGCGGCGGCCGCCGCCGCGATTTCCGCCGCGGTCGCCCCCGGCTTCCCGTAGCCGATGTTGTCCCTGATCGTGCCGGTGAACAGCCAGGTGTCCTGCAGCACCAGGCCGAACTGGCCGCGCACGTCTTCCTGGCTCAGGTCGCGGTAGTCGGCGCCGTCCAGCAGGATGCGCCCGGAGTCGATCTCGTAGAACCGCATCAGCAGGTTGACGATCGTGGTCTTGCCCGCGCCGCTGGGCCCGACGATCGCGACCGTCTGGCCCGGCTCGGCGTCCAGGCTGAACCCCTCGATCAGCGGCCGGTCGTGGTGGTAGCGGAACGACACCTGCTCCAGCGTGACCCGGCAGCCGCTGCCTGGCCCGCGGCCTGGCCGGGTCAGCTGCCCGGCCCGGGCCAGCCGCGCTGGCGGGGCGGAATGGGCGGGCTGGCGCTGCGGGCTGGCGTCGAGGAAGGCGAAGACCCGCTCGGCGGACGCGAGCCCGGACTGCAGCAGGCTCAGCTGGCTGGCGACCTGGGTGATCGGCATGGTGAACTGGCGCGAGTAGTGGATGAAGGCCTGCACCTCGCCGAGCGTCATCGAGCCGGTGACGACCCGGTACCCGCCGAGCACCGCGATCAGCACGTAGTTCAGGTTCGCCAGGAACTGCATGGCCGGCTGGATGAGCCCGGAGACGAACTGGGCGCTGAACGTCGCCCGGCTCAGGTTCTGGTTCTGCCGGTCGAACTCGCGCCGCGCCGCGTCCTGCCGGCCGAACGCCTGGATCAGCAGGTGCCCGGAGAAGGCCTGCTCGACGTGGCCGGTGAGGCTGCCGGCCCAGTCCCACTGGTCGCCGAAGTGCGCCTGCGAGCGGCGGGCGACCCGCAGCGTGAGCAGGACGGCGAGCGGGATCGTGATTACCGCGGCCGCGGCGAGCATCGCGGAGATCCAGAACATCATGCTGACCGCGCCGGCGATCATCAGCACCGAGCTGACCAGCTGGCTCAGGCCCTGCTGCAGCGCGGTGCCCAGGTTGTCGATGTCGCCGGTGACCCGGCTGAGGATCTCGCCGTGCGCGTGCGCGTCGAAGTAGCGCAGCGGCAGCTTGCTGAGCTTGTCCTGGACGTCCGCCCGCAGCTGGTGGACCGCGCGCTGGCCCAGGCCCGCCAGCAGGTGGCCCTGCGCCCAGCCGAGCCCGGCCGCGGCCAGGTACAGCAGCGCCGCGATCGCGAGCACCGGGCCGAGCCTGCTGAGGCTGACCCCGGCCCCGGGGATAACGTCCATCCTGGCCAGCGTCCTGGCCAGCCCGGCGTGACCGCCGGCCCGCAGCCGGGCCAGTTCCTGCGCCCGGCTCAGGCCCGGGGGCAGCCCGCTGCCGATGACCCCGGTGAAGACGATGTCCGTCGCGTGCCCGAGCATCGCCGGGCCCGCCACGGTGAACGCCGCCGAGCCGGTCCCCAGGCTGAGGATGACCAGCAGCCTGCCGCGCTCCCGGCGGAGCCGGGCCAGCAGCCGCGCCGCCGTGGCCGCCGGGTCGGCCGCCCGCTCGGGCCGCGGCGGCTGGCCCTGGCCGGGGCCCAGGCCGCGGTCGGCGAGCCGCCCCGCGGCCGGGCGGCTCATCATGCCATGGCCTCCCCGCCGACCTGGGCCATGACGGTCTCGCGGTAGACGGCGCAGTGGGCCAGCAGCTGCCGGTGGCTGCCGGTCCCGGCGATCCGCCCCTCATCCAGCACCACGATCTGGTCGGCGCCGGCCACCGCGCTGACCCGCTGCGCGGCGACCGCCACGGTGGCGCCCGCGGTCGCGGCGGCCAGGGCCGCGCGCAGCCGCGCCTCGGTGGCCCCGTCCAGGGCGGCGAAGCAGTCGTCGAACAGGTAGATCCGCGGCCGCCGCAAGACCGCGCGGGCGATCGCCAGCCGCTGCCGCTGGCCGCCGGACAGGCTGGCCTCGCCCTTTCCTATCGCCGTTTCCAGCCCGCCGGGCAGCGCTGCCACGAACGCGCTGGCCTGCGCGACCCGCAGCGCGGCCCACAGCTCCTCCTCGGTGGCCTCGGGCCGCCCCAGCCGCAGGTTCGTCGCGACCGAGCCGCGGAACAAGAACGCCTCCTGCGGGACCAGCCCGATCGACGCCCGCAGCCGCTGCGGGTCCTGCGCCCGCACGTCCGTGCCGTCGACGCGGACCTCGCCCCCGGCCGCCTCCAGCAGCCGCGGGATGAGCCCTAGCAGGGTGGACTTACCGCTGCCGGTGCCGCCGACGATCGCGGTGGTGGTGCCCGGCGCGAGCACCAGCGTCAAGTCGCGCAGGGCGGGCTGCCCGCCGCCGGGGTAGCGGTAGCTGGCGCCGGTGAGGCGCACCTCGCCGGTGCGGACGGGGGTCACCGGCCGGGCCGGGCCGGTGACCGACGGCACCGCGGCCAGTACCTGGCAGATCCGCTCCGCGCTGGCGATCGCGCGCGGCGCCAGGATCGCCATGGTCAGCGCCATCGTGACCGACAGCAGGATCTGCAGGACGTAGCTGAGGAACGCGGTCAGCTCGCCGACGGGCATCGAGCCGCGGCTGACCTGCATCCCGCCGAACCACAGCACGGCGACGCAGGCCAGGTTCAGGATCGCGGTGAGGGCCGGGGTGGCCAGTACCAGTGCCCGGTTCGCCCGGAGCGCGACGTCGAGCAGGTCGGCGCTGGCCGCGCGCAGCCGCTGCCGCTCGGCCCGGGCCTGGTTGAACGCCCGGATCACCCGGACCCCGGTGATCTGCTCGCGCAGCACCTCGGTGATCCGGTCGATCCTGGCCTGCACCAGCCGGAACAGCGGCGTGGTCGTGATCACCAGCCAGCCGGTGACCGCCGCGACCAGCGGGATCGCGACGGCCAGCAGCGCGGACAGCGCCGCGTTCAGCTGCACCGCCGCGATCAGGCCGCCGACGCAGATGATCGGCGCCAGCACCAGGAGCGTCAGCGCCATCTGCGTGAACAGCTGGACCTGCTGCACGTCATTGGTATTGCGGGTGATCAGGGAGGCGGCCCCGAATCTGGTCAGGTCGCCGGAAGTGAACTCCTGCACCCGGGCATAAACCGCGGCGCGCAGGTCTTTCCCGATATTGGCCGACGCTCTGGCCGCCCAGTAAAGCGCGCAAATAGCGATAACGCACTGACCCACGGTAATCGCGAGCATGACCCAGCCGGTCCCCCAGATATTGCTGGCGTCTCCCGCGGTAATGCCGTTGTCGATGAGGTCGGCATTCACCCTGGGCAGGTAGAGATTGCCCGCTCCCTGGATCGCCAGCAGCGCCGCTATCACGGCTACCTGGCCAGAGTAAGGGCGCAGGAACGGCCAGAGCGGCCCGGCCAGCAGCCCGCGGCGGCGTCGCGGGGGCAATCCCGGTCGCGGCGCGGGCCGCACCGGGTTCGCCACGGTGCCCCGTGCCGCCGTCATTGTCCCGCCGTGCGGTCCGCCGCTTCCGTCACATTTCCGGTGCGCACAGCCCCCGTTACAGACACAACCCCCATTCGGGCATAATATTACAGTAAAATGCGCATTATCCAGGGTCCATAGTCCCGAATCATCCTGGTCGCTACTATCTATATCTGGATTGCCGGGAGCAGCCCGGGGCAGGTTACCGCTGACGCCCGGGCTCGAGGAGACCGGCGTGCTGCGGCCTACGATCGGAGCCGGACATACTGGCTCTCGTTCGAGCCCGCTGTGCTGAGCGAGCGACGGACTGTATGGATCGCAAGCGCGCCCGCGGGGGCGCCTGTCCGGCATCGTCGACGAGTAGCTGAGAGGACAGCCACGATGAAGACTCCGCCGATCGTGTCACCGCAGGAGTGGGATGCCGCCCGCGAGGAGCTGCTGGTCGAGGAGAAGAAGCTGACCCGCGCCCGCGATGCGCTGGCCGCCAGGCGCCGCCGGATGCCGTGGATGGCGGTGGAGAAGGAGTACCGCTTCGGCGGCCCGGAGGGCCTGGTGAGCCTTCTCGACCTGTTCGAGGGACGCCGGCAGCTGATCCTCTACCGCGCCTTCTACGCGCCAGACGTCACCACGTACCCACAGGGGGGAGGCGCCTACCCGGAACGTGCCTGCGCGGGCTGCTCGTTCTTCGCCGACCAGGTCGCGCACCCCGCCCACCTGAACGCGCGGGACACGACGCTCGCGTTCGTTTCGCGCGCCCCCCAGGCCGAGATCCAGGGCCTGAAGGAGCGCATGGGCTGGGAGCTGATCCCGTGGTACACGATCACCG
>DATBGO010000330.1:0-1790 GCA_036558005.1 Streptosporangiaceae bacterium | reverse complement strand
CGAGGCGCTGACCGCACGGTTATGCGGCCAGCCGCGGTGGCGGCGTGGATGAGGAGGCCCGGTGCACGACAGTCGGCGGACCCGCCTGATTCTTGGCGTGCTCCTGGTCGCCGCGCTGGCACTGATCACTGTCGACTCGCGGGACGTAGCCGGCGGCCCCATCAGCGGCCTGCGCGGGATCGGCGGGACCATCTTCGGGTCGGCTGAGAGCCTGGTGGGCTCGGTGGCCCGGCCGGTGGCCGGCTTCTTCGGCAACGTCACCAGCGGGTCGGCTTCCCGGGGGAAGATCGAAGGGCTCCAGCGCCAGCTCATCAGGCTGCGCACGGAACTGAGCATGGCCCGGCTCAGCAAGGCGCAGGAGGCCCAGCTGCAGCGGCTGCTGGTCCTTGCCGGGCGGGGCCGGTACCGGATCGTTGCGGCGAACGTGATCGCGGCCGGCCCGGGGTACAACAGCTCGGTCACCATCGATGCCGGCCGTGACGACGGCATCAAGCCCGACGAGACGGTACTGAACGGGGGGGGTCTGGTCGGGACGGTCACCTCGGTAGCGGCGCGCACGTCGACCGTGCTGCTCACCACCGACGCATCGTCCACGGTGGGAGTGCGGCTGGCCGGCACCGGGCAGATCGGGGCGGTCACCGGCACCGGCCGGACCCGGCCCGGCTCCGCGATGCTGCGGCTGCAGGTCTTCGATGCGGGCGCCGTGCTCCAGCCGGGGCAGCAGCTGGTCACGTTCGGCTCGGTGCATGGGCGGCCGTATGTGCCCGGGGTCCCGGTGGGTGTGATCACGCAGGTGCGGGCGAGCGCCGCCTCGCTCACCAAGTTCGCCCTCGTCCGGCCCTACGCCAATGAGCGGTCGCTCGGTGTCGTGGGGGTCGTGATCGTGCCGCCGCGGACCAACCCGCGTGACTCGGTGCTGCCGCCCCGGCCGGTTACGCCCAGTCCCAGTCCGTCGCCGACGCCGTCCGGCGGACCGTCCAGCCAGGCTCCGAGCCCGGCGGCCACAGCGAGCGTCGGCGGCTGAGGTGCGGCGGGTCATCTTCGCGGTCGCAGCCATCCTGGTCGCAGTGGTGCTCCAGACGGCGCTGCTGGACCGGCTGCCCCTCCCGGGTGGATCGGCGCCCAACCTGGTTCTGGTCCTGGTGGTCACGCTCGCGCTCGCCAGCGGCCCGATGGACGGCATGCTGATCGGATTCGGCGCCGGCCTCGCGCTGGACATGGCGCCGCCCGCCAGCAACCTGCTGGGCCTGAGCGCGCTGGTGTTCTGCGTGGTCGGCTACGGGTGCGGGCGGCTGCGCGGCCCGCTGGAGCGTTCGACCTGGCTGCCGCTCGCCGCGGTCGTGCTCGGCGTCACCGCCGGCGAGGCTCTGTATGCGCTGGCCGGCATGATCTTCGGCGACCCCGACATCACCTGGCAGTCGGTGCGGCTCGTGCTGCCCGTCGCGGTGGTCTACGACATCCTGCTCTGTCCCTTCGTGGTGTACGCGGTCGTCCGGTTCAGCGGGTACGGCGGCTGGGCAACCGCCCGTGCGCGCGCACCAGGGCACCTGGCAGGCCGGGATCTGGCCGGTGCCGGGTTGCTCGGCGGCATGGCAGCGGCCGGCGCCGCCATGGCCGGGACCGCCGTCCGGGACACCAGGAGCGGGCGCGAGCCGCGGCTGCGGGCGGCGGCCGCCCGCCAGGCCGATGGCTGGGTCGGCGGCCGTCATGGCGCCCCGGGGCAGCGGGCCGCGCCCCGGGGGTGGCGCCGCCGTGCGCCGCAGTTGCGGGCCCGCAACGGCGTCGCCGGT
>DATBGO010000329.1:0-1505 GCA_036558005.1 Streptosporangiaceae bacterium | reverse complement strand
CCAGCCGGGCATGCCGCCAGTGATGACGGTATGCACCGGGGGCGGTGGCACCCCAGCGGTGCCGCCTGGCTCGGGTGGTGGCAAGACGGCGATCGCGGCCGGGGCCGTCGCGGTGGCGGCCAGCAGGGCGGTGGCCTGGGCGGCCAGGATGCTGGCCAGGCGGCGGATGGGCCGGAATCGGCGGGTGCGGTTCATGGTGACCTCCTGATGGTTGCTGGGGTTTGGGGTGGCCGGCCGTGGCCGGCGGTCACTGGTCGGTGGCGGTGTGGGCGTGGAGCTGGGCGCGCAGCCGCCGGGCCTGGCGGGCGGCGCGGCGCATCCGCCGTTCGGCGCGGCGGGTGGCCCGGGCCAGCGCGAGCGCGCGCTGCGCGGGGCGCTGCTGGGCGGCGGCCGCGAGCCGCTCGTGGTGCCGGTCGGCGGCGAGCTGGGTGAGCTGGTACATGGCGGGCCTTCTCCCTTTCCCGGTGGTGGCGGGCTGGTTGTTGTGCTCCACTGTCACCGGCCGCGGCGGGTGGTCACCATACGTAGCCGGGCACAGGACAGGCACAGGATTAGGCTGAGCGGTGAGGCCGGGGCCGGCGCCGGAACCGGGTGGTGCTGGCGCCGGGCGGGCGGAGGGGCAACGGGCCAGTGGACGATGAGCCGGCGGCAGAGCAGGCCGGGCTGAGGTTCGGCGGGCTGCTGCGGCAGCTAAGGGTCGATGCCGGGCTGACCCAAGACGAGCTGGCCGCGGCCGCGCAGGTGAGCCAGCGGGCGATCAGCGACCTGGAGCGCGGGATCAACGCCACCGCCCGCAAGGACACCGCGGTGCTGCTGGCCGGGGCGCTGGACCTGGACGGACAGGCGCGCGAGCTGTTCGTCGCGGCGGCCCGGGGGCGGGCACCCGCAGCCGAGGCACTGGCGGCCGCGGCGCCAGAGGCCGGCGCGGGGTCGGCGGCGGCGGCCAGCCGGACGCTGCCGCGCGACATCGCCGCCTTCACCGGCCGCCAGGACGAGCTCGGCCAGCTGATAGCCCAGTGGGCCGAGGCGGCCGCAGCCGATGGCGGCGGAGTGGTGTCGGTGCACGCGATCGGCGGGATGGCCGGCATCGGCAAGACCACCTTCGCCGTGCACGCCGCCCACCGGCTCGCCGATCAGTTCCCCGACGGGCAGTTCTTTCTGCCGCTGCACGCCCACACCCCCGGGCAGCGGCCGGTC
This sequence comes from Streptosporangiaceae bacterium, assembly GCA_036558005.1. Lineage (GTDB taxonomy): Bacteria > Actinomycetota > Actinomycetes > Streptosporangiales > Streptosporangiaceae > DATBGO01. The sequence goes on along the minus strand of DATBGO010000329.1, from coordinate 308 downwards.
AGCCCAGCTGACGCACTGGCCAGCTTGCTGCTGACCGCCGGGGTGCCCGCGGCGCAGATCCCGCCGGGCGTGGACGCGCGGGCGGCACGGTGGCGCGACCAGATGGCCGGGAAGAAGGTCTTGCTGGTGCTCGATGACGCGGCCGGGCATGAGCAGGTCCGGCCGCTGCTGCCGGGCACCCCGGGCAGCTTGGTGCTGATCACCAGCCGGCGGCGGCTGGCCGCCCTCGAAGACGCCGCCGCGGTCAGCCTGGACACCCTGACCCCGGCCGAGGCCGCCGCGGTGCTGGCCCGGCTGGCTGGCCGTCC
>DATBGO010000328.1:0-2531 GCA_036558005.1 Streptosporangiaceae bacterium | reverse complement strand
CGCGGCCAGCGCCGCTACCAGGGCGGCCGCCGCCGCGACCGCTAGCACGTCGATCAGCCTCGCGCTGCGCACCAGCACCAGCGCGCCGAGCAGCACGGTGGCCGCCAGCCACCCGATGCCCAGCGTGATCACCCCCGCGGGGGTGATCACGCTGTGCGTCAGGATCGCGCCGGCTGGCTCTCCTTCACTCCTCGCCAGCAGCGCCGCGGCCCCGGTACCCAGCGCCGCGCCCACGCCCAGCGCGGCTGCGCACAGCCACCCGGACTCCACCGCGACGAACAGGAAGCAGTGGCGCGTCCGGGCACCCGCGTTGCGGAACCGGTCCAGCTCAGCCTGCTGGTCGCGGCGAAGCCCGCCGCCGGCGAGGACGATGAACAGCGCCAGCGCCACGATCGTGCCGCCGCCCGCGAGCAGCAGCCGCTGCGGCGCCAGGCTGGCCTGGGCGCGTGCTTCATCCAGTGCGGTGAACGGCGCGCTCAGGCTGAACTGGCTCCCGCTCAGCAGCAGGCGAGCCTGCGAGCGGGCCAGCCGGTCCTCGGCGCCGGCCAGCTGCCAGGCCCGCAGCCGCGTAATCGCGAGCGGTGCCTGCCAGCTGCGCGAACGGTACAGGCCGCTCAGTCCCGGTAGCGATTCCAGTCCAGCGACGTCCCCGGTGACGAGCACCGGCATGGGATCCGCGGGTGACGGTACGAACCCGAGGGGGACCGCCGATCGCAGCGACGACGAGCCGGCGACCTGGATGCGGACGCCGATGGCAGCCAGGGTTGACGGGACCGGGCCGCCGCCGACGAGCAGCATCGGGCAGCGTTCCGGACGGCAGGGACCCAAGGACCCCAGCGGAGCCGGCCCGGCGCCGGAAAGCCACCGGTCCAGCGGGGCGATCGCGGCCGGACGCACGACCACTCCGCTGAGGCGTCCCGGGGTCAGCAGCACCACCTCGGTCGGCGAACCCAGGCCGAGCCCGCGTATCAGGGCCCGGGCCTGGTCCGCCACGCCAGGGCTGACTGGTCCCGGCCAGGTGACCCGGACCTCCGTATCCACGGCTGATGCCTTGGCGAGTACCGAACGGGCGGCCTGATCGCCGGTGACCTGGGACTGTGCCGCTACACCGATGGCAAACGCCGTCGCGAGCGCGATGCCCAGCGCGGGCAGCAACCACCGCACTGGGCGTCGCCGACCCCGCGCGGCGGCCAGCATCAACGGCGCGAACCAGCCCCTCACGCTACGAGAACAGTGCGCTGTACGCGTTGAGCGCGGGCTGGCCGCCGAGGTGGGCGTAGAGCACCGTGGAGGCGGGCTCGATTTCACGCCGGCTGATCAGGTCGATCAGCCCGGCCATGGACTTGCCCTCGTAGACCGGGTCGGTGATCATGCCTTCGGTGCGGGCGGCCAGCCGCATCGCGTCCAGGGTGGCGTCGTCGGGGATGCCATAGGTGCCCGCGTGGTAGCGCTCGTCCAGCTCGATCTCCTCATCGTCCAGCTCACGCTCGAGCCCGATGAGCTGGGCGGTATGACGGGCGATCCGCGTGACCTGGTCGCGGGTCTCCGCGGGCTTGGCCGAGGCGTCGATGCCGATGATGCGGCGCGGCTGGCCGCCGGAGGCGGCCAGCGCGGCGAAGCCGGCCACCATGCCCGCCTGGGTGCTCCCGGTCACCGAGCACACCACGATCGTGTCGAAGAACACGCCGAGTTCGCGTTCCTGCCCGGCGACCTCGTACGCCCAGCTGGCGAAGCCCAGGCCGCCCAGGGGATGGTCGGATGCGCCGGCCGGGATGGCGTACGGCCGGCCGCCGGATTCCTCGATTTCCCGCAGCGTCTGCTCCCAGCTCTTCTTGAAGCCGATGCCGAACGCGGCGGGTACTAGCCGCACGTCCGCCCCGGCTAGCCGGCTGATCAGGATGTTGCCGACCTTGTCGTAGACCGCATCGGGCCAGTTCACCCAGCTTTCCTGGATAAGCACGCAGGTGAGGCCGGCCCGGGCGGCGACCGCCGCGACCTGGCGGGTGTGGTTGGACTGCACGCCGCCGATCGACACCAGCGTGTCGCAGCCCTGGGCCAGGGCATCGGCGACCAGGTACTCCAGCTTGCGGGTCTTGTTGCCGCCGTAGGCGATCCCGGAGTTGCAGTCCTCACGCTTGGCCCACACCGGCGCGCCGCCCAGGTGAGCGGACAGCCGTTCCAGCGGGTGCACCGGTGACGGGCCGAACAACAGCGGATACCGCTCAAACGAGCCGATCGACATCGTGTCCTCCTCGAGCCCCTGACTTCAACCTAGTTGCCGCGCACCTCCCGAACCAGAGTCCGGAAACGCAGATGAAACATAAGGCTCCTTGTTTTCACAGAAGCGAAATCCGTCAGGGCACTCCACGAAATCCGCGTTGCCGAGCCTGGGTGGCAGGAAGGCAAAGGAGACCTGGGTGAAGATTGACACTGGTTCTACCGCGTGGATGCTCGCGAGTACCGCGCTGGTCCTGCTCATGACGCCTGGCCTGGCCTTCTTCTACGGAGGGATGACCCGGGCCAAGAGCGTC
>DATBGO010000327.1:0-1941 GCA_036558005.1 Streptosporangiaceae bacterium | reverse complement strand
CAGTCCGGTGCCGAAGTAGTTGACCGCGGTCCCAGCCTGAAGAACGAGGACAGGCCCCGGCAGGCCCGTCCGCCAGCCGGCGAACACACGAGCGAGCGTCCTGCTCACGTGCGTCCTGCAGCTGGCTGCCTTGCCGTGCATGCCTGATTTCATCGTCAGCCTTCCAGGGTCGTTTCCGGCTGCTGCGGCACGATCGGGTGGGCGGATCGTCGGCGTGGTCGGTAGTGCATACACCGCGGCACCGGGAAACTGGGCGCTCGCGAGCCGGACTGGCCGGCTATATGCGCTGTGGCCGAGAAGCTGGGCATCGGGATCGCGCGGAAACGGGTGCAATGAGCGCGCTACCACGGCACCGACCCGTGGCATCCGTGCAGGCCGAGCGCGCGCAGCACTGGGCCGGGCTACTATTTCCGATCAGGCCGACCCAGCCGCAGGCCCTCGATCAGGCCGACCCAGCCGCAGGCCCTGAAGCCTTCGTCACCGGCCGGGTCATGGATGACTCCGTCGAGCGTGAGGTTCTGGCTCACGACGATCTTTCCCACTTCGGTTCGGCGCCTCGCTGGAGCATCGCGAACCAGGCGCTGGCGGCGCGCCCTGCGAGCCCGTCGTGCCTCGAGGAGCAGCCGGTCTCGTTCGCCGGACCGCCGGGCATTATCCTGGACGACTTTCACGAGGTAATCGTTGATGGTCATGGTCTGCTCCCCCTTCTGATTGGTGTTGTCAGCCATCGCCGCCGCAGGCGGCGTGCGTGGTAAGAATCGGTGCGCTGTTCGCTCATTTCGTTCCTGACCTGATCACCACGTCTCCTGCGGCATCGGCATCGGCTGCCGGGTCCGGCTCTGGCAGCTCGTGCGCCGGCTTCCGCGGTCGGCCGGGGAGCAGGAACTCCAGCGCTGTGCCGATCCCGGCCAGCACGGCGCAAGCCAGGAAGGCGGTTTGGTAGCCCTCGGCCAGCGCGGCGGGCGGTCGGTAGTGCATACACCGCGGGACCGGGAAAGTGGGCGGCCGCGAGCCGCCCAGTTCGCGCCCCGGGCGGTGTATATACCGGGCGGAGGCACGACGTGGTGTGGAAGGAAGGAGCGCAGGATGGTGACAGCCGATCTTCTGTCACGGGCGCGGGCCGGGGACGGCGAGGCGTTTCGGGAGCTGGCCGGGCCGCACCGGCGGGAGCTGCAGGTGCACTGCTACCGGATGCTGGGATCCTTCGCTGATGCCGAGGACGCGGTCCAGGAGACGATGCTGGCTGCCTGGCAGGGCATCGGCGGGTTCGCTGAGGAACGCGCGTCGCTGCGCACCTGGCTGTACACGATCGCCACCAACCGGTGCCTGAACGCGCGCCGCGCAGTGAGCCGGCGCCCGGCCAGGGAGTGGGATATGTCGCAGTTCGAACCGCCCGTGCCGACGCCGCGCGACGAGCCCGTCTGGCTGCAGCCGTTTCCCGACGCGTTCCTGGAGGGCGCCGGCGGCCGGCTGCCCGGGCCGGAGGCCCGCTACGAGCAGAGCGAAGCCATCTCGCTGGCCTTCGTGACCGCCCTGCAGCTGCTTCCGCCACGCCAGGTGGCCGTCCTCATCTTGCGCGACGTCCTCGGATTCCACGCCAGCGAGGTAGCCGGCATGCTGGAGGTGACCGTCCAATCGGTCAACAGCGCCCTCAAACGAGCCCGCGCTAGCCTGCAGCGCCGGCCGGCCGCCGCCGGCCACCAGCCGCCGCCGGCCGCAGGCTCGCCCGCCGAGGACGCGATCGTGGCCATGTTCGCCCGCGCGTGGGCGTCGGCCGACCTCGGTGCGCTGGTGGCCCTGCTGACCGACGACGTCTTCATCGCTATGCCTCCGGAGCCATTCGGATATGAGGGCCGTGACAACGTGACCCGCTACTGCGCCCGCCAGTTCGCCGCGGGCCGCACGTTCGACCTCGTGCCGACCCGGGCCAACGGCCAGCCC
>DATBGO010000326.1:0-3563 GCA_036558005.1 Streptosporangiaceae bacterium | reverse complement strand
CGGGGGCTGTCCGGCAGCGGATACTCCGGTCACGTGTTCTGGGACGCGGACGTGTTCATCCTGCCCGCGGTGGCAGCCATGGACCCCGCCGCCGGCGCCGCGATGATCCGCTACCGGCTGCGCCGGCTGGATGCCGCCCGGGCCCGGGCCCGGGCCGCCGGGCGGCGCGGTGCCCGCTTCCCGTGGGAGTCCGCCGCCAGCGGCCAGGACGTCACGCCGCGCAGCGCCCGGCTCGGCGGGCGCAGGACGCCGGTCCTGACCGGCCGGCTCGAGGAGCACATCACCGCGGACGTCGCCTGGGCGGCCGCGCACTATGCCAGCTGGACCGGGCTCGGCACGCCGGCGGTGGCGCCGCTGCTGACCCAGACGGCCAGGTACTGGGCGTCGCGGTGCCGCCTGGACGCCGCGGGCCGGGCCCATATCGGCGACGTGATCGGCCCCGATGAGTACCACGAGCGGGTGACTGACAACGCGTTCACCAACGTGATGGCCCGGTGGAACCTGCGGGCCGGCGCCGACGCCGCGGACCGCGCCGGGACGGCGCCGGCGGACACCGCTTGGTGGCGGGAGCTGGCCGGGCGGCTCGTCGACGGGTACGACCCGGCATCGGGGCGGTACGAGCAGTTCGCCGGGTATTTCGCCCTGGAGCCGCTGCTGATCAGCGACGTGGCCGCCCCGCCGGTGGCGGCGGATCTGCTGCTGGGCCGGGACCGGGTCGCCCGGTCGCAGCTGATCAAGCAGCCGGACGTGCTCATGGCCCATCACCTGGTCCCGGACGAGGTGATGCCGGGCTCGCTGGGGCCGAACCTGGACTACTACGATCCGCGGACCGCGCACGGCTCGTCGCTGTCGCCCGCGATCACCGCGTCGCTGCTGGCCCGGGCGGGCCGGCCCGATGAGGCGCTTCAGATGCTGCGGATGGCGCTCGCGCTGGACCTGGACGACCTGACCGGGATGACCGGCGCGGGCTTGCACATGGCCAGCCTCGGCGGCATCTGGCAGGCGGTCGTGACCGGCATGGCCGGGGTGCGTGTCCGGGCCGGCGTGCTGACCGTCGATCCCCGGCTCCCGGCCGCCTGGGACGGCCTGCACCTGCGGTTCCGCTGCCTGGGCCGCAAGGTGCGGCTGGACATCGCTGGTGACCGGACCGAGATATGGGCCGACGCGCCGCTGGCCGTGGCGCTGGCCGGGCAGGCGCCGCGCACGGTGACGGGCACCGCCACCTTCCGGGCGGCCGGCTGAGGAGGCACGCATGACCACGACGCAAGCAGCAGGCACGGCGGAGGTCCTGGCCGTCCTCGGCCACCGCGATGACGGGCCGGTGACCCGGACGGCGGAGGTGATCGCCCGGCTGGCCGGCGGCGAGGTCCGGCCGTTGCGCCTGGCGGCTGACCTCAGCCCGGGACGTGCGGCCACGCAGGTCATCCGGGCGCTGAACCAGCCGGGCACGGTGACCGGTGTCCTGGCCGGCGATGAGATGTCGCGGCCGGTGTGGCAGCCCGTGGCGCAGCAATCAGCCAAGCCGGTCGTGCTCGTGCCCGCCGGGGCGCGGCGGCTACCACGGCGGATCCGGCGCGTCCTGCTGCCGCTGGACGGGACGGCCCGGTCCGCGGCTGCCGTCGCCGAGGCCGCGGAACGATTCGCCCGCGGCGGGGTCGAACTGGTGGTGCTGCACGTCTTCGACGCCGCGACCGTGCCGAAGTTCTGGGACCAGCATGCTCACGCCGACCAGGCGTGGGAGCAGGAATTCCTGGCCCGCTACTGCGCGCTGCCCGGCGCCCGGCTCGAACTGCGCAGCGGTGCCGCGGCCGAGCATGTCGTGAAGGTAGCCGGAACCGAGCAGGCGGACATGATCGCGCTGGCCTGGTCACAGCGGCTCGATCCGGGCCGCGCCGCCGCCGTGCGGCGGACCGTCCTGGACGCGGAAGTCCCGGTGATGCTGGTCCCGATGCCCGCCGATTTACCGACCTTCGGCCCTGCCACCCCGCGTGACGCGCTGATGGGCTCAAGTCATGACCACATATGGCGGTCCCGCCGCCCGGCTACGGCGGGACCGAGGAGGTCATCGACAACCTCGCGCGGCCCGACCGCGCTCGGCCACGACGTCCTGCTGTTCACCGTCGGCGCGTCCACCTGCCCCGGCGGAGGTCGTAGCGCGGGGTCCCGCAGCGCGGGGCCGACGAGCCGGGTGAGCAGGTAGATGGCGAAGCTGATGCTGGTGATGAACACGCGTGCTTTGACGTTGCCCACCTCGAAGCTGACAAGCAGTCCGCCGTCGGTCGCGACGGCGCCCGGTGTGATGGCCAGGCTAAGTCCGCGCCCGCGCTGGCGTTGTCCGGGGCAGCGTACATGACCTCCAGGGCGGCGTGGCGCACTCGCGCCTAGGCCACGGCCGGCCGGAGCGTGGCCAGCGAGCCCGGTGAACCATCAATGCCGGCCACCACCCGGTACGAGACTTGCCTCGTCCTGCCCGGTTCCGGCCAGCCGAGGGCGGCGGTTAGGCTTGGCGCCGCCCGGGCATGCCAGGTGTCCGCCGGCCAGCCGCCGTCCCGGGGCCGTTCATGGGATCTGCTCTTACCCGCGGAGCATGTATGGCCGGGTGGGGCGCCAGACGTGCCCGGCGCCGTGAGGGCGGGTCACCTGCGGCGCCTGCGCCACGGATTCGCCGGTCACCCCCGCGGTGCCGCCGCTTCCGGTGTCGATCACCGTCGCATCCGGCCATGGGTCCGCGGCGGCCTCCATCTGGCTCGCGATCGCCTGGTCCGCGTCGGAGACCTCCTCAGTCCGGGCACCCATCCGCTGAGCCGCCAGGTCCGTAGCGGCGGTGCAGCGCAGCTGAACCAGGTCCGCGTCGGCCTCGGCGGCCGCGGCCGCCGCCGCGGCGCGGAGACGAAGGACGCGTCGGCGATCACGGACTCGCCCCGGGCCAGCAGGACGGCGGCGCGGCGCAGCAGCTCGCGGTAGGTTCGTTCGGTCCATCCGGCGGTGTAGATACCGCTGCCGTAGGGGGCGCGGGCACTGGTCTCGGCGGGCAGCCCGGCCAGTTCCTTGCGGATCCGGTCGCTGTTCAGCACCGTGAACCCGAGCCGGCCGGCGACCGCGCCGGCCAGCGCGGACTTGCCGGTGCCTGGCAGCCCGCCGACCACGACCAGGGTGACCGCGCCCCCCGCAGATGCCGCAGCCCCACTTCGGCCAGCCAGCGCGCCTCGAAGCCTGCCTGCGGGTCGCCCTGGGCGAACCGCAGGCCGGCGATCTTGACGCGGACGAGCCCGGTAGGCCACGTAGTGATGGCGCAGCGACGCAGGTGCCGGGTCGCCGGAGTAGTCCGTGTAGGCGGCCATGAACTGCCCCGCCAGCGCGGGAGCGCCCAGCCGCTCCAGGTCCATGGCCAGGAACGCGGCGTCATCTAGCTCGTCCAGCCAGCGCAGCCGGTCGTCGAAGTCCAGGCAGTCCAGGATCCGCGGCCCGTCGTCGAGGCAGAAGATGTCCTCGGCGAGCAGGTCGCCGTGCCCGTCGACGATCCGGCCGGCCGCGATGCGCTCGGTGAGCAACGGGCCCCTGCC